>NZ_JAMYFE010000099.1 GCF_024129865.1 Stieleria tagensis | reverse complement strand
GCGGGAGAGTACAGAGATCGAAGCGGCAAATCGCTGAGTCGTTTGAGTTGAAGAGGCTGTTTAGCGCAACTTCAAAACTCACGCTTCGGGTTACCATTTTCATGCTGATTTGCCTTCGAAGACTAGATCGATAGCTGTCACGCGTCGGGTTGAAAAAACCAAGTCCTCGCCCGCGAACGCTGGCTTCGAAACGTCTCAACGGCGAATCTGGATTGCAGCGAATGATCGTTGCAGATTGGATCAGCGTTGCGGCAGGCGGTCGATCTGGGCGTCTTCCATGATCATTTCTGTCTCGTAGGTCTTCAGATTGATTGCCAGTCGTGGCATCCGCATTTGGAAGCCCTGTTCGCCACTGGGAAGCGTTTGTTTGACCATCGCACTTCGTTGTGCGGAGCCTTCGATCAACAATCGAGATTGTTTGGAGACGTAGGAGGCGCGCGACGCGTTGCCTTGGATCAAGCCCCGCTCGGCAGTGTTGCTCCGCACAATCACTCCGTCTTGGGCGATCATTTCCCAAGGGGTGGGCATCCCCGGCAGACGCCGCAGATCATCGGGAACGCCGGGTGTGATTCCGAACTGAAGTCGCTGGCAATCCATCGTCATTTCACCGACCGCCAGACGCTGCATTTGGTCTACGTCCACGACTTCGTCCCAGGACTGAAGTTTACGAACGCCACTGCGGACGCCACCGGTGAACGCCAAGGTTTCGTTTTCCAAGTCGCCCTGCAATTCTTCCCGGAACGTCAGGTGCACTCCCTGCAGGACTTGGCGTCCGCGATTTTCCGTCACCGCGACATCGGCCGACAGAATCGAATTGCTTTGGTTTGTCAGCAACCAACCTCGATACCATCCGGGGCCAAGGCCACGAAATTGGCCGCCTGCGCCGGGGGTGAACTCCAGGCGGTTGGCTGTGATCAAGTGTCGTGCTTTGGGGGTTTGATCAACGGCAAGTTGTTCGGCGCGGACAGTGACTGGTTGTCGGTTCAATTGCACCAAATTGATTGTCGCGATTTCGGCGGCTGCCATCGTGGTTCGATCGAGCAGTTCAACCGGATGGGTCAGTGCAATCTCCATCGCGTCACCGGTCATCGTTGCCGTCCAGGGTTCGTCACCATTGATTAATTCGGTGTCGATTTGCACGCCGCCGGTGATCTCCGCATATTGACCATCGAATTGCATCTCACCACCCCAGCGGCAATGCGGTGCGCTGACCCATTCCAGTTTTGAGCCTCGGTCGGGCTGCTGCGTGACGTTGGAGCGTGACTTGGTCGGCAGCATCTCGGTCGGGATTTTGAGCTCTCCGGCCCCGCTGACCTGGACCACGTTTTCGTTTGGCCAAACCTTGATCATGGGTCCGACGAAAAACCCGTCACCCATTTTCAGTCGTGCCGGCGACTGGGGACCACTGCCGAGTTGTAAGTAGTTGCGCCCGGACGCCTGGGAAGCTGCAATGCCCTGCAGACGCAGCGAGTCGCCGTTCATTTCAACGGGCAAGACTTGCGTGCCGGATTCGACCTGGTGTTTGACGAACACGTTGCCATTGATGCTTAGATCTTTGGCCTCGATCCCGTGTGGTGTCAGCAACAGCAGGGCAGACACGAGATCGCCTGAGAGGGTCGGACGTGGACGTGCCACGGGAGTCCGCAGCTGATCGGTCGATTCCGGTTGACTGACCAGACCGGCCAGGATCCCTTTGGGTTTGGGACGTGATTGTCCCGGCGATCCGCTCATCAGGTTGGCCGACGGGGCGCGATTGGCCAGATCGGCGGCCTGTTCAAAATACAAACTGAGTTGATTCATATTGGCCAGGATCTGATTGGAATTGATCGAGACCGCGTTGCTGGCATGAAAGACTTCGGGGATCAACGTCAGCTTGGATTCCGTCTCGGGCTGGGGAGGTGAAATGGAATCGGAGGTCGATGCCAGATCATGGCCGGTCGGTTCATCCACATAGTGCGGTTTCAAAACGCCTTCGATCGATCCGGCTTGGATCACACCGCCATCGGCTAGGCGGGCTTCGACAGCGCCATCGATTCGCAGCCCCAACTTGCTTTGTTCCTGTTTTTGTTTGACCGCATCAACCGTCGCGCGGCTAAGTGGTTCTAGATTGAAACCTTCGGTCCATTGCAGGTGACGCAGGGCAAATGCGGGGTCATTGATCGTGACCAGGCCTGCGCCCATGGCATCAATGGTTCCGATTTCTTTGGGTGCATCGGGGTTGAACTGATAGGCCAGTCGTGCAAGGTGTGCCTGGACGTTGCCGCGACGAATCTGCACACCCTGTTGGCTAGCGCCCGGTGTACTCTCGTCGGTGTCGCTTTCGGCACGCAGCAATCCGCCGACGGCATCAAATTCGATGCTCTCGGCGGCCAGTTGCAAGTCATAGGTCGACAAATTGATCATCGCCGGTTTGCCGGTCGCGCGGACCCGATCGATCCAGTCCAGCGGACTGCGGCGGACGAGCGTTCGGTTGGCCGGATCGCGAAGCACCAGATCCAAGGTATCGCAATCAAACCGGTCGACGACTTGGTCTTCCACCGATCGGGACATCACAATCGATTCGCGTAGCGACAGACGGTCGAGTGCAAAGTCATACACCATGCCATTTTTGCAGCGGATCGAAACCACGCCGTGATCGGTCGGCTGATCAGCCGGCTGGGCGGTGGATCCGATCCGTCGCGGTTTGCGAGCATCCAAGGAATCTTGATTCAGCGGGATGCGCAGTTCTTCCAAGTAGACGAGGTCCATGCGATCCAGGATCGTTGCCGGCGTTTTCGCTTTGGTCGCCGACGCGGCGGACGAGGCCAGGTAGATCGTCATGTCACGTCCACGCAGTTCGGCATCACCGACCTGCATCGTGATCCTCTCGGTCGTCCAGACCTTTTGATTGTCGATCCGCACATTTTGTGTTTCGACCCTCATTTTCTCACTGGGCTTTTCCGCATTCACCCGTTCGATCACGACGTCGCCAATCATGCGGCCCATTTTGATCGGCGGGGCATTGCCACCGATCATGTCCAGCGACTGCGCGAACTGAATTTCTGCGCCCTCGGGCGCGGTCAAGACGATCGGTGCATCGGCGTCGTCGTCGGACAGTCCGCGGCCGATGACGATCGTCAGCGGTTCCAGACGCCAACGGTCTTCGGAGATCTGGCGCAGTTCCTTGCACAGCAGGGCACCGTTGCTGGTCAGCAATCGTTTGCAATCACCGCGCTGCCAGGCATCGGCCGGAAACAGATCAGCCAATCCCTGTTTCAGCTCTGGTTTTTCAGTCGGCGGTCGCGGGGCGACGATCGTCACCTTGGGGACCTTCAACAACTGTGACGCGGCGACACGGTACGCGCCAGCGCAGAGCGTCATCACGCACAGAGCGGTCAAATAGTTGCGACGGTTGCGACTGATCTTCAAAGTTAAATCCCAGCTGGATTCCAGCAATCCTTGGCTCGTAGCAGACGTTCCACGACTTCGCGGACGGCACCCTGACCACCGCGCTGGTGCAGGACCCAGTGAGCCGCTTCGCGGGCATCCGTCGCTGCATCGGCTGGCGCTACGGCCAATCCCGCTTGCTGCATCACACAAATGTCCGGCAGGTCGTCGCCGACATAACAAACTTGTGACAGGTCACAATCGATTTGAGTCAAAATTTGTTGGGCGCGTTGCAGCTTGTTTCCGCTGCCTTGCGAAACATGCTGGATTCCTAATTCGCCCGCGCGGCGATCCACCATCGGACTGTTGCGGGCGGTGATAATCGCGAACTCAAATCCGGCTTGCATCCACAGTTTGATCCCCAGCCCGTCGCGGACATGGAACTGCTTGCTTTCCACACCAGCCGAATCGTAGATGATGCGGCCATCGGTCATCACACCGTCCACATCCGACAGGATGCAGCGAATGGGTTGCGCCAGGGCGCTATCGGATCGAAGCTGGACGGGCATAGGGTCTAAGATGAAATCGGGATGGTGGGACGATCCGGGCGGTCTGTCTCTGGTGGGGTGACCTCGCCAAGGGCGATCAGGTCGGTGATGTCGATCATGCCAACCGGTTTGCCGTTTTGATCGACGACCGGCAGTTCGCTGATCCGCAGACGACTGAGCAGCGCGATCGCTTCGGTCAACAGCGTGTCGCTGGTCACACGATGGGGTTCGCGGGTCATCTTTGATTGGATGATCGAATCAAATGCATCTTCGCAGCGGGATTCCAACAGCCGCGCCAAATCGCTGTCGGTGAAGATGCCGGTCAACGAGCCGTCGTCGTCGATCAACATCACCGCACCGCTGCGACGGCCGGATATGGAGCTGGATACCATGCAGTCGCGAATCGTCAGCGACTGTGGGGAAATCCGGCAGGATGCGATCGGACGCATCAGTTGGCCGACGGTTGACAGCTTTCGGCCCAGAGCACCGCCGGGATGAAACTGGGCAAAATCACGCGGAGTGAATTGGCGGATTTGGCTAGCCAACAATGCCACCGCGTCGCCGACGGCCATCATCACCGAAGTGCTGCTGGTGGGTGCCAAACCGTGCGGGCAGGCTTCCGGGTGACGCCCAAACACCACGTTGCAGTCCGCCGCCTCGGCCAACGGGTTGTCTTCGTCGGCGGTGAAAGACACCAGTCCCGAACCCTGGCTGGCCAGTTGCGCGGCGATTTGTGTGACTTCTGCGCTGCGACCGGAATTGGACAGTGCCCAAACCAAATCATCGTGTTTGACTCGGCCAAAATCACCGTGGATCGCTTCGGTGGGGTGCAGAAAATGGGCGGGCGTTCCTGTGCTGGCCAGTGTGGCGACCAGTTTCTGGCCGACCAATCCGGCCTTTCCGACGCCGGTCACGACCACACTGCCGCTGCAGGCCGCGGAGAGCTCGGCCGCGCGGACAGCCGAGGGGCCAATCACCTGCGACGCTCGCTGCAGCGCGGCGGCTTCGGTCGCAACCGTCTGGCGAATCAAACGAAGCCGCTCGAGCAGCGTTTCAGGCAAACCGGAACCCGCCTCGTGGGGAGGTTGGTTCGGGGGCAGGGGTAATGCGGCAGACACGGGGATCCTTCCAAGCCGAGTTTGAGATGACCGGTTCTCCATCAACCGGGCTGCCGCAACACCAAAACGAGAGGCACCGGGGCGGCCGCCGGCAATCCTAGTCAACGCCAGCTTGGCAGCGAAAGGTCAGCCCGGTTGCCAATCGCGGGGTCAGCCGACTCCGCTGGGCGTGATAGCAAATCGAGAAACGCGGTCTGTTTCAGTTCGCCATCGCCAATTTGGCTTTCTCGATCGATCGTTCCATGTCCTTAAACAGTTGCTCGGAATCTTGTTCAAAGATGCGTCCGATCAACAGGTTTGTAACATTGCTTCGATGTTCGGGGTGCTCTTTCATAAACCGGCCGATGCTGAATTCCTTGGTGTAGAACGCGTCGACTAGTTTTCGCAACCATTTTGCGCCCTGCTTGAATTCGTCGACCCAACTGCCCAGACGCTGCGCCGACAAATCGTTTGCTTGGAATCCAGCGAGCACCGCCTCGCCGGCACGAACCCCCATATCGAGGGCAAAGTAGACGCCGGACGAATAGACGGGATCAATAAAACCGAACGCGTCGCCGACCAGCACCCAGCCGTCACCGGCATGTTGGGAGGTGGTGTAGGAAAACTCTTTGGCGGTCCGAATCTCGCCCAATCGGGTCGCATTTTCCAATCGCGTGATCAATCCGGGGCACTTGGCCAGTTCTTCCATGAAAATTTGTTCGGGGGTTCCACGGCCTTTCAACAGGTAAGCGGTGTCACCGACACAGCCGATGCTGGAGATACCACGCGATTGCGGGATGAACCAAAACCAGGAATCTTTGGTTTCGGTTTGCAGGATAATCGTAGCGCCTTCGTTATCCCCTTCGCCGCGGACGGCGTCGCGATAGTAGCCCCAGATGGCCGCCTTTTTCAGATGGGGGTCGACTCGGACCAATCCCAGTTTATTGGCCAGAAAGGATTGCTGGCCGGTCGCATCGATCACCACTTTGCATTGAATTTGGTGTGACTGGCCCTCAGCATCTTTTACGGTGACGCCGGTGGTGCGGCCCGCGTCATCAAACAACACATCGGTCAATCGAGTTTGGTCGTAGCAATCCGCCCCCAATTCAGCTGCCCGATCGTACAACATTTTGTCGAATTCGCTGCGTTCGACTTGCCAGGTATCACTGCAATCGCGCGGATCGTGTTGGCGGAAAAAGAAGGGTGCGGATTCGTTGCCGCGATGCGTCACAAATTGAACGCTTTTTTTGACCTGCCAACCGGCTGACAAAACACGCTCGGTCAGCCCCAATCGGTGCAACGGCCAATACGATTCGGGCATCAGCGATTCGCCGACATGGAACCGCGGGATGCGTTCACGTTCGATCAACAACGTGTCCAAGCCACCTTCGGCAGTGATCGACGCTGCACTACCACCGGCCGGTCCGGCACCAATCACAACGCAATCGTATGCAGACTTCATTTTCATCGCGGGTCAAAATCGTCATCAATTAGGGGGGGACTGCTAGGAACAACCGCTGCAGTTTAGCAAACCGAACAGTGTAGGGCCTGGTCAGATGGGATCTGGATTCATCGCGTCCTGCCGTAGGAGACCTCGGTCGGCTATAAAGCAATGCAGCAGAAGCTTGCTGGTCCAACCGATTCCGCGTTCGAGGGAGATGTAACGCGTGGGGGAAGATTCGAAACTCCGTCAACGCTACCTGCGTCGAATGACCGCTGGCGCGATCCTGCTGGCAGTGCTGGCGATTCCCGCCATCGTCCATTCCAACGCCGCGATCCACAGTCTGCTGAATCGACCGATCGATTGGGTTCCAGACACGCTTTCCGAAAAAGCTGCGTTCAATGAACTGTGTCGCCGGTTTGTGGTTTCTGATGCGCTGCTGATTTCCTGGCCCGGTGCGACCTTGGAATCGGAAGGCCTGCGCGAAGTGACGCGTGCATTCGATGCGCTGTCCAGCCACTTGGGCAGCGATCCGGCACAGCCGCCGACGTCTGCTGCGCCGGCGTCGGATTCGCCACAGACCGATGCGGTGTTGCCGGGTGCAGCATGGGTGGATGCGATTGCGGACGTCTGTGAAAGCCGCACTCCGTTTTTGGAGGTTCAATCCGGGGCATCGGTGGTCGACAAGATGACCGCATCGCCATCGTCGTTGTCCCGCCGCAGCGCGATTGCCCGATTAAAGGGTTTTTTGGTCGGCCCCGATGGTGATCAAACCTGTTTGGTGATCACGCTTGATGAACCGGCCCATGCCCATCGTCGTGCCGTGCTGCCGTTGATGCGTGAATTGATTGCCGAGGTTGCCGAGGTCGAAAACAGTCAAATTGCGATCGTCGGCGGACCACGTGACGGTGCCGATGTGGATACCGAGAGTATTCGCAGCATCAATGTTTTCGCGCCGCCGTCGGCTGTGATTGCAGCGTTGATCTGTTTTATCTGTTTGCGTTCGCTGCCGCTAACAATTGCCATCACGGCAATCGCGGTGATCGGCGAAGGGATGGTGCTGGCGCTGGTGTATTACACCGGCACCCCGATGAACGCGGTGTTGATTGTGTTGCCACCGTTGGTCTTTGTGCTCACGATTTCGGCCGGAATCCACCTTAGCAATTACTTTCTTGATGCCTCGCATGAGTTTCCGGAACTGACCGCCAGCCAAGCGGCTAAACGTGCGATTCGAGCTGGGATCGTGCCCTGTTTTTTGGCAACCGGCACCACCGTTGTTGGTCTGGGGTCATTGATGCTGGTCCGTATCGAGCCAATTCGTGTGTTCGGGTTCGTGGCCTCGGTGGGCGTGTTGTCAACGTTGTTGTTGTTGCTGTTGGTGTTGCCCGGTGCGATGATTTTGGGGCGTGAGTGGAAGGAAAAAAAACTTCGTCAGAAGGGACCGGCCCCTCACCAACCGGAAGCCCTGACACCGGCTGCGGAACGACGCCGCAGTAAAATCTACAGCATCGTGCGGATGCGACTTTCGCGGCCTTGGCCGACGCTGATCATTTTCTTTTTGTTCGCCGGCGGATTGGCGTCGGGCCTCGGATCGTTGAAAACGTCGGTGAATCTGTTGCGGATGTTTCAACCGGACAGTGCCATTCGCCAAGAGTACGCCTGGTTTGAAGAACACGTCGGAGCGACATCCACTGCTGAGTTGCTGGTTGAATTCCCGCCACTTGGCGAACAAGATTCACCGCTGGATCGATTTGCCGTCGTCCGCGCGGCTCATGTTGCCGCAATGCAAAGCGATCCTGTCGGTGGTGCCGTGTCGGCGGTCAGTTTTACGCGGACGATTCCAAGCGGAAAATCATGGCGGGATAGTTCGACTCGCGCTGCGATTGCGGAAATGATTCGCGACGACGAAAGTGGTCTAGGAGATCTCGGTTTAATCTCACGCGATGCCGAATCAGAAGTGTGGCGTATCACGTTGCGATTGTGGGATCCTGACAGCGTCGATTACTCCGTGACATTGGCCGCGATCGAAGCCACCGCGCGGGAAGTGGTTCAACAAGAGGCCGGCAAACATGATTTGTCGGCAGACGTTGTGCTGACCGGTCCAGCGGTTGTGGTGCACGAAGCCCAAAAAGTATTGCTGGGGGATTTGTTCCGGAGTTTTTTAACGGCGTTTGCTGTCGTCGCGGTGGTGATGGTGTTTGTTTTAAAAAGTCTGCGTGGCGGGTTGGTGGCAATGATCCCAAACCTGTTCCCCACCGTGGCTCTGTTTGGTTGGATGGGGTTGCGTGGAACGCCGCTGGATATCGGATCGGTGATGTCGGCCAGTGTGGCGTTGGGGATCGCCGTTGACGACACGGTGCATTTGCTGTCTCGATTCGGTTCGCGTCGGGCCCAAGGCCTGGGGCAAATCCGCGCCGCCCATGGGGCATTGTCACAATGTGGTTGGGCGATGCTACAGACAACCATGGTATGCGGACTGTCGCTGATGGTTTACTGGTTCAGTGATTTTGTTCCGACCAGCCAATTTGCATTGCTGATGTTCGGGCTGCTGTTGGCGGCATTGCTGGGCGACGTTTTCTTGTTGCCCTCACTGATGGCCAGCCGACTCGGCCGATCGCTGGCACACACCGTCGGTTCAGATCCCAAAGCCCGTTTAGAAAACGATGATCGCCTGACACCGGTGGACGCCCGCCGTGTGCCGGTAAAATCATCCTAGCTGCGCCCTCCACAAACGTCAGTCGCTGCGCTGGTGTGGAGGATTTATCCGACCGGCATTGCGTTTTTAGTGGCTATTTTATCACAACCCGACGCGTTAGCGAGGGATTTAGGGTGCTAGCGGGATCTCTCGCTGACACGTCGGGTTACCAAAAACCAATCTCCCTTCTCGGTGTGTGTTCAACGTCCGTCGCTTAGGCGGATCGCTTGTTGAACAAGCTGGACGAACTCGCCTCGCAACTCAAATTCATCGCTACCAAGATTCGCTGCAGCCACTTCCGCAACGGTCGGCAGTGTCCAGTCACCGGCAAACTGACTGTGGCGTAGTTGCATGCCAAAGGAAGCCACGGCGGCAGCAAATTTGAAGTTGTCGTCTGCATTTTCAAACGCTTGCTCGTCGTCTCTGGCGGTGAACTCGACCAACGTGCTGGTGTCGCCGTCGGGTTGTTTGTATCGCAATTTGAGGGTCAGTGTGTCATCTCCCGCTGCCGCCTCGGACAGCTGAAGTTCACTCTGGTACTTCAGTGGGTCGACCGACGATTTCGCCTGACCACTGCCATCGCCGGGCACCAGTTCATACAGCGCCGTGACTTGGTGGCCGGCACCGATCTCACCCGCGTCTTTTTTGTCATCATTGAAGTCCTCTTTGGCCAGTACGCGGTTTTCGTATCCGATCAACCGGTACTGGGATACCAAACGGGGATTGAACTCCAACTGAAACTTGACGTCTTTGGCGATCGTCACCAATGTCGCATCGGTTTGTCGCACCAGGACTTTACGAGCTTCGTTGGCGGTATCAATAAACGCATAGTTGCCGTTTCCTTTGCCGCTGATCTGTTCCATCATGGCGTCGTTGTGGTTGTCCATGCCGAACCCCAGTGCGGTCAGAAAAATACCGCCGGACGCTTCTTCGGTGACCAAATCAACCAACGGATTGGTGCCGCTGATGCCGACGTTAAAATCACCATCGGTACACAGGATCACGCGGTTGACGCCGTCTTTGATGAAATGGTCCCGTGCGGTTGCGTAGGCCAGTTGGATGCCGGCGCCGCCGTTGGTGCTGCCACCGGCTGACAATTGTGCCAAAGCCTTTTTGATTTTCTTGTGTTTGTTCGCCGGTGTGCTGTCGAGCACCAGCCCTGCCGAACCGGCGTAGACGACGATTGCAACGCGATCGTTTTCGCCCAGTTGCTTGGTCAGCATTGTCATGCCTTCGATCACCAACGGCAATTTGCTGGGCGAATTCATCGAACCACTGGTGTCCAGCAGAAACACCAGATTGCATGGCGGTCGCTGCTGGCGTGTGATTGTCTTGCCCTGAATCGCGACTCGCGCCAATCGATGCTCCGTGTTCCAAGGGCAGCTCGTGATGGTCACATTTGCGGCAAACGGATGCTTCGCGTCAGCCGCCGGGGCAGCGTAGTCGTATTGAAAGTAGTTGACCAATTCTTCGATCCGCACTGCGTCGGGGACCGGCAGGCCGCCGCCCAGCAGCGTTCGCCGAACTTTGCTGTAACTGGCTGTGTCGACATCGATCGAAAAGGTGCTGAGCGGATGCTCGCTGACCGCCTGAAACTCATTCTCGACGATCGTTTCGTAGCGGCTTTGGTCCAGCGATAGCGTGCTGAAATTGTTCAAGCCTTGGGAGAGATTCCTGTAGTAGTACTCGGTGGGCTGTTTCGCTTCGGTCACGAAACCGGCGGACAGTTTTTTGCTTAAGATCGGCCTGCCAGGTTTTCCGGCGATCGTGCCGAGCTCGCGGTTTTTTTGGGCCAATTGTTTGGATGCCGGTCGTGTAAGTTCTTCGACCATGAGACCTTCAAAAGCAAATTGTTCCTCTGCTGCTTCATGCAGCTGGACGGATTTTTCTGAACCACTCCCGGGGGCAATCGCTGGCGAAAACGGTTTATTTTCGGCATGCAATGGGGCCTGAAGGCCCTCGGTAAAATCGACGGAATCACTGAGAACGTTCAGCGCGGGGCCGTTCAACGATTCGAGCTTGCTGTTGTCCGACGCAGTCTGTCGCCCGGCGGGGTTCTCGATCAGTGCGGTCGATTCGTCGACCGATGCAGCCGGATTAGACTGCGGCAAGGCGGGTTGAATTCGGGCGACAGAGCGTGATTTATTTAACGCGGGAGCGATGCCACAGGCCAATAGAATCGTTGCCGCAGCGGCCAACAGCCAAGGCGTCAACCGCCGCGGTTTGGCGGTGTTTCCGGCGGTTGAAACAGGGGTGGTCGCAGCAACAGACGCTCCCGGCGACTGATTCGACGTTTGCATGATCTGCTGCCGCCGCTGGTCCTCCAGTGCGTTGGGCGTTTCACCGGCGAACAGTTCTTGCAATTGTTCGGTGACTTGTTGGGCCTGTGTGACCGCATCTCGAAGTGACGGATTGGACTGCAATTCCGCTTCGAATGACGCGCGTTGGTCATCGGCAAGTTCTTGCATGACGTAGGCGGTGACGCGTGGATCATCCCAGGCGGACGAATCGGAGCGATGATTGGTTGATCGGTTTGAATCGGACATCAAAGTTGCCTCTCGGCGAACGAACGGGACGAAATGGAGCGACAGGGAATCGAACAGCAGCCCAGTGTGGGCAGCCGGAAGACGACGTCAGATGGTTGCCACGCCGTCTTTCAAACAGCGGACCGCGGCGTGCAGATGGAAGCCAACGTTGCTGACCGTCAGCCCCGTGACATCTGCGATTTCGCGATAGCTGAGCCCGGCTTGCATCCGCAGACGCAAGACTTCCTGTTGCCGCGGTGAAAGCTGATCCAAGAGCGCGGCCAACCGGCTGTGCCGCTGTTGACTCTGCTCGGCTGCGATCGCCGCAGTGGTGGCATCGGGGTGCGGGTCGGCCACCGAAATTTCGGCGGCGTCGACCGGATGAGAATGGCGTGTGCGTTGCATATCAATCACTCGACTACGGCAGACGGCGAACAACCACGGCTGAATCCGAGCGATGATCTTGCTTCGATCTTCGCGGCACAGCCGTAAAAACGTTTCTTGCACCGCATCCTGAGCCGCTGGCCAATCCCCGTTTAACATGCGACAGGCATATGCCAGTAGTTGTCGCTCGTAGCGGCTGATCAACAAACCGATTTCGTCGCTGGACCAATGCGGCGGGGATTTCGCCGCTGGGCCGGCTGGTTTTCCCGTCGAATCGTCCGTCTGTACCCCAGCGACCTCGCCCACATGTGGCGGATCGTCCTGGGCGTGCTGGGCGACGTGATCTGGCATGGTGTGATCAGAGCAGAATCGTTTCGCGTCCGGTGTGGCGGAAAACGCGTTTTTTCAGGGCAGAACAGTTTTTTTTCAGGGCGGTACAGTTGAAAACACGAGCGATCTGGCAAATTGTTAGGCGGCATGGCTTGTGATTTCCCAAGTTTTCTCAGCCGGCATTTCTATTGACCCGATCGAGGCTGGCCGGGTATGACAATCGGCGGAGTTTCCCGCTCAAAAAAACAACGATCGCGATGCCGACGGGTCGAACCGGATCACCTCGCCGACCACGCTCGTTCTCCCGCGTTTTATCGAGAAAACACGACCAAGGAAGGTTCGAATATGTCTGGCCCTGCCCCCCGCGTCCCCCTATTGGACGTCAATCGCGACAACCAACCCCTGCGCGATGAATTTGTTGAAGCCCTGACCGCAGTCGTCGATAGCGGCCGTTTTTTGTTCGGCCCCGACGTCACCGAGCTGGAAAATGAGATCGCCAGCTACTGCCAAGTCGAAAATGCCGTCGGCTGTGCATCCGGAAGCGATGCGCTGCTATTGGCTTTGATGGCATTGGATTTGCAACCGGGCGATGAGGTCATCGTCCCCAGCTTCACATTCTTTGCCTCGGTCAGCTGCATCACGCGGTTGGGGGCCACCCCCATTTTTGCAGATATCTGCCCCGACACGTTCAATATCGATCCGGAGTGCATCGCGGCTGCGATCACACCGAACACCAAAGCCATCATCCCGGTGCACTTGTTTGGTCAATGTGCTCAGATCGACCGTATCTGCCAGATCGCCAATCAGCATGACATTGCGGTGATCGAAGACGCCGCCCAAGCCATCGGAGCGGCCTATCATTCGCGGCCGGCCGGCAGCTGGGGAGCAGCCGGTTGTTTCAGTTTTTACCCGACCAAAAATCTGGGTGCGATGGGCGATGCCGGGATGTTGACCAGCCGCGATGCTGCGATGGCAGACCGCATGCGACTGATTGCCGGGCACGGCATGCGACCGCGTTACTATCACCAAGTGGTTGGAATCAACAGCCGCATCGATACCTTTCAAGCCGCAGTGCTGCGTGTGAAACTTCGTCATTTGGACGATGCGATCACAGCCCGCACGACAATCGCCAACCGTTACATGAATCTGTTGGAAGAGGCCGGATTGGTCGGCCCGGATCAAATCGTCCTGCCGACTCAAGATCCCAATGCGTTCCACGTCTGGAACCAGTTTGGAATTCGCATTGGCGAAGGTCGTCGTGATGCGATGCGTGAGTTCATGGGCGAGCGCGGCGTCGGCAGCGAAATCTACTATCCGGTGCCGATGCACAAACAACAGTGCTACGAATATCTGAAGATCGACGGATCTACACTGCCGGAAACCGAACGAGCAAGCCAAGAGATCTTGAACCTGCCGATCTTCCCGACGTTGACGGAAACGGAGCAGCGGCAAGTCGTCGATACGATCTCCAGCTACTATCAATCAGGCGCCCGAGTCGCCGCCTAGTAGGGGACATCCGCCAGCCACCGCCCAAGTTCACGCTTCAGCGTGTCAGGGCCCCAGGTAACACGGCAGCTTCGCAGCTGCCGCGCAACAAGCATCCGACCGCAGGTAAGAGCCTGCTAATCAGTCGGATAAATCCTCCACACCAACAAACCACGATCCCGCAGTCACAGTTGGAGTTCACACTTTAGCGTGTCAGGGCCACTTCCCCCAGGCAACACGCCAGCTTCGCAGCTGCCGCGCAACAAGCATCCGACCGCAGGTGAGAGCCTGCTGACCGGTCGGATAAATCCTCCACACCAACGAACCACGATCGCCGAGTCACACGCGAATCACTCAGCGGTCTCTTCGCTGGCTTCTGTCTCGGCTTCATCGGATTCGGCTGGCGATTCAGCATCATCTGGCTCTGCGTCCGTTCCCGGCTCTACTGAAGGCTCTTCCTCTGCTGAAGGCTCCTCCTTCTCCGCGGGCTTCTCTTCCGCTGCCGTCTCCGTTTCCTTCATTTCCGGCTCGCCCTCTTTCGCGTCGGCATCGGCATCCGCCGTGGGCTCCGCTGAGGCCGGTTCTGCGGGCTTGTCGGCCGGTTCCTCAGCTTTCATTTGCTCGGCTTTGGCTGCCTTGGCGGCTTCAGCTTCGCGCTGACGTTCCTCTTCTTCCAGTTCCTGCTGGCGTTTGACTGCCAATTCGGCTTGCTGTTCACGAACTTGCTCGTACAGCAGGGCGTCGTTGATCCCGTCGCCTTGGTTCATCAATTCAGCAAACGTTTTCAGCGGGAAATCTTCCGGCAGATCTTGAGAGTCGATGGCGATCATGTAGCGACGAATCGAAGCGAACAAGTCTTCGGCGGTGTCGTCGATGGTCAAGATCGGATAGTCATCAAAGATCTCGGCCCAAATCGCAAAGGCTTCGTCGTACAACTCGATCGCACGATCCAATTCGGCATCTGCATTGGCTTTTTCAGCTTCAAAGATCAATCGCCGCGCTTTAACGGTTCGTTCTTCCTGTTCGGCCAGTGCCAAGCTTTCCCAATAGACGTAGTTGATTTGATTGCGATAGCCGTTCGTTTTTTGGATGCGGTCTTCCAGGTCCTTGATCTCGCTCAACAACTCGGCGGCGGCAAACTGTTTTTCCGCAGGCAATCGCAACACGATTTCAGCGAAACTCGGTGTCACCGACGCGAGGATGTGTGGCAGAGCTCGCTTACCGGCTTCGGTACGTTCTTCCGGCTTGCGCTCCAAGACTTTTCGTGTGTCCGGCGGCAGCGCGTCGATCTTCGCCTGGCGATCGTCTTCATAGATCTTTCCGGCAAGGATGCGAAAGGCTTCGGCTTTTTCGGCACGCTGTTGGACCAAGTCGCTGATCGCGCCCAGCTTGATCGTGAACGGCGATGTGGTGGGAATACTGCGCCGTCCGAAGCGATCCCATTCCTCCGACGCGCGGGTCCAGGCGCGTTCAGCGTTCTGATCCAAGATGCCTTCTTGTTCGATTGCTTCGGCGTGCTTGAACGTCCATTTGGGACCGGTTTCGTAGAAGTTCAACGGCGTTTGACGTCGAATTTTGACACCAGCATCCACGATGTCGTAGCCATGGTTCAGCCACAGGCGACCGACCAACCAGTTGTCAGGCTTGCCCAACGGACCGAGCGCTTCATTGCTGTCGACTTCGATGCCTTCTTCGGCCAACGATTCGTGCAACACGCTGTCGTCAGCAAAGAGACGTCGAAATTGACGTTTTTCGTCCGACATCCCGATCTTTTGGCCATAGAACCAACCGGTGTACCAGATCAATCGCGGAGCTTTACGGTTTTGACGCACACCTCGCGTCAAAAACTCCGTGCCTTCGCGCACCATTTCATAGCGTTGGCGATAGTCGTCGAATTCGATTGAGACGTTGTAGGCCAAGTTGTGCGCTTGGTGTTCCCAGACTTTGTCGTAGTGTGGTTGCAGCAATGCGATGTTATTGAGCGAGGCTTTCAGACGATCCCACTCGTGGGTCACACGGTACTTGTGAGCTTTCTCCCAAAGCAGCGTCGCGGCCACACCACGCAATCCCAACGAAGCCAGTTTCATGGTTTCACTGGCCGGGCTGATTTCCCCCAAGTCACTCTCGGAGATCTCGAAATCATCACGCATCATCGCCAACTGGCCACCGGAATTCGGTGTGCCGTCGGAAGGTTGCCCCAGCAAATAAAGTGGGACCAAGGTCGCCACCAGGATCACCAAGTAAATGATCTTGCGACGAAAAGCAGTCGACTGGTTCATGCCGCGATCTCGCGAGATTTCAAGAAGAAGTAACTGATAAGGAAGGCCAGGATGCAATAGCCGAGCGTGGCGACACAGTGTCGCGCCAGCACGGCGCCAAAAATATCGATTCCACTGGCGGCGTATTCCGCTGTGGCCATCATCCGCGGCAGGTTCGGCAGCGCGGTGGCAACGGCATCCATGGTGTAAACGATCATCGCGTCAGCGCTTTTGATCAGCGTGTTGGCGACGCCTTCGACGTCCAATTGCGTCGTCATTGCGTCTTGCTTGACAAGCCGAACCAACGATTCGATCGGACCGCCGCCGCGAGAAACGTTGGTGTCGATGAAGTGTCGCGTGTCGTAAATGCTTTCTGCCGAGAAACCCATCAACACACAAACGGCGGTCGCCACCATCGCGACCGGGCCGCTAAGGAAGGTGCTGAACATCACGCCAAAGGCGATGATCATCGTCATTTGCAGCCACAGCGAGATGTAGGCTTTGGTCAAATTCCATTCGAAACTTGATTCGGCCGGTCGCAGATACAAACCGCTTTTGGTGACACCCAGGTATTGGCTGCGGTCCAAACAACGCAGCAGGATTTGCATCTGGCTGTCATCGTTGACCAAGTCATCGTAAACGTTTAGCAATCGCGTTTCGCCGTTGGCATCGGTGCCTTCGATCTCCAGCGGCAGTGTCCGTTCATCGATTTGGTATTCATTGACAACAAACGCGATCGGATTGGATTCCGCCCCGGTGTCGGGGTTTTTCATCGTCAACGATCCGCGAATGCCGGATTCAATGTCGCCTTTGTAGGATCGATAGGCGCGAACCGACAAGTCGATTGGAATGCCGTCGGGGTAACGCTTCGGGGTGACGTTGCTGAATGTGAACTCAGCCATCCCCAGCGTGCCACCTTCGACATAGCTGTGTTCCAATTTACGCGTGCCACCGGTCACACCAATCAATCGTGAAATGCCGGCATTGCCATAGCCACCGGCCAGTCGTTCGGCACCGACATCGATGCCTTCCTCTTTGGCTTCACCGCTGCGGTCATAGAACTGGATTTCACCATACGACGGAATCCGGGCGCGCAACTGGCCGACCGGATCGCCGATCGTGAATTTGTCACCGTCGCGGGTAACGACGTGTCGGTGTCCACGGACGATCGCGGTCAAACCTTGCGTTTCACCGTCTTCGATCGTGAACTCGTGCGAGTGATTGCGGACGCGATCGGTTTCGCCCACGATCTGGCCGTTGACCTGTTCGGCCTCGACCGCTTCCAAGTGGGTATGGTCGAGCCCACGTTTGACAAAGATGTAACTGGCCAACCCCATCGGGACCAACATCACGGTGCCGACGGCGACAAACCCCAGCATTCGGCCGAGCACGATTTCGCTGGCCCGCACAGGTTTGGTGACGATCGTATAAATCGTGCGGTTTTCGATGTCCTGAGGCAACGAGAACGCGCTGATGAACAACGCCAAAGCCAACACCAGATAGTTCGTTGCGGTCAGTACAAAACTGATATA
Source organism: Stieleria tagensis (assembly GCF_024129865.1). Taxonomy (GTDB): domain Bacteria; phylum Planctomycetota; class Planctomycetia; order Pirellulales; family Pirellulaceae; genus Stieleria; species Stieleria tagensis. Next base: position 17,144 of record NZ_JAMYFE010000099.1, on the reverse strand, counting down.
CAACCGCGCCGGGTCATCGCTGTCGGGGTTCAAAAACCAACCGGCCAGCAACAGAATGACCACAAACAGGCCGATCACGAACAGGATCCGTCTGCGAATGGCTTCTTTGAACGCCAAATGCGCCAGCGCCATGATCCGCCGCGGGCTGGTGCCGGGCAAATCGACGGTCAGGAAATCGCGGATCGAGCGTGCGACCGCATAGAACCCTTCGCCGGGACCGTAGTGGGCGGCCGAGATGACGTAGGCGACTAACAGTCCGAGCAGGATCGCCAGTAGGACCAACACGATGCCCTGCAGCAGAGCGCTTTCCAGGAACGCTCCCGGGCGAAGCAGCCACTGGGAGAATGTCCAGAAATCATCAGGTTGCAAGTTCATTACTTATTGCTCCCCGACTGAGATTCCGACGGCGATTCTGGCTGAGATTCCGACTGGGATTCGTCGACAACCGATTCATCCTGTGGCGTTGCAGAAACGCGGCGGGCACCCGGGCGGGCTTCACTTTCACGAACGATGTTCAGGAACAGTTCTTCCATCGTCGCGGTTGGATTGTCGATCGATTGCAATTGACCGCCGTGGCGGGCAATGACGTCGACGATTTCCTGTTTGGCGGCGTCGCTCAACTGACTGGCGTGAACTTCGGTGATGTCTTTGACCTTCAACAGGTCCGTGACGCGGCCGAGTTCTTTCAATTCGCCTTGATGCAAAATCGCCACCCGGTCGCAAACGTCTTGCACGTCGCCCAGTTGGTGGCTGCACAACAGAACCGTTTTGCCTTGGTCCCGCAGTGCCAAAATCAAATCTTTCATCTCGCGAATACCGATCGGATCCAAACCGGTGGTCGGTTCGTCCAACAGAATCAGGTCCGGATCGTTGATCAACGCTTGGGCCAATCCCACCCGGCGTCGCATCCCTTTACTGTATTCACGTAGTTGGCGGTGGCGGGCGCCCTGCAGCCCGACCAGGCTGAGCAATTCCTCGATTCGCTGTTTGCGTTGCCGCCCCGACATGTCAAACAGCCGACCGTAGAAATCCAGCGTCTCTTCGGCGTTGAGGAACTGGTACAGGTAGGATTCTTCGGGCAAATACCCGATCAGCTCGTTCTTTTTGGTTTCCGTGGCGTCCTTGTCGAACACCAGCACGCGTCCACTGGTTGGGAACAGCAGGCCCAGAATCAATTTGATCGTGGTCGATTTGCCACTGCCGTTGGGACCGAGCAGCCCGAAAATTTCACCCTTGCGAACTTCAATGTCCAAGGATTTCAGGGCGTGAACTTTTTTTCGTCCCCAGAAATCTTTGTAAATTTTGCTCAGGTTACGCGTTTCGATGACGACGTCGCTGGACGAACCACCGGAGCGGGACGTGCCACCGGCGGTTGGTGCGGTATTGACGTTTTCACCCGCAGCATCGTTGCTGCGGGGCGTACCTTCGACCGAGTCGGTGACGGTGGTTGAATCGTTATCCACGAACAAGGATTTCCGTAGAAAAGGTCAAAAATGAGGGCGAGTTCGATTCCGGCCGAACCGGACCGGACACCGAAAGTGCCAGGTGAGCTGAGGCCAGAAAACCGAGGGATGGTTACGCTACGCTTGGCAATCGCCGGCGGTTCGATGATTTTCCGACGATGCACCCAGCTGGCGAATGTTTTTCACGACAAGGTGGGTTTCGTCGAGCCCTGATTCTGGTCCGGTGGCGGGCTTTTGCCTACCAGGTCTCGTTGCCAAGTTCTGGTCCGAGCGGCCACAATGTGCCTGGAAGTGAGCGCGGATGATTCATCACATTGGCAGCGATCGACGCAAATCCATCGCTGATAGAGTGTTACGAGTCACCTGTCAGAATACATTCCGGGCCAATCAGCCGACGCAGGCTAGCGTCCGGTTCCTGGGACTTTGATATGTCAGTCACAAGGAACCGTCAGCTAGCGTTCAACGGCTGAAGAAACATTGCGCGCCACAGCCGCCACCACTGCGAGAGCGTTGCCAACAACGCCGCCGCGATTTTACCCCTTCGATTTCACTGTCACGACTGTTACAGCCACGTCCGTTGAACGCCACCTCGCCGAATCGTCGACTCGGATATCGCGACGCGATCGACTATTTGTACGATCGCATCAATTATGAAAGCCTGGTCGGTCGCGACGATCGCTACCGTTTTCGGCTCAAACGCACCGAAGAATTGTTTTCCAGACTCGGTCTGGATGAGTACCTTTACCGCCCCGGCAGTGCCAGTCGCCCCAAAGTCCCGGTGGTCCATTTGGCCGGTACCAAAGGCAAAGGGTCAACCGGGACGATGGTCAGTGCCATGCTGACCGCGGCCGGCTATCGCGTCGGCTTGTATACCTCGCCCCACCTGACCGACCTGGAAGAGCGATTTCGGGTCAACGGTCAACCCTGCAGCCGCGAGACCCTGGTGGATTTGGTCCAACAAATCGCTCCCGTGGTGGATCAATTCGATGCCGCCGGCGAACCGGTCTCGTTTTTCGAATTGACGACCGCCATGGCCGTGATGCACTTCGATCGCTGTGGCTGCGAAGCGATTGTGTTGGAAGTCGGTTTGGGCGGACGCTTGGACAGCACCAACGTCTGTGCCAGCACGGTGACGGCGATCACATCGATTGGCATGGACCATCAACGGGTGCTCGGTAATACGATCGCTGAAATCACATTGGAAAAGGCCGGGATTATTAAACCGGGTGTACCTGTCGTGGCCGGTGCCAAACCGGACGCGGCCCGCCAAGTCATTCGCCGGGTGGCCGCGGAAGTCGGCGCGCCGCTGTTGGAAACAGGCTGCGACTTTGACGTCAGTGATCGCCGCGACGTCAACGGCGGCAGCGAGTTCGTATTGGGCTGGACCGATCACCAGCTGCAACCCGACACGCCGGCCAAACCGCTGTCGCTGTTTTTGCCGCTCGACGGTGCGCATCAAGTCGACAATGCCTCGCTGGCAATCACGATCGTCAAATTGCTGGCCGATCAATTGCCAGTCAGCGATGCGGAGATCGCACAAGGTTTGCGGCAAATCCATTGCATCGGTCGGCTGGAACGGTTCTCCCTGCCCGCCGCCGATAAAGATCACACGGCGCTGCAGATCATCATCGATACAGCGCACAACCAGGATTCGATTGTCGCACTCTGCAGCGCCGTCCGCACTCGACTGGAGACTCCAGGATCGCCCCCGGCGGTCGCGAGCGATGACAGCCCCGTCAATTTGCGGCATCCGCTGGTTTTTCTGTTTGGCACCAGCCGTGACAAGGATGCCACAGTGATGGCGGCAGAAATCAGCACGCTGGCCGACGAAATTGTTTGTACCCAGTACACCACCAACCCCCGCGGCACCGACACCGCCGTGCTGCGAGAATCATTTGCCTCGCTGGGCGATCGACCGTTCGGATTGCACCAGCAACCCGATCCCCATTTGGCGTTGCAACAGGCCATGCAATTGGCCACCCCCGGCGGCACCGTGGTGATCTGCGGATCATTCTTTTTGGCCGGTCAATTGCGTCCCGATGTGCTGGCCATTGCGAATGTCTGCGCGGCGACGACAACGGCACCGGCGACGACAAATCAGTGCAGCGACTCGCAACCCGCGAAGCAACCGGGCGCGGAATCCACCGAGCGATCTGCGCCGCAGACGGAGGCCTGACGTTGCAGTTACCCGGCCCAAACAACGATCGATTGCAATCGCAAACATGCCATCTGCGGGTCTGGCACGCGGCGACCTCGCGGACGCAGCGGGGTGAATTCGAATCGCGTTGTGAGCGGTTGTTGGACCAGGACGAATTGCGCAGCGCCGATCGGTTCCGCCTGGCCACATCGCGCAACCAACACGTCGTCGGTCGTGCGATGGCGCGGCGGTTGTTGGGCGACCTGGCGGTCGACCCGCAATCAATTCGCTTCGACATCGGTCAGCACGGTAAACCCGTGGTCAGTCATCCGGCTGCGGCGCAGCAACCGTTCAACATCGCTCATACCGACGGGCTGGTGCTGTGTGGCATTGCCGATCAGGGTGCCGATTTGGTGGGCGTGGATGTCGAAGCGACAGGGCGGCGCACTTCCACCGAACTTGCTGAGCGTTACTTCTCGCGGCCCGAGGTGAAGTTCCTGCGAAGTCGTCCGGCCGAGCAGCAAAAATTCTACTTTCTGCGAATTTGGACGCTCAAGGAAGCCTATATCAAAGCGATCGGAACGGGCCTGCACACGCCGTTGGCGGATTTTGCGTTCAACCACATCGACTCCGACCAGCCTCGGATCGAGTTTCTCGCGACGGAATTGCAAGACCAACGTGATTGGAAGTTCGTCTGTTTCCAGCCCCGTCCCGGCTTCATCGCCTCGGCTGCCCTGGCGGCAAAGCAACCGCAATCACCCGTGACCGTGGATTGGCAGGCGTTCGAAGGCCTGGACGACGACGCCGATGATCAAGGCGCCTAAGCCGCGAGTGGAAAAAACGGTTTGCTGTTACAGGTACATGCCGACGAAGCCGTCGCCGAGTTCGTTTTGTTCGGCCAGCTTTTCAATTCGCTGCTGCGTTTTGGTCAAATCACCCGCGTCGATGTAGCGATCGAATTCAACCAGCAACGCATGTTGAACGGATTCGCGAAAGAAGTCGACGATCGGTTGAGTCAGCCAGCTGCAGGTTTCCTTTTTTAGCGTGACGATCAAATCGACCGAGCGAGTCTTGCGATCTTGCTCGCCGGTCAACACCGTGCCTTCGACGTCAAACGCGATCTCACCGCAGTCGACATCGTTCGTTAAATGGAACACGCAGCTACCGCCATGCAGATAGTACGTGTTGTGTGTGCCATGTTTTTCCATCGCCGCTTTGACGCGCCGTACGAACTGTTCGTATTTCGGTGATGCATCCAGCGGAACGTCTAAACGGGTGACGCTACGCAGCGGCAAACAATCAAATTCGATTTCGACCCATTGCCCATTCATCCGTATTCTCCTCGGGTTGTGAAAACAATCACATGGCCTTCATTTAGCAGCGCCGGCCCCAACCTGATCGGGACGTTTGAACCCGAAAACGTAACGCCCAAGGGAAAACAATGCGACCCAGACCAAGCGGAGTTGGCCGACGTCGGGGGCTTTCAGACAAGCAATGGGCGGGGTGATTGCACTAAATTTTCTTGACATTTGCAAGCGATCGACAAACAACGGAAACAGTGCCTCACGACTGAATCAGCTCCTTTGGTCCGTCAACTGTGACAGAGCACGCCTTTCTCCTTCCGTCTTTCTTTTCTGCGAGAGTCATTGCAATGATGCCAAACACCTGTGCGCGAGACATGATGGTTTCAAACCTGACCACCCTGTCACCGGAAATGGATGTACTCGATGCCTTGGATGTGTTGCTGCATCACCGCATTTCCGGTGCGCCGGTGATCGATTCAGAGAAACGTTTTTTGGGAACGTTCTCGGAAAAATCGTGCATTCGCTTTGTCGTCGATGCGGCCTATGAACAGATGCCCTCGAGCAACTTGATGTCGTTTGTCGACACCAGTCCACCGGTGATCGACGTTCGCACGGACCTGCTGACGATCGCGCAAACCTTTCTGGACGGTGCCTGCCGACGGCTACCCGTGCTGGATTCACAGGGACGGTTGCTCGGCCAAATCTCGCGACGCGATGTGATGCGTGAGGTCCGCGACAACCTGCGGAAACAGGACAAAGTGGCCACCGGGTCGGGTCTGTATTTGAGCGCGATCTTCGACGGCGCCGATCGCCCGGTCTAACAGGACGGCCTGGGTTTTGAGAGGTTCACCTGGGGTTCCTGCCGAACCTGCCTCCAGCAGGCTCGAGAGTGACCCCAGGCTAAGCTATTGAACGCCGCTGGCTTCATGACGAACGCGATTGGTCGCGATGGCGGCCGGTTTAGGTTTCAGTCAGTGCCGCCGAGGAAGCGAGTTCCTGAATGCGACGCAGCAATTCGAAGTTACTGCGATAGAGGGCTGAAGACGCTTCTCGCATTTGACGTAGCGATTCACTGACGTTGCTGTGATAGCTTTTCAGGGCTTTGTGTTCGACTTGGTACTGCGCCAAGTCCTGTTCCAGCTTGAGTTTTTCCGTTTGGCCTTTGGCCAACATGCTGACGGTGGCGGCGGTCGCGGTTTGCAGAACTTGTTTTTCGTACTCCATTTCAGCGATCCGAACATCCAGTTCTTGGATCTGCAGTCGAATTCGCCGCAGCACATACCGATAGTCGTTCAGCGGTCGCAGATAATAGGTATCGACCAAGGTAGCCACCTTCTCGGTGTCGGTCAGCTGTTTGGCCGCTTCTTCTTTCAGCACCAACGTGTCACCGACGGCGAAGCTGACCGAACCACCATCGGAACGTTGCAGCCGGCTATCGACAGAGCGACCGTTGTTGTCAAAGAAGCCGCCTTCGAGCGCACCGCGCTGTTCGGGGCTGTCGACGTCGATCGTGTATTTCTTTTCGAACTTGATTTTAACCCACCGTGCGGACGGGTTTTCAGGGGCGCCACGTTTTCCGTCTTGCAGGTACTTTGCACGCGTTTCCGGCGATGCTTTTTGCAAAATCATGTTGACCAGTTTGTCATCCACCCGGCCCAGCACGTTGTCGTCATCTGGCTTGCTGCCCTCGGCGACAAACGGATCGTGACCATCCAGCGGCAGCATTTCGTACAACGACCAACTGCGTGCGTTGCCACTGGAGATGGCGTTGACCTGGTTGCGTTCGAGCGGCACGGTGGGCAAGATCGATACCGCGCCCGGGCCACTGGCGGTGACTTTGAATTCCCCCAAATAGACCATCGGGACCGGCCGTTCCAGTTCCGGGAATTTGCCTTCGGCGAATCCATAGACGATCAAGCCGACGGGAATCAACGGTTCGGCGGCGGCCGCATTGGCATCCGGTTCGACGCCCGGCACAACAGCCTCCTGCGGTTCACGCAGCGTGACCTGGCCTTCGGGATCAACGTTGGCCATCTGCAGGTTGCGCCAGCGGCGGCCTGCTTCGGTGCCAATTTTTGACAGTTTCAACGACAACGAATTCATGCCGACCGAGGTCGCCGGGTCACTGGTGTCGCCGTACAGCAATTGCTCGTTTTCACTCTCCACCTGCTGCAGACGCGTTTCCAATTCTTCTTTGATTTTGTGCCACGCCTGGCGGCTTTTGAGCACGCCGGCGGTTGGAAACAGCAGGATGATCGCCAATAGCATTGCGATCACAGCGCTGGTGATGTGGTACCAACGCCAATGGATGGCTGCTTTGACAACCATCACGACAAAGGCGATGAAAAGTGCCAGCAGGACTGCGAGGATTACAAATTTCATGTTCGTTAAGCGGCGACAGTTTGTCTGGCACAGAGTGGGCGCTATCGTCTGCTGGCGCGTCGACGGGCCAGCCAAAGCGGTCTCGTGACGTTTTTGAGGCAGAAAAGAGGCAGCATTTCGACCTGTGGATACTAAGTTGGGCAAGATAGAGCGTCAAGCATTTCTATGCTTTCGGCACATCTTGACTCACTGATTCACCCTGGCCCGCCTTTGCAAGCGGAATTCGCGTTAGAGACGGCCGAATGTACCGGCCGGCAGCTCCGCCGTCTCACCCCAACGGGCTCGATCTGGGCGATCACACTCGAAAAACGGCATTCGCCCCCCCTTCCGACGGCCCAACGCGACCGTTGGGCACGACAATCGTTACAGCCCGAACAACCGGTCCCGGTCGACCCGCAAAACCGACCCAATGAGGGTCCGCGGCCTGATGTCACCCCGGTTGATGTACCGAAGCGATGGTTGGGTTGTTCCGAGATTCCGCTTTGAACGACTCGATCCGATGGACGCGATTGTTGCAATGAAAGCAATTCGCACCGATGTAACCATTCGCACGGAAACGCAGATCATCGTGGCCAAGAATCAATTGAATCGCTCCCGACGTACCGCATGCCCCGCCTCCGCCAAGCAGACCGCTTCGGCCAATGTTTCGCCCTCTGGCGAACGTTCCAGTGGCGGCCGCGTCAGCCGTCGCGGGCGTGTCGCAAGAATGCTGTTGACCGCATCACTGACGGCGCTGGCCGGGATCGCCTCGGTAGGTTGCCACCGCCAGTACTATCGCAAACAGGCCGACCAAGAAGTGGCTTGTCTGTTGAAAGAAAAATCATCGCACTTGGCCCGCTATCCACAGGCGAACTTGGGAATCCAAGTGGATCGCCGCAGCCGAATGTACAACCCGTTCGACCTAGATTTCCAGCCGATGCCGACCGACGACCCGGCGTCGCATCGTTACATGCAATGTGTCGACGGGCGCCGCGGATATCCGATGTGGGATGCTGCCGGGTTCACCAATGCAGCGGAAAACCCCGACTGGTGGCAATTCTTACCGATCGACGATGACGGTGTGTTGGTTCTGAACGCCGACAATGCGGTTCGCATCGCATTGTTGCAATCGCCCGACTATCAACGACAGTTGGAGCAGCTTTATCTTTCCGCACTGGACGTCAGCAGTGAACGTTTCCAGTTCGACACTCAATTCTATGGTGGTCTGGGAACTTCCTTTCAAGTCGATGGACCCGATGCCGGTCCGGGCGGGCAAAGCTCGCGCTATGGAATCGGCGGTCCACGATTCACCAATCGCAACTTAGAAATGCGGCGGGCGTTCGCGACCGGCGGCGAGTTGGTTGCGGGTGTAGCCAACAACATCGTTTGGGAACTGAGCGGCCCGAACGCGCAAAGTGCGTCAACGGTGTTGGACTTTACGTTGTTGCAGCCGCTGTTGCGACAAGCCGGACGCGACAAAGTCTTAACGCGTTTGACGTTAGCCGAGCGTTCTTTGTTGGCCAATGTGCGTGCATTCGAACGCTATCGACGCAGTTTTTACTTGAACATCACCGTCGGCCGCGGCATCGAAAGCACGGTTCAGCGTAGCGGTGGTGTGTTTGGTGTCGGGCTGCAAGGGTTCACCGGTTTGGGCGGCGGTTTTGCCGGGCTAGGCGGTGGCGGTGGCGGCGGCGGAGGCGGCGGTGGCGTCGCCCAAGCCGGCGGTTTCCTGGGATTGCTCCAGGACCAACTGCAGATTCGCAACTTGCAGGAAAACATCGCGCGGCTGAGCGAAAACCAGTTGGTGCTGGAAAACACGTTGATCGAATTGCTGACGACGATTCCAGACGACCCAGAGGAAATCGTGAGCCAGCGGTTGCAAGTCGCGCAACAGAAAAGTGCGCTGTTGAATTCGCAAAGCCAGTTGGCCAGTCGCCAAGCCGCATTCCAGTCGTCGATCGATTCCTTCTTGGGGGATTTGGGATTGCCGCCGTACATCTGTGTTCGAATCGAAGATCCGTTGCTGGAACGATTTGAATTGATTGACCGCGATCTGCGATCTCGACGTGAGGAACTGATTCGACTGCGTAGCATCGTCGGCGAACTGAACGTCGCTCTGCTGGAAGAATCTCAAAGTGGCATCGACCCACAGAGCGGGCTTCCGATTTCGCAGTTGACATGGTCGGATCAAGTGGAACAGATCATCACACGATTGGGCCAAGAACTGGAACCGCTAGGCGACTTCGTCGACCAGTTTCAAAACGAAGACACGCCTCGCGTCAGAGCCGACATCGAGGCGCTTTCGGAAACCCTACCGCAACGGCTGAAGCAAAACGAGAGTTTGGTGCAGTTGTATGAAAGTGAGCGAGAGAATATCTGCACGTTGCTACAAGTCGACACCATCGATGAATCGGTGTTTGATGTCAGCGAATTAGGGACGCTGCAACAAACGCTAGAAACGTCCTACGAAAGCCTGCAGGGGCGATTGGCGTCGTATTCCGAGCGGCTGACAGAAATCGAAGCATCGATCAAATCGATGTTGAACGAACGTGACCCCGATTTAACACCGGTCGAGTTAGCCACAACGCTACGTCAAGATTTGATCTTGGCGACTCAAGATTTGTTGTCAGATCTTGGTGACGACATTCTGACCTTGCAACTGATTCAGGCGCGAGCACGCACCGAAAGTGCGATGCTGCCCGAAGTCGATATTGATCCGGCGACTGCCTTCGAAATCGCGCGTCGCAACCGCCGTGACTGGGCCAACGCCCGTGCGTCACTGGTGGATAACTGGCGAGCGATCGAATTCATCGCCGATGATCTGGAAAGTGGATTAGATGTGATTGTCAGCGGCCAGGTCGGCAACGATGGCAACAACCCGTTCGCGCTGCGTGGCGACAACAGTTCGCTGCGGGTCGGGTTGCAGTGGGACGCGCCGATCACGCGACTGCAAGAACGTAATACCTACCGGCAATCGTTGATCGAATACGACCAAGCCAAACGCAGCTACTATCAGTACGAAGATGGGATCTGGCAGTTGCTACGCAGCCAGGTTCGCCAATTGCAATTGAACCGAGTGACGTTTGAGTTCGGCCGACAGTCGGTGCGGATCGCGGCATCGCAGATCGAGTTGAACGAAGACATTCGCGAATTGCGTGATACGCGGGGATTGAGTAGCGGTCCGACAGCCGCCCGGGACACCATCACGGCACTCAGTGCATTGTTGGACGCTCAGAACTCGTTGTTGGACATCTTCGTCAACTATGAAGTCGTGCGACGCGGTCTGGATTTGGATCTTGGCACGATGGAGCTGACTGCCGACGGGCTGTGGATTGATCCCGGTCCAATCGACACGGACTACCTGCTCAGTTTGCCAGGGACGACGACCGAAGCGGTGCCCGAAGGCCCCTGCACCAACTGTGGGATTCGCTTGAAGCACCAGCCACAGCCGCCTCAATACAACGGCGTGTTCATCGACGATCCATCGCTGCTGGAGATCAACCAAGTCGACTACGAACAGCCGGCAGATCAGTAGAGAAACGCCAAAAGATTCACTGGCGGACTCCCCGTGGCGGGAGCCGCCAGGTTTCGGACGACAGAATCAAAAAACAATACCTGATGCGAAAGCGCTGGCTTCAATCGAACGCGGCGGCGATTAAGTCGGCGGCGCGTTCGATTTGTTCTGTACTGGTGGTCCACCCCAGCGAAACGCGGAGCGTGCGGCCGATTTGCGATTCGCTGCGGCCGATCGCACGCAGCGAACGGGTGAATTCATCTGGCGGTGAGGACGATTGAGCGGTGGCAACCGCCAAGTTCCGCGCCGCTTCGTGGATCCGCTTGGCATCGCCAGGCAATTCAATCGCGACCGTGTTAGGCAGTCGCGGTGAACTCTCACACAGAATCAGCGGCGGCGATGACATCCGTTCGTTCAACAATGCAATGAAATGGTCTCGCAACTGAGTCAACCGCTCACAGGCTTCGTCACAACATCGATCCGCTAGGCTGGCGGCTGTTCCCAGTCCAATGCAGCCGGGCACGTTTTCCGCGCCTGGACGCAATCCCATTTCACGCGGTTCACCGAACGTGATCGGATCGAGCTGCAGCCCTCGTCGCACATAAATTGCTCCGGACCCCTTGGGGCCGTAAAATTTATGTCCGCTGATGGCTACCGTGTCACAGCGTAACTCTTTGACGTTGACTGGCATCTTGCCGAACATCTGAGTGGCATCGCAGTGCAAACAGACGCCGCGGTTGTGACAGCGGTCGGCCACTTCTCGCACCGGTTGAATGGTGCCGACAATCGAATTGGCACCTTGCAAGCAAACCAATCGTGTGTCGGACCGCAACATTGACTCGACGGTTCGAGGATCGATCACACCGGTGTTGTCGCAGGGGATCGTTTCAATCGACCAGCGTGGATCGCGGTCCGGTAGACGCAGCAACGGTCCGACAACGGATTCATGTTCCAGCTGGCTGACCAAGACATGCCCCGGCTGGGAGGCACCCAGTAGGCCCAGGATTGCCAAATTGTTCGCTTCCGTGCCACCGCTAGTGAACACGATCTCAAAACTCTCACAGCCGGCCATCGCCGCGATGCCCTCACGAGCATTCTCCAACGCTTCGCCGACCGCGTGAGCGTGCGGATGCTCTTGCCCCGGCAGCATGTAGTGGGTGGACCAATACGGCTGCATCGACTCCAAGACAGACGGAGCCAAGGGCGTGGTGCGGTTAAAGTCGAGATAAAGTTCTGACACGCAAACGTGGGGGAGAATGACAGAGTGAGCAGCTCAAAGCGTCACACCATAGTTGGCAACCGGTTTTTATGCACGATGCCTGCCACCCCACAGGTCCGAGTCGCCGGCGTGAAGAATTTCTTCGCCCCGCCCTCAAACTTGGTGGCTGGCACCATTTAAGTTGGTGGCTGGCACCATTTGACTAGATGGGGGGGGGGGCACGCTGAAGCGTGAACTCCAACGGTGACTGGCGGGCGGTGACTGGTGGGTGGCACCATTTGGTGGGTAACGGTGACTGGTCAAACTTGGTGGCTGGCACCATTTGAGTTGGTGGCTGGCACTTGAGTTGGTGGCTGGCACTTGAGTTGGTGGCTGGCACTTGAGTTGGTGGCTGGCACCATTTGACTAGATGGGGGGGAGGCACGCTGAAGCGTGAACTCCAACGGTGACTGGCGGGCGGTGACTGGTGGGTGGCACCATTTGGTGGGTGGGTGGCACCACTTGGTGGGTGGGTGGCACCATTTGGTGGTGATTTGGTGATGACTGGTGGGTGGGTGGCACCACTCGGTGGGTGGGTGGCACCATTTGGTGGTGCGGTGACATTGAGGGGTTAGGTGGGGCTCTTGGGAGGGCGAATGTTGCTTTTTGGCTGAATCAAGGGCGGTTGCATTTGCACTGGGCGCGAAATGCCGTGATAATGGCATCGATTCGTGGTGCCAGCCGTTGAATCCCAGAAAACCACCGACCAGTTCGCATCCCTTAGTTCATCCGATCAGCGGATGACTGGTCTCTTCTTCTCTTTTCGTCCGGAGTGCGAGCAAATGAAACGTCAAAAAGCCGGTTTCACGTTGGTTGAGTTGCTGGTGGTGATTGCCATCATCGGTATTTTGGTGGGGCTGTTGCTGCCTGCGGTCCAGTCCGTGCGCGAGCAGATGCGAAATGCATCCTGCAAAAACAACATGCGACAGCTCGGCATCGCCGTCCAGAATTTTCACAGTCAAAAAAGCCGCCTGCCCACGTACACGACGGAATACGGGATTTTCGCCGGTGGCGCGGATCCAGCAAATCCAGGCACGACAGTCGCTAGGCACAGAAAAATCGGTGGTTATGGCGTTCCCTTGCTGCCCTATCTGGAACAGCAAGCGGTGTTTGAAACTTGGTCTACCAATCGCTATCCCGTGATCTTGGGTGGTTCGCCGAGTTTCGGCGCGGCGGGCGACAATTGGCACCCCAATGCTGCACCTAATCTAAGTGTCTTCGTGTGCCCCAGCAGCCCCGTCGAAAACGGAAACATGGCTAATAACACGTACATTTCCAACAACGGCGGTGCCGCAATTAACGACCCGGGTCCGCCCCAGATTTACCCCATTCTGGGAACGATCGACGCGACACCGTCGGCAGCCACTGCCAGCTTGTTTTACCAGTCCGAAAACAAGAACAATGGTTTGTTCCAACTTGGCTATTCAGGACCACCGGCAAGCAACTTTTTCTATCGAGCCCAAACGCCCAAGATGACGTTGGAGGACATCGACGACGGCAGCAGCCAAACAGCATTGTTTGCAGAGAATGTGCAAGCATACTCGTGGCACCGCCCTGGATTCCTCAACGGCGACGACCTGCAACTGGCTGGCACCGATACCGAACTGGCCTGGGATAACCCCTGGAGCGGCAATGGTTCGGTGTCCATACGTCAAGCCTATCTGCGTTCCAAATTCACAACCGGCATGGTCTGGCATTTTGAAGATGACAAGCCCGCTGAGTTGCTGAATTTGACTCCGGCTATTGTTGCTCCACCTGTCTCGGCAATTCATAAGATCAACGGTGGAGCCACAGCTGATGACAACATTTTGACAATTGAAATGGATGAAATGAATTGCGCGGACCTGGCGCGACCTTCGTCAGTGCACCCGGCTTCGGCGAACATGACCTTTGCTGATGGTTCGGTGCGCTCGCTTTCCGAAAATGTTGACTACCGCGTGCTACAAGCTGTGATAACCCCGCACGGACGCAAGAGCGATGTTCCCTATCCAGACTTTATCCTGACCGATCAACTCACGCAGTAGATGCCTGAGTAAACATCCGGCCTCGCAGAGGCCGGCTACAGGGCGACCGGCTTCACGGTTAGGGAAGCTGGGCCGCTAGCACGGTTGATTCGGGCTGCACGCTGATGCTGCACGCTTGCATTGCGGCGGGAAGCAATAGGGACTGGCCGCGGGTGAGCGACAGGGTGTCGGAATCGGTCTGCAACGTCGCGTCGCCGCGAGTCACGGTCAAGATATGAAAGCGATGGTCACCGCCGATGGAGTCGCTGCCAGTTTCCAATGTCGACAATACGAATTTGTCGCAGCGCACCAGACTCTGCCACCCAGCCCGCTGCCGGTTGCTGCGAATCGGCTGGACGGGGCCGGAGTCATAGTCGGAAACCTCTAGCGATTGATCCAGATGCAGCGGTCGCGGCTGACCGCTGGCATCGACTCGGTTCCAATCGAACAATCGAAACGTGGTGTCGCTTGATTGTTGGATTTCGGCGATCACCAGTCCGGCTCCCAGCGCATGAACGGTCCCCGCCGGGATAAACACGCAATCTCCGGCTTCCGGCGTAAAGGAGTGCAGCACGCCATCGGTTTTTCCTGCGGCCATGGCTTCTGCCAGCCTAGAACGATCCACACCGGCCTTCAGCCCGGCATAGATCAAACTTCCCGGTTGGGCATCGACCACATACCAGGCTTCGGTTTTCCCTCGGTCGGAAACCGCCATCCGGGCGCCGTAGTGGTCATCCGGATGGACTTGAACCGAGAGCACACGATTGCAATCCAGGTATTTCAGCAGCAGCGGAAACTGGGATTCGTCACAGTGGGGGCCAAGTATCCAATCATGGTCATCGGCGATCAATTCGGCCAGTGTTTTGCCGGCGAGCGGGCCGTTCTGGACCACACTCTGATCGACGCCGTGATCGACCAATTCCCAGCTTTCGGCATAATTGTTGTCGTCGCCGATCGATTTCCCCAGCAGTCGGCCCAGTTTCGAGCCACCCCAGATGGTTTGCTTGATCAGAGGGCGAAACTGCAGGGGGTAGGGTGATTCTGGCATCATCTTTGTCTACAGGGCGGTGACAGAGGGAGGTCGGATTCGTTCCAATGTGCGGATCATGTCTCCGCAAAATCCGCGTTCGTGGCGAAAGCGATGTTTGTTGTTGGGCGCAATGCTCGGACAAACGCCGGTCTTTTGCTAAACTGTGAGGCTAGCGCAGGACAGTCGGCGCCGCGAGAATTCTATCTGGTGGTGCAGTGGCGGTCCCACTTCGTACTGGCTGTATCGGTTTTCCCACCCCATTACCTTCCCCCGAAAGACTAGACCAACGTGGACGCAACGGCTGACCCCAAGACTTCGGTTCTCGGGAAAACAATCTCGCGACCGAAGGACGATTTGTTCGACAACTCGTCGATGACCTTTGGCGAGCACTTGGAAGAACTGCGTCGGTGTTTGGTTAAAGCCATCATTTGTTTGGCAATCGGCTTGGCCATCGGGCTGACTGTAGCCAATCAAGTCGTCAAATATGTCGCTGATCCGTTGAAAGATGCGATCGTCGACTTCAACGCAAAACGCAATCTGGCCCTGCTGGGTTACGAGGATCTGGAAGACCCCGCGGTGCAAGCGTTGCTGCCACTGATGACCGAGCGTTCGCTGAACTGGCAGGTGATCTACGAAATCCCAGAGAGTCTGCAGAACCTTGGCCCCTCATCGATTGAGACCGGCCAAACGGATACCAACGGCGAACCCACGGTGCGGCTAAAGCCGCGTGAAGTCGCAGAGATATTGAAGGCCGTCCCAGACCCCTCGGTGCTGACCCCCAAAGTCCAGTTGATACGAGACACGAAAGGCCTGAGCACGTTTAAGGTCGAAGAGTCGTTCATGATTTGGGTCAAGGCCGGGTTGATCGTTGGTGCGGTGGTTTCATCACCGGCGGTGTTCTATTTCATCTGGCAATTTGTCGCGGCCGGGTTGCACACCCACGAACGCAAATACGTCTACATCTATTTACCGGTCAGCATCACCCTGTTTGTCTCCGGCGTCGTACTGGCGTTCTTCCTGGTGCTGCACTATGTCTTGAATTTCCTGCTGGCATTTAACGGCAGCATGGACGTCGCCGTGGAACCTCGGTTGACCTACTACATCAACTTCGTCTTGCTGCTGCCACTGGGGTTCGGGCTGGCCTTTCAATTGCCCTTGGTGATGTTGTTTCTGCAGCGGATCGGTTTGATCGAAACTGAAATGTATGTAGGCAGCTGGCGTGTGGCGGTACTAGTGATTTTCTTTCTGTCGATGATTTTGACGCCGGCGGATGTGACCAGCATGATTGCGTTGGCGATCCCGCTAATGATTCTGTACTTCCTAGGAATCTTGATGTGTCATTTCATTCCGCGTGGTCCGGGATTGGGAAGTCACGCTTACGATCCGGTTTAATGGCATCCCTGCCAAACCGGGGGCACTGTCAAAGTCAAGCGATCGACTACGCCAATCGCTGACCGATCATGTCAGCGATCATTTCGTCGCTGAGTGCGAGGTCGCCGCCTAGCAGGACGTCATCACCCGATCCGCCAAAGATCCAGTCGTTGCCTTGGCCGCCGATCAGCACATCATTGTCTGACTCTTGCGTTTCAGCCTGAACGTCGGTGGAGACATCCTGGTCAACAGCAGTGACAGTCACCTCCAATCCGTCGTTGGCATCACCTTCGACCGGCGATGTGACTTCTACCTCAACCACGGCGCCGGCATTTCCCAGCGCCGTCGCTTCCAAGGACGGCAATGTGTCTGAAACCACGGTGCCAGTTTCAGCAACCAAATTCGTGTCTTCAGCACCGGCCACTTCGTCCGTTGCACCAGTCACTTCGTCCGTTGCATCGGTCACTTCGTCCGTTGCATCGGTCACTTCGTCCGTTGCATCGGTCACTTCGTCGGTTGCACCGGTCACTTCGTCCGTTGCACCGGTCACTTCGTCCGTTGCACCGGTCACTTCGTCCGTTGCACCGGTCACTTCGTCCGTTGCATCGGTCACTTCGTCCGTTGCACCGGTCACTTCGTCCGTTGCACCGGTCACTTCGTCCGTTGCATCGGTCACTTCGTCCGTTGCATCAGTCACTTCGTC
>NZ_JAMYFE010000098.1 GCF_024129865.1 Stieleria tagensis | reverse complement strand
CATGTTCACCCGGGGTTCCTGTCGAACCTGCCTCCAGCAGGTTCGACAGTGACCCCGGGCTAAGCTATCGAACGCCGTTGGCGTAGAGATGGGATTGAATGCATGCGACTCTCCCAATGGGTGGCACGCCAAGCTGCACGACTTCCTTGCGGGAGAGTACAGAGATCGAAGCGGCAATTTGCTGAGTCATTTGAGGTGAAGTGACTGTTTAGCGCAACTTCAAAACTCACGCGTCGGGTTACCGTAAAAGCGCACCTTCAAAACGCGTCAGTTGGGAAGGTGCCTCGGGAAACCAGCCGGGATGCGCTAGCACACGGTCCTGCTGGCCGACCTGACGCTAGCTCGTTCCGGGTGATTTGCAGGCTCGGGGCACGGCAAAACTTCGTTAGGGCAGAGGCGCAATCACGCGGCATGTGGCCAGTCGTCGTCGGATTTCCTGTTCGATCTGTTTGGTCTTTGCACCACCGAGTCCTCCGAAATCCGTTTCAAACGCATCGCCCGTCAGGCCCTCGGGTAAACCGTCGATGTCGGGACAGATGTCGATGATCTGAATCCCCTGTTGAATCCGCTGCTGCAGCAAACGGGCAGATGTGGCACTGCCTGTGGCAAGTTCAGCGAACAGAGTCCCGGCGCGATCAGCAGTCAAATCGACGAACGAAAATCCAGATCCGCCGGGTGTCGCGTCCATCAGCTCTTTGCCAATTCCGACGCTGAATGAGCGACGCTGGTCGGCCAACGTGGCCAGCGCGGCGCTGACCCAGAAATGGCGGGCCAGGTCGTTGCGGTCATGGAGCGTGATGCGATTTCGAAACGCTTTGAAGTCGTCTAAGTGACTGAGGTTGATTGGACGCTTGGCAACTTCTGCGACACGTTCTTCACCTAAGATTACACCGAGTGCCAAGATAGCGGCCTGATTCGGAAACACTGCGTCAGTGCCATGTGAATTGTCTTCGGCGTATTCAAATGCGGTTTGCAACAGCTCAAGAAAGCCTGGGTCCCCGTCTGGAATCTGTTCCGATTCCGCCAACACGTGCATCGCCGTCGCCCGAGTGGCTTCGGCAAGGTCATCCGAGATGCCTGTTGAGGTGCCCCAGAACAGCAGTCCGATCGCCAGCAGCGCCAGACCCCCGGCTGCGACGACCGATTTGCGAAGCGCCAGACCCGCCAGCGCACCCAGGATCGCGCTGCCGATACTAAGTTGCAATTGAACATAGACTGGAAAGTAGCCATGGTTTATCGACTGACAAAGCACGGCCAGCAACGGAGCAGCCACCAGAACACCGGGGGCCGACCAACGCATCGGGACGGATGTCAGCGTCAGAGCGGCAAAGATGCCGATCGTTGCAAATCCGATCGAACGAAGCGTGAGCGTAGCAGCCATTCTGGCTGTCGGTTCGGATAGCCCCAGTGCACGTTGCATCAAATGCACGCAATGCTGTGGAGCACCTAGCGGACGTGGATCAGGCACGACGCAGAGTGCGATCAGCCATGCGGCCAGCAACGCACCAAAAAAATAACGCGTGTAGAGGATTCGCTGTTGTGGGTCGGGTGCATCCCAAGCGGTCGAGGCAGGCATGTCGGTGCGGGGGCGTTCGGCAAAGCAGTTGAAAGGTCACAATCGAGTTGTGATGACACGAGATCCTAGCGGATCAAGCTCTCGAGCTCGGCAAACCGGGTAAAACATTGACAGTGAATCTACAATTCGCCGCGGATCGCAACATCCGTATCGATTCCCCGTATCAAAGTTGAGACAACATGGATCTGAAAATCGCTGGCAAGTTTGCTGTTGTGACCGGTTCGACATCCGGTATTGGGAAAGCCATTGCCAAGGCGCTGGCCGCGGAAGGTGCGAAAGTCGCGGTCAACGGACGCAGCCAAAAATCGGTTGATGCGGCGTTAGAAGAATTAGGGTTGGGCGACCAGGCGGTTGGCATCCCCGCCGACGTGGGCACCGCCGAGGGCTGCGCCGAACTGGTCCGCCAAGCCACAAAGATCGCTCCGATTGACATCTTGGTCAACAACGCTGGGATTTTTGAGCCCAAGGAGTTTGACCAGATCAGCGACGACGATTGGCATCGATTTTTTGATGTCAACGTCATGAGTGGTGTGCGAATGTCACGCGCAGTGGCTGATCAGATGCGTCAGCGAGACTGGGGCCGAATCATCTTTATCGCTAGCGAATCCGCCATCAACATTCCCACTGAAATGATTCACTACGGAATGACAAAAACGGCTCAGTTGGCGATCTCACGCGGGTTGGCGAAAACGATGAAGAGCACCGGGGTGACCGTCAATAGCGTGTTGCCCGGGCCGACCTGGAGCGAGGGAGTGGAGCAATTTGTCGAAGAGTTGGCGGGTGAAAATGATTTGGCTGAAACCAAAGCAACGTTCTTCAGCGAAGCTCGGCCCACATCATTGATACAACGTTTTGGGAAAACCGAAGAGGTCGCAGCGATGGTCGCGTTTCTTTGTAGCGAGCAGGCAGCGACAACCACCGGAGCCGCTGTGCGTTGTGAAGGTGGAATCGTTGACTGCTGTTTCTAAGACTGATTTACGAACCTTTTCGGGGACCGAACTGACATGACCACTATCAATGCTTATGCGGCGCAGAGCGCCGGTGGACCATTGGAACCGTTCCAATACGATGCCGGGCCATTGGGGCCAGACGATGTCGAAATCGACGTGCTGTCCTGTGGGGTATGCCACAGTGACCTGTCCATGCTGGACAATGATTGGCAAATGACCCAGTATCCGTTTGTTGGGGGGCATGAGGCCGTCGGCCGTATCAGCCAAATCGGCGAGCACGCGTTGGGATTGAGCGTAGGTGATTTGGTCGGTTTAGGCTGGACCAGTCGCAGTTGTATGCATTGTGACCAGTGTTTGTCGGGGAATCACAATTTGTGCCCGCAAGCTGAAGGGACGATTACGCATCAACCTGGTGGATTTGCGGACAAAGTGCGTTGTCATTGGGGCTGGGCCACAAAGATCCCCGATGGCGTTGATCCGCTTTCGGCCGGACCGTTGTTTTGTGGGGGACTGACGGTTTTTAATCCACTGGTGCAACTGCAGCTTTCACCGACCGCTCGCGTTGCTGTGGTGGGGATTGGCGGTCTAGGCCACATGGCATTGATGTTTTTGAAGGCCTGGGGATGTGAGGTCACCGCATTTTCACGGACAAATTCCAAAGAATCCGAGGCGCGGGAGTTGGGTGCAAGTCATTTTGTTGCGACCGGCGAAAAGGGAGCATTGGAATCAGTTCGGGGCCGATTTGATCTGATTTTGAACACCACGAATGCCGAGTTGCCGTGGGATGACTACATTCAAACCCTTGCCCCGCGTGGCGTTTTGCACACCGTTGGGGCCGCCCCTAAGATCGAAGCGACGGTGTTTCCAATGATCACGGGCCAGAAATCTCTGTCGTCCTCACCCACCGGCAGCATCGCGACGACACGGCAAATGCTGGACTTTGTCGCCCGCCATTCGATCGCGCCCATGACAGAAGTGATGCCGATGACGGAGATCAACGACGCCATGGAAAAGCTGCGCAGTGGTTCGCCACGCTACCGAATCGTTCTCACTCAATCTTGAACGATTCTTCAAAGAACTGGCACGCAGTTTGCGTTCGCTGGACTCAAGTCGCTCACGAACGTCGTGAGCAAGCGAACCTCGGTTGTAGGAATTGAACGATGAAATTGTTAGCCACCTGTGCGTTAGCCTTGTGTACGTTTGCCATGGTCGGCTGCGAAGAAACTGCGATGGAACAACAAGCTGACCAGATCCGCGACGTGTCGCAGGATCAAGCCGAAGCCGTGCGAGATGCTTCGCAGAATGCCGCCGAAGCTACTCGCGACGCGACGCAGCACGCAGCTGAACAGGTACGGGATCGCGCAGAAAACGCACCCGAATCCGTACAAGACGCCGCTGAACGAAAGGCCGACGCGTTGGAATCCAGCGGTGAAGCTGCTGCGGACCGCAAAGAAACCGTTGGCGAAAAACAGGCAGACGCCATTGAAGATGTCGGCGAAGCGAAAGCAGATGCCACCGAAGAAGCTGATCCCGAGTGATCCTTTTTGGCGTATCGGCGACAAGGCGGAACGGATCTCGTATCATGCGTAACCAGCGTCGATTGCTGTGCAAAAGTCACATGAGGACTTCTTTCGGCGATCGTTGTCACGCCATGATTACGCATGAGTCTCCCGAAGCCCGCCGACAAGACGCCACTTCCTTGGCTGTTTTCACCCGCCATTGATCTGGCGACATTCGGCGGCAGCGCGCTGCTGGCGTTAGCAATGTTAGGGATTGGGGGTGTGTTCGGATGGTTGCATCAAGACACACCCAGCTGGACCTGGGTGATCGCGATCTTGCTGATCGATGTCGCCCATGTCTATGCAACCGGATTCCGCGTCTATTTTGATCGTGCAGAACTCTCTCGACGTCCATGGCTGTACGGCCTGACGCCGCTGTTGGCCTGGGCGATCAGCTGGGCAATCTATAGCGAAGACATCAATTCATTTTGGCGATGTCTGGCCTATCTGGCCGTGTTCCACTTCGTCCGCCAGCAGTACGGTTGGGTCGCGTTGTACCGGCGCAGATCTGGTGAAACCGACCGTTGGGGACGATGCATCGACACAGCCGCCATCTACTTGGCGACTCTCTATCCGCTGGCCTATTGGCACTGCCACCTACCCCGCGAATTCTGGTGGTTTCGCGCCAATGATTTTGCGGCGTTCAACACAGACTGGTCCGCGTGGCTGGCCCCCTTTTATTGGCTAGCTCTCGTTGCCTACGCGGGGAAATCCCTCTGGCAGGGTCTGGTCGATCGACATTGGAACCCTGGCAAAGATTTGGTTGTGGCGACGACGGCGGTCTGCTGGTACCTCGGCATCATCACCTTCAATTCAGATTATGCGTTCACCGTGACCAATGTGATCATTCACGGTATCCCCTACATGGTGTTGGTCTACTGGTACCGCCAATCGGCTCGACGTGAATCCGAGAACAATTCCAACTCAGCATCGATCGGCATCCGTGTCGGCCGCTTTGTCGGCTTGATTTGGATCTTGGCCTACATCGAGGAACTCGTCTGGGACCGCGGGGTCTGGCACGAGCGCACCTGGTTGTTTGGTGCACCGTGGAATCTGGAATCCGTCGAAGTGATCTTGGTGCCATTGTTGGCGGTGCCCCAGATCACGCACTACGTTTTAGATGGGTTCATCTGGCGTCGCCGCAGTAGCCGCCAAGTGGCCCAGTTGACCGACCCGTCGATCCGCTAGTTGGGTTGCGGGCGAAATCTGTGGTTGCCTTTTTTCGCTGCGGCGTGTGATTGCTGCGTGTCTTGGGCGATGCCAGGATCCGCTTGAGATTCCAGCCAGCGAGTCAATTCGGCGCTCAATTCACTTTCGATCGCTGTCGCACTTGCGCTGCCAGCCAGATTGTTCATCTCGTAGGGATCATTTTCTAGATCAAACAATTCGACCTTCGGGCGTGACTGGTAGCGTTGGATCAAACGCAGCGCGGCGGGATTGTTGAATGATTCAAACACCCAAGTTTGCCAATACACGTTGTTCAGTTTTCCATCGCCCTTGATTCCCATCAAGTGTTTTTCGATGTACAGATTCGCGTTTTGCAGATTGCTTACGTAGTGGAACCGGCCATCGCTGACGGATCGAATCGGATAGGGGGGACCTTCGGGGAAATTGTTGTGAACCCCATAAACAAATCGCCGGTGTTCATCGGATTCCCCTCGCAACACTTTTGCAAAACTGGTGCCGTCAAATTGCGATGGATCAACCGTTGAACCAGCAAAGTCCAACAGAGTGGGCAGGACATCCGCGTATTGCACCAATGCATCGGTCCGTTTATCAGCCGGCACCACACCGGGCATCCGCGCGATCAACGCGGTGTGAACGCCGGTGTTGTAGTTGGTCCATTTGTTGCCAGGAAACTGTGATCCCTGCTCGGATGTAAACAGCACTAGCGTGTTTTCTGCTTTGCCGGACGATTCCAGAGTTTCGAGCAACTGACCGACTTGAGAATCCATGTATGTGATTTCAGCCAGGTAACGACCAAACGCATCGCGAGTTTCATCGGTGTCTGCAATATTTGGTGGCAGTTCCAACGACTGGGGCGGGTAGGCGCTGGCATCACCCATCACCCATGGAACGTGTGGTTCGACCAGTGCGACGACCAGACAAAACGGTTTGTCATCGCGCGTCATGAACTCCTCCGCCGGGCTCAAATGATGTGTCTGGGTAGGATTTCTGACACAATTCTTGTCGAAGCCGTCGACATTCTCAAAGGGAAACGACTTCTTCGGCAGGACGTGTACCTTTCCCGCGATCCCGACGCGGTAACCCAGGCGACCAAGATGCTGGGGCATGCTTTCGATATCGTCGTGGCTGGCAGAGTGATTCCAAGCGCATCCGTTTCGCATCGGATACAGTCCGGAATACAACTCGGCACGACAGGGCTGACACATTGCTTCGGCCAAGAACGCGCGATTAAAAGTCAGCCCCTGGCTGGCCAATTGATCCAAATTCGGCGTCTTTGCATTCTTGCCACCATACAACGGCAAATCGTTGTAAGTGCAATCGTCCGCCATGATGATCAAAATGTTTGGCGATGCCGCGTTGGCTTGCACAGTCAACAAACTGGTGACTGCGATCGTTGCGAGAAGCAGGATTCGATGGAGCATGTTTTCGATCGGGGAAAGGTGTTGGGAACGCACTCGTGCTTCATCCATCTTTGAATTTCGGGTCGACAATTCGTGGCGTCAGTTTCCGGTTTGCGATTCACCCGGTGTGGCGTTGGCAAGCTGGAAGCTTACCCCACTTTCAAGAGTGGGCGAAACGCTAGGCGATGATTTGATGGATCGGTTCGACGTGCTCGACACCGACCAACTTTTGCTCCAATCCACTGTAGAAATACGACAGTTGGTTGGGGTCGAGGCCCATTTGATGCAACGCGGTGGCGTGTAAGTTTTTGACGTGCAAAGGGTTTTCCACTGCCGCAGCGCCCAGTTCGTCGGTGGTGCCGAACGAGACTCCGCCTTTGATTCCGCCGCCGGCCATCCACATCGTGAAACCGTACGAGTTGTGGTCGCGGCCCGATCCTTCGGCGTACTCGGCGGTTGGTTGACGCCCAAATTCACCACCCCAAATAACGAGTGTTTCGTCCAGCATGCCGCGCTGTTTCAAATCGGTCAGCAAGGCGGCGATCGGCAAATCGGTGCGTCCGGCATGCCGATTGTGATTCAGTTCCAAATCGCCGTGGGCGTCCCAGTTATCGTCGTTGTGGGCCCCACCGCTGTAAAGTTGTACAAATCGCACACCGCGATCCACCAATCGTCGGGCGATTAGACAGCGGGTTCCAAAGTCGTTGGTCTCTTCGCGATCGATTCCATACATCGACAACGTTTTCTCGTCTTCGGTTGCCAGGTCGACTGCCTCGGGCGCTGCGGATTGCATTTTATACGCCAATTCGTAACTGGCGATCCGCGACTCCAGATCACTGTTGTCTTGTCGCGGGGCGAAGTGACGATCGTTGGCTTGCTGGATTGAATCGATCAGCGCTCGTTGGACTTCTTGCGACATCCCCTTGGGGCGATCCAGATTCAAAATCGGAGCGCCTTTGGTACGAAACACGGTGCCAGCATACGTCGCAGGCATGTAGCCGCTGCTCCAGTTTTTTGCGCCGCTGATCGGTCCCGCTTTGGGGTCCAGCATCACGACATAGCCCGGCAGGTTTTCATTAACTGACCCCAATCCATAGGTCGCCCAGGATCCTAGCGAAGGGCTTCCGGATAGGATTTTGCCGCTGTTCATCATCAACATCGCAGAGCCATGGATGGGCGAATCTGCGGTCATTGAATGCAGAAAGGCGATGTCGTCGACATGTTTGGCGACGTTGGGAAACAGTGTGCTAACCCATTTGCCGCATTGGCCATGTTGGGCAAAATCCCATCTCGGTTCGACGATCCGTCCGCCGGTTTTTTTGCCGCCGCGGCCAAAGGTCGGTACATCGACGGTCTTGCCATCCATCCCGACCATCGTCGGTTTGTAGTCGAAGGTATCGATATGGCTGGGGCCACCGTACATGAATAGAAAGATCACGCTTTTTGCTTTGGGCGCAAAATGCGGTGGTTTGGCCATCAGCGGGTTAATGCTGCCGGCGGATTCACTGGCCGACAAGTTCCCCGGCGATAAAAATCCATCACCAGCAAGCATCGACGTCAGCGCCGCGGCGCTAAATCCGCCACCGGTTTGCCACAGGAATTCCCGCCGCGTACGACCGCAAAAATTTCGAGTTGGGTTTTTCATAGGGATTCCTTCAGTCCACAAACAAGAATTCGTTCCAGTTCATCACGCTCAAACAATACAGCTGATCGGCTTTCGCCTCGCTCAGCCCGTGTACGGTTTGAAGTGATTCAATCAATTCGACCCCATCAGCGATCTCCGCATCGGTCGCTTCACGCGACAACACCGCTGGGATCACACGTCGTACCAGTTCTGAATCTTCGATGTCCGCAGCGTGCACACTGTCGGCTAGTTTCTGTGCCTGCTTGGCAGCGAAATCGCCGTTCAACAGTGACAGCGCCTGAGCCGGTTGCAGTGTCATGAACCTGGCTTCGCAGGTCTGGTCTGGATCCGGAAAGTCAAAGGCCGACAGCATCGGCGTGATCAGCGAACGTTTGACATGGATGTAAACGCTGCGGCGATTCTGCTGGCTGGGACTGGATTTGCCCCACCCGCTGCCCGGCTTGGATTGTCCGGCCAGCACTTCGGCTGACAGTTCCGGATAGACACTGGGCCCATACACATCGCGGTTCAGCGAACCATTGGCAGCAAGAATTGAATCTCGGATTTCTTCGGCACTCAAGCGTCGCGGGTCAAACCGCCAGAACAAGCTGTTGGCTGGGTCAGCCGCCAGCGATTCCGGGTTGCCTCGCGATGACATCTGATAGGTTTGGCTAGACAGAATCAGACGATGCATTGCTTTGACACTCCAGCCCGATTCGATGAAACGATTGGCTAGATAGTCCAGCAATCGGGGATGCGTCGGCGGTGTTCCGAGTTGGCCAAAATTGTTGCTGCTTTCAACAATCCCGCGACCAAAGTGGTACTGCCAAATGCGATTGGCCATCACCCGCGACGTCAGTCGATTTTCGGGATCGGTGATCCATTCGGCCAGCAACAATCGTCGTTTGGAAGAGGAATCCGTCGAGGGTTCGATCGACGGCAATTCGGGTTTTGGCGATTCGAACAGTGTCGGAAATGCCGGGCCGACTTCATCGCTAGGCGAGTGCGGGCTGCCACGAAACAGAACATAGGTTGGCTCGTCGACCTTGCGGTACTGTGCCAATCCCATCACTTGTTCGCGGGGAGGTAGCTGTCGCAGTTCTTGCTGATTTTTCTTCAGCGCCTGTTGGTACTCGGTGTATTGGTCCCATTGCTGAGAGTCCAAATTGGATTGTAGCTTGGCACGCAGCACACGATTGCGATCCCGTTTATTGCCTTCGGTGGCCCGCTGGTCAGGGCCGGACATCTTTGCGATACCGATCTGTTCGATTTCGTGAATGTCTTTTTCCAGTTGCAAACGCTGACGATCGTTGTCCGCGTAGCGAGCTTTCAACTGGTCCGAACTGATATCGATCTGGTTGTACGACGTCGCATCACCGCGTTCGGCATAGGGCGTGATGTCCTCAAAGAAGGACAGCATGCTGTAATAATCCTTTTGCGGGATCGGATCGATTTTGTGATCGTGGCAACGGGCACAGTTCATCGTCAGCCCGAAAAAGACCTGACCGGTGGTCAAGATGATGTCATCCAGAGCATCGAAACGCGCTTGCAGCGGATCGGCCGGTTCGTCGTCCCAGATCCCCAGACGATAGTACCCGGTGGCTGTTAGCGTTTCCGGCGTGACGTCGATCAATTCATCGCCGGCCAGTTGTTCACGGACGAATTGGTCATACGGTTTGTCTTCGTTAAATGAGCGGATCACAAAGTCACGGAACTTCCAGGCGTTTGCCTTTGGCCCGTCACGTTCGAAAGAGTTTGTTTCGGCGTAGCGAACCAGATCCAACCAGTGTCGGCCCCAGCGTTCGCCGTAGTGCTGCGACGCAAGCAACTTTTCGACAACGTTCTTGAACGCATCGGGTGACGTGTCCGCAACAAACGCATCGACTTCGGATTTGCTCGGCGGCAAGCCGATCAAGTCGTAATAGACCCGGCGCAGCAATTCGGGTTTTTCGGCCGCAGGGTTTGCTTGAAGTCCGGCCTGGTGCAACGAATCCAACACAAACGCATCGATCGGATGGGTTTCCCCGCTGAGATGCGATAACTCTGGAGGTGCGGGTTTGGTCAGCGGTTCAAACGCCCAGTGATTTTCCCAGGCTGCGCCTTGTTCGATCCAACCACGAATCAGGGCAATCTCATCTTCGGTCAGCGGATCACCTTCGGGCGGCATCCGCTCGTATTCGTCTTCGGCGGTGATCCGTTCCAGCAAGTAACTTGATTCAGCGTCACCGGGGACGATCGCAAAACCGCCCGAATCGGTTTCCGCAAAGGCGGCTTCGCGACTGGTGAATTTCAGTCCTCCTTCGGCTTCGTCGGGGCCGTGACAGGCATAGCATTTCTTGGCCAGAATCGGCTGAACTTGCTTCTGGAAATCGATCGGATCGTCAGCAGCCAGACCGATCGTCCCGCTTAGGAACATCAGCGTGGTTGCGATGGAGAGAGCTGTTTTCAAGATTGGCTCGCGGGTGGGCGTCGTCGTATCGCCCGCCAGCGGGCATCAACTGAAGGACGGGAGTGAGCTGGCAGGAGGGCGGGATTGTTGAGATCTGACCCAACAGTTTACCATTGTTGTTCACAACGCCCCCTTAATCCAATGAGAATGCAGGCAAATTGGCTGAGGTCTATTGTCAGCCAAGTTGCTCAGCCGCTGGGGGGACCGATCAAAAATCGGCACTCGGTGGCCCCAACCAGACGGATTGAAGTTGCACTTTAATGGTAACCCGAAGCGTGAGCGAGGGATTTAGGGTGTTAACGGGATCCCTCGCTGACCGGCTGGTTGATTGAGTTCGGCATGGCGTCGATTGAACGATCAGCCGTTGAACGCTAGCGCGTGCCGCCTGATCGAATCCACAGCCCATCACGCGTTGGGTTGCCCAAGACTTAGTTCCCAGGCTCGCGCGTCGCATCAACCGATAGACACTTGGTTGGCTCAATCGTTCTGCGGGGTCTGGAAAATTCGATCTCCGGCATCGCCTAGTCCGGGAACGATGTAGGCATGATCGTTTAATTCTGGATCGATCGCGGCGACGAAAACTGCGACTTGCGGGAAATCGCGTCGCAGACGGTCAACTCCCTGCTGGGAAGCGATCAAACTGATCACCCGAATTTCGTTGACGCCCCATCGGCACAGTCGCTGAACCACCATTTCGATGCTGCCGCCGGTGGCCAGCATCGGGTCAACCACCAGCGCGATATCGGGGGGATTGTGTTCCGGCAGTTTGTCGTAATATCCGACCGGCTGCGCGGTTTCCTCGTCGCGATACAGACCCAGGTGCCAGACCGATGCGTCGGGAATTAAATCCAGGATTGGATCGACCATCCCCAGGCCGGCTCGCAAAATCGGCACGATTCCGACGTGCG
The DNA here is from genome assembly GCF_024129865.1 of Stieleria tagensis. Taxonomy (GTDB): domain Bacteria; phylum Planctomycetota; class Planctomycetia; order Pirellulales; family Pirellulaceae; genus Stieleria; species Stieleria tagensis. Next base: position 9,793 of record NZ_JAMYFE010000098.1, on the reverse strand, counting down.
TGTCCAATTCGTGACCGCTGGTTTCACACAAGGGCGTGGCGAACGGTTTGGATCGTGTGGGCAAATCCAGGGTGGCGTAGACACCCAGGATTGTCGCCAGTCGTCTGACTGCGTTGCGGAACTCGCTCGCTGGCGTCGCTGTGCTGCGAAGTGCGCACAGATGGTGTTCGATCAGCGGATGTTCAACACAGGTCAGACAGCTCACCACGTAGCTCCAGGTCGTTATTCGCTTAGCGGCCTTTCATCCGATGCGATCGATCGGCACGTCGCGAGGGAGAGTGTAATCGCAACTGCGGCAATTCATCTTTGTCGATCACCGGCTGCGGCGGATCATCCAGATCCGATTCTGATGGATTCACCACCACCAACTGCTCGGCAACTTCACCGGCCTCGCCAGGTGATCCGAGTCGTGGTTTGAAAAATCGACCCAACGGTCCGGCAAGCAGTGCTGGCAATAGGATCAGATCACCAAACAAAGCGGCCACCAACAGAACCAGCATCAAGGTTCCGAATCGCTGTGTCGGAGTGAATGTCGAGAGCGCGAACACGAACAGGCCGACGCCACCGACCAATGTGGTTTGTGTCATTGCCGGGCCGACCCGTCGATAGGTCATTTGCACCGCTTTGATGCGGTCGTAGCCACGATCCAAATAGGATCGGAACCAGCTGAGGAAGTGAATCGTATCATCGACCGCGACCCCCATTGCGACCGAAGCGGTCATCATCGTTCCAATGTCGACCAAGCGTCCAAAGTGCCCCATCACCCCAAACACAAAAATAACCGGGAACATGTTGGGGATCATCGCGATCAATCCGGCGGCGGTGCCATTGGTCAGGTTGCCTGCGGACATCATCTGAAGCGGTTTCCGAGCCGGATTCAGTAACACCATCATCACCACCGCGATCAGAACGAACGCTAAACCGATTGATTCGCCCAAGCTGGCCAACAATGTGCGTTGGGCCTTGTAGACCACTGGTACCACACCGGTGTAAACCACCTGCAACGACCCTGCACCGCTTGATTCGGGAACATTATCGCCGACCAAATCGTGTCGGATCGGTTTATGAAAAATCTGGTTCCCGTCCACGACCGGCGTGTCACTGGTGATTTGGGCTAGCGGTGCGGCTTCGTCGCCGACCCAAACAATGACATCAGCTTTGGAAACCACTTTGTCCCATGCGGTTCCACCAATTTCGATCGGTAATTCAGACGATTGGAGATCGATCCAGACCGGTCGTGGCAAATTTTCGCCGGCCAACAGTTCCATCAGCGTCGAGAGGTAAATCGAGCGAGTTTGAATGCGATCTTCGCTCGAAAGCAGCGGATCATCCGTGCGGTCAATCAGGTCGGTTTGCAGCATGGGCGCGGGACGCGCCGAACCGATCACCACCACCACAGGTTTTTTTGTGGCGGCCAATTTCGGCGCGGAAGCGATTTGTTTCAGTAACTGGTCGCGAGTGTCGTAAGCTCGCAGCACCGGTTCGACTGCGATTCGCAGCGTTTGAATGAATTCGCCATAGTCAACGTCCGACAGCGCCGCCACTCGCAAACTGATCCGCCACAATTCACTGCCCACGTAGGGGCCACTGGTTTCCAATCGCAAGTAGTCGTTGCCCAACAACTGCGATCGGCCCTCATTGAGTTCTTTCGTGTAGTGCGAACGAATCGGATCCCAACCGTTGGTGACTTCGGGTAGCGGTTTCAGAAAGGTGTTGATTGCGGTCGACGATCCGACAATGTCCAACCCAGGTTGGCCGAGTGTTTCGTGAACGACATGGTCAATCCGGGCAACCGCCTCGACCCGCTCCAACATATTCAGCGGCAGCGCATCGGTAGCTGCTGTCGCACTGTGTCTGGCAGCGACCGTTTCACTTTGCATCGACGCTGGCACTCGCAGCACCAGTTCCATCGGCACCAGTTTGCCAAAATTGCTTTCCAACCAGGCGTAGTCGCGGATGATCCGCGCGTTCTGGTCGAATAGCTTCAGCAATTGGACCGAGGTTTGAATTTTCTTCAAACCGATGCCTGCGGCAACCAGAATCAGCAAGCTGGAAATGGTGACCAAGCGATGGTGATTGCAAATCCAGCCTCCGACTGCCGCCCAGGCGTCGGACAACCAGGTTTCCGAGTCGTCGGGTTTGACGCTGGATCCGGATGTGATTAAGGGATCCGATTTCGGTTCGGAAACGAACGTTTGCAGTGCCGCCGGCAGGTACGAGAACAAGATTGCCAACGTCGCGATCACTCCGATCGCCGAATAGATGCCAAAGTTGCTGATTGGCGTCAGGTTGCTGATGTACAACGATCCCAACCCGATCGCGGTGGTCAACGCCGCCAGGGAACAGGGAAAGAAAGCGTGGCGGATTGCACGACCGGCGGCACCGCTGCGACCGGATTGTCGAACCTCATCGCGATAATAGTTGATGACGTGAATCGCGCCGGATAACCCGAGCACGTAAACCAGCGACGGCATACTCATCAAAATCGCGTCGACGTGTCCGCCTGTCCAATTCACAAACGCCATGCTAAGCATCGCCGCTGAACCGCCGACGATGAACACCATCAGTGTGATTTTTAGGCTGCCAAAGCAACAGTAGGACAACAGCGCCCCGACCAGGATGCTGTAACCGACCAAGCGGACCAGTGTAATCGTGCCTTCTTCATCGATCGCAATGTTGTCGACCGGTGGTCCGCCCAATCGCAGCGGCGGCGCGCCGGCGATCGATTCAATTTCGGCCTTGTTGAACGGTGGCGGTGCCATCGACGGCGCCGACGCAGCCTGGATCCCGGAATCGTTGGCCAACTGCAAAAGCCGACCACGCGGAGCGCCTAAAACGCCGCGGCCAAGTGCATAGGACAGGTTGTCTTGAGCGATGTCGGTCAATGTGATCAACAGGCAGGTTTGCCGTGGCGGCGGTTCTACCCCGGCCGCATCAAAAACCGCATACCAGGCATCCGCCTGCACACTGTCTTCCGCGGTCATCAGGCGATCACGTTGACCGTCAAGATGCGCATCGGCATATTTACTGAGTGTGTTTTCCACCAGCGCGTCAAAGTCGCTGGGGAGTTCATCCCGAGACTCGGTGGGCGTCTGCTGGCGAAATGCCGTCGCGGTCCAGCGAAATCCGTCGGGCACCGCGGGGGCAAACAGCGATCCGGTCAGCCGCTCCATCGCCGTCCGCCGCGCAACCACACTGCGACGCGATTGGTCCGTCAAATTGACCGGCCATAGCGGTCCGCCTTCTCGCGCCAATTCGTCGACCAATGACACTCCGGTCTGCACCGTGTGGAACATGGGTGCGGCCAACAATGACGGATCGTTGTAAAACGGATTGGCCTGCCCCAACTGATCTTCTTGCCCAAACGCTGCGACAAAGGTTCCCTGCAACTGATGCGTTCCCAAGGAACGCTTGATTCCGCGCACCAGTCCCGCCGGTCCATTGGATTGTTCTTCCCAGCGGTTCAGGTGACCATTGGGTAACAGGTAGTACCATTTGCCGTCGGCGGTCGACAACCATTTCTCGTTCTCACCACCCCAGTTGTCGAGCGATCGCGACGCCGGCAACAATCCCAGCCGAATGCCATACTCTTTTGCTAAACGGTAGTCGGCGGCCAGTTTCGGGTGAGTGATGTTCTCCGCAGGATCCGTCTCGCTGCTCTCGTGACGAAGTTTTGACTCCAGCAACTTCAACCGCTGATCGTTTTCGTTGCATCCTGGCCAAGTCGCGATGACAAAACTCTCACCGGCAAAGTATTCCGCAAACCACTCTAGTTCCGCGGTTTCAACGAAATCCGACGGCAGCCAATCTTTGACATTGTTCTCTTTTTTGTTCAGACTCAACCGCGCAGCGCGAAACGCAAACGGCATCACAAAGAAGAAGCCAAACAAGATCACAAGGGCAAACGAAACGCCAAATAGCGTGCGTCGCTCCAGCAATGGCTGCTCCGCCGCGCCGCGCTCTTGCTGGGTTGTTGGCATAGGGCTTTATTTTCGAGGGAACGGGGCAGGCACGGAAATGTTAAAGCGTCGCTATTCCGCAAGTGATTGGCTTTTTATGACCCGACGCATCAGCGTTGAAGTTGCGCGTTCGCGTCGGGTATTGGTTTTTGGTAACCCGAAGCGTCAGCGAGGGATCCCGCTAACACCCTGAATCCCTCGCTGACACGTCGGGTTACCATCAAAGTGCTGGCTTCAAAAGGCGTCTGCGAGGGATCCCGTCAACCGGCTGAATCCCTTGTCGACGCATCGGCTTGCGATAAATGCGAAACGTCGAAACTCATGCGTCGGCTGATTTTGGAATCCGTTTTCCAGTGTAGTGGGACCGATGCCAAGAATATCCCCCTCCACCCTCCAGGTCTACTTCAAAGCAGGCTCAATACGCCCTTCGGCATGCGGCAAAGGGCCATGTAGAACGGTCGGTGAAAGTTTGCCGACGTTGCTGAAACCAGAAAACACTGAAAAACCCAGAAAACACCGAAAAACATTGTGCGGCAGTCAAATCATCTCGTCGAACCAGGTGGGACTAAACCGTAACCCCCGGCTATTCGAGTTTGGCAAAGAACAGCGAGTGGGCCACCCAGTCCGGCTTGGCTTGGATTCTCCAAATTGCTTTTTCCAGTGGCTTGCCTTGGTCTTCGATCTCTGGAACCCGGTCCAGCGGGATCATGACGTGAGCCGCATCGGGTAGCGTTGCAAACCGAGTCATCGCGGACTCGAGCGTCAACTGGACGATCCGGCCACCGACCGCGCGAAAGTCCTGCATTTCAGCGGCTGATTTTGCGTCAGCGGCGGACCAGCTGAGGGGTTCATGAGATTCATCAATCAACAGGTTGTGATCGAGTTCGTCGATGAACTTTGCCAGCGGTACGTCTGCCGGCAGATTTCCATAGTGCCGCCGGTCTTGCCGTGTCAGCGAGATCGTTGCTGTGGGCGACAATCGTAACGAATGTTCCAACTTGACTTTCATGCCAATCAATGGCTTTGCATCTCCCGCGATCCAACCAGCCGGCTGTGAGATCACGCCCGGTGTGAGGACTCGTTCGGAACGCGATGCAGGCCCATAAACCGCCGGCCGCACCGAGGTGTCCGAAGCGAATTTTCGGTTTAGCAACGCGCTGGCGTCTGGGTAATCTCTGTTGGCATGCTGAATTTGCTGTTCCGAGTATCGATGCATCCAACGAATCGGCTGGGAAACCGCTGCCGAATAACGCTGTGATTGCGCGACCAAGTCAGGATGCTTGGCAGCCAATTGCTGTAACGAGGGTTCCAGCTTCGGTCCCAGGTCAGACGTGACGCGACGATCGACCACCGTCAATGCTTTCAGCAGCTGCGGATAGAGCGTCGGTAATTGCTGTGGGTCGACCGACTGGGCCAATGACTCCAGCACTTGCTCGATGGCGCCGACGGCAATCGATTGGCAGCGCTGCAACTCGTTTTGGAACGGAGCCGCGATGGCTTGGGGGGGACCATCATCGAACAACCAGGACAACGCGACAGCCCGATCGATCGCGGCGGACGCATTGCCCCACAACGTCTCGATGGAGGCAATCGCACCGGGACCATCAGGGCGATTGCCAGTGGACCGGCCGAGTTCGGCGATGATTTGTTGACAACCGTTCTCCAACGCTGTGATCGCAGTTTGATAGGACGCGATCTTTGCGGCGGCTTGTTGGCGATATTGCTGCTGGCGCTGCGCGTTGAGTTGTTGCAGCACTTGGTTGTGCGGCAACGCCAATTCGTTTTCAAATGTTTTGGACTGGGAATGTGTCAGATAGAAAACACTTTGCAATTGTTGTAAACGCAGCGTTTGCAAACCGCGTTCTGCTGCGGCCAACTTTCCATTGGCGGCCAACTGCAACGCTTGGGCGATGACTTTTTTTCGTTTTTCGTCGGCCGCGCGCAGTTTGCCAATCTCCTTCGCTTGGAACTCGCCCAATTTCGCCGCAAATGAACCGTACAGATTTCGCAGCAGAATGTATCTGCGTTCCAGATCTAACCCAGCCGGTTCGCCCATCGCTTGCAAATGCTTGGCATGCCAAATCGAGCGGTAGATTTCGGCATACAGGCGAGAAAATTTCTGGTGCGCAATGGTGCCGCCGTTGTCGATTTGCGCGAGCGAATCGATCGCGAGTGTTTCCCATTCGAAACACGTCGCGTACATCCGTTCAATCTGGTTCTTTGCCCCATCGATGGTTCCCTGGGCATTGAGTCCCGATCGGTAATCGGTGGTATTGGGATCGGCAATGGCATCCGCGATCGGATGAATTCCCATCAATATAAACAACAGCACTGAGCCACAATTTGGGATCGAAATGCGGACCCGGTTTCGAGGCATGATTAGTTTCCCTGCACGACGGCCAATATTTGACCCCCAGAAATGTTCATGGGTTGATTGTCCGATCCGATCAGGACACACGGTTCGATCGACGCCGTGATCGTTTGCTGCTCCATGTTCATTGATCCGAAAGTCACCGTGACGGGCCGACCGATCTCGTTCCGCGCGATCGCGGCGCCAGACTTTGGTTCGATAAACAGGTTGCATTGAATTGATTGACCGCCCAACAACGCGATGGTCTGGACATCCGTGGTGGCGTGCAGGAACACCGCTGGGGCAGATGGATGCTGGCTGTCAGGCGGGTAGCTTGTGATCTGCAGTGAATTTTGACGCCCGTCGCCGACGTCGTGCATGATTGCGACCGCTTGGTCTATCTCCAGTGGTTTGTCGGTACCAATGGTGATCTTTCCAGTCTCCGCGGGCGGTTCCTCGGGTGTTTCCACCAGCGAGTCTGTCATCTTTTTGCTTTCGATCACAAATTGCTCGCCCTGCTGCTGAACGGAGTTGGCGATCTGAGTCAATTTCTCTTTGGAGCAACCCTGAGCAAGCATCACTCCGAAAGGGATCAACAGCAAAGCAAGCGTTTTCTGACCGACGTTCATACACGGGACCTGACAGGTGTGGCCGAAATTCAATAGCAAACCAACTCGGTGCCGACGCGGATCAACAGACGGCCATCGGCAAAGGCCGGAGTTGCGCCGACGGGGCCTCCCAAATCGACTTTGCCAAGTGCTTCAAATTCGCGCGAGGCCTTCAACACGGTTGCTTCGCCATCCAGGTTGATCAACAACAGTTGGTCACCGATCAAAATCGGCGAAGCGCCAAAATTGCCACCGATGCGTTTCTTCCACTCCAGATCGCCGCTGGCAGCGTCGAAGCAGGACGCGATGCCGGTGTCATCGACGGTGAACAAGGCGCCATCGCTGACAACCGCGGTGGGGACGTACGGTGCCCCTTTTTCAATTCGATACACCTCTTGCGGTTGTTCCGCGGTCGAACGGGGGATTTTGACTGCGACCATGTGATTGCCACCGCCGCCACTGCCGCTGGAACCGAGAACCAAATCACCTGCGATGATCGGCGAACTGACGCACCGCATTTTGAACACTGGCAAACGCCACAGGAGTGCTCCGCTATCAAGTGCCAGGGCATACAGTCCGTCGCCGGTGTTGGCGCCGATCACCATCGACCCGTGCACCGCTGGGGTACCGTAACAAACTCGAGTCGATGTCATGGCGGTCGACCACAGCGTTTCGCCGGTCGAGCGATTGAACGCGTACACGCGGCTAACACCCGGTTTGCCATCGGTGACCCGTTCAGCCTGTTGTGAAAAATTCAACAGCAGCGTTTCGCCGTGTACCACCGGCGACGCACCAAAACCGTGTTGGCCCTGTGCCGGTCCCAGTTCACGCGACCAAATCACTTTGCCGCTGTGGTCCAAACAACGCACCCAAGTCTGGGCGCGGTCACTGTGCGCAATGTAGACGTATTTGTCGTCTGTCGCCGGAGTGCTGGAGGCCAACGTATTGCGGGCGTGCAAATGATTGGGGGCGTTGGGAAATTCGTGTGACCATTTTTCCTGTCCGCTTTGAAGGTCGACACAGATCAATCGTATGGCGTCACCCGCAGGTGCGGTCGCCAACAAATAGACCGAGCCGTCCTGAATGGCCATCGATCCGACGTCACGCGTGCTTAGGTCCAAATTCCACTTTGGGGATTGTTTGAACAACGATTCGGGCAATTGCGATTTTGGGATCACGCCGGCAGCAGCCAGCCCGTGGAATCCCGGCCAGTCCTCGGCCACGGCGATTGATGACAATGCCGACACCATCACGGCCAATCCAGTCGCACGGATGCCCGCCCAAGCGATGCTGCGGAGGCTCCGAATGGGGTGATGAAGCGGAGACGACAGTGGCATGGCAATTCACTCGCGGGAGGTGGGGTGGGATCAGACAAAAGCAGCGAGCCCGATTTTAACGGATTTAGTGGTCACTGCGGTAGCGAAGCACCCGCGGATCGTGACTCTTTCTCCGTAGGGCCGATTGCCCCTCTCGCGAAGGACTTCCGAGCTAGGGTTTGGCGTGACTATCGCGATTGCCACCCCACTGAGTCAGCTGCCGTGTCTGAAAACACTTCGATCCGCGTCCGCCGCTGTGGTGACCTGACAAAATTACTTGCTGACAACCAGACGTGGGATGGTTTGGCCGGTGCCGTCCCGTTTCGCCAATCCGCTTGGCTGGAGCCTTGGTGGGAACACTTCGGATCAAGCTTGGAACCGTATGTTTTAGTCGCAACCGATCAAAATGAATCGATTCGTGGGATCCTGCCTTTGTTTCGTTGCCAATCCGCCGGGGCGCGCGGTCTGTCAATGATCGGCAGCGGCGACGCCTGCAGCGACTATGTCTCGATCCTGTGCCAGCCATCGGATTCTCAGCAGGTGACCGGCCAGATGGCAAAATTCCTTGTGAATGCCTACCACCAACGAGAGGACAGCTGGGATTACTTGGACATCGATGGGATCGCCGAGTCGGACCCAGTGATGCGAGGTTTTGCCCAGCAGCTGTCTCAATCCGGCGCCTCGCTGCACGCGACTTCAGAGATGAGTGCTTGGCGACTGCCCCGTGATGCGACTTGGGATGACTACTTGAATCGGCTTGCCAAGACGCAGCGCCGCAAAGTCCGTCGGTGGAGTGAAAAAGTGGCTTCGCTACCGGGGCTGGAACGGCACCTCGCCGACACAAGCACGAGCGTAGAAGCCGCGCTCGAGCAATTGATTGCGATGCACCAGCGACGGTGGAACGCGGCTGGGCAAGACGGCAGTTACGCCCGGCCACGTTTTCGAGAGTTCATTCATGATGCCGCGGTACGCTTTTTTGAACGCGGCCAATTGTATTTACCGACACTGAAAAAAAACGGCCGAGTGATCAGTGCCGAACTGCATTTCCAAACTGCCCAACGGCAGTTGTACTGCTACAGCAGCGGCTATGAAGTTGATTGCGCATCGATCGAACCGGGGCGCATCCTGTTGGTGCAAACCTTGTTGGATCTACATCGCAGTGAGTGGCCAGGGATTGATTTCTTGCGAGGCGACGAAATCTACAAACGCCGATTCGGTTGTCAATCAGAACGGATCCTTCGTGTCCGCGCGTTTGCACCGGGCATGACCAACCGGGTTCGATCGATGACTTGGAACGCCGGTTTTGAAGCCAAGCAATGGATGCGATCACGACTTGGTCGCACACCTCACCTAACGCTGGACATGGCGGCCAATCAGACACCGTCAGTGCCAAACTAACAGTCCCGCTTGGCACGCGAAGTTTCGAAGCCAGCGCTTTTACGGTAACCCGACGCGTCAGCGAGGGATTTAGGGTGTTAATGAGATCCCTCGCTCACGCACTTTGAAGTTGCGCTTATGCAATTCACTCTCCCGATTGGAGGTCGTGCAGCTTCGCTCACG
>NZ_JAMYFE010000097.1 GCF_024129865.1 Stieleria tagensis | reverse complement strand
ATCGACGTGCGATTGCCCTGGTTCCCATGTCAGTTGAGCAGTCTGTCGCAAATAGCCAGGGGGCGGCAATCGTTCTGTCTGGAAAAGGACAACTTCGCCAACCTCCAGTTTTCCTTCTCGATTGCAACGACCGGCAGCTTGGGTAAGCGAATCCAATCCGCAAGCTGCTCGCATTACGACAGGGAAATCGACATCGACGCCAGCTTCGATCAATTGTGTGCTGACTACACGACAAGGTCGTTTGGACTCCGGCTGTAAACACTTTCGGATTTCGGTGAACCGTTCCAATCGGTGTGCCGCACACATCCGCGTACTCAAGTGGAAATTGCCCTCGTCGTCGCCTAACCGATCGAAGACATCAGCGGCATCAGGACGCGTGTTGACGATGCAAAGCACTCGATCGAGAGCAGCCATTTCATCAGCCAAGTCTTCATTGTCGAGTCGGATACATCCATCAGACGAAGATTCTGCAATTGGATTCGTGAGGTGCGATGCCGAACCTCCAATGACGTTGACGCGAGTGCGAGCCAGTTTTTGATGCAGCACATCGGCGTCATCAATAATCGCTCGAATATTGCGCAGGCCGATTGGGAAACGATCACGAATACTCAGCGCCGGCTGGGTTGCTGTGCACAGAACGACGCTACAGCCGTAGCATTCCACGAGTTCTTCAAGCACCATCAGTGTGGGCTGAATTAGCTCAACCGGCAAAGTTTGTGCTTCGTCCAGGATGATGACGCTTCGGGCAAGCCGATGTAATTTTCGACATTGACTGGTTCGTGTTGCAAACAGTGACTCAAACAATTGCACGTTGGTGGTAACGACAAGGGGGGCATCCCAGTTTTCACTTTGCAAACGGTTGGCGGCAGATTCGCGACAGGGTTCGAGATTGCTGTGATGCTCAAGAACCGCTCGATCGCCAAACGATGCGAAGACGTCTCGATAGACCTGTGCGTTCTGCTCGATAATGCTGGTAAATGGAACAGCGATGATAACTCGATCCATTTCCCATGAACCGGCGTGAGCATGACGTAGAGCAAATTCCAGAGATGCCAGTGTTTTTCCGCCACCCGTTGGCACATCGAGAGAGAAAAAGCCGGGTTCAAGAGTCGATTTTTCAATGCATTCCTCCCGTATCTTCTTGCGAATTTCGTTCAGAATGGTTTTTGGGGCAGCTGCGGTGAGTTCATCGATATGAACCGCTAAGCAGTCCCTTAATTGATCCAAAGAGAGATTCTCAAATTCTCGCTGTTTCGATTGAATCGGCGACATAAATGCTTCCGTCGCCAAGAAGTCCGCATCGACCAAACAACTAAAAAGCATTCGAGCGAACATCGCGACACGAAAGGTTTGCCGGATGTGATCACCTGGCGAAATCGGGTGTTTTCCCAGTTTCGCTAGATTCACCATTGGTGGTTTCGGGAGAAATTTGAGATCCTCTGGGGCGTTGTTGGCAAAATTGGCAATCTGTTTGTTCAGCCGTTGCCGCAGTCCGGATTGGCTGTGCCCATCGTCCCAATCAGGCAATCCAGCGTGATGGCCTGCAAAAACGTATGCTACGAGCCGTCCAAGCGGCCCGAACTGATCGACCGCCCATTTGGCAGCAGCCGTAGAATGATCGACTCTTCCGCTAAGCTCGGCTCGATGAATGTCTTGCATCGCGTCAAGCTGATGGTTCGCTTTGTGAATGTAGGTCTGGAACTCATTGGAGTACTTTCCAATGTCGTGCCAGCAGCCGAGAAGGTTTCCCCAGGATTTGAACTCGGGATGGATGCGCGCTGCAAATTCTTCGCACCGATTGGCGACTGCTTTCTCATGCTCCGCCATCGTTTCCCAGTTGCTGGGCGGTTGATCCGGTAGGCTATGTGCGTAGTAGTTCATGGAGCTCCGCTGGAGACGGGGGGGCGAATCACTCGGGAGCGAAGATACCAATCGGTGTGACACGTCTGGTCATTGGCAATCGTTTTTTTCGATTTCGATTGATTTAAGTCCGATTGCTCCGATTGCTCCGACGCGCATAGCGAAATGCGGAAACTCAACTCAATCAGCCGAATCGTTTGAGTTGGAAGCCTAGCTGTCGCAGGCAGAGTGTGTTGGCGATCAGCAATAGCATGCCGGTGAGGATGTAGCTGAGGACGAGAGAGCTGGTCTGGAAGTGGAATTCAAGACGAACCGCCGGGTCTTTCCAATTCAATGCGACCAGGGCCGCCAGAGTGGCCGCGATGGTCCAGGCCAGCAGTGAGCCGATCATTCGAAACGGCCGAATCGATTGGCCGGGGACCAGCAGACAGCGTAGCAACAGCAGCATGCTCAGCGTGAGTGTGATGATCGGCAACCCAGACAGGATCAGGTGGTAGATCAGCAATCCGATCGGCAGATAGTGAATTTGACCGATCTGCTGGCGGATGCAGACAAAACCGATCGCGGCGATCGCAGTCCACTCCAGCAGCGTGGCCAGATCCAACGAACGCGCCGGCATCGCCGGTTGATCGCGATCAAGCGTCCAGCGTCGCCAGAGTTTCATGGGCGCGGCCATAATCAGGCAGGTGAGTGCTGCCGCAGGGGCGGAATAGGATTCGTCTAAGATCTCCTTCCCCAGCCGCAACGAGAGATGGTTCAGAACGTTGTTCCAATACAGCGTCGACGCCACACTGAAAACTGCGTGCAGTAGTACGAAGCTGATCGCGATGGTCAGGCGTCGCATCAACGATGCGCGTAGCAATGCCAGGCAGACCAGAACAAAAACACAGGGCGCCATCTGCATGCCGGACGCGCTGCCTTCGATGATGTACAGCGTTTTGCTGTGCGTTTGGGAGACGCGGTCCAACCCCTGCAGCGCGTTCAAGTAGAGGGCATTGCCGACGAGGATGCCAAACGGGACGGGCAACAGCGTCAGTGCAACCAGCAGCGACCACCACGGCCAATCCGTTCGCTGTCGTTGTTCAGGAGCGTCGTCTGCAGCATTCATGACAGACAGCATACAATGGGGGCGCGTGCGGGAAAGCGTTTCGTAGCTGGCCCCGTCAGGGATCAGTCGGTTGTGAGTGCCAGGAATCTGAACCGTGGCCGGTCCAGCGACGATGCGTTCACTGCCAGTGCCGGAGCAACCTGAAGGTTGAACTCCAACGGGTGGGAGCGGTTGTTGCTAACATGTGACGCCATGGCACGAATAACGTCGAAACAGGTACCAAGGAATAAGTGTGTTGACTTCGATTCGATCTGTCGTCTTTGTCGCGGCAAGTGCAATGGTGTTGTCGCTGCAGGCCGCCGGTCCAGTGCAATGGCAACGACTCACCCCGCGGGCGACGAATGGTCAGCTGATTGGTTTAGATCCGACTGAATTCACCGTCGTTTGTTTTTTGGGAACGGAATGTCCCCTGGCACAGCTGTACGGTTCGCGTTTGCAATCGCTGGCGGATCGCTACGGTGATCAAGGTGTCCAGTTCTTGGGCGTCAACAGCAACATTCAAGATTCGCCGGCGGAAATTGATGCCTATGCCAAGCAGCACGCGATTCGATTTCCGATTGCCAAGGATGCCGACCAGTCCGTGGCTGCGGCGCTGGGGGCGACACGAACGCCCGAGGTGTTTGTGATCGATCCGGCCGGGTGGGTACGCTACCAAGGCCGCATCGATGACCAATACGAGCCGGGGATTTCGCGGCCGCATCCGACTCAGCACGATTTAAAGGATGCGATCGCAGCAGTGTTGGCGGGGGCTCCTGTGCGTCAACCGAAAACTCAAGGTGTCGGATGCTTGATCACTCGCTTGGCGAAGTCTGATTCGCCGGTCGCCACGTCAACCGACGTCACGTTTAATCGTGACATTGCACCGCTGCTGAACAAGCATTGCGTCGAGTGTCATCGGCCGGGCGAGATCGGTCCAATGGAGTTGACTGACTATGACGAAGTCGTTGGCTGGGGACAGATGATTTTGGAAGTGATCGACCAGGGGCGCATGCCGCCCTGGCATGCCGACCGCAGTGTCGGACATTTCGTCGGTGAACGTCATCTGCCGCCCAAAGCGCGAAACACGATTGCGACTTGGTTGGACAATGGGATGCCGCAGGGCGATCCGGCGGACCTACCAACGTTTTCCCAACGCACGCAGCGTTGGCAGTTTCAAACCGATCCGGACGGTGTCGTGGTGATGCGAGATCGTCCATTCATGGTGCCCGCCGATGGCGTGGTCGAGTACCAATACTTTGTTGTCGATCCACAGTGGAAAGAAGACCGCTGGATTCGTGCGGCTCAAGTGATTCCCGGTGACGCCAGCGTGGTGCACCACGCGATCGTGTTTGTCAGGCCTCCCGACGGTTCGGATTCTCCTGGAATCGGCTGGTTGGCTGCCTACGTCCCGGGGCAGCGCGCGGTGCAGTTGCCAGGTGGACATGCGAGGTTTGTCCCGGCCGGTTCCAAACTGGTGTTTCAAATGCACTACACACCCAACGGTACTGAGTCGGCCGATCAAACCGAGATTGGAATTTGGTCCGTCGACAGCAGCGAAGTGACTCATGAAGTTTTCACGCAATTGGCGATCGATCACGAATTTGAAATCCCGCCGGGCGCCAAAGACCACCAGGTCAACCTGTCGGTGGATTCGTTCCCACCGCAGAGCCGAATGTTAGGGATTACCCCGCACATGCATTTGCGCGGCAAGTCGTTTGAACTGACAGCCAGGGGGACCGACGGACAAACGCAACGTCTGTTGAGTGTCCCGCACTACGATTTTAATTGGCAGCACTGGTACGAGTTTTCGCAACCGGTCGATTTGGATGCCTTGGAATCATTGCAGATGACCGTCACCTTCGACAATTCCGCCGGCAATCCGTTCAATCCTGAACCGGGGGATTACGTTTCTTGGGGGGACCAAACCTGGGAGGAAATGGCGATCGCATTTTTTGATGTTGCCATTCCACGCGGCGGTCGCCGCTATCGTGAGAAAACTGCCCAGCCGTTGTCGGCTGAAAAGCTTGCGGTGATTCGCCAGTCAATCTCCGACCAGGCAGACCAGTTCTTGAAACAGATGGATTTAAACCAGGATGGCGTGATCGAGCGAGACGAAGCACCGATGGCATTCCGTCGGTTTGGGTTCCGACAATTCGACCACAACCGCAACGGCCGCATCGAACGTGACGAATTGCAATCTGAAGCGGCGGATCGTCTGTGAATAAACCAGATGCTTCGGCAGGGATCGCCGCAACGCTGTTTCGCTGGTGGGCCGATCATCCGCTGGCGCAAGTGATGGTCTTTTTGCTATTCACCTCGTTGGCGGTGATGGGACATGTCAATCCGACATGGGTCACGAGTCAGTTGTCTCGTATCGTTAACCACAATCGCGATTCCGCTGCCAACGAACAATCTGTCGCCCAGCCACGCCGCAAATCCGCAGTCCCGGAGGGCCCTGCCGCCCCACGAAATGTCCAACCCTTTCAAATTGGTGGTGGCCAGTGTGTGTTGGTCGCCCGGATCGCTGATTCGGAATCCGGCGACATTTTTACAAACGCGCATCTAACCGCGCTGCGACGTGTCGCCGATGAAATGGAGCGGTTGCCGCAAGTCCGCAGTGTGATGTGGTTGGACAATATTCCCGGGTTCAATCTGTTCGGATTGTCGGGCACGTTGATGCCCAGTGAGAACGCTTCGACGCGGCAAATGAATGCGGCACGGGATCGAGTTCTAGCGAACCCGTTGGCAGTCGGCCAGTTGATCTCCAAAGACGGACGAACCGTCCTGATGCAGCTACAGATCGACTGGTTTCATGCGACCAGCGATGAAGCGGTCACAACGGAGATTCGAAAAACAGCCGAAGCCGTCGAGGCAAAAATACCGCACGCGGCGATCGAGTTTCAATTGACCGGTCCGGTGCCGTTGCACCTGATGATGGCGAACAATCATGTGACCGACTCGTTCAAGTATCAAATGATCGGTTATGCGATCATGTTGTTGTCGGCGATCGTCTTGTTTCGTGGATTCTCGGCGGTCCTGATTGTGGCCATTGCCCCCGCGGTCGGTGTGGCATGGACCAACGGCATCCTGCACTACTTTGATTTGCAAGACAATCCGTTCAACGACATTATCGTACCGGTGCTGATCAGTCTGGTGGGACTGACCGATTCAGTACACCTGATGGTTGAAATTCGTCAGCAGCGGGCAAACGGTTTGCCGGTCCGTGAAGCGGCCCGACGTGGCATCGCCCGTGTCGGCATGGCGTGTTTTTTGACCAGCACCACCACTGCGATTGGATTTTTATCGCTGTTGTGGGCGCACCACGAAGTGGTTCGTGAGTTCGGCATGTGCTGTGTGGTCGGTGTCGTGATGACCTTTGTCAGCGTGTTGACGGTCATTCCACTCGGTTGCCGATCACCGCTGGGCAAACGCTTGCACATCGGACTAGGCAAGAGCGTGATCGATAGTCAATTGCGACGAATCGGGCCGCTGGTCGATTGGGTGCTGCGGCGAGACAAAGCGGTGGCCTGGATAGCGATTGTGGCCACGGCGGTCTTGGTCTTGATCTCCTTGCAATTGGAACCAGACGAAAAACGTTACAGCGGGCTCAGTGAATCTGGCGAAGCCGCCCAAGCGTTGCGGCACCTGGATCGATCACTCGGTGGATTGGAGTTTAGTTCAGTGAATGTCCGCTGGTACGACGTGTCGAATGACGGCGAGTTGCTGAAGGTACTTGGCGAAGTCGACGCGCTGTTGGCAAAGGAACCGTTGATCGGAAACCCGATCGGCGTCGGACAATTGTTGGCGGCGCTACCCGGCGCCGGTGACTCGGCCGAGCGAATGTCGCTGCTGGAATTATTGCCGGGATCGATCAAGCGAGCCTTTTATAGTCCGGAACGACAAAATGCATCGATTCAATTTCGTGTCCAAGACCTGGGGATCGCCGCGTACAGCGATTCGTTTGCGAGAATCGAAACAGGGTTGCAACAGATCGTCGATCGACATCCCAATTTTGATCTGTCGTTGGATGGAAATGCGGTGGATCGGTGGCGCAACATCTATCAAATTGTGACAGATCTAGCGACCAGTTTAGGAACGGCAAGCCTGGTGATTTGGCTGGTGCTGACCTTGGTGTACCGGTCACTGCGGATCGGATTGATTTCCATCGTCCCCAACGTTTTCCCGCTCGCTTCTACCGCCGCAATCTTGGTGTTGTGCGGCGAGCATTTGGAAATTGTGACCGTCTGTGTGTTCACGATCTGCGTCGGTATCGCCGTGGATGACACGATCCATTTTTTGACGCGCTATCAGGAAGAGGCCAAATGCGGTGGTGATCACAAGACGGTGATTCGCCGCGCGTTCACCGGTGTTGGATCGGCATTGTTGATGACGACGATCGTGTTGATTGCCGGTCTGGCGTCGGCAATCATTGGCGACTCACGCGATGCCAGAATTTTTGGCATCATGGGATGTTTGACGTTGGCGACGGCGTTGTTTGCTGACGTGGTATTATTGCCTGCGATGCTCAGTCGATTCGCTAAACCGCCGACTGCATCGAAGATCGACGAAAGCTGAAACGCCAGACCAGGCTTTCTCACGATTCGAAAACTTTGATCCGAACTCGCCACGCCACGCGATGCCATCAGAAATCAATCCCTATGCCGCGCCCCAATCGGATCCGGAAAATCTCCTGCCCCAGGGACCGGTGACCGATCGCCGCTATCGGTGGGCAATCGGGGGTGCGGCCACGATCCTACTCGGGTGCGCGGTCGCAGCTGGGTTTGCGATCTACGACATCGAATCCATCGTTGTCAGCGGCGGGATCCTGTCGGTTCTGGCTTTGTTATTGCTGGCCATCGCGCGTCCGCTGCGACTGCGCGGGCTGATGCCCATCGCACTGGCCATGCTGACGATCGCGTTGGGTTGCTTTGCAACGATCTACTTCAACAGTTGGAGTCCCACGCAAGCTCAAACCCCAATCGGAACTGCAACGGTGGTCTGCGCCGTCTTGATGCAGACCGGTTGGCTGTCGATTGCCAAGGTTCGCTGGTCGCATCGCGAGTCGCTGGAAAACGAACTCGTTAATTAAAGTGTCCTGAACCGTTGATGTCGAAATCAGTTGGCCACAACGACTTCGTTTTGCACGCTGCTGACACCTGGTTCCAGCCGCATCAACAATTCGCTCATGCGGCGCTCTTTTTCACTGCTAACCGACCCGGTTAAAATCGCGGTGCGACCGTTCATTCGCACGTTGACTCCGTCGACGCCGCTGTGGGCTGGCAGCATGTCAAAGACTCGGTTAGCGGTTTGTTGCACCGTGGCTTCGGGGCGCGGTGGAATGCCGATGGCCGAACGCAGTCGAACGCGGATCACAGGTTTTTGAGTGGTGGCACCCTGTCCGCCAAACGCACCGCCGAGTCCGCCAAACAAACCGCCAAGACCTCCCATGCCGCCGCCAAATCCGCCGCCGCCCGCACGACCGGAACCCAGGCCGCCGTCGGTGGTCAGGCCAAACCCTTGCGTTTCCGCCCCACTAATCGAATCGCCTCGCTGAATGCCATCGAAGGCACTCATGTCGGTCTCGCCAGGATCAAATCCAGCTCCGAGGCCTGCGCCGCCACCACCGCCACTGGTCCCGGCGTTTCCTGTGTTGCCCCCGTTTCCGTTGTCGGCGCCATCATTGCCGCCATTTTGCTGAGCATTGGCAACCGAACCAAGTAGCATCAGTAACAAAGTGTACAACCAGACACGGTGGCCATTGGATTTGGTCAGCATGATCATCAGAATACCTAGCGAGAAATTCCTGAGCAGCAGAGTCCTGTGGATCGAGTTCAACTCGAATGATGCGTGCGAACAACGAACGCAGTGCCCACCGAACCTCTGTTTCACTCCTCTAGTTTAACACTGCTTTAACACCGCGCGCCCTTGAACGTTCCGGAATTTGCCTAGTGCAGTTCCTGACCGACGACCAAGATTTTCCCCGAAGATTCGAACCAGTCGTTATGTCCCGTTGCCATTCCCTCCCCAACACCACCGATTCCATGACGTCACACGTTTCCCGATACCGTTTCCGGCTGGCAAATAGGGTCGCCGCGGCGGCCCTGTTGTATTGCACCCTGGCCGTGCCGGCGTCACTGTGTTCCTCCCAAGCGGCAGATCCGGAAACGTCGGAATCGTCGCTGCCCGGTGCGCCGCGATTGTTGCCCAGCGACACCCTGGCTTACCTGCGGCTGGACAGCGCCGAAGACTTTCGCAGTGAGATGGGGCAATCGTCGCTCGGGCGAATGATCAACGATCCTAAGATGCGACCGTTTGCCGACCAATTCTATGCCACCGCGCGAGAGTTGTTTGATCGGATCAGTGATGAAGTCGGTGTGGGACTGGATGAATTGCTGTCCATTCCTCATGGACAAGTCGCAATCGCGGTGCATCCGGCCAAACCACTTGATGAAGACGACAAGCCGGAGATTGACAACGAGGACGATGATCCGGATCAAGCCGCCAAACGTCGCGATCGGCTCCGCCGCCGCGAAGCCTATTCGTTTGGCGGAACATTGATCGTGGATGCAGGGAAACAAATCGATCAAGCGATGGCGATTGTGGAGCGTTTAGAAGAACGCATTGTCAGCAGCGGCTACAAACGACGTGTTCGCAAGATCGAAAAAACAGACGTCATCCGTCTGATTCCGAATCGCGCCGACCGCACCGCGATCGAGTACTTTGAAAAAGACGGCACGCTGGTGTTTGCAGTCGGCAACCGCAGTGCGCAAGACGTGCTGGAGCATTGGTTGGGGGAAAACGAAGAACCGACGTTGGCGGATAACTCCAAATTCGGCACGATCATCTCGCGTTGCATCGGGGCGGAATCGACTCGTCCACAGATCACCTTCTTTATTGATCCCCACTCCATCATCGACCGAATCATCAAACGCAGTGGCAGTCTGACCGCCGGACTGACGTGGCCGGTGATCCAAGAGATGGGCGCTTCGCGGATCGGCGGAATCGGCGGCAGTTCGTTTCATGGTGGCGAGATTTTTGAAGGGATCGCGCATTACCACATCAACATCGAACCGCCACGCGATGGGGTGTTGGGAGTGTTGCGTCCCGAGACCGGTGAAACCGCGCCGCCGAAGTGGGTTCCGCAATCGATCGCCGGATACACCTCGATCCATTGGGATTTTGCCAAGACGTATGAAAACGCTGGCAAAGTGTTGGACCGGTTTCAGGGCGAGGAATCGTTGAAGCGATTCGTCGAAGAACCGGCCGAAAAGCGGTTGGGGCTGAACATTCAATCCGACGTGCTGGAAAATTTGACGGGACGGTTGGTGCGTTGCACGTGGATGGAACCACCAATCCGGATCAACAGTGGTGTCACGACTGTGGCGTTTGAAGTCAAAGATGTGATCAAAGCCAAATCCACGCTCGCCAGCGTCCGCGATCGAATGCCCGGTCGGATGACATTGGAAACCACCGGCGGTCATGTGATTTATCGTCTCCGGGGTCCCGGAAATAACTTTCCCGAGAACCTGCGTCGTCCGGAACCGTCGTTGATGCTGTTGGGGAAGTGGCTGATCTATTCCGATAGCACCAAGTTTTTGGAGAAAGCCGCGTTGGCGGAAGCCGGGAATCTGCCACGGCTGATCGATTTACCCGAATACGAACTGGTGGCCGGCGAGCTCGGCGGGAAACTCGATGGTGAAAAACCATTCCTGTTGTCGTACATCGATGGCAGTGAAGGCATTCGGTTGATGTATGACATGACCAAAAGCGAAGGCAACCGCCAAGCAATACGGCGGGCGGGTGAGAACAACATCGTTGCCAAGAAGTTCAGTGAGCTGTTGGAAAACAACGAACTGCCGCCGTTTTCGGAGTTCGAAAAGTACTTTGCTCCGACCGGAATGTTCGGCTATGACGAACCGGATGGAATCCATTTTGGATTCTTTACGCTGCGAGCCGAACCAACGGACAAGTAAGCGGTTTAGAACCCACCGGGCGCGGTGAATTCGGCATAGTCGCTGAATTCATCGTGCCGTTCGGGAGCTCGGCTGCTGAACCGCGTGAAGTCGGCTTCCCATGTCAACTGCACGTCGCCGACCGGGCCGTTACGCTGTTTCGCGATGATGATCTCCGCTTGCCCGGCAAATTGCGCGCGGTCTTCGCCACGGTGATAGTATTCCTCGCGGTGCACAAACATCACCACGTCGGCGTCTTGCTCGATGGCTCCCGACTCTCGCAAGTGGCTGAGTTTGGGGCGGTGGTCCTTGCTGTCTTCGGCTTGCCGGTTTAGTTGTGACAGACACAGCATCGGCACACCCAATTCACGCGCCATGCCCTTCAGGCGACGGGCAATCTTGGCGACCTGTTCCTGTCGTGGATCACGCGAGTTGTCCGGTTCGATCAACTGCAAATAATCGATCACGATCAAACCCAAACCACCGTGTCGGCGTTTGATCCGGCGCGCCGCCGCAGCGATTTCGCTGACCGTCCGGCTCGGCGAATCATCGACAAAGAAGGGTGCCGTGCTGATCTCGTTGGCTTTGTTGATCAAACGTGTTTGGTCGTCGGCGCTGATCGTGCCGTTTCGCAGCCGGTGACCGTTAACACGTGCCAGCGAACACAACATCCGGTCGGCCAATTCGATCCCTGACATTTCCAAACTGACGAACAGGGCGGGCTGCTGCATTTCGATCGCGGCGTGTTCCGCGATATTCATCGCCAAGGCCGTTTTGCCCATCGAGGGACGGGCGGCCAAGATGATCAATTCGCCGTTGTGCAGTCCGCCGGTCATCGTGTCATAGTCCGTCAATCCGGTCTCGACCGTGCCGTCAGTGACCTCGCCCCGCAAGCGAGCTTCCATGCGATCCATCGCCGCGTGCAACACGTCGTTCATCGAGTGCAATGAATTGGACGACCGGCCGTCCATGATCGAAAACACTTTTTGCTCGGCCTGGGCGCACAACTCGCGCGCATCGCTGGCCTGATCGTAGGCGTCACGCAGGATTTCGGTGCTGGCGTTGATCAGGTTCCGATAGACGGCTTTTTCCGAGACGATCCCGGCGTAATAAACCGCGTGAGCCGCGTTGGGGACCGAATTCGAAAGCTTGGCCAGGTAGCCCGCGCCACCAATCGCTTCGAATTCATCGGATTTCTTCAGTCGCGAGACCAACAGCATCACATCGATTTTTTCGCCATTGTCGTACATCTCACGCAGGTGGGTGTACAAGATCCGATTGGCATCGTCGTAGAAATCGTCCGCTTTCAACGATGCGGTGTCGTCGCAGGCCTCTGGCATGATCAGGATGCTGCCCAGCACACCCATCTCCGCCTCCAGATCGTAGGGCGGTTGCCGCTGCAAAATCTCGGCAGCCGACTGGGGGGCTTTCTTTTTCTTTTTGTCCCAGGGGCGATCCGACTGGTCAGCGATCAATGTTCCGATCCTTGGATGGTTGGTAGTGGACTGTGACGCGGGTTTGACGTCGCTCTATTAGACCCGATTGAATTCAGAAAGAAAGTTTCAACGTGCAGGGTTGGCCGTGAAAAAGCTCAGGGGCTCTTGCGCACCACTAGCCTGTTTTCAACAGCGATTCGATGCGGCGAATCGCCTCGTCGGTCGAAACAGCCGCCCGACCACGTCCGATCGATCGACCGGCGTCGAGCCACTGGCGGACACGCTGGGAGGCCAAAATGGCGGTGCTGTGACTTCGCCCCCCGTAGTGACCGCCGATTTCGGAAAAGGCACTGCTGGTCATTTCACGCGACAGGTACATCGCCAGCATGCGTGGTTCGGTGATCGATTTGGTTTGCGAACCCGACTGCAGCGATTTGGAATCGAGTTGGAACACCCGTTCGACGGCGCGTTCAATGGCGTTCAAGGTGATCGGGACGCCGGCTGATCGCAACAGGTGACCGCCATGCTGGCGAATCTGTTCCATCGTCGGCATCTGCCGATACATCCGTTGCAGCAACGCCACCAGATTCACGATCCCGCTGATCACCCGCCCGTCACCATCGACTAGTTCAGCAATCTCGCCTAGCGTTTCCGCAGGCCATGCGATGGTGCAACGCTGTTCGGCATACCGCGCCAGCAATTCGCTACGCGTTTGCACGTCCATCGATTGCACTTGGCAAACCAAGCCCGATGCCAGTCGCCCCGAGAGTTCGTTGCCAAGTCCCTTGATTTCATTCGGGGCCTTGGTGCCGGCGAACAACAACGGTTTACCGAACTCGGCCAACATCTCAATCGTGTGATGCAATTCCCGAATCGTGGCTTTCTTGTCGACGAAGAATTGGATGTCATCCAACAGCAATGCGTCGGCATCGCGAAAGCGAGAGCGGAACGCCGGCAGGCTGTTGGCGTTGAGTGCTTTGATAAAATCGTTGGTGAATTCTTCGGCCGACAGATAAACGACGCGACGCATTCGATGCAAACTGCGAAGCTTGCCGGCCACGGCGCGCAACAGGTGCGTCTTGCCTGAACCGGCGGGCCCCCACAACACCAACGGCGACGCCAAGGCAGGGTTTTCGATCACCATTTTGCAGGCGGTTCGCGCCAGTTGGCTGGAATTGCCGGCGACAAAATTCTCCCAGGTGGTCTCGCTCCGCGTCGAAGCCGACGTTGGGAGCTTGCCGCCCGTCGCGGGTGCACAACCTGGATCTTGGTCGCCACCTTGCTTGCCAGGAACGTCACCGGCCGTAGCATCCAACGGCAGCTCGATCTGGGCGATCGATGTCTGGGGAGGATGTTGGGACGGCCGCCGCGCGGGTTTTCGCGAATCCGTGCCATCCTTCAAAATCTCGCTCAGCGATTGCGTGCGCCGTCGCGAGCGGGGCTTTGAACTGGCTGCGGTCGCACTCTTTCGCCGTGTCGCTGACGATGCTTTGTCGGGGGTGGCGGCAGCGCCGCGATTTTCTTCGGTGGTCGCTTCAGCTGCCGCGGCGGCTGGAAGCTGGTCGGGCGCCGCTTCAAATGGCAATTCCACGGCATGTGCCGGTTGGATTTGAACCTCGACCATCACGTCGGTGGTTCTGCCGCACACCGATGACGCCGCACCACGCATCGCTTGCAGATAGTTTTTGCTCAACCGGTCGGCTGCAAATTGGCCGTGGGCGATTGCCACAATCGTTGGTGCAACGTCTCCATTGACCGTGCGACAGATAAACCGAATGCCAGAAAACCAAATCTGGAATCGCTCCTGTCCGACACGATGCTTCAACGCCTCCTTGAATCTAACGACGACATCCTGGTCATCGGTGCAGCCTTGCGGTGTGGACATACCGGGAGCGCAATCCTCCATCATGGATGTTCGCGGAATCGGTGCGGAACCGGGAAGACGACACACAATGCGGCCACGCATGGGGAAGCGCGTCGATCGACTCGGAAAGGGGGCGTTGACGATAATCACTTGACCCGGAAAAGCAGCCTAAGCGTTGGCAAGAGTAGCAGCCAACCTAGCTCCGCTGGGTGGCGTTTCAGCCTCCCGTGTCAAATGGAACTTGAAATCTGTGCAGTTGCTCTGGCGTTGATGGGGGTGAACCGGAGTTCTTAAATTCCGCTGCCCCACTCACATGTCCTTCACGTTGCATTCATCAAGTGGGCGAGATTCTATGTTTGCTAGCACACAAGTCAAACCAAATGACAGCAACCGGCGCGCGGTTTTCGAGATCCGTTCCGGGATCGTTCGCTTGGGGCAATAAATCCCGGTCAAGCGTCACACGGCGGTCCGGCAAAAACCCCGCCTGGAGCGGTTGAATGAGTTTTCCGGACCGTGGAAAAAGTGTCGGATGCACTCACACCGGATCGCCGATCGGCCCGCCGTGGCATCATTAACCTGTTTCCGGTGAAGGGTTTGCAATCAAACGGTGAAATGCAAATCGATTTTGGCTTGATCGCTGAGGTTTTTGATTTCCCCAGCGGCGGGACTTGAACGCCGGCATGAGGCAACCATGATCGGGTCTGCGATCGTTTGGCCGTCAATTCGACGACAGCCAACGGCGAAATCTCGCCAATGCTGAATTTTTGTCGATCCCGCGTCGGGCTCCGGCGACGGCTTCCGATTAACACTTCAACATTGGACAGATGTGCTCCACATTGTGCGGTCGGAAGCGGTTGAAACGCTCATAGACTGGTTCAAGTGGATGGAATACACTTTTACTGTTGTCACACCGACGACACCTCCTCTTTTCGTTGAGTCTACATATGTCAACCAAGCAACTCACTGACCGCCAACGACGGGTATACGAGTTGATTCGTGATTTGATTCTCAACCGTGGCTACGGACCGACTGTTCGCGAGATTGGCGAAGAGTTTGGGATCAAAAGCCCCAACGGCGTGATGTGCCATCTGCGTGCATTGGAACGCAAAGGGTTGATTCGCCGCAGTCCGAACAAGTCGCGCGCGATCGAATTGACTGAAACCATTGATCAGCGTGATCACAGTTTGCCGATGGCCGGATTGGTCGCGGCGGGCACGACTGCGCTCGCGTTTGAGCAAACCGATCGGATGGATTTTAGTGGCATGTTCTGCCAGAACGACCGGTTTATCCTGCAGGTGTCGGGCGATTCCATGATCGACGCGCACATTCAGGACGGTGACTTTGTGGTCATTCAGAAACAGGACACGGCGGAAGCCGGCCAGATGGTCGTTGCCAAACTGCCCAGCGGTGATTCGACGCTGAAGTTCTGGTATCCGGAGGATTCACGGATCCGATTGCAGCCGGCCAACGCGGACATGGCGCCGCTGTATGTCAGCGACGCTCAGGTTGTCGGCGTCGCGGTCGGCGTGGTCCGCAACGTCGTCTGATCGTGGTTTCCGCGACGATTATTCATCGTCGGCATGAAAGACGGGTGTCAGCAAGGGTTGATACTGACAGATCTCGTTGTCGCTGAAATACAGCGACAATTCGCGGCGGGCCGCTTCGGCACCGTCGCTGGCGTGCACCAAATTCATCTGCCGCGATCCGCTAAAATCTCCGCGGATGGTTCCGGCAGCGGCGTTCAGGCCGCTGGTCGCGCCCAGCATGTCGCGAACGACTTGGATCACATCCAGGCCGTCGATCGCCAGTGCCAAAATCGGCGCGCTGGTGATGAAGGCTTCCAGGCTTGGATAAAACGGTTTTTCGACGTGTTCTGCATAGTGTTGCTTGGCCAATTCAGGCGTCACTTGCAACATTTTCATGGCCACGATATTCAAGCTTTTGGCTTCGAAACGGGAGATCAGTTGTCCCATCAGTCGCCGTTGAACTGCGTCGGGTTTCAGTAATACCAGGGTGCGTTGCATCAAGTCACTCATCAAACAAACTCCACGGCGCCTAAAAAAAGTTGGATTGCCTTTGCAGTGGCGTTTCTGCGAGGCAAAACGATGGCTTGCGACCGTCCCGGTGCAGCCAAGGGGCGGCGATTATCTGCTTCTCACTCGGCGGCGCGAAGCGGGGATTATTCGCGCCGGTCAGACCTGCTAGATTCGAGACTTCGTCGGCCGACACTGAGCCTGCCGCCATGACCGGTAAGCGGTGATCGGCGCGCCCCATCATTCGATTCTCAGTGCCTGGATGATGAATTTCCATTTTCATTTGCAAGAAGACATCCGCTAGGCGAAGACGATGAGCGATACGCAGCAAAACGATCCGGCGACCGACAACACGAGTACCGCCACGACCCAGGGAGCGCGCCGCACCAAACGAATTCTGCTGGTGCCCTACCCAAAATTCGTCTTCATGTATCCCACGCTGATCGTTTCACTGGTTTGTTCGATCGTGTTGTGGATGGGGGGACACACGGCCGTCGATCCGGCGACCGATACCACGCCCGTGGTGATGACGGGCTTGTTCATTGCGGTGCTGATGGCCAACATGTTTGTGCTGGTGTTTGATTTTCCCCGCGCCACCTCGCTGACATTGGTGTTTGTCATCACGACGTTGGTGATGGGGCTGTGGCTGTTGTTTTTAGCCCGTCCTGATTTAATGCCGACGATCACCGATCGCCTGCAGTCGATCCGCCCGGTCGCCAATACCACGTTCTTTTTTTGCATGACGGTCGCGATCGGTGTGATGTACATCGCCGTCTTTGTCAGCACACGCTTCAACTACTGGGAACTGTCCAACAACGAATTGCTGCATCACCATGGACTGCTCAGCGATTTGAAACGCTATCCCGCTCCCAACTTGCGCGTCGACAAAGAAATCAACGACGTGTTCGAGTACATGTTGTTGGGCGCGGGACGATTGATTTTGCATCCCAGCACCGAGAAACGCTCGATCGTCTTGGACAATGTGCTGTTCGTTGGCCGCAAAGAAGCAGAGATGACCAAGATGCTCGGTTCCATCAAAGTCCAGATTGGCAACGATAGCAGCCTCAGCTAGCGATCAAGTTCCGAGTCGGCGAAGTCATCCGCATCGATGGCGCTGGAATCTTCTGAGCGCTCGCGAAGCGGGGCCAGCATGCGGTCGAGTGCCTTGAGCGCCACGGGCATGGCCGCACCGGCGCCCGACCATTGGTCCCACCATCCGGCGACCACCTCGGCGACCGCGTCATCACCAAGCCGCCACAGTTTGACAGCGGTGGCAATCGGCAGTTTTGGCGAACGGATCAAATCCAACTCGGCCCCGGCCGACAACACCAGCGGGACACAGCCCAAATGCCAGGGCAGTGAAGTCCGGCGGTGCGTGCCAGATCCGAATCCTTCCACCGGCAGGGCGTCAGGCTGGGAAACCGTTACGGTGTTGCCTAGCGTTGCATCCAAGTGTCGGCCGACCGCGACTTGGGTGATCCAGAAAACCAGCCGGAAAATCTCTCCGACCTGGGGATCCGCATCGGTCAACATTGCTTCGATCCAAACACGATTCTGGCCGGAATCAAACCCGCCATCGCCACCTCGCAGTGGCTGAACCAACAGGCAATCGATCGCCGGCGGCCACCATTTTTCCGGCGGCGATGACGCCCAGATCAGTCGGGCTGTTTCGATCAACAGTCCCGGGCCAAATGTCTGCCAGCGATCCTTTAACGGGCCGGCGCGAAGTTGTAGTTGGTCGCCCAGTTTGGGAAACCGTTGTTGAAACGCGATCCGACATTCATCCATCCGGCTGGCCAGCGCCGCGGCCGTCTGGTCGACCTGTAGTTCACTGCAACCGGCGGCCAACAGTGCCGGCTCACAGGCATCGCGGGCGGACCGCCCCGCTGCGACAGCGGCGAACAATCCGCTCCAAAATGTTCGCACATCGGCTTGCGCCGAAACCAATCGGGTGTTGATTTCGCTGGTCGGTTGCACCAATGCCGCTTCGGTTTTGCTGTCATTGCAGACGCCACCGGTTGCGACGACAAACGACGCATGAATGACGCTTAAGTCGGCTGCGGGGTGAAACCGAACGTTGGATTTTCTAGCCAAGGCGTGCAAGCTCGTGAGAAAATCAAGAAGGTGATGGCAACTGAGACTGGATCCATTGTTCCAATTCGTCAAAGTCAACTGGCGGCAGTTTTGACAGATCAGGGCGCAATTTCACAGCGTCGCGAACGTACACGTGTTGGATTTCGGACTGTGACTTGGTCGTGTTCCAGTGCAACAGGATGCGAATGCAGCGTGGCAGCGATTTCTCGACCGTGATCTCGTAGCCACACATCAGGGGGACCTCGATCCAGCCCAGCTGTCGCGCGGCGAGGGCGGGGAATTCAGCCGACAAATCTTTTGTCACGGTGAACAGGGCACTCGCCAAGTCGACTGTATCGATCTCGTTTTGACGAATCATCAGCGCGATCAGCTGCCTGGTTGCCAACAATATTTCGTCTCGATCGTCGGCGGTGACGGTCGTCGCCCCACGGACCCCTCGGCATGCCATCATTCCCACTCAAACCTCGTCAAAGGAAACCAATCGTGTTTGGCCAATCAGCCGACCGGCGTTGCGGATTGCCTTGCGACCCCCGGCGGTATAAAGCTTACTCGGCTATGCCTACTATAGGCGTGTTGGCCGCAGCGCCGATAACCGTCTTACCTTTTCCTCCGAAATCCGCACCGCATTTTCGCCCGGTCTTGCCCCATGAACGCTCATCGAACGCCCCATCAAGAAAAGATCATCAAGAATTACTACCGAAATCGCGATGCGATCGGGATCCAAAAGGCCCAGGAATCGATCACCGAGCTGTATTTAAGCGAAGGCAAAAAGCGAGAAACCGTTTGGAAACGGTTGTGCAGCCACTTGGAGAAAGCCGGATTGTCGGCCGAGCAGATCGAACACCTGCGGGCCAAAGATGATCCAGCCTTGGTGGCCGAAGCGATCGAAAAAATCGCCTGATGGTCCGCGCCCGTGTCGCTGAACTCTGTCAGGTCGCGCCGCCTGTCGCTCTGGCCTCTGTCAGGCTGCACCGACACCACCTGTAGCCGGGCTCTGTGAGGCCGTACCGGATCACCAGCCGACGAGCGTTCGCCCCGGTTTGACGTGAGAAACCGCCGTCGCCGTGCGGCGCGGCTGCAGAAGTGGGCTCAACGAGCCCACCTGGCGAGCAGCGCTAGTTGCGATCAAGCTTTTCTTGTGCCCTGGCGGCTTTCAGTGCAGCTGCTTCCCGCGAGAGTTTGAACTCTGGACCGCTGGGGAAATACTGCACGTCGTCTTGCAAGTAATAGGGGCTGGGTAGGGTCTGGCCGTTCATCGTCACCTGACACCCAGTTGCGCCGAAGAGGCAGGTGGACGCGATAAACGCGATTGCGGTAGCTCGGGTAATGCGTCCAGAAGTCGATTTGCGGCTCATGGCTTCCATGCCTTAGTTGGATCTGCTCGTTACGGGGACATCGATAGCACACGATTCCCGTCACAACCGGTATCGGATGAATAACCGGCAAAGATTAACCCGAGGAACCGATTTTGTCGGAATCGTTGTCGGGCGATGGCTCAGCCGCGGCCGTTTGCAGGATCGTTTGCCGGCCCTCGGGCCATTGCACAAACAGGTGCATGTCGATCGTCACCGCGGCTTCGATGCTGCGCACCAGAGACGCCAAAATCTGCAGTCGTTGGACCATTTCACTGGCCTTCTCGATCTGGTTTTCACAGTCGGCCAGTTTCCGTTTGAACGTGTGTTTATCTCCCAATTCGGACGCTTTCCAGGCATTCTCCAGCCTTGGTTTCGTATTCCTGGCGGTCTGCAATTGGAGAGACGTTTGTCTCACGGCCACCTCGATTCCACCAGACTGCAGCGTCTGCCACGGCATCGACGGATCCAGGCGAGCGGCAAATTGCAACTGGCATTTCAGTTCATTGGTACAGCGGATGTCGATCACGACGGCAACAGCGACCCCCGGGGCGTCGGGCCGCGTCAAAATCGCAATCGCTCGGCCCTGTTGGGGGCGTTCGGGATTAAACGGCGTTTCCCAAACGAATTCGATCCCTTTGGGGACCGATAGATCTAAATCCAAATGGGTGTCTTTCTTCAGTAGCCGATAGCCCAGATTCCACGACGGTTTGGAATCTTCACGCCGTAACGACAGTCGAAACGGATCGGTGTCGATTGCCGGACGCAAATAGATCGGTTGGCCATTGGCATCCATCAGTCGTCCATGGACGACCTGGGCTGCCCAGCTTTCCTGTTTTGATGCCTCGGTCCATTGGAACGTCTTGGTTTCTCCACTGGTCAATAAATCAGCGATCACCGTTTTGGTTTGATTGCGATGGCAGACGACTTGGGTCAGCGATTGCTGAGGCTGTGGTTGCAGCGAGATTGGGACGGGGAACGGAAATTCAATCGAGCTGATCGCCGCTACGGAATCCGGCAGGTTGGCCGGGTGATCGACCCTCCCGGGCCACGGCAACTCGATGAACTTGGTTTTTCCCGGACGAATCCGCTGCGGCGCGTCCTTGGCCGCATTGTCAGCAGAGGATCGACCAAGCATCTCCTCCAGCTTCTCTGCGTCGGACGGTTGCGGCGGTGGTTCGGGGCGTGGAGGCAGCCGATTGGCTAGCCAATCACTCTCGTCGGGTTCCGGATAGACAATGCCGCCCGGCGGCAGATCTGCGCGTGACAGCCCGCTTGGCTCGGCCTCGCCGCTCGTTTCTGCGGCCGTCTGGGTCGGCAATTCGTCCTCCGGTTGCCCTGACAGCAGCATCTGTAAATCATCTAATTGATCGAGTATTTGATCAGATTCTTCCGGCTCGCTGGAATCCGATCCCACTTCGGCCTGCTCGGTCGGCAACGACAAATCGGGCAGCGATAGGTCAATAGCGCTGCTATCGAATTCGGCGGATTCAGCGTCCTGCTGCGGTACCGCAGCGAGTGCGGCGTGATCAAGTTGCGGTTGTTGGATCGGATCAGAACGGCGGTTTTGGCGTTTGTTGCTGATCAGCACTCCGGCCAACACCATTGTCGCAACCGTGACGGCGGTGCCGATCCCCAGCACCAGATTCCAATTGAAGCGGCGGTCTCGCTCGAGCGGCTTAGACAGAACGGGCCGTGATTTCGGTTCCACAACCGGCGCCTCTTGGACCGCCTCGGGACCAAACCGTTGGGAGAGCGACAGGATCAGCAAATCCAATAATTGTTCGCGATCGAGTTGCGTATCGGCAGTGTCATGCGGGGCACTGGCGGGCTCAGCAGCGGAGGTTTGCCCCGAGGTAGCCCCCGAGGTCGAGGCTGTTCGCTGGCCGACGCCGCGTCGCCCGGATCCCCAGGGGCTGGCCGGATCAATCCGCTGAGAAAGCTCGGTGCTGCGGCGAATCACAATCGGTTTTGCCTGTACCCGGACGGCAACCGGGGCGGATTCCTCCGTTTCAGCCGCCTGGGCGCGACGTCGTTTGGACGTCGGATAGACCTTTAGCAACTCACGAAACTGAGCCAACAACTCAGACTCGGTGGTCTGGTTTTCGCTGGAATCAGCCGTCGTCGATCCGCTCGGGCGCGGGGGTGACGGATCGGTGGTTTCAGTCCTTTGCAACACCAATGAACCTTTTTCGGTAACAAACCAATCGTTCAAGTCAACTTCGTTTAGACCGTCCCCTCGCTGGGTCCGCTGGTGGCAAACGGACAGGAACTGGTCACTTAGATGGTCCCTCCAATCAGCCGGCGGGATGCCAAATCGGCGGAGCAGCGATGCAACCGATTCCATCGATTGATGCGGTGCATCGCCCATTGAATCGTTTCGATCCCCCGTCGCAGCACTCCCTCTCGCGTCTCGTTCCATCGCGACATCGGCAACACCATTTGGTACGGCGTGCTTCAGTACGTCAAGGGATTGAGAACTCATTTCCAATTCCGGCGTCTAGATTTGGCGACCGATGCGGCGATGGCGTGATTAAACCTGCGCTATTGTCAACGTTCAGGGGTGAACAATCAAACCCAACTAATTCACAGCCCCCTGTGGGAAGGCGGAAAACAGGAATTTCAGGACCAACCGGAGCGACCGTTATATTTTTCCTTAGTGGTTCTACCGGAATTAACCAAACCACCGGGGCAGTCTTTGCCGATAACTCCGGCTGAAGCGATTCTTCCCGTGCTTTGGATTGCATCGAATCGGCCGCCGCTTTAATGCCGCGACCGACCGATTGGTTCTGGCATCCGGCGATTCGTTTCACAACTGAAATATCAGGGGGAACTGGTATAGAGCAGGCGAAATGATTCGTCTGTTGTGTGCGTGCCGTGCGATCTTGCCGGACATTTCTCCCACCAAATTGTGGCTCGGGATTCAAGCGTGGCGACGTCGCCGGCGATGGCTCGGGCGAACGAGCCCCAACAGCAAGGCGGCTGCGACCGCGGAGACGTTTGCAATGCATCAAATGATTCGAAACATGGTCAACCGTATGACAAACCGAGCCGATGAGGCTGTGCGATTTAATCCGCCTGCCATTGATGCTCGACCGCTCGCCGATTCGGCAAGCTGGTCATTCAAACTGACACTCGCTCTGTTGGCGTCCAGCATGCTGGGCGGACAAGCGATGGCTCAAGGCGTGGCACACGCCGACTACGACCTGGCGGCAAGTGGCTATGTCACGCCGGCCGGGATGCCGCCGATGGGTGTGCCCTCGATGGGCATGCGTGGCACCGCGCCGGTGATGCCGGTCGGCTACCAGTCGATGGGCTACCCGCCGATGGGCTGTGACAGCGGCAGTTGCGATGGAGCTCCGTTGATGGGCGGCGTGGACCGGATGGTCTGTGGCACCTGCGGCGGCGGTGGCGGCTGCGGTTGCAACGGCATGCTCAGCGGCGGCTTGCTGGGCAAAATGCGAGCCCGTGGCGGACCAGGTTGCCTGTTCTGTCGCG
Organism: Stieleria tagensis; assembly: GCF_024129865.1. GTDB lineage: Bacteria > Planctomycetota > Planctomycetia > Pirellulales > Pirellulaceae > Stieleria > Stieleria tagensis. The sequence continues at coordinate 4,922 of NZ_JAMYFE010000097.1, read as the reverse complement.
GCAGCGGATGCACCGCATGTAAAGAGTTGCCGTTTGGCTACGCCGGTTCGGTACTGGCCTGTATGGTCGGGGCGCTGCGTCCCTACGAAGAAGCCGGATTGTGCAACCAACGCTGGTATGACCTCAGCATCGAAGCACTGGCGCTAGACCGCAGTCTGGGTGGAGTCGCACCTAATGTGATCACCACCGAAGGCGTCAATGGAACTCCAGTGTTATCCATGAGTGACTTGGATGGTGACGACGTCGAAGGCGGTATCCGCTTGTCGGGTGCGTTGATCTTCGGAGCCGGTGGGAACTTGGAAATGACCTACATGGGCGGCAACGAGTGGGATGACTCGGCCACCGTCACCTCGGCCACTCCGAACCTGTTTTCTTACATCAGCGATTACGGCACCTTGCCAGGTGGTGTGTTGGATCCCGGATTTGATGACACCGACCGTTCGCTGCAACAGAGCATTCAAAACGAAAGCTCGTTTCATTCGGCCGAAATCAACTACCGACGCCGTACGATGTTCCCCTACTGCCGCTTCCAAAGCTCGTGGTTGGTTGGACTTCGCTATCTGCGATACGACGACAACTTGCTGTACCAGACCACGGGTTTGGACAACGACACCGTCAACGGAAACCTGCCACGCTACTTCGCCAGCAACACCGGGACGCAGAACAAACTGTTCGGCCCACAAGCTGGATTCGATTTCTGGTGGAACATTTACCCCGGCATCTCGATGGGTGTCGGTGCCAAAGCGGCCTGGATGCAAAACGATGTTGATCGACGCGGTAGTGTGTCGGCCAACTCGATCCCCAACGGCGGCTTGGTCGTCGCCCGAACGGTCACCGCCGACGATGGCGATCAGCAAGGCACGGCGATGGCCGATTTCGAACTGAAACTCGTTTACCGCTTCAGTCACTCCTGGTCGCTACGTACGTCCTACTATGCCTTGGCCGTGGACGACATCGCGTTCGGTGGATTGGATCCCAACATCCAGTACCCGACCGCAACGAGCGATCTGGTCCTGGCACCGATGCAGTACGAGGACTTGGTTCTGCAAGGTTTCACGATCGGTACTGAATACGTCTGGTAGTCCCGCCAGCCGAGCCGAAGAACGATACAGCAAACCCCACTCGTCGTCGTTGCCGAGTGGGGTTTGCTCATTTGATCTCGGGGTCGGGGCGCCCCGTCAGGTTCGCCCCGTCCAAAACGACTCAGCGACTCAGGTCGACGGCAACGATTTCTTTGTCGTTGCGGACAAACGCCGTCTTGCCCGCGTACGCCGGATGGCTCCAGACGACAGGCCGGCCGAATGATTCATTGGTTGGATCAACCACGTGCATCCGCCCCTGTTCGTCATATCCCTTGGCGGTCAGCTCGGCGATAATCAGGTCACCGTTCTCGCTCATCAACAAATGGCGATCAGAGTCACCCAGTCGCGTGATGAACGCCGTGCCATGTTTGATGAAACGCTTTTCATCGGGCTTGGTCGCCGCAAACGTGTCCCACAAACGGTCTCCATTGTTTGCGTCCACGGCGATCAAATCGCCTTGCAAACAATCCGTTCCGTAGATCACTCCGTCAACGATCATCGGCGGCGCGTTGCTGCAGTGAACCGCGTTCTTGGCTTCACCTCGCCAGAGTTCCGTGGCCTGGGGCGCTGTTTCGTCCAATCGCACCATCACCGCTTCGGTTTGGATCGAACTGGCGTACAACAGATTGCCTTCGACCATCGGCTGGGCAATCGACATCTCATAGGCAGGGCTCATCGGGACGTCCCAGTACACCTCGCCGCTGGCCGGATCCAGACTGTGCAGACCTTGAGGATGAAACACGATCAATTGACGTGTTCCACCAGCTTGAATGATGCGTGGCGGACAGTAGCCGGCTTTCACGTCCAACGCCTTCCAACGTACTTCGCCGCTGAGTTTGTCAAACGCCACGATGCCTTGTCCGTCGCCACCGACCATCGTGTACAGCAGGTCGCCATCAACCAACGGATGTGATGCAAATCCCCAGATCGGGACCTCGGCGGAAAAATCTTGAGGCAGATTTCGACTCCACACCAGCTCGCCATCGGCGGTCTTCAGGCAGCTTAAATCGCCCTCCGCACCCAAGATGTAAACGTGCTGGCCGTCGACCGTTGGCGTTGCCCGCGGCCCGGCCGGATAGCTGATCGAATAGGGCCGATCGTAAGCATATTCCCAAATCGTCTCGCCGCTCTTTTGGTCCATTGCCAACAACCGTTCGCGGCCGTTGAGTTCCACCCGTTTGCCAGGATCGTTGAACGCCTTGCCAGACTTCAGCTGGTAGTCAAACACATACACCTTGCCGTCGGCGACCGCCGGGCCGGCGTAACCTCCGGAAATCGTTCGTCGCCACTTGATCGGCAGTCCCGAGCCGGGGATTTCATCGACCACGCCAGACTCGCGATACACACCATCACGCTCCGGCCCCAACCACCCCGGCCAGTCGTCTGCGTACAATGCTCCAGTCATTGACGCGGAACCCTGTAGCAGGGCGACCGAGATGCCGACCAACAAAGAAGAGAAAGAGCGGGACAGTTTGGACATCGAATCTTCACCGAGTTTGGAAAGTGAATCGTTAGAAAAGTAAATCGAGAATGCGGGAGGTCACGCCGATTTTAAGTGTAGCCTTTACCGGTACTTTGGGCGTTGGCCTTCCAGTTGTGCTTTAAAGTGGTGCGTTCATCCCAACCCGACGCGTCACGGTCTGTTGATTTCAACTTCGAAGGTGAATTAGCGTGGGAACGGTAACCCGGCGCGTCAGCGAGGGATTGAGTGTGTTGACGGGATCCCTCGCTGACGCGTCGGGTTAGGGAAAAACAATGCCTCACGCAACGCCGCAACATCCGCTGCAACAATTCAGAGACCTGACATTGATGGAATCGAAACTGATCTTAATGCGTCACGCCAAAAGTGGGCACGATGATCCATCCCTGGCCGATCACGATCGCCCCTTGGCCGGTCGTGGTCGTCGCGCTTGCCCCCTGATGGCGAGCTGGCTGGCCGATCAGGATTGCATCCCCGATTTGATTTTATGCTCGTCGGCAATCCGCACCCGCCAAACGGCCCAGTTGTTACTGGACGCTTGGCAGCATCAGCCGTCGATCGAATACCACGAATCGCTGTATTTGTCCGGTCCGGATACGATTTTGGATGTCGCCTCTAGCGAACATGCAGACGCCCGCCGAGTGATGGTGCTGGCACACAATCCAGGGATCAGCATGCTGGCGACGATTTTGGCCGGACAGTCCTTGGAATTAGTGACTGCCGCGATCGCAGTGTTCACAGCATCTGGTCAGTCCGCCGACGCAGACCCATTGGATCGACTCAACCTGCAATCCCGTTTGCCGTTGACCTCGTTCGGCAGCCCAAAATCCTTGTCGTCTTGATTCGGTTGTTCATGAATGGATTCCCTGGCTGGCTGATGTTGGCAATCGCTCTTGTCGGTCACGGCGGGTTGCACATCGCGATCTACAATCGAATCAATGCCTTCGGTTGGCCGCGACGGTGGATCAAGCGATTGGTCAAACTGTTTTTGTTCACCACCGTCGCCATTCCGATCGCCATTGCCTGGTCCCAGTCTGATGCGCTCCGTGAGATCCTGTTTGACGGCGGTTCTTGGAGGGCGCTCGACCGCTCCGTTCGCGGTTACCTCGCGGTTTGTTTGGCTAGCTGGGTCGTGTTTGGAATCCCCTGGATCTTGTGGCGACCCATCCTGGGGCTCGAATCGGTCGCCGCGACTCGCAAAATCACGGTTGTGGATGTCACCAAGGCCTTCAGCCATTCGCTGACCACCACTCCCAAAGCAACGTTTGAGTCCCGGTTGCCGCTCAATCAGGTGCTGCAGTTGTCGATCGAGGAAATCGAATTGCCCGTCGTCGGCTTGCCAGCGGAGCTTGATGGATATCGGATCGCACACCTGAGCGACATCCATTTGACGGGAGAAATCCGATCCGATTATGCGCGTTTTGCCGTGCAACAGGCGACGAAGTGGCGTCCCGATCTGATCGCATTGACCGGCGACATTATCGACGAACAGGGCTGCATTGATTGGTTGTTCGAGATCTTTTCGCCCGCCGAAGCCACTGATGGATGCTATTTCATCCTCGGAAATCACGACACTCGGATCGTCGATTCCTGGGAAACCAGGCAAGCCATGGACCGAGCCGGCTGGATTGATTTGGGCAGCCAGTCGATCCGGCGGCGGCTGGGCGGCGTGGACTGCCAACTGATCGGCAACGAGGCGCCCTGGTTTGCGCGGCCCGCGGTGGAGCCTGCGGAAGTCTGCTTTCGGCTGCTGCTCAGCCACAGTCCGGATCAATTCGGTTGGGCACGCCGCAACGGTATCGACTTGATGCTGGCCGGCCACACCCACGGCGGCCAAGGTCGATTGCCGTTGGCCGGTCCGATTCTCAGCCCCAGTCGACACGGCAGCCGGTATGCTTCCGGCGACTTCTATCGACCACCAACCACCCTGCATGTGACCCGTGGTTTGGGCGGAGTCCACTTGCTGAGGATCAATTGTCGCCCCGAACTGTCGCTGCTGACCCTGCGGGTGCCCTCTTAAACCGTTTTGCGGCATGAGGCATGCTGCGGTCGATTGCCCAACTGTCCGGTTGCGGGCAAATTCATTTTCGCCTCCATCGCGGTTTCTCAGTCAACGTTGGGATTTCGGATTGGGTCGACGATACCGGGTGGGTAGGTCTTTGAAACCGCGGGAAAAACAGGGTAAACGGGGCATGGCGGAGTTGGCTGGAGTGCCTGGCCGCCGTCTCTGTGGCGGCCCGAAACCGAACGCTCAGACTTTTTTCTTTGTTTCTTCTCAAACAGCGTTGACGGCAGGCAGGTCGGCCGCAATACTCCCTGCCCACGTCGAGGAAAGGCCGGCAAGGCTAGCAAGCGACGTG
>NZ_JAMYFE010000096.1 GCF_024129865.1 Stieleria tagensis | reverse complement strand
CCGTTGTCCGAACTTCATTTGGCCGAACGTGCCCAGTGCGTTTTCTGCTTTCAGGTCAACTTCAAGATCCTCTTCAAGCTTGGGAACCTTCAAAGTTTCGCTGGCCATCACTACGACCGGCATGCCTGCCATCATCAAACCAGCTTTCGCCCGTTCCAAGTCGATGATCTCGCCCGCCATCTGGTCGGGAACCACGAAACTACCGGTCATGCCGCTGGACTCGCCCAGCGCGTTACGCACCCGCTGCGGCGTTGCCGACGATGGTCCGAACAACTTAGCGCAGATGAAGTGTGCCGCTTCGTTTTCGGCTTCTGGCTTCAGCAGATCGGTTGCCCGGTCACCCTTATTCAAGATTGCAAACTTGTTGCCGTTCGCGTCAGCCTTCCAGCCAAGTTGACGGGCGACATGCCTGACTTGGCCGCTATCAACCGACTCGCCAGTGTTGCCGCCGGTGCCGTGCCGACTGTTCATGATTCGGGCCTGTGCATTCTCGCGTTTCTGTGCTCGGTCCAGATCCCGGTTCAAGTTCGACAACTCGCCTGGCTTGTGCCCTGGCTGGCCTGGGCTACCGACGCCCATGATGGCATCGAATCGCTTTTGCTCTGCGGTGCTCATCTCGCGTTCTTCGGCATCGGCCAAGTCGGCGATCGCCAACGCTTCGGCTTCCAGTTCCGCGATTTGTTCGTTCAGGTCTTTGGTGTTTGTGATTCGGATCATTTATTCACTCCGTCGTTTGTTGGATTGTCAGTTGGTTCAAACACGCAAGACGGATTTAGCACCCATCTCGGTAGCCGTCAGCGGTGCCACTTCGCCGCGGGACAGAATCGCGGTGCACGAAAAGAATGTGCCGGTGCTGCCATCGCCAGCGGTTGCAACCAAGTCCCAGTAGCGCGGCCGTGCTTTCAGGTCCACTTGAAAGACAAAAAGACCGTTGTCGTCATCGTCGGCCGGCAGTGCTGCGGTGCCGCCTTCGATGTCGGTGTCGCCGTCGAAGTCCAGACCGTCATAGTCGGTCAAAGCTCCGCTGGTGTTGCCTGCTTGAAGTTTGAGGGCTGCCATTGCGATGTCGGTTGCCCCAACGCTGCAAACCATGGTCAGGTAATCCCAACCAAGCGTATCGATTTCGGCGGTGGTGATTGCCGCATCATCGACGATGGCCGCCGGCGGTACGATTTGCAAAAACTTGGCGTTGTGAAGTTCGTTTGCCATTTGAAAACCTTTCGGGTTAGGCGTCCTGGTGATTCTGTCGAAGCTCTCGAATCTGCTGGATGGCCTGCAAATCAAAGTAGGCATCCAACACGTTTCGTGACCAAACTCGGCGATTGATTCCAACCCGTAAGGGCTTAGGGAATTTCCCGCTGGCAACCATTCGGCCGAGTTGTCTGTCGGTGACGTTCAACCGCTCGCAAAGTTCGGCGGCGGTGACCCATGGTGATCGGTTCTTGCTCACTGGTCGGCACCTCCGAAGTGTTGCAGGGCTGATACGGCGTCGGCGGTGATGTTCAGCGCCAAGTTGTCGATGAACTCATGGGCGGCGTCGGTCATCGGGACGCGGCTGAAAACAAAACTAGCCATCAGCACGCTACCGAGTTGATCCAGCGTCCACACTGGCGGCTCGATCATTTCCGGTTCCGCACCTGGCGTCTGCCGGCGGTTGTATTCGCTGGCCAACAGTTCGATGACCCAACTGGTGAATAGTGGGTGGTCGTCTGCCTTGCGTTGCATCAACTTCGTCAGCGCGATCATGTCGCCTTCGGAAAGCTTCGGTAGCTTGATGTCCAATCGGGGCGGTGTAAGTGTGTCTGCCATTTGTTTCCTCAGTCGCTGGCGTTCGATGTGGTGATTGTTGCAAGGCAGCAGGGGCATACAAGCTTTCCGTTATCCGTTCGGATAACGACGTCACGACCTCGGTCATCAACAACCGTGATGGACTTTCCGCTCGCGCCGCATGAATCACATTTCAGATACCGGATGCGATGGTTGCCGGAGGTGCGAGTTGATACCCGTCGCATGATGCCGCCGGGGCATTCGGTGCAGTCGTCGCCGGTTCTCATTCGGCCGGCTCAATGCCGATGCGGTCATGGCAAGCCAAGTCATCCATCTCGCCGCGCAACCCCAGTGCTGAATCGATCCGTTTGAGCACTGGTCGCGACAGTCGCTTCGGGTAGTTGTCCGCCACGTCGGCCGCGAGCGACAGTAGCACCGCCTCGACGCGACGAAGTTCCTCGGCAATCTCGCGGTGACGTTCGGCGGTCAATCCCTTTTTCTGTTTTGCCATTTTTGTGATCCTGTTTGGAAATGTGGAAATTTGGAAATGTGTTTTTGTTTCTGGTCTGCGGGAGTGGGCGGGAATCGCGGGAGTGTTCACCGCTCTCGCAGCTTTTACGTAGGGTGTATACACACGGCACCTTTATTAAAGACCACTCAAAATAGTTGCATTGACCCCATAGACTCCCGCAGACTCCCGCCACTCCCCGCAGGCAGGGACATTCGATCGTTAAACTTTTTCGATAAACCATTTTTTTACTTTTTGATGCGAAAGCATCTCTGAAAAGAATTTCTTGCCGTTCAAAATTCTGCCGTCGTATCTCTGGAGAATTTTTCCGATTCGTTGAGTAGTGATTTTTTTGTTGTCGCAATCGCTCAAAAAAACGTCATTTAGTTCCGGGTGAAAGAGCACCCCGTACGGGTCTCGCTTCGTAGCCAGATCGTAAATCTCGCGAGACAGCTTGCCTGACGCTCCGGCTGACTCGAGTGCGGCGATCAAGTCGCCAAAGATGTCACTGGATTGTGCGGAAGCCTTGGTTTCTTTGGTGCCCTTGATCGGATCTGCCAAGCCCAGCCACACGACCGCACCTCGCACGAGTGCGGACCAGTTCTCAAATCCGCCCCAAGGCTCAAGATCCGGGGACTCTCCCGACGCCTTGAACGCTCGCAAGATCGTGAGCGCGTCACAAATCAACGTTTCGCGATTTTCCAGGATGTGATCTAACAGATTCGGAATGCGAAAGTCCGATCTAAGATCAGGGTTTTCAATCGTCGGCTCCAGCCTCACAAAACATGTGCGTCGCGCGATGTCCTGTGATACAGAGCAATTGTTTCCCGTCAGGAAATAGACTTGGCGGATGGGCACCTCGCCAGATTCCTTGCTCTGGCCAAGAATCCGACTTTTCCAGACTTCGGCCGTTCCGAGTGCCTCGATCGCCTGGCCGCCGATTTGCGTCTTGCAGTTGTCGAACAGGACCAGCGGAATCCCGCTCAACACAATCGCAGTGATCGACTTAGAGACCTCCTCATCCTTCGACGGCCAAGGGTTTCTCGCCAGGCTCTTGCCGGTTGCGATGGTTGATATGCCGTCCACCAATCGCGTCTTGCCCGCGGCCTGTACAGACGCCTCGAATAGAAACAGAGGAACGCATCCGCGAATTGCCGGCTTGCAAAATACAGTCAGCAATCCGGCAAGCCAGGCCGATTTGTGATGTGTTTTTTTGAACTCAAAGTCTGCGACTAAATCCAGTATGCGGTTTGTTGCCTGGGTCGCATCATGGATTGTTGGCGATTCGGCAACAGTTACCGAAACGTTCGTTTTTAAGTACGTTCTGGTTGCCGGGTCATATCCATTGGCCGTGCAGATCGACCCGTCCTCTCGCATGAACGGATACTCAGATACGGACTCCAGCTCTCTAATCCCTGGGTAGCTCCCGTAAGCGTCAACCTGCCTCGTGAACGAGTCAGGTAGTTTCTTCGGCCTGGCTTCGCCGTCATCATTTATCGTGATGAATCGAGCGCACGAAGTGATTAGCGTACGCAAATGAGCATGAGGCAGCCGGCGGACTCGGAGCGTGAGTGCATCTGGATTAAGCGGATGCCTTGCCTCGGTCACGTCGAGCAGTTCGCCGCCCCGCTGGAAGATGTCTTCACACCCTGTCAGCGCTTCGATAGTGGAATCAACGAGATCCTTTTCGTTGTCAGACCACTCAATAGCTGGCCTTGAATCGATTTTTAATTGTAGAGTTTCGCAGGCGTGAGACTTTTCAACCATCGAATCCCAATCGTGGCATTTGAAAAAGTCCCTCAGGTCATCGCCGCTTGAATGTTTTACCTCGAAAGGCAGCGTGACGTTTTTTGCTCTCGCGCCAGCCTTGGTGAAGCATTCGCACCACACAATCGCACTGTCCTGCCCCGCCCGGTCTGCGTCATGAATGACCCATATGTCCCGGTTGGCAAACAGATCGATTGACCAACGCTCTTTGCGGAACGTGGATACACCATCCGCACAGCCGAACGGATTTGTCCAGAAGAATGTGGAATCGGGAACGTCGTCTCGCAAAAATGCAGCCAGCCAATCAGTGACTCCCTCCGTCTTAACCGACAGATCTGGCTGACCTTGGCCGGCCAGCATTGCATCGATGGTCCGAACGTCGCCAATGATCCCACGGGCGCCACCGCCAATGGTTTTCTTGCTCGTCGTCTCACCGTTTTTCAGCCTCAAAAGTCCGCCGTCAGTACGAACGACAACCCAATTCACCGGGTCAGCCTTTGACCCTCGCGGCCCCCAGACCGGAAACGCAATCACGGCATGCCCTTGGTACTTCGCGATCCGCAACCCGGCATCTCGCAGACGCTCATGTTTCGTGCGATCAAACTCTAAATGCGCTAGATATTGGCCCGCGTACACAGGGTTCCAAGGCATCAGTTTCAATGATGGTTTGCGGGTCGACTTGCCACGCGGTTGTGACTTCGGCAAGTCGAACCTAATGATTTCGGCCACCCGCCTGGCCGCGTCACCTTGAGATGTCTGGTCAACTGCCGCGACAAACGCCACCCAGTCGCCCCACTTGTTGCCAGTGGCATCGCACTGGCCAGCGCCTCTTTCAAAGTTGTTGATTTTGGCTTTCGGCTTTCCATCCGTTCCTGTGTTGGGCATGTGGAACTTTCGCTTCTCAGAAAGATCCTCAGCAGACAACCCGTAGGCGTGACAGATGTCGTTGCCACGCCCGATCGATTCCTGCACTACTTGCGTGAGCCAGTTCTTGGCCAGACGGGTGTTGCTTGCGTTCGTGCCGGCATCCGCCTCTTGCTCGCCGTCCAGCGATGCAGGAGCGTCAAAAGAAAATGTGCTGGCCGTGTCGGTTGAGATCGCTACCATGATGTTGTCCCTCCGTGATCTGTGGACATTTGGCCCGCCGGGTAGTAGCAGCTCGGCGGGCTGTTTTGTTTACTGGCTGCGTGCTTCGATGAAACGGGTCAGCGCTTGGCGGCTGGTCACGATGACTTGTCCAACTCGGCAATGCTCCAATCGCACACCGCCGATACCACGCAAGCACCAGCGGTATAGCGTCGTGCGGTCAGGCCGGCGGCCAAGGATGTGGCGAAGCTCGGCGCGTGCCTGCTTGAGGGTCAACACGTCCTCAGCGAGTACGTTGGTCGTCACTGCGTCGTTGGTCGGTCTGCGATGTGTGGTCGCTGGCATAGGTGGCTCCATGTGAGAGGTGGAGCGACGCAGCGAAAAAAAGAAACCCGCCGCGTCGCGTAATTGCAACGGGCGGGAGTATGCGGTTGAAGTCGGATTTTAAGCGGACTCTAAACGGATTCTTTGGTCCGACTTTGGTCCGGGTTTCTTTCAGCGAGCGTATTTCTAACTGGATCCCGGCCATTTCTGTTGATCTGAAATGGGTGCCTCCCTGTCTTCCAGCAAGTGTTGATGTTGTTAATTTGCTTCCGAACCGCATCCCGGGGATTTCCTTCTTCGGAATTGACGTGATTCGCTAACGCGTCATCGGTAAGGAGGCGGTTGCTCTTTAGCGATTTTGCAATCTTTGCTTGACCGGTCGTGAGCGATTCCAACGCAAGCTCCCACTCGGTTTCGTCAACTGGGTCCGCTTCGCCACGGCCATCACCGCACAATTCATCGAGCGATTCCAAGAGTGCCTGATTGGCTTTATCGCTCTCTGTCTTCAGTCTCGCGGAAATTTTATTCAGCAGACTTTCTTGCTCGTTCATTCGCGACACCTCGAGCGACAAAGACTCTTTTCGAACAGCAATCTTCGCGTCTTCAATGGGTAGGTTCTCAAGACTCATTCTTGCCTTGAGAATGAAACCGTAGAAATCCACGGATGCAGACCGCAACGGATTCCAATGCTTTTTGCAGCACCGCCAAAAGTCAGAGTATCCCCAGCGGTTGATTCCGTTGATCATTTCTCCGTACTGCGAGAGGAATTTGCCGGCGCCCGCTGCAAACTCCAGCCACTGTCTGTTATCGCCGGGAGACAATAGTTGCTCGTCGCTTTCTAACTCACTGCGAATCTCGTCCAGTCGAATCTGAACCAAAGCGAACAGCGAACACTCTTCTTGGCTCAGTTCCAACTTTTGTTTGCATGGGTGCCCGATTATACGAACCACTTGTTCGATTCTGAGGCGGAGTTCGGTTGCGATGCGATGTCGCTTTAGGAGTTCTTGCCGCCAAGTTGGTTCGACCGCATCGTGCAATTTGCTCATCGTCATAATTCTCTTTTCGTTGGTCGGCACCGCCGCCGCTGATGGAGAAAAGAGAATCCATCAGCGGCGTACGATGCCATCACGCCGACCGTCGCCAGCATGACTTTTTTGGTGAACCGCTCGGCCGTCGCCTGAGTGGTTGAATGAAATTGTTACCGATTACAGCTTTGGAGCAACCTTGGCGGCTTCAATCGCCTTTGCTTCGGTCTGCTTGGCGTAATGCTCAGTCATCGACGCACGAGAGTGTCCCAGCAACGCCTGGGCGGCTTCAACGCCTAATGCCTCGCGGATCAGTGTGCCGGCGGTGTGACGCAACTGGTACGGCGTCCAATGCTCCACGTTTGCACGCTTTGCGGCTCGCTGGATGGACTGCCGGTAGCTGGTCGGCGTGTATTGTTCGCCTGGCTGTTTTTTGGGATTCGCTTTCCGATTGGTCCCTGGGCGGTTTCCCTGGTTCTTTGGCGTCGTGCGGCTGGCTGCTTGCTTTGCTCGGAACCACTGCACCGATTCCCGTGGAGAAAAGCAATAGGCGTCGGCTGGGCGATTCATGTAATCGGTCAACGCTTCACGGGCATCACCGACAATCGGCACTGCCTTTTTCTTGCCACGCTTTGCGGTCTTATGCTTCTCGGGGCGGTAAATCCATTCGGTGCCGCTCCTGTCGATGTCGCAGGGCCGCATTCGGCAAAGCTCGGCGGGCCGCATTCCAGTGCCGGCGTGAATCCGGACCATCGCTTTCAGGACGGGCGACAGTTCGGCGGCCGTCGATCGCACCACTTCAATCGCCACTGGTTTCACGTCCTCGGTTTCAGGTGCCGCTGTTTGTCCTTCGCGAAGCGGTTCGACTGCTTTTAGTCGCCGCCATTCGGGTTCAGTGACAAGCTCTTGCGAAACGGCATGTTTCCAGATTCGAATAATCAGATTTGTCAGCCGGTTGCAATAAACCCTCGCCTTACCGCTGGTGATCCACCGCTGACGCTGTTGCTGCATCTTTAGCGGGCCATACTCAATCGCCTGCAAGTCACCGTCGTGCTTGTCCAGTTCGTCGCAGACTTGCTCGATGCGGTGCTTTTCGGCATGGCTACCGGCGTACTTGGTTTTGGCAACTTCGCGGTACGATGCAGTCAGGTGTCGGACCAGAACCGGTGCGTCGGCTTGCTGTGTCGGCTGGACGGTGCCGCCAAGCATCATGGCAACTTGGGGATCGAGCGAAGCTAGTTCAAAGCCATCGGGTACCGAGAAACCGTTCTGTTGATAGACCGCAATCAGCGCGGCGTAGCGGGCGATCGATTCGGGGCTGTCGTGCGGCCCCAGATAGAAGTCACGGCCTGCAATCGTGACGACAGATTTACCGCTGATGTGATAGCGGCGTGCGGGTGCCTTGGCCTTCGGTCTCGCCATTGGTGGAACTCCTGGTTCAGAAGCGTACCAATCCGCTAGGACAGTTTTTCGGTACAACTTCGACTTTGAAACAGGGTCGCACACCAAAATGGTGGTATCGCTCGCGGCGATCCGACCGGCAATTCACGGCATTCCGTGAAGTACACCCCAGAGGATTCGAACCTCTAACCTTCGGTTCCGTAGACCGATGCTCTATCCAATTGAGCTAGGGGTGCTTGGCTGATTTGGTGTGAGTTTAGCGTTGCCGTTTTGTTTTGCAAGGCCGACTTGGGCGGTTGCCTCGGAGGTTTTTGGGAACCTGCGGGGCTGGCGGTGAGGCGTGCGGGATTTGTCGATTCGACGTGGTGGATCGATCCGGTGGGTTCTTGCCGCCAGGTTGCACCTGGGCTGACGAATTGTTGCCGGCGTTATCGCCAGGTTGCACCTGGCCTACTGGTAGTTGCCGGGGGGGATTTGGGTGGGGGTGTTGGAGTCGGGGCCGGTTAGGGTGACGTCGCCGGTGCAGATGATGCCGGGACTGAGGTTGACGTTGCCGGTGATCGTCAGGCTGTCGCAGTGGCGCAGTGATGGCACCGCTTCGACACGCTGCTCCAAGTCGGCGATCTTTTTGAAGTAGCGGTCATCCAGTTTGACGTTTGGTGGCACCCCATTTCGCTCCGCGACCAGTCCAACCGACGCGTCAGAGCGAACTTCGTAGGCGTCCGAACGAACGGCCAATAAATCACCAGTGGTTTTGACGGGCGCAAATCGTGAACGGGGCACACGAATCGCATCGGTGTTGGGCAGCGCTTCGATGGCGGCCCCCATCGCGGTCTCGAGTTGAAAGACGGCTGGTGACGAGCTGTCTTTGGGGTCAACGGTCTTGCGATTGGTGATCGTCGGCAATGAGAGAACGCCGTCATTGGCATCCAGAAATTCTGAAATCGCGACCAGGTCCAACCACAAATTGTTGGTGTTGAAATAGCGGTACCGTGACACGTCTTGAAACTCTTGCTCTTCGTCAGGATGACATTGCGCTTTTTCTCGCAACACCAATCCGCCGGACTTGCTGCGCGCCAAATGGCCGCCTTTGCGATCGGCTGCGGTCCGATCGGCGACTTCCATCAAGAACGATTTGCCGCTGCCGATGAAATGTCCCAGGATTGCTAAATCCATGGTCGCCCCCAAGTTGTCGGCATTGGAAACAAACAGATACCGCTTGCCTTGAGCGAGCAATTTTTTGAGCGTGCCGCTGGTCACCAGTGCGGCATAGATGTCACCATGACCGGGCGGGCACCACTGCAGTTGTGGATCGGCGGGCCACTCGGCTGGTGCCATTGTTTGCGCATCGATCTTGGGGACCTGGTGTTGTAGAAACGAGATGACTTGCACGTCGTCTTGCCCAAGTGCTTTGATCGCTTCGGCGGTCTGTGTTTCTGTCGAAAAGCTGTTCATCAGAACCAACGGGACCGACAATTTGGAGGATTGTCGCAAGATGAACGCCAGGAACGTGTCGTCGCCGCGAACCGGTAACAGCGACTTGGGGCCCTCAAGCCCCATGCCGGTACCCAGACCACCGTTCAGTTTGAGGACGGCGACCGATTGCAAGTATTCGCGTCCGAGCTCGCGATTGACGTCACTGAGCGTTTCGGCATCCACGACATCGGTCGCCGGCTGGATTGTCGATTCGCGTAAGAAAGCGTCTTGGCCGGAGCAAAGGTTTTCGTAATGACGTTTGAACAGATTGATCACGATCTCTGGCGTGCCTGCTTCTTGCAGTTTGGCCAGCACGGAGGGCCAGTTATTGGTCATGTTCATAGCGGAAGTTTTGAATCAGGTTGAAAAGGCAATGTGGTGACAGTGAAGCGGCGGCTGGGGTGCGTTGGAGAATTCGCTGGCGGTGTTTCCGGTCGGTGGTTTCGTTTGGGTGCGGGAGGGATCTGAACCCTGGCGGGATCAGCTACGGTGCTGGCGGAGATTGGTTACGGTGCGGGATGGATCTGAACCCTGGCGGGATCAGCTACGGTGCTGGCGGGGATTGGTTACGGCGCGGGAGGGATCTGAACCCTGGCGGGATCAGCTACGGTGATGGCGGGGATTGGTTACGGTGCGGGGTGGATCTGAACCCTGGCGGGATCAGCTACGGTGTTGGCGGGGATGGGTTACGGCTAGGGGTGGATCTGAACCCTGGCGGGATCAGCTACGGTGTTGGCGGGGATTGGTTTCGGTGCGGGATGGATCTGAACCCTGGCGGGATCAGCTACGGTGTTGGCGGGGATTGGTTACGGCTAGGGATGGATCTGAACCCTGGCGGGATCAGCTACGGTGCTGGCGGAGATTGGTTACGGCTAGGGCTTTTTCCATTCAACAGGTTTCTTACGACTGGGGTACAGTTCGCGGCACAGGTCACAATGTGTGCCGTTGCAACCGCGGGCCGTGCAAAACTCGCGGCCATAAAAGATGATTTGCAGATGTAAACGATTCCATGATTCGCGGGGGAAGAGTTTCTTCAGGTCGGTTTCGGTTTGCACCACATTTTTACCGCTGGACAATCCCCACCGCTGCGCCAGGCGATGAATGTGCGTGTCGACTGGAAAGGCTGGTACTCCAAAGGCTTGTGACATCACGACGCTGGCGGTTTTGTGGCCGACGCCCGGCAACGCCTCCAGGTCTTCAAATGACTGTGGGACTTGGCCCTCGTGTTTCTCGATCAACATGCCTGACAACGCGGCCAGATTTTTCGCTTTCTGTTTTGATAATCCCAGTGGATGAATGATCTGGAGGATTTTTTCCTGCCCCAGTTGGAACATTTTTTGCGGTGTGCCGGCGGCGCGGAACAGTTCCGGCGTGATCTCGTTGACTTTTTTGTCGGTGCACTGGGCACTTAGTAGGACGGCGACCAGCAGGGTGAATTCGTCTTGATGGTCCAGTGGGATCGGTGGGTCGGGGTAGAGATCGGCGAGCCGCTGGGCGATGAGGGCGGCGCGTTCTTTTTTCAACATGGAGAGAAAGAGTTGGAGCGAACGGAGAAAAGGGAAGCGGCGGGGAACGGCATCACAGAGGCCGGCGATAGGAAGCGGTGAGGCCTCTACTAGATGGCTGGAGGTTCCATTTTCATGTGTTCAAAGGCTTTGGCGGTGGCCAGACGTCCGCGACGAGTGCGGACGATCAACTCACTGCGCAGTAGGAACGGTTCGACTTCGTCTTCCAACGTGTCACTGCTGACATTCATGGTGTGCGCGATCGCTTCCAAGCCGCTTGGCCCGCCGCCGAAGACTCGGATCAGCGTTTCCAGGTAGTTGCGGTCTTGTTTATCCAGCCCCAGTTTGTCGATACCGATCATGTCCAACGCGTCTCGGGCCACCCCCAATGACACCCCGCCCTTGGCTTTGATTTGCGCGTAGTCGCGGACCCAGTGCAAGCGGTTGTTGGCCAATCGCGGCGTCCGGCGGCTACGACGAGCAATCTCGATGGCGGCAGGCTGGTCGACTTCGATCGATAATTTCGTTGCATTGCGAAGCACCAATTCACAGAGCTGGTCGTCGCTGTACCAACTGAGGTGTTCGCGAATTTGGAACCGATCGCGCAGCGGTGCGCTGAGCATTCCGGCGCGGGTCGTCGCACCGATCAAAGTGAATGGCTGCAGTTCGAAATTCAACGTCCGCGCATTGACTCCTTCGCCGAGGACAATGTCGATGCGAAAGTCCTCCATCGCCGTATACAGGTACTCTTCGACCGCTTTGGGAACGCGGTGGATTTCGTCGATGAACAGCACGGATTTTTCCGAGACATTCGTCAAGTACGGCAGCAAATCTTTGGGGGCGGTCAGCCCGGCGCCGTTGGCCATTTGCACCGTCGTCCCCATCTCGGCGGGGATTACGGTTGCGAAAGTGGTTTTACCCAGCCCCGGAGGACCGTCGAACAGGATGTGTCCGAGTGGTTCGCCGCGTCCACGGGCGGCATCAATGGCGATCTTTAGCCGTTCAATCACATCGCGTTGGCCAACCATTTCGTCCAGCCGACGTGGACGCAAACGAATATCGCGTTCATCACCACTGTCACCCGCTGCGACACCACTGGGCGGATCACCCGGTGGCGGGCCGGCGGAGTCCTCGGGGTCCGTTTTTTGGTAAACTGCTTCTCGCGCCATGCTGGCTTTCGTCCGTGTTTCTGTGTTGAACCGGCCTGTTTGGGCTGATTTGCGATCTCAAACACTGTTTTACCCGAAAATGCCGTCGAAGTCGGCGCGAGGTTTGTGCCAGAATTAAATTCACATCTGGCGGCGCGATTGATCCCGTTGGCCGACCACTAAACCGGCTCCGATTGGCTTTCCACGCCCATTTGGCTCCCACGCTCTTGTCTCACTCGAGTAATCTTCATGACCGAATCCCCGTCGTCCTCGTCTGCTGGGTCGTCCAAAACGATTGATGTTTCCGATCCTGCGATCATCGCCCAGTATGAGCCCTACCTGCGAATGCTGGCTCGGACGCGGGTGCGACGCGCCTATCAAGCCAAAATTGGTGCTTCGGACATGGTCCAACAAGCGATGATGCAGGCGGTTCAGGGATTCGACGGCTTTCGTGGCACCACCGAAGGCGAGTTGTTGGCATGGCTGCGTCAGATTCTGGCGCACCATCTGTGCCATCTCGACCGCGACCTGCATCGTGACAAACGCGACATCCGCCGCGAACAATCGATGGAACAAAAATTGGCGCAATCGTCGATGCGGTTGGAGGGTTTGTTAGCCGGCCATTCACCGACCCCCAGCCAAAACGTGGCGTTGGGTGAGAACATCATTCGCATCAGCCAAGCGATCGCAAAGTTGCCGGATTCACAGTCTGATGCGGTGCGGTTGCATTATCTGGAAGGCATGAAATTGAGCGAGGTGGCGGCGGAGTTGGGCAAGTCGACTGGCGCGGTCGCAGGCCTGCTGCATCGTGGTATGAAAACGCTGCGGAGTCAGTTGGACGAGTAGTCTGCGAACTGTTGTTTCAGTTCGGGGTCTTGAGGTGGATGCACCAGCAGCACATACGCCGCTCGCTTGCCGGCTTCCTCCGTCTCACCCAATCCGGAGAGCCAACGAATCGATTGCAGCTTGGTCGTGTACCATTGCTCGCTACGTTGCGGCAGTGACGCCGCCAGTTGATCCGATAGTTGAACAGCCGCGCGTTGCGCATCAGACGACGATGACGTGGCCAACAGGTCGATGCCACGTTGGAGCGATTGACGTGGATCATCGCCGGAACTTGCCAGTTGTTTGATCGCGTCGATCGAGTCTGGATTCGGTGCCGCCCATAAGCCAGCCATGGCGGATTGCCAAGGCGTCGCCTGGGGCCACTGTAACAACTGCTTACCGATCGTTGGTTGCAGCGAGGCGTCGCGCTCGGCATCGCGTTGCAATCGCCAACGGGCACGGATCAGCAACTGGGCTGGAACGTCCGCGGTGTTCAACGTTTCCGGTTCACCGGATCGTAAACGAGCTAGCTGTTGTAAGAACAGCTGGCTCGGATCTTGGGCGTCGAATTCCAAGCCTTGTGTGTTGAACTGCTCGCGATCGAACAACCAAACTGATGCACGGCGGATATCCGCAGACAACTCCGGCGTTTCCGCGGCTAACTCGTCAAGCGAACCAGCCAGTGACGCCAGCGCGGTGGTTGCGGATTCAGTGTCGGTCGACTGCAAGTAATCAAACCAACGCGTGAGCACCGGATCCAATTGCTGCGGATTGTGTCCGAGCATCAATAGTTCCAGCGCCGCCCCGGCCGCGTCGAGTGATCGGTCTTGTGCGACCAAAATGTCACCCAACCAGGCGTTGGCTTTCAGCGCCGAATCACTGGTTGGCCAACGTTGTGAAAGTTCAGCGAGCAATTCTTCCAATCTCGCTAACCGAGCTTTGGAATCGTCACCGCCAGCCTGTGGCGGTTGTGAAGCCAGCAGGGCGGCCTGCATCATCAGCCCCGCAGCGTGTTCGCTAGTATCCTGTTTCCGAGCGGTGTCGCGAAGAACCGTGATCGCGAATGATTGATCATCAGCGGCAATGGCTGCCGCAGCGCTTTTCGCCGCGTATTGCATCGACAATTCGGGTCGTGATTCGGCCAAGGCGGCTTCTCGCAGCAATGAAGCGGCTTGTCCAGGATCATCGCGCCGCAACCAGTCTTCGCCTTGGGCTGCGATCAGTGACGGGTTGACGGTCGGCGTAGTGGTCGCGTTTTGGCCGGTTGCTGCGCCGCGCAGCCGACGGATCGCAAGGACTTCGGCGCGTCGTCTTGCAAACGCGCCGTTACGTTCTTCAATCGTTTGCAGCCAGGCGGCGATTTGATCGTCCGAACTGGATTCGGCAAGCAGCACCTGCAATTTCGCGAAGTCCATTTCTACACTGCGAGCGACTCTTTCGAGTGCACGTGGTGCGAAACCGTCACCCGCCGAGCCGAAGAACGATTCGCACAGATCGGCGGCCGCGGCGTTCTCACCGGATGCCAATTTGTAACGAACGTTGAGTGCCAGCCACTGCGGCGAGAATTCGATCGACGGATCGGCTGCGACCCTTGCAATTTCCTGGCCGGCCGATTGAGTTTGTCCGCTGCGCAACAGACATTCCACCAACAGTGCGCGGGCCGCGCGTTTGGCGGGCACGCCATCGGGAAGTCCCAGCAGGGTTTCTTTTGCCAGTGCCAGCGCGTCGGCTGCGGCGGCTTGATAGTCGCCGCTTTCGGGCGCGAACAATTCGGTCAGCAATACCGCAAGTGAAACGCGTGTGAGCAGCAGGTGTTGGCTGAGTTGGGTGTATTGGCTGCGGATCGATTCACTATTGTGGATGGAACCGCCAAGGCCAGAATTGGTCGGGCTAGTGGTTCCGGTCCAACGACTTTCCGCAGCCGTTGTCTGCAACTCGGTCAATTCGACCTGTAGTCGTGAGATCATCGGTACCAGCTGATCCGTTAGGCGGTCAGCCGACGACGATGCCACTGCGGCAACAATCGCTGCTCGCAACAATCGCTGCCGGACCATCAGTTTTTCAGCTTCCAGGAAATCCTTCCAGGCTAGATCTGGGTCATCCGCCAACAGCGCATCGATTGGCTGGCAGGAGGCTTGGATTGCTGGCGTGAGACGTTGGGGCAGTTCAATTGCCTTGCCGGCAAACAGGGTCAACGCGTTTTGATCCGCCAGCACGTTGGCGAGTCGGGCGATCCATTTGGCGTGTTGTATCTGTTGGGTCGTGGTCGTGGCAATCGACTGGCGACAGACCCAGATCGCATCTTGAAAACGCTGATCAGCGACGAGTTGTTCGACCAGATCATGACCGGCATCGGTCGTCGTCCGCTCGCTTTCAAGTTCTGCCGCCACCACGACCGCGCCATCGGTTGGCCACAGCAGTGTGCCAGCAACGATGAAGCAAACCAGCCAGACGCCCCGCGCAGTGCATCGACAATCGGAGATGGAATTCAGCGGAGAGAAGGGGACCATGATCTAAGCTTGAAAATTGTTGCCACAGTTTTTCGTGTTTTTTCCGCTGCACCAAACGCTGCGGCTTCACAGTTGCGACCGCACGTCCGGACCTAGCGTAGCGTGTAGGTGGTCAATTTTCACCTCGTCAGTCGATGTATCGGATCGGTCGCGATTTGTGTAGCGGGTGGTCCGCCCACCCGATATTGACCAGAAACATATGGAAACTACGATTCGCGACTGAAACTCCCCGCCTAAAATCTCATTCTTCTTCCCAAATCTTCGTTCATGTTGAATTTCTTCCGCGCGACGACTGCGAACGCCAAAGACGACTTGCTATCCGGATTGACCGTGGCGTTGGCGTTGGTCCCCGAAGCGGTTGCGTTTGCGTTTGTCGCCGGTGTTTCACCGCTGATCGGGTTGTACTCGGCATTCTTCATTGGGCTGATCACCGCGGCCTTTGGCGGTCGACCGGGGATGATTTCCGGTGCCACCGGCGCGATGGCGGTGGTGATCGTCGGTTTGGTCTCCATTCACGGTCTGGAATACCTGTTCCCGGCCGTCATCCTGTGCGGTTTGTTTCAAGTCATCGTCGGCATCGCCCGGTTGGGAAAACTGATCCGGATGGTCCCACACTCGGTCATGTTAGGGTTTGTCAACGGATTGGCAATTGTGATCGGAATGGCACAACTGGGAAGCTTCAAAACACTGGACGTGTCGACTGGAAATCTGGTTTACCTAAGCGGACCACGATTGTATGTGATGTTGGGTTTGGTCGCGCTGACGATGTTGATCATCTATCTGTTGCCCAAACTGACGCGTGCCCTACCGGCTTCGCTGGTCGCGATTTTGTCCGTCACGTTGTTGTCGGTCGCAATCAATCGCAGTGGTGTGATCGAAGGTGATGAATTGTCGCCCAATGCGGTGGCAACGGTCGGCGACATGCTGCGGACGAATTCCCGAGCCAGTCAAATGGCAAAAGCAAAAAAGACCGAGGGCGAAGACAGTGCGGTGGTTGTGGACGAAACGCTCGCCAACGTCGACACCACATCGAATCAGGCTGTGCAATTGGTGAATTTGCAAAACGACACCGTCGTTGGGCCCGTATTGAACGATGGCAAAGAACCTGGTGAGACGGTTGCGATTAGCGAGTCGGAATCGTCGATCAGCGGCGGATTACCGACGTTGTTTTTCTTGGAACACAGCCTGCCCTCACTGAGCCTGCAGACGCTTTGGATCATATTGCCGTTCTCGTTGACACTGGCCGGCGTGGGCCTGATCGAATCGTTGATGACATTGACTCTGATCGACGAAATCACTGAAACCCGCGGCCGAGGCAATCGTGAATGCGTCGGCCAAGGCGCCGCGAATATCGTTTGCGGACTGTTTGGCGGGATGGGCGGCTGTGCGATGATCGGCCAATCGTTGATCAACGTGAACTCGGGCGGTCGCGGACGACTAAGCGGGATCACTGCGGCAGTGTGCTTGCTGTTGTTCATCTTGTTTCTGGCCCCGTGGATTGAACAGATACCAATGGCCGCGCTGGTCGGCGTGATGTTCATGGTCGTGATCGGAACGTTCGAGTGGGCTTCGCTGAAAATGGTGCGTCGCGTTCCCCGTTCCGACTTTGCGGTGATGTTGTTGGTCGCTGGCTACACCGTCTTCATGCATGACCTGGCGACTGCTGTGATCTTGGGGGTGATTGTTTCGGCATGCGTGTTTGCTTGGCAACACGCCACACACCTGGGTGCCGAGATTCAGGTAAACGAATTCGGTAGCAAGATCTACCAGCTACACGGACCGCTGTTCTTTGCATCGGCCGCTTCGTTCAAGGAGCTGTTCAATGTTCAGAAGGATCCGGATGACGTGGTCATCGATTTCTATTACACACGGGTGTACGACCAGTCCGGACTGGAAGCAATCAACGGGCTCGCGGAAAAGTACGAGGCCGCTGGGAAGCGATTGCACCTGACACACCTGAGTGATGAGTGTCGCGGATTATTGGACAAGGCCGGCGATCTGGTCGAAGTCAATTTGTCGGAAGATCCACAGTATCACGTGGCAACCGATCGCTTGGGTTAATTAGGCGATGCGGCGGTTGTAGAGCCACCATTCGGTGGCCAGAATCGCGAGCGCTGCCAGCAACAGCCAACGCCAGAACTCTTTCCGCGTTTCGATGGCTCCGCTGGTCTCGACCGATTCATAACCCAATTCAAACTGCTCCCGCGGTTTGATCTGGCTTTCTTGGCGGCTAAACAGATTGATGCTGAACAAGTCCACCAATTTGTCGTTCGCGGTGACGCGGTACGAACCGGGCATGTCGGAATCAACAAATTCAACGCTACCCGAGGCGCCGGCGGACACGGTTTCCGGTGATCCGCTGCCACGCCCGATCTGAACCGAATCGACTTGGCTTTCCACTCGCAAGCGGACCGTGTCACCGGGCAGAAACGACGGCGCGGCGGTGGCGTCGGCCGCGCCAGCCAGGTGTCGCAGGACATTCAGGATAAATACCGGCCAAGACCGCTCGGCATACCAATTCGTATTGGTTTGCGGCGCGCCGTCATCGCCTGTGGTCACGATTTCAAATCCCAACACCAAATCTTGGAAGCCATCGCGCGGTGCCAGTGCCAACACGGTGCCGGCGTCGCCACCGATCAATTCCCGTGTTCCCGGTGGCCCGGTGACCGCACGGCCTTCGAAAATCAGCAGCGAGAACAACTCCAGGTACTGCATGATCGGGTGAGTGCGGTCGACATCCACGAGGATCGTTTGCCCGGGCTCGCTGGCCCAAGACCACTGGTCGTTTGGCAACGCACCGATAAAGAACGTGTTGGTTGCCGGCATAACGTCCGGAGCACAGCGATCGTAGAGAATCAAATCGTCCAACCCGGCTTCGGCACGGGCGGCATACTCGGGTGTTTGCAGATAGCTGGGCGATTGAAAATCCGCAACACAGACTTTGGCGGCACTCTCGGTCCCCAGCCCCAACTCGATCGGTTTGTTTCCATCGGTCAGGACCAGCACGGAAACCGTACGCATCGGACGCAAACCGGCGTAAGCAAAATTATCAATCGTCAAATCATCGTCAAAGGTTTGATCGCGTGAGGCTCCATCGCCGGCTGCTTCCAATCGCATTTCCACCGATGCTGCCTCGTCTTGCCCGACCAGCGAAAACGTCAGCCCAGATTCTTCGTTGGGCTCCAATGACAACGATTCCGATTCGCGCCACTGGCCGTTGACGTACAGCGAAACGTTGCATGATTCGGCTTGGGTACCGAAGTTAACGATCGTGGCAAAGGCCTGCGCGTCACCCGCTTTTTCCACATTGCGATCGGCGTTGAACGCGGTGATCGCTAGATTCCGCGAATTTTCGGATCCGATCCGACGATAGATCGGTTTTAAATTACCGACGTTAAAATCGGACACATCTCGGAAACCGCCGTCGCTGTAAATCAACAGGTCTGCGGGTTTGGGGTCCGACACTTGGACATCGTTTTCGTCGCCCGTGGTGCTACTGCGTCGCGGGTTAGCCAAGCCATCGGCCGCTTCCAGAGCACCGATGATGTCGGTCGGCCGATTGGTGACCTGTGCGCGGTCGAGCGCCGCTCGCAACCGGTTGCGATCCGTCGTGAACGACTGCAGGACTTCGGCGCGATCACTGAACGTGACCAGCATCGCGGTTTGCTGTTGTTCCATCGCGTCGATCTGCTCGCGAATCAATTTGCGGGCCTGTTCGAAACGATTTTCTTGTTCGCCGGCATCGGTTGCCATCATGCTGGCGGAGGCATCGAGTAAGAAGATCGAGCGGCTTTGGCTGGCCGTTTCCCCGCGAACACCAGGTCGCAACAGCGCGATCGCAGCCAGCGCCACGGCCAGCAATTGCAACAAGAGCAACAGGTTTTGACGGATGCGCTGAAATAAACTGTTCACGTGCAGGTCTTCGACCGTCCGTGACCATAGGTAGGTGCTGGGGACCTCCACCGCTTCGCGCCGAAGTTTCAAAAAATACAGCAGCACGATGCCGATTGGCACCGCGGCGAACAAGGCCCATTGAGCGGGGGAGAGCGTCGAAATCCAATTCATCGCACCACACCTCGCTCGCGCAAATAGCGTGTCATGACGTCATCGACATTTTGATCCGTCCGCACTGGCAGATAGGAAATGCTGCGGCGAGAGCAAAACATCTTGACTGAACTGAGGAACGATTGCAGTGTCTTTTGGTAGCGTTCTAGAACGTAGGCGTTGATCGTGATCTCGGTTTCGTCGCCGTCTTCGCTATCGATCAATTTCCGATCGCCTCGCAGCGGAGGGTCAATTTCCTCTGGCGACAGAATGTGCATCACGAACACGTCCATTCGTCGACCGACCAGCATTCGCAGCGCAGATTCGTACCCGGATTTGTCCATCAAGTCGCTGATCAGAACTGCGACGCCGGTACCAGAATTTCGCAGTGAAAAATCTTTGACGCCATCGTGCAGTGAGATGTTGTCACCGCCGTCGACACTGTCCAAGTACTGCAGCATTTTCCACAGTCCACTGCGTCCGCGCAGCACCGGTGCGCGACGACCTTGTTCTCCCAAAGCTTGAACGCTGACTCGGTCCGCACGACACAGCCCGATGTAGCCCAGTGCCGCCGCCATTTGTTTGGCGACATGAAGTTTGCTGGGCGAGCCGAAGTTCATTGATTCGCTGCAATCGATCAGTGCAAAGACATGCAAGTCTTCTTCTTCTTGGAACAGTTTTAGAAATAACTGGTCCAATCGGGCGTACAAGTTCCAATCGATCAACCGCAGATCATCGCCGGCCACGTAGTTACGGAAATCAGCAAATTCGACGCTTTGGCCTTTGCGTTTACTACGCCGCTCGCCCTTCATCCGGCCGCGAAAGACTTTGCGCGATACCAACTCCAACCGCTCGAGTTTGGCGAGCAGGGCAGGAGACAAAAGTGTGGTCGATGCAGTGGTGGAGCTCATGCCGACCAGTGTAGCGGAAAATCTAACCCGGATTGTGGGCGTAACCATACCTGGGATGGCCACGTTTCAGTACCGCTGCAGTTCACGGCCGACTGAACCCTGGCGGGATCAGCTACGATCGCTATCGAAGCCGTAGCTGGGCCGGCCACGGTTCAGTGTCCCTGCAGTTCACGGCGGTCTGAACCCTGGCGGGATCAGCTACGATCGCTACCAAAGCCGTAGCTGGACCGGCCACGGTTCAGTTTCCCTGCAGTTCACGGCCGACTGAACCCTGGCGGGATCAGCTACGATCGCTATCGA
>NZ_JAMYFE010000095.1 GCF_024129865.1 Stieleria tagensis | reverse complement strand
CCTGACCCTAGGCTAGGCTGTCGAACGCCGTTGGCGTAATGAGACCGCAACCAGAGTCAAAAACTTCGCCACATGGTTTTCCACGGTTGCGGCCGCTGGCGTGCCGCTGCGGAGACAGGCCTGCTCGTGCTAGCTCAAGACGTGAGGCGATTGTTCAACCTCACCCTGAAAACCCCCGCCTTGTTGAGCCGTGAGCGAAGCTGCACGACCTCCAAGCGGGAGAGTGAATTGCATAAGCGCAACTTCAAAGCGCGTCAGCGAGGGATTTAGGGTGTCAACGGGATCCCTCGCTGACGCTTCGGGTTGGGATAAAAGCGCAACTTCAATACGCGTCAGCGAGGGATTTCGCCGGTTGATGGGGTCCCTCGCTGACGCTGCGGGTTACCAAAAAACAATGCCCTCACGCGAAAACGCTGGCTTCAAAACGCTTCGCGGCACATCATCGATACTCTAGCTGCGCTGTTGTGGTGCAGGCCTGATCGGTTTGGAATCGAACCCAGTGGGCGCTGAATGAAATGGGAAATTCATACTCCAACGGTTGGCCGGCTTTGACCGAAAATGTCTTGTAGTCGTGCCAGCCGGATTGGTGGTCGACGTCGACTTGCAGTGTGATGTTGACGTCACGATCCGCCGACAGTTGCAATCGCTTGCGATCGTATCCGGTCATCAAGTATGGATCGGACGGCTCGCCAGCTGCCACGGAGGTGTCTTTCCAGGGGCCACCGCGTCCGACCGGTTTGCCAAATCGCCACAGGTCATCGACGCCGCCAAACCACAACCCCAGTCCACGATCCGGATCGCTGAAAACATGATCGCCGACGCGGGCGTCCGCGTCGACGCCGGCCAGTACCAGCAATCCATTCCAAGAACAAAAGTCAGTGATTTGTTTGTGATGGCTAGCCACAGGTCGCATTTGGTGAAAGGCCGGCGGTTGGCCGTTGGTGATCAAGGGGACTTCGTAAAACGTGCCATGAAAGTTTGCCAGGTGACGCTCGGATTCGACCTCGCGCGAGCCTCGCGGCCAGCCCGACGCAAACGGGCGGTCAAATGCTTCGTCGCCTTTGGGCAAGCGTAGATTGATCCCGTTGTGGCGCAGAATCACCGAGGCTTCGTCGACACTGAACTCCGGTTCAATGGCCAACAGTTGCTCCAATTGGCTGTCTTTTTCGGTGGCTTGGAATTCGAAACCGGATTTGGTGAATTCATAGTGTCGGCCATCGCCGGCGATCACCCGCAGATTGCGATTGCGTTTGGCGGGATAGAGTTTTGCCGCCTGCACACTCTTCGAATCAGCAGCGGCAATTCCTGAGAACAGTTCGCGTCCGGAATCGGGCGACTGAAATTGGGCTGTGGTTTGGTGCAAGACGGCAGTAGCCACGCAATCACGGTCCACCTTGAGTCTTAACCAAGTCGCATCGAGGTCTTCGGGCAGTGTGTGGCAGACATATCCGTTGTCGGGCACCACGATTGTCTCGGTTGTGATCCAGTTGCCATTGCCGTGGGCATCGACTTCGATCGTCACGCTGACGTTCGCTGCCGTTGCGCTGGGTTTGGAAGGCAGGTCCAAATCGCTGACCGATGCCAAGTCGTTGGGATCAATGGCCAGGGCGGGCAGTTCGGTGGCGACAAACGCCGTGTGTGGCATACCGAAAGCGCCAGGGCTGTGCTGGGTGTCGTTACCGGGGATCGTGATGGTTCCGGCGGGGAATTTGCGTCGATAGATGATATCATGGTGGTCCTGACCCCAGACCAGCGTCATCGTCGTGCGTTGCCAATCGTCCGGTAGTTCGGTTTCACCGCGTGCATCGACCGCCAAGAAAACGGTGACTGGCTGATTGACGTCGAACGAGTAACCGGCGGCAGGCCGAGTCCAGTCGCCACGTTTTACTGTCACACGAGGCAGACCTTGCAAGGTGTCTGGCAGACGACGGATCGGCTGTTGATCGGTTGCCCGCAGGCCTTGGGTTCCCGTGGTTCGTTTGTCGCCGATTGCCAAATGCAATACGCGACGGTCAAACCCGCCGACCAGAAACGGGTCACTGGGCACGTCGGCTGTCACGGGATCGGCGATCCATGGACCGCCATAGCCACTGGCCGGGCCCCACGATTTCAATTCGTCGAATTGGCCGAACCAGAGATTGGTTTGCGGTTGTCCTGCCAGCGGATTGCCTTGGATGCTGGTTTCGTCTGTTGCCAATACGAGTTGGTCGTTCCAGGCGCAGAAGTCGGGGATGTAGCGCAGGTGACTGGCAATCGGCTTGATGCCAGCGGAGTTGCCGGCGGAAAAGGTTGGGGGGAAATCAAAGAACATGCCGTGCATGTCCATCATCCAGCGGCCGTCTGTGATTTCACGGATCCGTGGCCATTCGGTGTACCAACCGTGGTAGGCGTCGTTGCACATCGCGGCTTTGGGCAGCAGGAACGTGTGCCAGGTGCCGTTGTCCAAGACCTTTAAACGCACGCTGCGGCGATCCCAACCCATCGTCCAGATCGGATCGTCGCCGTCGCTGCCACCGCTGATCCCCGACGGTCCGGTGACTTCGGTGTATTGGCGTCGTTCGATGATCTTCCAATCCACGCCGTCATATTCGGCCAGCACCCCGCGTTCCTCCTGATTTTTGGCGGGGCCACCGACCACCAGATCGTCGTAGGTTCCGGCATGTAGTTCGCCGTTGTTGGAAATCACCAGCCGTCCTTGTGAGGTGTAGCCGCCTTTGCTGTGCCAACCGGGGACGGGTTTCTTGAACAGCCGTTTCACTTCCAAAGTGTGTACGTTGGCTTCCCAGATCGCGCCTTCCATGTCGATGTAGTACACCATGTTGGCCGGGTCGGTTAGGTGACGTGCGATCGCCGTGACTCGCATCGGCATTTTCTTGATCGGGATCACCCGCACCTTGCCCTGCCGGTCGATCAAATAATGGGCGATCAACAGTTGCCCCGATTCAGGATGAATCATCCGGCCGGCCGGCGTCCCACCGACGCTTTCGGGATGAATGGTCAGCTCCAAATCGTTGCTGATCGAATACAGTTTGTGTTCGCTGCCGTTGGGCTGGTGCGGTGCATAGTTGACCATCCACAGTTGGTTGGCCCAGGGAACGACCGCACCGATGCCACACTCGTTGTGTCCGCCTTTGAGATGGGCGCCGTTTTGCGAATAGATGCCGTAGACCGTTAGATGCGGATAAATGCCACTGATATGAATGTCACTGCGTGTGGTTTGGGCCCACGCAGCCCCGGATGTGATCGCGCAAGAAGTGAATCCAACCAACAGTAACCAAACTGACAAAGTGCGATGCATTGTTTCAAACTTGGAGGTGCCGACGCAGGCTCGTCGGATTGGGGAAGTCGACTAAGAGAGGATGTTCCGCACCACGTTGCCATCGACGTCCGTCAGGCGATAGTGGCGACCTTGGAATTTGTAGGTCAGTCGCTGGTGGTCGATGCCCATCAAGTGCAAGATCGTGGCGTGCAGGTCGTGAACACTGACCGGGTCTTCGACGATGTTGTATCCGTATTCGTCGGTTTTTCCGTGGCTGGTTCCGCCCTTGATTCCACCACCGGCCATCCACATGCTGAAGCAACGTGGATGGTGGTCGCGTCCATAGTTGGTCGCCGACAAGTCGCCTTGGCAATAAACCGTGCGGCCGAATTCACCGCCCCAGACCACCAATGTTTCGTCCAGCAGACCGCGGCGTTTGAGGTCCGAAATCAGCCCAGCACTGGCTTGATCGGTTTCTTGACAACGCTGTGAAAGTTGTTTGGGTAAATTGGAGTGCGTGTCCCAGCCACGGTGGAACAATTGGACGAAACGCACGCCTTGTTCACTCAAGCGTCGCGCCATCAGCACGTTGTAGGCAAATGTACCGGGTTTCCGCGCGTCTTCACCGTACAGGTCAAACGTGCTTTCCGGTTCGCTGCTCAGATCGGCCAGTTCGGGGACGGATGTCTGCATGCGGAACGCCATCTCATATTGTGCGATCCGCGTCTGGATTTCTGGATCACCGGTCGCGCCATAGCGAGATCGATTCAGATCACCCAGAACGTCCAGAGTCTGGCGACGCAGATCGGCGCTGATGCCAGCAGGGTTGTTCAGGTTGAGCACCGGATTTTTTCCGCTGCGAAACCGCACACCTTGATGATGCGAGGGCAGAAATCCGGCGCCCCACAATCGGTCGTACAGCGCTTGCCCACCACGGTTGGAGGTCATTGCGACATAGGCCGGCAAGTTTTCATTTTCGCTGCCCAGGCCATAGCTGCTCCAGGCACCGATGCTGGGACGACCGGCGATCTGAAAACCGGTTTGGAAAAACGTGATCGCTGGATCATGGTTGATCGCCTCGGTATGCAGCGAACGGACCAACGCGATCTGGTCGGCCACGCCACCGAGGTGCGGCAGTAACTCGCTGTTGAGTTCCATCGCCGAATCGCCAAAACGGTCGAACTTGAATTTCGATCGCGCAACCGGAAACGAACTCTGGCCGGCGGTCATTCCGGTCAACCGTTGGCCGGCAAACACCGACTCGGGGACCTCTTGACCCTGCATTTTGTCCAGCAAGGGTTTGTGATCGAACAGATCGTGTTGAGGCGGGCCGCCGGATTGGAACAGATAGATGACTCGCTTCGCTTTGAGCGCAAAACGCTTGTAATCCGCCAGAGCGGGAAGGGATGTTTCCGATGCGGTTGTCGATTCGCCGCTCAGTAGTGATGCCAACGCGATCCCACCGAGCCCGCTGGTCGCATTGCCGAGAAAGTTCCGGCGCGGGTGCTTATTCACGTGTGATCACCTCATCCAAGTTCAGTAAGACATTCGCCAATAAGGTGCAAGCGGCCAGTTCAATCGGGTCGCCTTGATCGAATTGCGGTGATCGGCCGACAGTGATCAGTTCGCTCGCCGCGGCGGGTGATTCAGTGAACTCACCGCGGTAACCGTCCAGGGCTTGCTGCAGTGTTTTCCGTTCGTGGGGTTCGGGCGGTCGCGCGGTGACGGTGCGAAATCCAAATCCGATGGGGTCGTCGGTCGCCATCATTCGCACAGCCAACTGACGAGCGCTTTCGACAAATCCGGTTTCGTTCAGCAGCGTCAGCGCCTGAAGTGGCGTGTTGGTGCGTTTGCGACCGACCCAGCACGATTCGCGATCGGCTGCATCAAACACCGACATCGTCGGTGGCGCGACCGTGCGTTTCCAGATCGTGTACAGACTGCGGCGAAACAGGTCCTCGCCGTCTGACTGTTTGTACTTCATCCCCATACTCATTTCCGCCCATAGACCATCGGGTTGGTAAGGGCTAACCGAGGGGCCGCCGACGCGTTCCGCCAGTAATCCCGACACGAACAAGGCTTGGTCGCGTATCGCATGTGCATCCAAACGCAGTCGGGGTGTTCGTGCCAAATACGCATTGGACGGATCCACGTCCAACTGCCGTGGCGTGACCTGGGATCGTTGGCGATAGGTACGGCTGGTGACGATCAACTTTTGCATGTGAGCGATGTCCCAACCGCTGGCGATAAACTCGGTCGCCAACCAATCCAGCAGTTCGGGGTGGCTGGGAAGTTCGCTTTGCGTTCCGAAATCTTCAGGTGTCTTCACCAACCCCGTACCAAAGTACTTTTGCCAATACCGATTGACGGCGACGCGTGCGGTCAACGGATGTTCGGGGGCGACCAACCACATCGCCAATCCCAATCGATTGCGGGGGAAATGTTCGGGCATCGGCGGCAGCATGCCGGGGACCGCGCGCTGAACTTGTTCGCCGTGCTTGTTGTAAACGCCGCGGTTGCGAACAAAGGTCGTTTTGGGCGTCGCCGTATCTTGCATCACCATTACGGTGGGCAGCGTTTTGCGAAACGCGTCCAATGTTTCGCGATGGCGCACATAACGTTTGTACGCCGGCGTGGGTTTGACCTGTGCAAACGTTTGTCGCTCGGGCGACGAGGGATCCGCGCCCAGCAGAGCGACTTCTTCGGCCCACAATTCGTTTGTGTACAAGCGAACGTCGCGCAGGGCACCGATCAGATTTTGACTGTCCGGACGAATGCCGCCGCCCAAGATCAACGGTCGGTTCTGTTTGACACCACCCACGTTACTGTTGGTGTTGTAGGTGACATCGGTGGCGATTGGTTTGCCGTCGAAATAGATCCGCTGCCCACGAGCACTTTGCGAACCGTCATAGGTGATCGTGACATGTGTCCAACGATCGGGCGCCAGCGGAAGTGTGGACGTGGCCCGGCCGACGCCGGCCACCCAACGTGTGATCAAATCAAATTGCAAACGCCCGCCATCGACGAGTGACAGTTCAATGCCGGGGCGAGTGGTCGTCGTGGTTTGCCGCGACAGAATCACACTGTCACGTAGATCATCCGGCCGCAGCCAAAACGCGACTGAAAACGAACTGTCGGCGCGAAAGGTGATCGCTTTCGTGATTTCGCCGATCTCGAGCGTTGAATCGCCATCAAGAACCAGCGAGTTGTCAGCGAAGCTGGCAGCGCCCGTTGCTTTGGCATGTTCTTTCGGCAGTTCGGTCAGTGGAAAGGCGTGCGCCAACGACCGATCAACGAGTTGGACGCTGTCGTCCGGATGATCCGCTGGGTTCAATTGCCTGGCGGCCGTTTCGGTGGCCTGTTCCAGTTCCAGCAGCCGGGCAAATTGTTGGTCGGTCGGAGCCATCGCGGTTGGTTCCGAATTGCCATTCTTGACCGCTCGTCCGGCTTCGGGGACGCTGTTGAAAAACGCCAGTAACTGGTAATAGTCTCGTTGCGAGATGGGATCAAATTTGTGATCGTGACATCTTGCACAGCCGACCGTTAATCCCATCCACAGTGTGGCCGTGGTGTCGACACGGTCGACTGCGTTTTCCAACAAGAATTCTTCGACGACCAATCCGGATTCGGAGTTGTAGCGATGGTTGCGATTGAATGCGGTGGCGATGATTTGGTTGTTGGTTGCTTGCCGAGTCTCGGCGGGCGGCATCAAGTCGCCGGCCAATTGTTGCATCGTGAACTGGTCGAACGGCAGGTTGGTGTTGTAGGCATCGATCACCCAGTCGCGCCAGCGCCATTGAAATCGGGGACCGTCATATTGATAGCCGTCGGTGTCGGCAAACCGCGCAGCGTCCAACCAAGGCAATGCCATGGTTTCACCATAGCGAGGTGATTGCAGCAATCGGTCCACCAGTCGGTCCCAAGCGGCGTCACCATTGCGGCTGTAGTCGGCGACAAACGCATCGACCTGGCTGGGGGCGGGCGGTAATCCATTCAGATCCAACGTGACGCGACGAATCAGTGTTTCGGGGTCGGCTTCGGCAGAAAACGTTAACCCCACGGCATGTTGACGCTGGGCGACAAAGGCGTCGATCGGGTTTTTGGTTTCCTGGTCGACCACCGGTATCGCCGGTCGCACCGGTGGTGCAAACGACCAGTGTTTTGCGAAGTCACCACCGGATTCGATCCAGCGGCGGAGCGTGTGCTTTTCGGCCGCGGTGAGTTTCCGATTACTTTCGTCCGGGGGCATCGGATCGTCTTCGCTTTCGATACGCCGGATCAACTCACTGGCGTCCGCATCACCAGGAACCAACGCGGCGTAACCGCCAAGGTCATGGGTGGCTTCGGTTTGTAGGTCCAATCGTAAACCGGCTTCACGCGTCGCCGAATCGGGGCCGTGGCAGTGAAAGCAATTGTCCGACAGGATCGGCCGGACGTCACGATTGAAATCGATCGCTGTTGTCGTTTGATCCGGCGCTGTACCAGGTGACGCTGCGGTGACAATCGACGCCCAGCAGCAGACGACCCAGACGGCGAGCGATCTAGACACCTTGTCCACCGGTTTGTGCGGCTTCCGCATCGATCCGTGCTTCTTCGGCTTCATAAATGGATTTGTCATCGGCGGGCGGGAGCACGGTGGGGTCAGTGCTGTTACCGCATCCGACGGAGGCCAGTGGCAGGCAAACAGCGATTAACAGGGCAACGCGACAGATCATGATTTTAGTGTATGTCCAGTGACGGATTGGTGGGAAAGTCTCGCCGGCTTGGCAAACGTTTTCGATTTCGGCAAACGAATGCTGTGGCGGGGTTTTTGAGTGGGTTGTTTGAATGTGTGGTTCGCTACCACATGATTCGCCCAGCGGAATCCGGGTCGGCGTCTGGCTCGGTTGTCTACCAAACCGCGGCAGACGCCGTGTGATCGGACTGGGCGACAGCAGGTCGGGTGCCGCCAGCGAAGATGCGTAGCGGAGGTTACAGTTGCTCCTGGATGACTTCACTGCCGCGGATTGATCCCAGCGAGCCCCACAGTCCATAGGGGCTTTTCTGGCCGACATTGTTGTTGTCTTTGGAGATACTCCACCCGCTTTGGGTGTCGCCCGATTCGATGCTGTCACTAATGAACGTGACGGCCCCGTCGGCCATCAAGATGTGGCAACCGCCTTGGTGGCGACTGCTGGCGCTGTAAACACCGTGTTCGAAGTAGGTTCCATAGCCATTGAATCCCATCACGCTGGGTGAGTTGGGTGGCAGGGTTGTGGTGATAGCGGTCAGGGCGGGTAGCGAGTCATACCAGCGTCCGCCGCGAGATTGACCCAGTGTCAGCCAGAGTTCACTTTCCGGCACACCATAGAATTGAGGTCGATCCGGATTACGTTTTGTATTCAGGATGCCGGGACCACGTGAGACCGTTTCGGATCCGCCGCTGCCGGTCCAGTGCGAGTTGTTCAGGATCCCGCCGACCACGCCGCGATCACCCAGGTACGTGGCGATCTCTGCCATCGCAATGGTGTTACTACTGCCGTCCAAGATATCGCGGAAACCCCGGTAGGCTTCTCGCGTGAAGACGCCTCGCAATGATCCTTGGTCGATGTACTGGTTCGGGGTCGATGGTGGCGACGTGTTCCAGTTGGTGTGGACGTTATAGAAGATGCGTTTGACGGCATCACCCAGGCTGTAGGCATAGTTGGTGACCGCGGCACCGGCAGCCGGTTGGCCGGGATCCGATGGACAGCGATACCCGGGGACCTGGGTACGCCAGGGCGTGTAGTCGTCCAGGTCATGGTGAAGCTGTGGACCGAAAGCCGGCCAGCCGACACCGCTGCCGATCGTGATTGGTTCGACGGGAGATTGCCCGGCCTGGGCCAACATCGGATTCGACATCGTGTCCCACAGCCCCTGTTGTTCAATGAACGGCAGGATCGAAACGAACAGGTTTAGCCGGCCGACATGCTTGCGGGTCCCGTGTCCCGCACTGGGGAATTTTTTGAACGAGGCGTGGTAGTTGTGCAGCGCCAAACCGATCTGTTTGAAGTTGTTGCTGCAAGACATCCGTCGTGCCGCCTCGCGAGCCGCCTGGACCGCCGGCAACAACAGGCCAACCAGTATTCCAATGATCGCAATGACCACCAACAGTTCCACCAGCGTGAATGCCTGGCGGGATTGTCGTTGATTTGACATCCCAAAAACCTTTTTTGAAGAAAATAGAGGACAACAGTGGAAAAGAATCGCGGTAGCGGATCTTGCAGAAGGAGGCTTGGATTCCACTGCAAATGGGACTAATTCACCCGTCAGGCGGCTGAATGCGGTCCATCGACCCGCTAACGTGAAGGGGAAAGAGCAGTTGCCAATTCAATTGGACTCGTAAAATTGCGATTTCTTCAAATTTCGATCTGGCAACGCGTCCAATTTGCGTCGCGACCGCTCTCTGATAGGCGAACGGGTCGTGGCGGTTTAGGCTCCCAACTGCGTGGTAAATGAAGATGTCGATGATGGATTCGTCTCCGGCTAGCGGTGCAGGCGATGGTGCTGCGCCGATGGGTCAGGATGAATCGCTTTCGCAGGAGGACCTGACGTCGGAGTTTTTGGGCTTATTCGCCAAACACCAGCGATCGATCCTGCTGTATCTGACCAGTCTGTTGCCGACCCAAAATGATGTCGACGATGTCTTTCAAGAGACGAGTTTGGCGCTGTGGCGAGAATTCGACTCGTTTACCCTGGGGACAAATTTTGGTGCCTGGGCGTGTTCGATCGCTTTCAATCGAGTCCGGGCCTGGCGCTCGCGACGCTCACGCGAGTCGCTGGTGTTTAGCGAAGCGTTTTTGCAAGCCGTCTCGGATGAACTGATTGAGAAGTCCGGGTTCTACGAAGAACGCGTGAAAGCCCTGGAGAGCTGTATCAACGCCTTGCCCGATCACCATCGTGAACTGGTCCGCCATCGCTATGATTCCGGATACAGCGTCGAAGACATTGCCGAACAGGCCCAGCGATCGCCGGTGGCTGTCTATCGAATGCTCAGCCGGGTTCGTCACGCGCTGCATGATTGCGTGACCGCACGCTTGAATCAGCAACTCTGATCACAGGAAACTCCCTCATGAACCCGAACAACGAACGTTGGCAGCATTACCGCCAATTGTGTGACGCGGTGCTGGACGGTACTGCCGACAGGGATCAGCAGACCGAGTTTGAAGCGTTGATTTTGGCTGATCCCGACATGAAACGCGACTACGTCCAACTGCTGCACCTGGAATCGACGCTTCGATTGCGCAGCGGTCGCGGACTTTCCCCGGTCGAGCAAGAGTTCAATGTCGCGGCGGAGCGATCCGCAGCCAACGCACCTGTTCAGGTTGACTCGCCAGACCCCATGTCCAAACCGATCGCGGCCGGCGGATGGCAGCGGATTGCTTTGGCAGCCACGGTGTTGGTGGCGTTGGGGTTGTGGTCGGGGCGCTGGTGGGGTGGGCAGCCGGTGATTGCAACGATGGGGACCACCGACAGTTGCAAATGGGTGTCGTCGGATTTGCCGACCAACGTGGGGGCCGCTTTGACTCCGGGACGCTTGATTCTCGATTCGGGGATTGCCGAACTGCGGTTTCCGAAGGTGGATTTGCGAATGGAGGGGCCGGCTGATCTGGAACTGATCAGTTCCAGTCGCTGTCGCGTACGCGCGGGTCGCGTTTATGCCGAAGTCAAAGCCGGTGGCGAAGGCTTTGTTGTCGAGACACCGACATCCGTTTTGACTGATCGTGGGACTCGATTCGGAGTCAACGTGGGCCCCGGGGGCGATTCGGATTTGACCGTTTTGGAAGGCCGCGTCGATGCCCAGCATTTGGCCAGTGGCGTGGTCCAGACCGTTCATCCAGCATCGGGTCTGCGGCTGACAGCCGGATTGACCGAACCCTTGCAACAAACGCCGCAAATGTCGCCGGCGGTAGCGAAGACCCGCACGGATGATGATTCGCTTCGAGTCGTGCAATTGTCAACGGCGGTGGGGCAGGGTCGCGACGGCTATGTGATCGCCGGGCAGGAGGAATCAGAAACCGATGCCAGTGGAATGTTGCTGGTCAAGAGACCCCCGGTCAATGAGGGCCAAGAACACTGGCGACGCGTCGCCTGTCTGCATTTTGATCTGACACTGCTGGACCGCAGCACGATTCGCTCGGCGCGATTGCGATTGCAGGGGCTACCCAGCGGTTTGGGATACCTGTCGCTGACACCCGACACCACGATCGCGGTTTACGGTTTAACCGATCAGTCATTAGAGGACTGGTCTGCGGAAACACTCGACTGGAAGCATTGCCCTGGGATTCAGGTCCAGCCATTTCAAGTCGATCGCCAGAAGACGCAATTGTTGGGCAAATTCTTGGTCCCCAGCGATCACACCGCAGGTGTTTTTGGAATCGAGGGTGATTCTCTGGTGCAGTTCCTGCAAGCCGATCGCAACGGTGGGGCGACCTTGATCCTGGTCTCAGAAACTGCAGGTCAGGGCGCTAGTTATGTCCACGGTTTCGCCAGTAGCCAAAACGCCGAACTTCCGCCGCCGACATTGCGTTTAGGCGTCGCCGACTAATGGCGCCTCGCTGGTGTGGAGGATTTATCCGACCGGGCCTGTGGCAGCCAGGCATTGTTAGAGGCCGGAGGCCGGTACAGCCTCTGCCGGTGGCGTCAGCCACCGGTTTCTAAAGCCAGTTCAGATCGAGCCCGGCAGGGCGGCACAACGGCTGTTCGTCGGATTGGGTGTGTCGCCCGCTGGGCTTGTCCGGGAATGTGGTTGGCAACCGTGGCCTGACGACCACGGCAGCGGTTCTGTCGGCCTCCGGCCCGGGGGGAAGCAACTGCGCTGGTGTGGAGGATTTATCCGACCGGGTTTGGGGGCTCGCAGTGGGTTACACTGATCGTCGCTCGGCTACGACCAGATCGGTCTTGCTGTGACCCTGTCCGTTCGTTCTTTGTGAGTCTGATGAGAGTTGCCCGTTTGATCCAACATTGTTTCGCCGTTTGGGGATGTTTGTCGGTCTGTTTGTTTGCCAGCGCTGCGATGGCTGCGGAGCGACCGAATATTGTCGTGCTGTTTGCCGATGACATGGGGTTTTCCGATGTCGGTTGCTTTGGCAGTGAGATCAACACACCGAACATCGATCGCTTGGCTTCCGGCGGCGTCCGACTGACGCACTTCTACAACACCGGTCGCTGCTGCCCGTCGCGGGCATCGATTCTGACGGGGTTGTATTCCCATCAAGCCGACATTGGTCACATGGCCGGCGATTTGGGGGTGCCTGGTTATCGTGACCGCATCAGTCACCAAGCGGTCACCCTGGCCGAAGTCCTGGGGACGGCCGGGTACCACACCATCATGAGTGGCAAATGGCACTTGGGTTGGCGAGATGAAGGCAGTCCCACGGCACGCGGCTTCCAACATTTCTATGGCACCCGTGGCTACATCGACAGTTATTACACCATCGTTCCTCGCACCGAAGTCTATTTGAACGACAAACTGGTGTTGCCCGTGGGTGAGCACCCGGTCAACGATTTGCATCCCGACCAGCAGTGGTACACCACCGACGTGTTCACTGATTATGCATTGCATTTCATCGACGAAGTTCGCGAGCAAGACGACGAACCGTTTTTCGTTTACCTGGCTTACAACGCGCCTCATTTTCCGCTGCATGCCAAGCCCGAAGACATCGATCGTCACCGCGGCCACTATCGCGACGGTTGGCAAGCACGTCGCCAGGCACGTTATCAGCGGTTGGTCGAACTGGGCGTCTTGGATGGCTCCTGGCCGTTGTCGCCGTTGGACGTTCCCGAGTGGGAGACGTTGACTGAAAAACGGCGTGATGACATGGATTTCAAGATGGCATTGTTCGCCGCGATTGTCGATCGGCTGGATCAAAACATTGGTCGCGTGATCGACCATCTGCAGCAGATCGGCGAACTCGACAACACGTTGATCCTGTTCCTGTCGGACAATGGAGGCACCAAGGAAACGGGTTTGTTTGGCATCAAAGGTGAAGAAAATACGGTCGACAACTACGACCAGTGGAAATCGAAAGGCGGCTGGACCAGCAGCTACGGTCAGGGCTGGGCCGGACTCAGCAACGCGCCCTTTCGCCGCTACAAACGTGAAAACCACGAAGGTGGAATCAGTGCACCGTTCATCGCCCATTGGCCCGAGCGAATCAAAGCGGCCGGTCAATTGCGTCACCAACCGGCACACCTGATCGATCTGATGCCGACGTTCATCGAGGTTGCCGGTGCATCCTATCCAACCGAATTTGCCGGCAATCCGATTCAGCCGCTGCCCGGCCGTAGTTTAATGCCGGTGTTCGATGGCGATCAGCAACCGCAGCGAACGCTGTACTGGGAACACGAAGGAAATCGTGCGGTTCGCGAGGGGGATTGGAAACTGGTCGGACTGCGGAACCAGCCTTGGGAACTGTACGACATCGCCGCCGATCGCACGGAGCTCAATAACGTGATTGAAAATGACCCCCAGACCGCAGCGCGGTTGAAAGCCAAATGGGATCGATGGGCTGACGAGGTGGGGGTGTTAACGCCCCAGGAGTTTGACCAGGCTCGCCAGCGGGCTCGGCAAAAGAACAAAACCAAGTCTACCGCAGCCAAGCCTGGGAGTTAGTTGCATCGCTTCGGACGCCGTGGTTGACTCAATCGCTATGCTGTCTGTTCGGCTTCTGTTTGTTATCACCCAAAACCACTAGGAACTGTGATGCGTTTGATCATCTTGGCGTTGGCCACCGTTGTCGCCGCAGTCGGCATGGCACAAACCACCACGCCAGAACCGCTGGCGCCAAAGTTACAAGAGCTTGTCGATGGCGCGTCAAAGCGTTATCCACCTGAAGTGTTGTCGGTCTTCAAAGACGGCGTGCAAACGGTCAAGGCGACTGGCATTGAGCAGTCCGCGCGTCAAGTCGGACAGGGTGCAATCGATGCCGAATTGGCCGGTTGGGACGGCAAGAACGTTCGCTTGAGTGAGCTCTGGAAACAGGGCCCGGTGGTGTTGATGTGGTACCGCGGTGGTTGGTGTCCGTATTGCAACGTCCAACTGCGAGCGATGCAACACCAGCTGTCAGCAATCGAAGGTGCAGGCGCCAAACTGGTCGTTTTGACGCCGGAGTTGCCCGAGAAAGCCAAACAGACGGCAGAGGCAAATGATTTGGATCTGGTCGCATTGCACGACAAAGACAATGCATTGGCAAAACAGTACGGCATCGTTTTTGATTTGCCCGCGCCGATCATCCCGATGTACCGCGACCGATTGAAACTGGGCAGCTACAACGGCAACGACAAAATGGAGTTGCCGCTGTCGGCGACCTATGTGATCGATCGTAACGGCAAAATCACTTACGCCTACTTGAACGCCGACTACACCAAACGCGCCGAACCGGCCGAAGTTTTGGCCGCGGTGCAAGCGATCGCTCCGACAACACAGACCGCAGGGTCTGGCGAATCATTGCTTGACGATTACACCGCCGCAGAGCATCCGACCCGCCAAGCAATGCGCGGTGATTGGGAAATCAAACAGGGAATCGCTTCGGTCAAACAAGACGACGCGCTGTACAAAAAATTCAAAAACCATGGACCGATCATGGTGTATCCGATCCTACATCGCGATGCCGCTGCGGTCGTGGAATTCAAACCACAGGGCTGCAAGACCGTCGTGTTCACGATGGATGCTGCGGACGGTGGCCATGCGTTTCGTGTGGTCCTGC
The DNA here is from genome assembly GCF_024129865.1 of Stieleria tagensis. Lineage (GTDB taxonomy): Bacteria > Planctomycetota > Planctomycetia > Pirellulales > Pirellulaceae > Stieleria > Stieleria tagensis. The sequence continues at coordinate 6,799 of NZ_JAMYFE010000095.1, read as the reverse complement.
GAACCGGCGCCGCGGATCAACCGAGCACGATCCAAACCTACACCGAAAAGCCGGCCGGTGGAAAAGCCAAGCCGATCGTGCTTAGCAAAGACGTTCCCCATTTAGACGACGGGCAGTGGCAGCGGATCGAGGTCAAAGTGCAAGGCGAACGAGCCACCGTCAGCTTCGGCGGCAAAACGTTTGACGTCCAGCATCCACGCATCGCACAGCCCAAAAAGATCGTCAAGCTCGGGTTCTCGTTCGGAGAGTTGGCGATTCGATCGTTCGAGTTGGATCAGCTCTGAAAGTCTCGAATGCACTGAATGGCTGGTCAGTGAAACTCCACAAACCGTGGTTAGTGTCTGTGGAGGAGGCCTTGCGGGAGTGAAAGCTTGACGGTCAGCACTGACGGTGGGACCTTGATTGCTGCCGCACCGTTTCTTGGGGCTTCACAGGTACGCAATCACTGATGAACAGTTCCACGTCGATTCACAAAATGAAGCTGGGTATGGCCGTCTTGCTGGCCACCTGCGTGATCGCCGTGTTCGGATACGTGATTGCCGGGTGGAGCGCATTGGATTCGGTCTACATGGTTGCCATCACCATTTTTGGTGTCGGATACGGCGAAGTCCGTCCGATCAGCGATCCACGATTAAAGCTGTTTACGTTGGGGGTGGTTGTCACCGGTTGCAGTTCCGGGATTTATGTCCTGGGCGGTTTCGTTCAGATGATTGCCGAGGGCGAGATTCAACGTGCATTGGGAGCCAGACGGATGAGTCGTGGAATTGAACAGACAACTGGTCACGCAATCATTTGCGGCTATGGTCGAGTCGGTCGCAGCCTAGTGCAGGAACTGCGTCAGTCGGGAGTCCAGTTTGTTGTGGTGGATCGCAACACCGATCGACTGGTTGAGGCCGAACGCGCGGGGATTTTAGTGGTTTCAGGTGATGCCTCGGATGAAGCCACGCTGCGCCGCGCCGGGATCGACCGAGCAACAGTACTGGCAACCGTCCTGCCCGGCGATGCGGAAAACGTCTTTGTCACGTTGACCGCACGGGAGTTGAGTGAATCGATCCAGATCATTGCCCGTGGCGAGTCGGAGGCGACCGAGCGAAAACTGATTCGCAGTGGCGCCAATCGCGTTGTATTGCCGACGATGATCGGGGCCTCCAAAATTGCACACCTGATCGCTTGTCCGACGGTTGAATCATTGGTCGGCGATACGCGGGCATTTTCACGTTTGAATCAGGATTTGGATTCTTTCGGATTGGGAATGATGCAGATCCCGATCGGCGATCAGTCCGCGTTGGTCGGTTCCACGATTCGTGAAATTGAATTGACCGGTGATGGCGGTCATGTGGTGGTCGCTATCAAACGCGCTGGTGGTCACGTCCAGCGGAACCCCAAAATGGATGATGTGATTGGTGCCGGGGACCAGTTGATCGTCCTGTCACACAAAGAAGATCTGCCGTCAGTCAGTCGACGTGCGGCCCAGTCGGCGGAAACGATGGTCTATCGTGGCACTCGCCATTCAGGATAACGCCGATGACGAGTTTCTGACATCGCTGCGTTGGCTGCTGTTGACTCTTGTTAGTTCTGTCGGTTCGACAGCTCGACCAGCACCCGATCGAGCGTTTTCAACCGTTGCGCTGCGTCCGGCCCGAGACGGTCCAGTCGGCTGAGGTAGTGCTGTTCTTGTTCCAGGCGGCGGACCCAATGTGGTTCGCGTCGTCGCATCAGGTGCGGGCCGAACAATTCGGCAGCGTCGCGATCGATGCCGGCATAGGCCGGGTCATCGCCCGGCCCCTGGTGCTGGAATCGCAGGATCACAAAGGCGCGTTGACCTGTGGTCACTTGCTCGTCGATCAATCGGTACCCCTGTCGCTGTCCCCAGCGGCGGACCGTTTCGGGGCTGCGATTGGGTTGCAGTATCACAACCGGTGGAATGCGATCGGCTGCCGCCGACAGAATTTGACTGATCGACTGACCGCCCATCCCACAGATACTTAGACAGTCCGCTTCGCCCGGTTCTAACCCGGCCAGTCCATCGGCCAAGCGAACCTGTGCGGGCAGTCCCCTGAGGTTTCGTTGAGAATTGAGAAACGGTTGCTGTTTGTTTTCGATCGCAATGCCACGCTCGATGCGTCCCGCCATGAGCAAGGCTTTCAGCAAATGCCCGTGATCCGAACCAATGTCAGCATGCACATCGCAGCGAATTTGTTGGGCAACGCATTTGAGGCGTTGGTCTAGACGTGGCACGTTGTGAGAGTCGGCGTGTGTGGGGCGGTTGGCAGTTATTGCGGTTGGTCGTCAAGACCTTTCCAACGCACGAATCCTTCGATCGCTTGATACTGGGCCAGTCCGAGTTTGTCGTAGATCATTGCCGTTTGAGCATTCCGAGCTTCGGCCCGCTGCCAAAATTCTCTGGCATCGGATCCGGGGAACAGAGCCCGGTCCTTTTGCGATTCGTGCTTGAAAATGGCATCGCGTTTGCGATCGACTTCCTGCGGACTCAGTGGAACCGCCATCTCGATTTCATAGGGTGCCCATTCTTGCCAGGCACCACGGTACAGCCACACCGCGGTCGATGCGAACCAATCATCGTCACGACATTCGTGACAGGCGGCAAAAATAACGTCCAGGCAGGTTCGGTGCGTCCCGTGTGGGTCACTCAGATCACCGGCGGCATAGATCTGATGCGGTCGGATTTCACGCAACAGGTCGGCCGTGATTTGTACATCGGATCCACCGATCGGATTTTTGCTAACGGTTCCTGTTTCGTAAAACGGTAGATTCAAATAGTGCAGTCGTTCGTCATCGACTCCACACACCCGAGCCCCCGCCATCGCTTCGCCACGACGGATCAATCCCTTTAACCGACGGACGTTTTCGTTATCGACGCTGCCGGACGTCTTGTTGCAAATCGCATCGATCATTTGTCCAGTCAATTGCTGAATCGGATCGCTGAACACGTCAAATTCGCGGCAAAAATCGGCCGCGAATTCAGCGAATCGCAATGCATCATCGTCAAACACCGCCAGGTTGCCGGACGTTTGATAGGCCACGTGGACTTCGTGGCCCTGGTCAGCCAGTCGCGTCAGTGTGCCACCCATCGAGATCACATCATCGTCGGGGTGGGGAGAGAACAAGACGATGCGTTTAGGAAACACCGTTTCGGGCTGTCCGGGTTTTCCGGCCGGCCAACCGGTGATGGTGTTTTGCAAGTGCCGAAACACAGACAGATTGATTTCATACGCCGATCCATATTCGGCAAGCAAACTTTGCAATCCGTTTTCGTTGTAGTGGGCATCGGTCAGCATCAACACTGGCGTCGCGACCGATTGCGACAGTGCGATCACGGCGCGACGAACCATCAGGCTGTCCCATTTGACAGGGCCGACCAGCCAAGGCGAACGGATTTCCGTCAGGTTGGCAGCGGCTGATGAGTCGAGGAAATACTCGACATCGTCGTGATGTTGCAAAAACGTTGCGGGGACCGACGCCGCAACCTCGCCTTCGATCGACCGCGCCACGATCGCCGCTTTGCCTTCGCCGAACGCCATCAGAATGATGCGACGGGCGTCCAGGATCGTGCCGACTCCCATCGTGATGGCGCGTCGCGGGACGTTTTCGACGCCAAAAAAATTGCTGGCGGCATCAATCCGCGTCATCGAATCCAATGTGATCGGACGCGTCCGCGAATCAGTGTCCGATCCAGGCTCATTGAAACCGATGTGTCCGCGGCGGCCGATGCCCAGAATCAATAGATCGATGCCACCGCATTCATCGATCGCACGTTCGTATCGTTGACAATGATCGGCAAGTTGTTCTTGGGCAAGCGTACCATCGGGAATATGGATTTGATCCGCCGGTACATCGATGTGATCGAGCAAGTGTTCGTGCATGAAGCACGCGTGGCTTTGTAAACATTCGGGCTGCATCGGCAGGAATTCATCGAGTGTGAACACCGAAACGTTTGCAAACGACAGTCCTTCGCGGTGCAAGCGGAGCATTGCGGCGTAGATGTTGACGACGGTTGATCCGGTGGCCAATCCCAACACACAGTTGCGGCCTTCGGCGGCTCGGCTGCGTACCAATGTGGCGATCTCAAGTGCTACCGCTTCGCTGGCATCTCGGGCTTCGGGGAAAACGCGGAAAGGAATGGCAGGGTGAGGATCAATCTTCATGGCGAGATTCTGAATTGCGATCGAAGTCATGTTCGCACGCAGTTTGACTTGCATGACGCGCCGCGCCGAGCATGCCGGCATCGTTTCCTAGCGTGGCAAAATCGATCTCCAGGCCGGATCCGGCTTGGACGAGTGATAGACGCACGGTTTCTTGGTGAATTGTCTTCAAAAAATCGCGCCCGGTTTTTGTTTCCAGTCCACCAAACGTGACCGCGCCGCCGAGCAACACGACCGAGGGGTCAGCGATCTGGGCCAGCATCGCGATGGCGCGGCCCAAATGCACGGCGGTGCGGCGGACCGTTTCGATTGCCACTTGGTCACCCTGCTCGGCCGCGGTGGCAATGGTTTGTGGTGACAGACGCGGCAGAATCCGCAGACAAGACGGATGATCGCTGTTGTCCAGTTGTTCGGTGGCGGTCATCACGATGCCCGCCGCACCGGCGTAGGCCTCCAAATGTCCCGCGCGGCCACACCCACAGGGTCGTGCATCAGGACTATGGTCAATCGTAACGTGTCCGATTTCACCGCCGCAGCCATGGCTGCCGTTGACCGGTCGGCCGCCAACGATGATCCCGCCGCCGATCCCTGTGCCGAGTGTCAGTAGCGCGAGCGACTCGGTTCGATGACGCCCATGAAACGCCTCTCCAAGCGCCGCGGCGTTGGCGTCGTTGATGACCGCCACCGGTCTTTCAAACACTTGGATCAATTCTTGACGGAATCCGATCCCATGCCAGGAGTGCAAATTGGCGGTTTCCTTCAACGTCGCCGTGGATTCATCGATCACACCGGCCATCGCCAGACCCACCGAATGCAGATCGTTCACGCTGGCGTCGACGGCGTTTAATTTTTCGGTGGCGAACGATTTGGCCTGGCGAAAAACATCTGTCGGAGTCTTGCACTGTGCGGTGGAGAACCGACCGCGTGAAATCAAGGTGTCGCCTCGTAAGATTCCGAGCTTGACCGAGGTGCCGCCCAAATCAATTCCCATCACATAGGCATCGGAATCGGGTGCGGGCGTGTCACTATCGTCGACGTGGTTCACAGTCGAAATCATCCGGGTTTTTTGTCAGCGGGGAGAGGGGGCCCCACATTCTAATCCCAACGTGACAGCAGCATTAGCGTTTTCGAAATCGATTGGAATCCAGCAGGGCATCATTGTCACCCAGCTGGTGGATGTCCACGGCATTACCATCGGTGGCAGTGAAAAGACAATTCGAAATTCGGCTGAAAGTGACTGTGTCCAGCAGAATTGCCGCGCCGGAGAAGGCCGAAAAACTGCAGCCATTCAAATTGACTGCGTCACAGCGACGCAATTGAACCACCGCGGGCTGATCCGCATCACCGCCAAAATGCTCGCCGCTGAGCGTCACATCGCGACAGTCTTCCAAGATCACTCCCAGTTTTGCACTGCCACCGTCGCCGTAGTGATATCGTGGATTGCGGTCATACAGGTTCCCCGAGAAAACCATCTGGTGACAATCTTTGGCGATTACGTTTGCCGTGTAGCCCTTCCACATGGTGTTGCCGCTGATCGTGATGCCACGAACCTGTTTCAGATCGATGTTGGTTTGCACGTCCGACAGAACGTTGTCGGCAATCGTGATGTTTCCTGTTTTCAATTCGTCGGTGAACGGTCGCGTGTTGGACAATCCGTTGATACGGATGTTGGCCGAATCAGGTGCATCGTGGGTGTGCTGGATGGTACAGCCGACGATCGCGACTTCGCCGACAGAAGTGCCGGTCGAATCCAGCCAGACGTTTGCGGTGGGTGTTGAATTTGGGCCACCCATATTGCCTTCGATGTCGCAGGTGCCGATTTGCAGATTGCGGATTTCGCTGTCTTTGGCAACCACCCCGCCACCGGCGTTGTAACTGATGTGACAATTGGCAATGTTGATTTGGTGCAGATTCAGTTTGTCCATGAACACTCCCACGCCACGGTTTTCATAGAGGTGGCATTCTGAAAGCGTGACGTTACGGTTGCGCCCTGTGAGATGGATCGCATGCTTGGCATGACGTACGACGACGCGTGTCAACGTCAGTTGCATGGTCCCATCGGCTTCGATGCCACAGGCGTCCGGATCAGCGCCGATGATCTCGATGCCATCGACCATCGGAGTCCGCTGGCGATCCCAAACGTTCGCTTTGACCGATGCGGGGCTGGCGGTGCCATCGTGTGTGCCGATGAACCGGAATGCCGGGCCGGGGGATTCCATCCGGAACTGAGCCACGCCGTTGCCAGACAGGCTGGTCCAGCCGACCCGATCCAAATCGATCAAGATTGGCTTGGTCAACCGATACACGCCGCGATCGAAACAAAGTGCACCGGATTGGCGATCGACGGCAGCTTGAATGGCCGCGGTGTCGTCGGTCTGTCCATCGCCGGTGACGCCTTCGATCACAGCGGCATGTGTAGAGACCGAAAACAGAGACGTGATCAGCAGTGCCAATAAAAACCGCCGATGAATCGTATGGATCATTTGGTTGTCTGTCGTTGTTGTGATGGATCGGAAGAACCAGATGATAACGCGCGGTGAATGTAGCTGGGCGACGTCAGGCCACGAACCATCGCTAGCTTGACGCATGAGTTTGGAAGCCAGCGTTTTTTTGGTAACCCGAAGCGTGAGTTTTGA
>NZ_JAMYFE010000094.1 GCF_024129865.1 Stieleria tagensis | reverse complement strand
AATTTGCGTCGATCGATATCCAGGTCAAGAATCATCCGGGCGAATGCTCATCACTCACTCTCCCGCGGGGAGGTCGTGCAGCTTCGCGTGCCACCGATTGGGAGAGTCGCATGCACTCAATCCCATCTCTACGCCAACGGCGTTCAATGGCTTAGCCCGGGGTCACTGTCGAACCTGCTGGGGGCAGGTTCGGCAGGAACCCCGGGTGAACTGAATCGCAACAATTCATTTTTCATAGCAGTCGCTAGCGGGGCTGGTTCTGCCATCACGGTCCTTGGCCGGGGCTTTCGGCGGGCTGTCGCAATCGCAACCGATTCATTCCCCACACCGCCGGGTTGTCGATTTATGATGGGAGAACCCATCTCACCTTGATTCTGCCCCGATGAGTTCACGTTGTCATGAAACCATTTTGGATAACAACTGTCCTTCGCCCGTCAATATTTATTGGCATTGTCCTGATTGCCGGTTGGTCCGTTGGTCGCGCCGACGAACCGGATTCCGCCAGTGATTCAAAACCCAAGCCGACGAAACTTGCGGGGGTGTTTGAATCCACACGACAAGCGGAAGTGTCGGCAGATCATCAACAATTGACTGAATTCAAGATCGAGCGAGTCGTTGAGTACGGAAAACGGGTGCGTCAAGGCCAAGCGTTGGTCTGGTTCGATTCAGAGGACTGGGACGAAAAAATTCGCGATGCAGAATTGGATTTGCGTCTGGCGTCATTGGCGCTGAAGGCGGACGAATTTGAGCATCAACAGTTTCTACAGCAACAACGACTTGATGCCGGAACAGCGAAACGCACCCGAGATTTGGCCCAGCAGCAGTACGATAACTATCAGAAAGTCGATCGAGAACGGCAGATCGAACAGGCCAACGTTTCATTGCAGTCGGCGAAGTTTTCTCTCGACAGCGCAACCGAAGAATTTCATCAATTGGAACAGATGTATGAAGAAGATGATCTGACCGAACAGTCCGAAGAAATCGTGCTGCGACGCGCCAAACATTCGATGGAAATGGCTCAGTTTTCACTTCGACGCAGCGAGATTCAAACCGCGCGAACGCTGTCACAGACGATTCCAAAAAACGACGCCGAGCAGGAAGAGAGCTTGGCACGCGCGCGGCTAGCATTTGAGAGCAGTCAACACGAGAGAGAAAACCAGCGTCAGAAACGCGAGATCGAATTGGAACGCAAGCAGACGAAGTTCAAGCAGCAGTCCGAAGATTTGGAACAGATGCGTTCCGAACGCAAGCAAGTGGTTTTGAAGTCCCCGCGTGATGGCATCTTTTTGTACGGCCCCTTGGTCCGCGGGAAATTGCCCGCCAAACCCGTGGTTCTGAAACAGGGCACCAGTGTTGCGAACCGCCAGGTGATCGGCACGGTCGTCGACCCGTCAAAATTGCACGTTCGATTGGATTTGCCCGAGGCACAGTTTCATGCCGTCAGTAAAGGAGACAAGTGCAACGTCACTCCAGACGGATTGCCCGACGTGACATTGGAAGGTGTCGTCGAGTCGGTTGGGGACGTCCCCTACGTGAATGCGAAATATGACTGTGTGGTGACCGTTGGTGGCAAAGCATTGAATCAAATCATGCCGGGAATGAATTGCCAAGTGACGCTTTCCAAGCCGGCTGTTGATGATGGGGCTGCCGAGGAGGTGTCTGCCGACCAGCCCGCAGCGGAAACCGACCTGGAGAAAAAGAAGGAGAAAGAAAAAGCGGAACAGAAGGAGGAGGATGCGAAATGATTGTGCCATACAATCGAATTCGTTCGTTCTGGGCGGTCGCTGCGACGTTGATCACGTTGGTCGCTGCCGAATCGTCGCCTGGGCAACAGACCGTGATGGTCAATGGCCAGTCGCGACCATTGCCCGAGGTGGAACCAGCCACCGCCGAACAGTTGCAGGCGTCAATTGATCGCGGTGTTCAGTTCTTGATCGAGGATCAAAACCCGAATGGTTCCTGGGGTTCAGCCACCAAGACCAAGGGGCTAAATATTTATGCTCCCGTCCCGGGGGCTCATCATGCGTTTCGCGCCGGAACCACGTCGCTGTGTTTGGCGGCGTTGTTAGAAGTGGGCGCAGACGACACCGCGACACGGTCGGCGATCGACCGCGCGGAAGTTTGGCTGTTGGAGCATCTGCCGAAACTCCGCCGGGCCACGGGAGATGCGATCTACAATGTCTGGGGACATGCCTATTCGATTCAGGCACTGACTCGGTTGCACGGGCGACGGGCCGATGATCCGGAAAAACGGGCTCAGATCGAAACGCTGATTCGCAGCCAATTCGACATGTTGCAACGTTACGAGTCGGTCGACGGCGGTTGGGGTTACTACGATTTTCGTTACCAGTCGAATCAACCGACCGCCAGTTCCATCAGTTTTGTCGGTGGCACGGTGCTGGTCGCTCTGGCCGAGGCCCGCGACATCGGGATCGAACCGCCGCAGCGGATGGTGGATCGCGCGATTGCGGCCATCAACCGACAACAACTGCCGGACTTTAGCTATCTGTATGGCGAATACTTGAAAGACCGGCCGGCGCGAGAGATCAATCGTCCCGGCGGCAGTTTGGGGCGCTCGCAATGTTGCAACGGTGCCTTGCGACTATGGGGTGACGAAACGATCACTGACGACGTTTTGAAAACCTGGCTGTACCGGTTGTATGTCCGTAACGGTTGGTTAGACATCGGTCGCAAGCGACCGATTCCCCATGAATCATGGATGCAAGTTGCGGGTTACTTTTATTTCTTTGGGCATTACTACGGCGCAGTCTGTGTCGCACAATTGCCACCCGATCAGCGATTGCCGTACCAGGCGATGCTAACGAAATTGATGTTGGACCGCCAAGAGCCCAATGGATGTTGGTGGGACTATCCGCTGTACGACTATCATCGGCCCTATGGCACCGCGTTCGCGCTGTTGACGCTGAATCGCTGTCGCAGCGAACCGTAGTGCGGATGATTCATCGGCCGCGGAACGCGAGCTCACGGTTATTGGTGACTCGCATTACAAAGTCCGAGGAACCGCTCTCTAACGCGCGCCGATTATTCGCTGCGGCGGTGGTTAGCTATTGGGCCCAGCCGGCGAACGCACTTCGCCCAGTCGGTCGGCCAGATTTTGGTAGAACTGCGTGATCCACGGTTTGATCCGCTGGGCCACAGACTGGCTGGCCAGCGAGATGCGTACGGTACCAATCGTACCGGGAATCAATTTGGTTTCTTCGGGTAGCGCGAGGGTCCCGTGAATCCGAGGGCTAAGCGTGCGGGTTTCCATCCGCCGTCGGTCCAAGACGACTTCCATCACGGGAATGGGTCCACCGGATTTTGCCGCCAGCGCGGGGGCGTCCAATTGCCAGCGAGCTTGGGGATGCACGGTCAGAGTGGAAGACACGGTCTGGATCGGGGCTGTACCGGGGACAAACACGGTGACGGTCGGAGCCTGACGATCCATGTCCTGAAGCCGTTCGTTGCGCGATTGTTCCATCGAAAACGCAAACTCGAGCGATGACAGGTCGCCGAGTTCGAACAGTCGATCACCGCGATCCAGGTGGCGTCCCCGCAACGCGTCGATCTCAAAATCGACGACTACGCCATCATGCGGCGCCCGGACTTCTAGATGAGATTGTTCTAGCAACCGCTGGTCCAGTTGTTCTTGGATCTGATCGGCAACCTGCGCTTCGGCGTTGGCTTCGCCCAATTTCCCCTCGGACACAAATGATCGCTGGCGAATTTCAATGCGCTGCAGTTCCTGACGTAACTCCAGAATTTGGATTGCCAGTTCCGGGTTGTGTAGTCGCGCTAGCACCTGACCTTGGACCACATGCTGTCCCGATTGGACATCCAATTCGTTTAGCCACCCGGACGCTTCGCTGCGAAGAATTGAGGATTCGATCGGGCGAACGATACCTGGGGCAGTGACCATCTGCGGGATCTCAATCGACTGCGCGGCCCAAACAGCCGATGCAATCAGGATGCCTAACAATCCGGTCGCCCGCAGCACGCGCAGGGGCTGTCGTGGAATCATCCGCACGCAACCGACCAGAAACTTTAGCAGTGGAAGCACAAACCAGGTGAAGGTCAGCGCGATCGCTAACAATAATCCCGATCCTTGGAACAACAGCGCTGCGGAAATAATCAGGCCTGCGCAAAGTATGATTTTCCAGACGAAGCACGCCAAGCCAAACAACAGTACGAACAGTCGGTGGTGAGGCTCGACGGTTTCTGATTGAACAACGGTTCCAAAAAAGATCCGCCGGAACACACGACGGACCGCCAATTGGCCTCGCACATACAGATTCGGCAATTCCAACAAGTCCGATAAAAAGTAGTAACCGTCGAAGCGGATCAACGGATTGCCGTTGAACAACAACGTGGCCACTGATGCCAACAAGATGGTTTGCAAACAGAATTGGTGGACGATCGGATCCAAACTGAAACACCACCAGATCGCCGCGATCGCAGCCAACCAAAGTTCGACATAGATGCCCGCCAGCGTGACATGAATGCGTTGCCATTTGGACGAAAATCGCCATGCGGATGTGACATCCACGTAGGCCCCCAAAGGCGCGAAAAGCAAAAACAAGATGCCGGCTTCACGCACCGTGCCGCCATAACGCAAACAGGTCAGCCCGTGAAAGAGCTCGTGGATCAGTTTTAGCCCCCACCAGATCACCAGGAAGTACAGCCATAGATCGGTCGAAACGACATTGAACGTCGCGGTTTGAAATTGATCCCAACGCACGGCGACCAACAGGAGTGCGGTCACAATCGTGGCCGCCCAAACACCAATCAACCAGGGGTTGGTTAAAAAGCCCAGCAGCGGATACAGCCAACGCAGCAGCGTTTGCGGATTGCCCAAACTTAGCCGGTAGAACACAGACGCATTGATCCCCTGCATCAATTTGGGTGGCTTTGGTTTGCTGGACTGGGAACTTAGGTTTTCCGCCAGTCCCTCTTGAATCATCCAGGCGATCACCCGCTGTATTTCAGCTGGTGACAGGTCGGTCTGTTGCATCTGTGCAGCGGCTTGGGCGACGCTACAGTGGCCGTTGAATTTCGACAGCAAGCGAAATTCATCGATCCCGATTCGCCAATACTGCTCTCGTTCCGGGTCGTCGACGATACAGCAGGCGTCGGCCCCGAACGATTCCAAGGAGAATCGCAGCCCAGCTTTCAGTTTCGGTTTTAACGTTTGTAGATCAAACATCGGTGACTCGATTAGATCCCCACGTAAACACGCAGGCGGTCCCACAATCGATGGAACAAGATCCAGCCGATGGTACGTTGTCCGACGTCGATTGCCGCGCGACCTTCCATTCCCGGACGCAGAGTTTGGTCATCGTTGTCCAGCGGCATTTCGCAGCGGATGATGTTGCGGTCGCCGACCACGTCGGCGCGGGGGGCCAAACGTTCCAGTTTTCCCTGTCGCCGACGCCCGGTACCGTCGTTGACCCAGACCGACGTCAACAATCCGGTCTTCAGTGCTTGAGCATGAAATTCCGGCACTTCGATTTCCGCATGCAGGACAGCCAGCGGCGCGACTTCGAACAAGGGCTGCCCCAGCGAGACAGACGAATTTTCGACGTCATCCAAATCTTGGCTGATCACCACGCCTGGCAGTGGTGACGTGATCACCGCAAGGTTGATCTTGGATTGCAACAGTTCGGCCGAAGCGGCCAATTCCTGTAAGCGTAGTTCCGCCAATTGCGCGTCGGCGATTTTGGCTTGGGCGACATGGATCTCCTGTTGCTTGCGAATTCGAACCTGTTCCGTTGCGATTCGAGACAGTTCCAGTTTGAGCGGTCCGTCGTCAAGATGCCCCAGCGGTTGTCCGCGGTGCACCACATCGCCGGCTGCGACATCGGTCGTCATCAAGATCCCGTCGAACGGGGCAGCAACAAAACGTCGGGTTTGCGGGGTCAGTGTTAGCGGACAACGAATGTGATAGGGAACGGGAATCCACATCAATCCAACCAGGGCTGCGATCGACAGCGCGGCGGTCACCAACCGTCGCCAGCCGCTGCTGTGTCCGGTTTCCCCGGCTGATTTTATGACTGCCGGTTGATGGCGAAACAGCAGTGACGGGGCGCTGCCGGCGACCGCCAGGCGAGCCCGTTTGACCCGTTGGGCGTCCAGTGCATTGCCCGCCAAAATCAATGCGCCGCGGGTTTGCTGGGCTTCGGTCAGAGGAAACGCGAACACCTGATCGACACCCAAATGTGATGCCAGTTCGGTAGCCGACTTGGATTTAATGGTGGTTTGATTGCTGAGCGCCTGATCCAGATCCGCGCCGCCTAGCACCACTTCCGCCGCCAACCGTTTGGCCAGTCGCGCCGTTTCGCCGTCGGTTGCCACCGGGTCAGTGCCCGACTGTGCGACCAGGCGGATCTTTCGGCGTCGGCGGCCCTGCAAACACAGCAACGCTGGCGTGGCGCCGGCGATCGCTGCAACACGTGTGCACCACAGTTGCAGGCATTCGGTGGTGGTGCCCGGGCCGAATAAACATTCAATCAGCTGCAGTCGGGTTTGCGAATCAGCGGCCATCGCCATCCCTTGGCTTTGGTGGTGACGCACCTTGGCCATCACAAAGTAGCCGGCGACCATTTTCAGCAGCGCCACAAAGGACGGTAGCAGATTGCGACCGGCAACCAGTCGACACAGCAACACGCCGTGGCCGGAAACCGGAATGCCGATATTGGTCGCTTGGGGGATCTGTTGACTGGGGGCGACGACCGGTTGCGATTGCTGGCGGACCTGGGTCAACACCATTGCCAATTCTTCGTCATCGACCCGGGGGTCCGGCGCGACATCGGATAGCCTTTCGGCGATGTCCGTGTTTGTGTCTTCCGAAGGCGCTTGGTGTGCCGGTTCGGGAGCCCACAAGACGGTTCGCGCGTTCAATAGTTCACAGGTCAGTTTGGCAAGCCGCTGGTGCATCGAGTCCAGCGGCTGATCCTGGGCCAGGATTGCCAAGTAGCGATCGGTCAGATCTCCGACCACCGCCGGCGACACCGTGCCGGACGATTCGGGCTGGCCGGATGGATTGGACTGTGTGGCAATGATCATGATCGACTAAAAACCGGGTAGCTGCGCGATGTCTGATGCCGGCTGGTTTTCGGTGGCTTGTAGCAACAGGTGTCCCAGCCGCCGTGCCGCTTCGACCGACATCGCCATCCGTGTGTGGATGGACAGTACCTGTTGGTCGTTGCTGGTCACCGGTCCACTGGAAAAATCAACGATCACTTCCTGGTCGGTCGCGTTGACGATGGTTTGACCGGCATACAAGGCGGCCAGGTTTTCGTACTTGACGACAAAACGCTGTCCGTTGGCCGCAGGGTTGGTGGAGTCAGTGCTAGGGTTCATGGCGAGACCTGGGCAGAAAGTTCAGAGGGGGAAACGGCGGTTTGGTCCAGTCGCAATTCGCATCGCATTCCGCTGCGATACGTTCTGTCCGGATTCGCCAGTTCGACTTCCACGAGCGCCGTGCCACTCTCGGGATCGATCACCGGCGAGACTCGGCGGATTTTGCCCTGGACATCGATTTGTAGCAGCGGCAGGTGTAGCAAGACCGGTTGCCCGGATTCGCGTCGCAGCGTGTCAGCGGCGGGAAGGTAGAACCGAATTTTCAACGGATCGAGTTGCACCAGTTCCAAGACTTGGGGATCCCCGGCCGAGACGTATTCGCCGGCACGCTTTTGGATCTCGGTCACGTATCCGCTTAGCGGGGCCGTCAGGTTTCGCTGTTTCAACTGTTCGGCCAACTGTTTGACCTCCAGCTTCTGAACTTCTTTTTCTGATTTCGCAGTGGCCAGTTTGGCGCGAGCGACATCCAGTTCGGTCGAAATTCGGCGCACCTCCTCGGGCGACGCACCGCCGGATTGTTGCAATGCGCTGAGATCTGTGAGCCGCGCTTGTAGTGCGTCGGTTTCGGCTTGAGCGGCAGTGATCGTGGACTGATCGGCGGCGCGAACCTTAGCGATGGCCTGCGAGACCTGGAGTGCTCCTGTTTCGAGTGCAGCCAGCGGGTCACCCAGTTCGACTTGCTGGCCTTCATCGACCTGTAGCGTTTCGATCCGACCGGGTTGTGAAAACGCAACGTGCACGGTCACGTTGGGTTCGGTGAACGCGAACACACGTGATGTTTGTCCAACGGGTTCAACCGCGGCGATCGACCCGAGCGGCGATCCGCAGCAGACGGCCAGGCAGAACAGCAGTTTGGGAAATTGATTCATGGCATCGATCGTGTATCGGGCAAGATCCAGCAAGAACATTGAACGTCAGAAAGCGGTTGTGAAGTGGTGTTTTTGTCAGGCATTGGTTGTTCCTATACCCGACGCGTTAGTTTAAAAGCCCGCGCTTTTGCGTGGGGCATTGGTTTTTGGTAACCCGACGCGTGAGCGAGGGATCTCGTTAGCACCCTGAATCCCTCGCTCACGCTTCGGGTTACCATAAAAGCGCAACTTCAAAACGCGTGAGCGAGGGATTTCATTCCCGCTAAATCCCTTGCTGACCGGCTTGTTGATTTAATCCGTTTCGCAACGGTAGTGTCGCCTTTCGCTCCGCGAAAGTTGCGGCAACAGATCGGGACTTTCGCGGAGCGAAAGGCGACCATCATTAAATCGACAGGCCGTGACGCGTCGAGCTTGCGAAAATCGCGCAACTTCTAAAAGCGTCAGCGAGTGGGTCGTCGGGGGGACTGGTCTTTGGTTGACCACGCTGTCCAGCGGGGGCGTTCCTAGTTCTGGCGAAGGGGGTTTGGGCGTGCTGCTAGCGGTGAAATCCCTCGCCGCAGTTCGTTGGATCCGCAGCGGACGACAGAGTTGCCGAATTTCCACGCATTTTTGGCTTCCGTGTCACAACTGCATCTTAGGTTGAAGATACACAACACGCGTTGATTGAGATCCTGGACGCCTATTTGTGGGGCAGAATTTGACTGTTGTCGATTGATTCCGTCCAATCATAATAACCGTATCATCGAGAAAACGTGAGTTGCATTGCGGGCGGAGTGCGTTTTCGCATCGTCCGATTGCCAGACAAATACCCCCCCCTGCATGAAGCGCCATGAGCATTGGTTTTCCCAATCCCGTTTCGGTTCGTAACAGCCAATCAAAACGCAGCAAACGCCGCGGTGTGCTCTTGCAGCAACTCGAACGGCGTGTGCTGTTAAATGCCGTACCGGACGTCAGCATTGACGTTCCCGATGAAGCCTTTGTCGGCGAGTCATTTGATTTCGAAATCACGTTTGACATGCCACCCTCGACGACCGAGACCGGCTACGGACCGTTCATCGACATTGTGATCCCCAGGAATGGTGCCGATGGTGCAGCCGGCACCGATGTACCAGACGGGATCGGGATCGACAGTGGCGACGTGACATTCGACTTTTTTGGATCCACTCTGACGCCGGTGTACAACGAGGTGGTGGACGCGACGGGGACCGTCGAGCATCCGTTGTTGGAGAACCCCGACGGGTCGCCAGTGATCGTCACCGGATTGACCCCCGGTGATCGTTTCATCGTGCTGCAACTACCAATCGGTTCTTATGACGAAGGCAGTCCCGAACTGGTTGTGACCGGTTCGATGGAGATCAGCGATTTGGCGGATGTCGGAGTTGGATTGGATGTTCAAGTGCGTGGTGGATTTCAGTATGGCTGTGATCCACTGGACAATCCCAGTGTTGACGATCCAAACGCAACCGTCAGTGGGTTCACTCAGGACACGGTGACGCCGGAGATCATTCGGATCAACAAAGTCGTCAATGCGCACGAGCAAGAGACGGTCAGTGGAGCAAACTTTCCACAGACCTACACCATCACTGTTGACATTGCCGAAGGCCAGACCGTGACCGATCTGACGGTCTCGGATCTGCTGCCCAATACGATCAATTATCAGGGTAACGTGGTAATCGGTGGCAGCGCAGGCGCCACTGGAACCATTAGTGATCAGCCCGGGATCGATGCATTGGCAGAAAATGGGACAGACGAACTGGTCGTCGAATTTGCTTCGGTCATGGGCACAGCAGGCGACGACGATGTGACCGTGACATTCTCCTTCTACATTCCCGAGTTGGACGGGGATGGCAATCCGATCATTGACCCCACCACGGGTCAGAGCACCATGACTCTGAACCCCGCCGAGGGCGAGTACACCTGGGACCCCATTGACCCCCGTGATCCGATTGTCACCGAGACCGTTGAAGATCCAGCCGATGGTGCGGATCAAAAATTGACCCAGAAATCGTTGGCCACTCAAAAATCGGTTGACGTCGTCGGCGGGGGCCCCGCACAGGTCGGTTCCGTATTGGAGTACCGGATCGAATTCCAGGTCTCGGATTATTTCGATTTCGACAACATCGTGATCGATGATCTGCTCAGTGATGGTCAATCGTTCGACAGCTCGTTTACGCCGACATTGGAAATCATGGGCAACAACGGCAATTCGTTGTCGACCAACACGTTCGAAGTGACAAATTATGACGACACCGTTGGGGGCGCCCCGAACTATGAAGTGGCGGTCCAGTTTCGTGTCTCCGATGAATTGGGCACGGAATTGGGCAGCGGCCAACTGACGGGCAATGACGGATTGTCACCGGGGACCACCGGTGTGGTTGTTTTTCGTACCACAATCGATTCGCTCTATCGCAACCCGGCATTGGGGGGCCAAGGGGTGGTCGAAGGCGACCAGGTTTCCAACGACATCGATATTTCGGCGACCGTCGCGGGCAGCAATGAATCGGTCACGGATGGCAGCCAAACAACAACCGACCTGGATTCGGGCACGTTGATCAAAGAGGTTTACGCGGTCGATGGCGTCCCAATCAGCGGCGTGCCGACGCTCGGCCCTGGCGATACGATTACCTACCGGTTGACCTATGACCTGCCGCAGACGCGATTCGACGACCTCACGATAGGCGATGTGTTGCCGTCGCCTGTCTTCGATGCGTCCTCGCTGACTCAATTCAACAACACGGTCCTGACGACAGGGACGCCGGCGGTTGGTGAAATCAGCTACGGCCCGCAAGCGCAAGCATTCTTTGACTTGTACTTTACCGGCGGTGGCATGACACCGACCCTGCAAGCGGAAACCGGCGCCAACGCATTTTCATTGGATTTCGGAAGCTTTGAAGCGTTGCCGTCCCAAGCAACGACAATCGATTTGCTGTACACCGTGGAGTTCCAAGATTTTCCCTTTGCCGACGGACTGACACTCGCCAACATTGGCGTTGCCAATGAGACCTCGACCGACGGTGACTCCAACACGACGACAGACATCGGCACGATCGTGTCTCAGACGCCGGATTTGAATCTGGTCAAAGGTGTCGTCAGCACCGACGCCAGCGCAGCATCCTTTGATCCGAACCCCGTCGGTCCGGTGAGCTTTGCCGATCCGGGAAACACGGGCAATGCATTCTCTGGATCGATCACCTCGGCCGACCTTGCCGCCAATCCGATCGACAGCAATTTGGAAGGGATCGATGCGGGTGATTTCGTCAAATTCGCGATCGTCATCGAAAACACCGGCAGTGATGACGGCTATGACTTGGTGATCAGCGATACGCTACCCAGCGGCTTCGACATCCCGACAGTCGGTCAGGGTTTGAATCTGCAGGTCACCCGAGGCGACGGGACCGTGATCGATTTCAACGATACCGCTGGCAATCCGATCACAGCTGCCAATGCGATGGAGTTTTTCACCAATGGGATTGAATTGGTGGATCCAGCGGATGTTGGGGGCAATCCGCTAGACGGCGTCATTGACGGTCAACCAGACGGAGCGGCGACCGGAAGCAATATCATCATTGTGACGTTCGACTTGCAGGCAAATGAATCAGCAGCGGCCGGTTCACAGCAGATTGACACCGGCGAATTGGTTTCCTTTGGAGCCATCAACAATGGAGTCGATTGGACCGATGGGGTCGATGGCGATTTCACCGACGACGCGATTGTCACCATTACGACGCCGATTCTGGGCAAGCAGTTGACTGGAACCGAAATCGTTGACGGCACCAACGCCTTTGATGAAGCAGTGATCGGCGAGCTGGTGACGTTTGATATTATTATGACCCTGCCCGAGGGAACGCTGCCTGAAGCCGTGCTGACGGACTATTTGGGGCAACTCGGTGACATGGCGTTCGTCAGTTACGACGGCTATAGCCTCAGTTCTCCAACGGCACTGCAAACCGACTTGCCGGGTGGGTTCGCCGCAATCGCACCGGTGGTCACAGCGGACGGACAATTGGTTTCCTTCGACCTGGGAACGATCGTCAACTCGGACACCGATAACGATACCGCCGAAACGATCACGCTGAGCATCACCGCGGTGGTACTCAACGATGTGCAGAACCAATCGGGATCCACCGAGCAAAACTTTGCGACGCTGGAATATCTTTCCAACGGGCAAACAGAGATTGAAACGGCGACTAGCGATCCCGTCACGGTCATTGAGCCGGATATCGAGGTGGAAAAAACGGCAACCGTTAATGGCGTGACGGCACCGCCCGCTGGTGGTGATACCGGCGACGTGGTCGTCTATACCATCGTTATTCGCCACAGTGGCAATAGCGAAACCGACGCCTACGAAATGGAACTTTCCGATACGCTGCCCACGCTGGTCGAAAACTATTCGATTACATCGGTTATGGACACTGAAACCGGTGCAGACGCCATCGGCATTGGGGACGTGTTCAACAACAACGGCGTCTTACAATTTGCGATTGGAGGGGACACCAGCCAGAACCAAATTGATTTTGCGATGGGCCGGGAAATTACAATTCAGGTTAGTGGTGAATTAGTTCTTGGGATTCAGCCCAATGATGTGGTCACGAATACCGCGGAAGTCCAGTGGACCAGCCTGGATGGCGATCCCGGAGAACGATCGACGTTTAACAATCAATCGGTCGAACGAACCGGCGCTGATGGTCCCGGCGGAGCATTGAATGACTATGCCGATCAAGACACGGTTTCGTTTACTGCCGACCCTGGCCAGCTGGTCAAATCGATTGTTTCCACATCAGAGTCGCACACTGGATTCGTCAATGGAATTGAACAGGTCGCCATCGGAGAAATCGTTCGCTATCGATTGGTAACCCAAGTCCCCGAATCTGAATATTTGAATTCGTTCATCGAGGATTTGCTACCGACTGGGATGACGTACTTGAACGATGGGACGACCACGATTGCACTGGTCGGTGACCAAAACGGCCTCTTTACTTCCAGCACGTTGGACCCATCAGCATTTGTGATGGGTGATGAAACAACGATTAACAGTATCACCCCGACGTTTGTTCTGACTGATGACCTGATTTCGACCAGTACAACGGATCCGAATGCTGACGATTTCCAGCCCGGGTCGAATCCTTTTTTCAACTTGGGGACGGTTGACAACGTTGAAGATGATGCGAATCAAGAATTCATCGTGATTGAATTCAATGCAATCGTCAACAATCTTCCCGATAATATCGCCGGCAATATCCTGGACAATCAATACGATGCCAGGATTAACTTTGAGCCTCCCAGCGTCCCCTCTGATCCGGTGTCGGTGCAGATCGTCGAACCCGATCTGACAGTCGATAAAGTACTGGTGAATTCTCCGGCCGACGGGAGAGATTTGGCACTGTTTGTCCTGACCGTTTCCAATTCAACAGCGGCTGGCGTGACGACCGCCTTTGACATTAATTTGACGGATCAATTGGATCCAAATTTGGACCTGATTTCACTGCAAGTATTCTCGCCAAGTTATGCGACCGCAACGGACAACTCGGACGTCGGCGTCGGAAACAATATTGATCTTGTCGTTGATCGCCTGGATCCTGGTGGCTCTTTTGTCGTGTTGGCCTCGGCACGCGTGGTCGACGATGTGGACGTTGGACTGACGATCCCGAACGAAGTCGATGTCACCTATACCAGTTTGCCAGGGGACAGTGGGACCGGCCCCAATCCGACCGGTTCAATTTTGCCAACCGACGATAGTTCTCCTGGAGACGTCAACGGCGAACGCACGGGTGACAGAACCGGTCCGAATGACTATTTCACCTCGGACAATGTGTCGTTCACGCTTGAGACGCCGACCGTGTCAAAATCGGTGGCGCCAGATCAATACACCATTGGTGAAATCGTTAGCTACGACCTGCTGGTGGAACTCAATGAAGGCACGACGCTTGACCTGTCGGTTGTCGACGATCTGCCAGATGGGCTGGAGTATGTTGGATTCACCCTGGTCACCGATGCCGCGTCCAGCGGCGGTTTGCTGACAGCAGACTACAACGGCAACCTCGTCATCCAAAGCTCCAATAATCCCGTCGGCAGCGGAACGGATCTGACGATCGATTTTGGTGACACACTGACGACTGCGGACAACAACGCGAACAACAATTCGTTCCTAGTGCGCGTCGACGCACGTGTGCTGAATGTGATTGGAAATCAAGATGGCGTCACGCTGACCAACACGGCCAATGTTGAGTACACGAATCCAAACAACGGAACCACTGATCTGGCAACCAACTCGGTTGACATCACGCTGATCGAACCCAATCTGATCGTCGAAAAGAGCATCAACAGCCCGACCACCGCGCCGGATGCAGGTGACGTCATCCAGTACCAGGTCGAGATCCGACACGACGGTAGCAGCAGCGATGCCTTTGAAGTGATGTTCGAAGACCTGGCGCCGACTAATACATTGATCACCAATGTGGTTTCGGTGGCTTCGCCTGGATTGCCAGTGACCCTTCAGGCAGAGATTCTGGGCGGCGGGACCTCGATCGTGCTGTCCGATATGACGGGGTCTGGTGAATTTGATCTGCCGCAGGGCATCGTGGTGACGTTGATTTATGAAGTCACAGTGCAAGACACGATTGGCCCTGGTGAAATGATCATGAACCAGGCAAATATTCAGTGGTCCTCGCTCGACGGCGATGTCAACTCCGGCCAACCCGACGGAGAGCGTGACGGCAGCAACGCCCCCACACCTGGATCGCTGAACGATTATTTTGATTCGGACAAGACCACGATCACCACGGCGGTCCCAACGATCGAAAAGACCTTGATCGATACCAGCCAGCCATCGACCAGCGGAAACGATCTGCTGATCGGCGAAGAAGCAACCTTCCGCATCACCATCACGCTGCCCGAAGCGACCTACCCCAATGACTTTGTCGTCAGCGATCTGCTGCCGATAACCCCCGGAGTGCTGGAACTGGTCAGTGCCACCTATGTCGCAGCCGAGTCGGATTCCAATGTCTCCTTTTCGAATCTAGTCACCGATACTAGCAGCGGCAACCCAACGTTCACGTTCACCGACTTGGTCAATGGCGTCGGCGCGATCAGCAACGAAAACATGATGGTGTTCGAGGTTGTCGCGGTCCTGACCGATGTGCCGGCGAATCAGAACGGTGACACTCTGATCAACACGGCCACGCTGACCTACCCTGGATTTACCGATGACGCCACCACGACCGTCGACGTGGTCGAACCGGTGGTGATGATCGACAAAACCTCCGCCACCACCACTGCCTCGGTCGGCGATACCGTGACCTACACGCTGACCGTCGATAACTTGGCCAGCAACGGCAGCACCGCCGATGCGTTTGATTTGGTAATCAGCGACGATCTTCTGAACAGTTTGCTGGCCGACGACACATTGGACCTGGTGGTCGGCAGCGTAGTGATCACGTCGCAACCTGCGGGGCGGACCGTCGATGTGACCGAAGGCAATGATCCCGGTGATGACACCGTCGAGGTGACGGTGGACCAACTGGCGATCGATGAAGTGGTGACCATTGAATTCCAAGCGGTTCTGAACGCCAACGTCGATCCGGCTGGTGACACGATCATCAACACTTCGACGGTCGACTATGACAACTTGCCCGGACCGGGCGGACGCACCGGCACGGACAACGACGATCACACGATCGACACCGGCCAGGAATCGATCGGGATCAGCAAGATTGTGGTCGATAGCTCGGAAGCCGGCACCACCTCCGATCAGCACGACACCAACATTACCGATTTGGCGATCGGAGAAATGGTGACCTATCAAGTCAGCCTGGACCTGTCGGCCGGTCTGTACAACGACGCAGTGATCTTGAGCGATCAATTGCCGGACTTCCTGGCATTGGTCGACGGCGTCAGCGACGTGCGAATCATCAGTATCGGTAGCGACATCACGTTGGCCTCTACCGCCACACCGACGGTCGCCAACAATACACCGGATGCTTACGACGACGCCTTCACAATCAGTTTTGATGTGGACCAAGTCGCGTTGCCAGGGTCCGCCGGTGCCGACGCAACGATCGTCATCGAAGTCGACGCGTTGGTATTGAACGTGGACGGCAATCAAGACACCGGAACGCCGCTGACCAACACGGCACAAGTTGACTATGCGACGTTTACCGACACCGCGACGGCCGATGTCGAGTTGGTCGAGCCGGAAGTGGAATTGACCAAGACAATCGTGGGCGGTGCGCCGACGGCGCCGGATGCCGGCGACACGGTTCAGTACGAAGTGGTGCTGGAAAACACTGGCACCAGCACGGCGTACAACGTGAACTTTGCCGACATCGCTCCGGGCGACACACTGATCATCAGTGTTGATAGTCTGGTGGCGACCGGCTTCCCAATCGCTGGTGCACCAACGGCGGCGATTACCGGCGGCGGCACTGGGATCACGATCGATGGCGGCGATTTCGACATGCCAGTCGGCGCGACGATCACGCTGACCTATACGATCGAATTGCAAGACAGTGTGACCCGCGGCGAAATGCTGACCAACGACGCGACGGTGGATTGGTCCTCGCTATCGGGCGACCAGGATCCGGGTGCGGAAACCGGCGAGCGTGACGGCAGCAGTCGTCCGGACACCGGCGGATTGAACAACTATTTCAATGACGACACAGTCACGATCACAGTCGGCGAAGGCTTGGAGCTGGACAAGACCGTGGTCGGACCGACGGTGTATTCGATCGGCGACACGGTGACCTATCAAATCGAGGTCAGTCTGTTCGAAGGCAGCACGCCGGACGTGATTGTGCTCGACGACATCCCTGATGTGATGACCGTTGACACGTCGACGGTGATGGTGATCGCCGGCAGCAATTTCACGTTCAACCCGACTGCGCCAGTGATTGACTTCAGCGGCGGTGTGTTGACGGTGAACGTGGGTGATGTGGTCAACACGGGCGACAACGATTCGACCAACGACAGTTTCATCATCCAGTATGAAGCGTTGATCGTCGACGATCCAGGCAACGTGGATGGTCAAACCAAGACCAATACGGCGACGGTGACATCGACCAACGGTCTGACCGACACTGACGATGCGATGATCACGCTTGTTGAACCGGTTCTGACGATCGACAAATCATCCCCGACGACAACGGCATCGGTGGGTGATACGGTGACCTACACGTTGGTAGTCAGTAATTCGGCGGCAGGCGGTAGCTCGACCGATGCGTTTGATCTGGTGATCACCGACAGTCTGCTCAATGGAATGGGCGATCAAGATACGCTGGACTTGGTTGTCGGTAGCGTGACCGCAGTGACCAGCGGTGGTGGTACCGTTACGATTGCCACGGGCAACAGCGCCGGCGACACCGCGTTGGAAGTGGATGTGGACGTGTTGGAACTGGGTGAAACGGTGACGATCACCTTCGACGCCATTCTGAATGCCAACGTTGATCCGGCCGGTGACACGATCATTAATACCTCGGTGGTCGACTATGACAGTTTACCGGGGACCGGCGGTCGTACCGGCACGGACAACGACGATCACACCATCGACACCGGCCAGGAATCAATCGGGATCAGCAAGATTGTGGTCGATAGCTCGGAAGCGGGTACCGGCAGCGGCCAGCACGACCCGGCGATCACGGACCTGGCGATCGGCGAGACGGTGACCTATCAGATCAGCTTGGATTTGTCGGCCGGTCTGTACAATGATGCGGTGATCCTGAGCGATCAGTTGCCGGACTTTTTGGCAATCGTCAACGATCCCAACGCGGTCCGATTCACGACCGGCAGCGGCATTACGCTCAATGGATCAACGATTACGCTGCAAAACAACACTGCAGACGCCTACGACGACGCGTTTGAAATCAACTTCGACGTCGATCAAGTGGCCCTGCCCAGCGGCACAGCAGCCGACTCCCAGATCATCATCGAAGTCGACGCGTTGGTGTTGAATGTGGATGGCAATCAAGACACCGGAACGCCGCTGACCAACACCGCACAAGTTGACTATGCGACGTTTACCGACACCGCGACGGCCGATGTCGAGTTGGTCGAGCCGGAAGTGGAATTGACCAAGACGATCGTCGGCGGTGCGCCGACTGCGCCGGATGCCGGTGACACGGTTCAGTACGAAGTGGTGCTGGAAAACACTGGCACCAGCACGGCGTACAATGTGAATTTCGCCGACATCGCTCCGGGCGACACACTGATCATCAGTGTTGATAGTCTGGTGGCGACCGGCTTCCCAATCGCTGGTGCACCAACGGCGGCGATTACCGGCGGCGGGACTGGGATCACGATCGAGGGTGGCGATTTCGACATGCCAGTCGGCGCGACGATCACGCTGACCTATACGATCGAATTGCAAGACAGTGTGACCCGCGGCGAAGTGCTGACCAACGACGCGACGGTGGATTGGTCCTCGCTATCGGGTGACCAAGATCCGGGTGCGGAAACCGGCGAGCGTGACGGCAGCAGTCGTCCGGACACCGGCGGATTGAACAACTATTTCAATGACGACACAGTCACGATCACAGTCGGCGAAGGCTTGGAGCTGGACAAGACCGTGGTCGGACCGACGGAATATGCCATCGGCGATGTGGTGACCTACCAACTGGAAGTCACCATGTTCGAGGGCACGACGACGGCCGTGGTGGTGACGGACAATCTACCCGACCGGCTGATCGCGAACCCATTGTCAGTGTCGGTCAACGCGGGTGGGAATTTCAGTTTCAGCCAGGCTCCGGTTGCGTCGTTCAGCAACGGCCAACTGACGATCGATTTGGGAGACGTGGTCAATCAAGGAGACAATAACACCGCAAATGATTCGTTCTTGATCACCTACAACGCCTTGGTCGTCAACGATTCGGCGAATAACAACAACGACGTCAAGACGAATGATGCCCAAGTCACGTCGACCAATGGACTGACCGATAATGACACAGCAGACATCACGATCATTGAGCCATTTTTGGAGATCGAGAAATCGATCAGTGATGACACGCCGCACTTGGGCGACACGGTGACCTACACGTTTGACATCATGCACACCGGGGCGAGCACTGCTAACGCGTTCGATTTGCTGATTCTGGACACGTTGCCGCCAGAAATGACATTGGATGTTTCCACGATTATGATTGTTGCTCCCGTCGGATCGACCGTCGTCGACAGTTCCAGCGGAAACACGATCGATATCAGCATCGATGAATTGCTGCTCGGCGATACGGTGACGGTTAGCTTCGACGCGGAAGTCACGAGCGATATCAATTCCTACGGTGCTTTGGTCACCAACGCCGTTGATTTGGATTGGGACAATCAACCGGGGTTCAACCCAGAGCAACGCCCTGACAATACGGACGATTCCGTCGACGCGACGATCGTCGGTCCAGATTTAACCATCGACAAAAGCACAGTGGAAACGGAGTTGGTTGCCGGTCAAGTTTTTGAGTACACCTTTGTGGTGACAAATAAAGCAGGGCCGTATGCAGATGTCGCTACCAACGTGGTTGTCACTGACGTGCTACCGGATGGAATTTCCTTTGCCGGTTCTTCAGATCCCTACTACGTCAGCAACGACCCGAGCACGGGCACCGTGATCTGGGAAATTCCAACCATGGCGATTGGTGAGACCGTTGATTTGCAGTTGACGGTCCGATTGAGCGATCCGGCACCTCCCACTGAGTTCTACATCAATGGCGTGCAAGTGACGCACAATGATGTTGATCCCACGCCGATCGACAATGTCGATTTGGTGGTGACACCCGATTCTCGCTTCAATACCCCTGACCTGACGGTGACGAAAGACGACGGAATCACACAGGCGTTCTTAGGTGACACTTTGACCTATCAGATCGTCGTCACCAATGTTGGTATCGAAGACGCAACCGGCGTCACTGTGACCGACACCTTCCCGGACGACGTTTTGAATTTTGTTTCGGCATCCGATGGTGGTGTTTACGATCCCACGACTGGAATCGTGACTTGGGATGTTGGCTTTCTGGCCGGAGAAGGCGGACAGATTGTGTTGACGCTGACGGGGCAGGTGAAAAATACCGGGCTGGATCTGAACACCAAAGAATTCACCAACGAAGTTGATGTGACCTACGATCCGCGACTTGGTCCCGACCCCACACCGGAGAACAATCACGACACTGACACCGATCAGTTAATCGTTTATTCGTATGATTCGTTCAACACGTTCTTAGGCGAGGATCGCGAGTTGCCCCGTCTGGTGACACCGGAATTGCCGGTTGAAACGATCATGAGTGGTACGGCGAATCCTGGCACCACGTTGTATTTGGAAATCCGTGACGGTTCTGGCGATTTGATCGGTTGGCGCACCACGGTGACCGATGTCGGCGGCAATTATGTCGCTAACTTCCAAGGCGTTGCGATCGACGAAAGCGACCATAGCAGCCGGGCGCATGAGACGTTTGCCGGTTACAATCGGAACGATAATGCCGGTTATAACCTGCGACGCTACTATGAACCGGTGCCCCGCGCGGCGACGTTCTTTAGTGTTTCCCGCTTCAACGATGACGGGTTCCGTGGACGTTCTGGCCAGGTCCTGCACTCGATGCAAGCAGCCGACGAACAGCCGCTGCAGTTGACCGATTTGGGGGAATTGTCGGCTTACCGTAGCCGAGTGAGTTCATCGCTGGCGGGCGAGTGAATCTAGGCGTAGATAGTAGGCGGGAACTAGCGACGGTACCGGTTGTGCCGGTCCGTCGTGTTCTAGGAGACCTGTGGATTGATCCGGCGACAGGGAATTCTGTTGCCCAATGTGTGTTCCAGCGTCGAAATGCAGAGTGGCCCAAGGTGCCGTACACCCAGTGGATGTGGTGATGGCTACCTCTCGAACACTGTGGCAGACACTACTAGGAGCCTCGGATGGCATCTCGACGGATCGTACTCAATCTGATTGCGGCGCTTGCGACCACGCAAGCAGTTTCCGCTCAACAACCAACGCCACCGACGACAACCGCGGACAGCTATGCGGCGCCGTTGAGCACGGACTATGCCACGATTAACGTCGCCGGCACCAGCGCCATGCCGGCCGGCTATGCGCCGTGGTGGCAAAAGCAAGTCGCTTCGCCACTGTCGGCCGATGATCGTCCGGTAGATGTCAGTGTCAGCACACTCGTGTCCGGAGCGCTACAGTACTCGGCTCAAATCCGTACCTTCAGCGAACTGCCGTTGATCCGCGAGCAGCGGATCACCGAAGAATGCGGGCTGTTCGATTGGCGTGTGTTTGCTGAATCCGATTTCCAAAGCAGGAGTGACCCTGTCGGCAACACGCTGACCGTGGGCGATCCGAACGAAGACCGTTTCCAAGAAACCGATTGGCAATTCCTGGGCGGTATGCGGCGGCGAAACTATCACGGCGGTCAATTCGAAATCGCCCAAGAGTTTGGACTGCGCGACAACAATTCGATCTTCTTTCGCCCCGACGACCAAGGGTCGTCGCGGTTGAGAATGCGTTACATCCAGCCGCTCAAACGCGGTGCCGGCGAATACTACAATACGTCACAGATCTACCTGGCCAAACTCGACGCGTCCGCGGCGAACGACGAATTTTCCCGTCAATTGCAATCCCAGGTACTGGAAGTCGCTCGCAGCTATTGGGCGTTGTACGTCGAACGCGCGTCGTTGCTTCAGCGGGTCAAACTGACTCGCGAGGGCCGCGAAATCTATGACGTGTTGAATCAACGACGTAATTTGGACGTCGATCAATCGCAACTGTATCGGGCGATGAGTGCGGTCACCGAACGTCAAGCCATGCTGACTCGCAGCCAGACGGCCGTCCGCAACGCGGAATCGCGGATCATTCGATTGATCAATGACCCGAGTCTGGAGGAAGACGGTTTATTGGAACTGTTGCCGGTCGCAGCTCCCGAATCTCAGCCGGTTGGCGTGGACATGGTTCAAGCCAAACTGACAGCCTTGAACATGCGCCCGGAAATTGCTCAGGCGCGAAAGCAAATTTCTGGGGCGGCTCGTCGGCGAGACATTGCGGTCAATGAACTTCAGCCTGTGCTCGACGCAGTGCTGGAATCCTACGTGGCGGGACTGAACGGCAACTACGACATCAGCAATTCGTTTGGCGATCAGTTTACCGAAGGACAACCCGGCTTTGGCGTCGGTTTGATCTATGAGTATCCGGTGTGCAATCGAACCGCACGCGCCCGTTTGCGTCGGCGACAATTGGAGCTGCGGCAACTGCAAAGTCAGCTTCAGGCGACCATCGAGTCGTTGATGTTGGAAGTCGAAGTGGCTGTCCGCGAAGTCCAAACGTCGTATGCCGAACTACAGGCAAAGTACTTGAGCATGCAAGCGAGCCAAGCCGAAGTGGTGGCGATTCGCAAGCGTTGGGAAGTCTTGGCCGGCAATGATCCCTCGGCCACCCTGTTCTTGGACAATTTGATCGCTGCACAGAACCGATTGGCTCTGTCGGAACATGCCCTCGCACAGACGCTGGCGACCTATAACCTGTCGTTGATCAGTCTGGCACGTGCCAAGGGGACGCTGTTACAAGAGCAACGAATCGACATCATGCGAAACCGTTCGAATTGTCTGCCGTCGCTGTCGGCGTTTCAAAGTGAGCTGGCAATCAATCAACAGCAGTTGATGCCCGCTGATGAATTCGATCCCGTGATCGTTGGCGACAATCCGGCAATCCCTCAGTAATCCTTGTGCTGCTGCCGCAAACAACCGCCGGACTAATGGCTCGAACTCGGTTGGTCGGCGAACAGTTCATCCAAGTCCAATCGGTACAACACTTGGTTGTAGTCGTATCGCGGCGAGGGCGATGTGGTTTTAGAGAACGTCGATGTGTAGGTGCCTTCGAACAACAAAATTGGCGAACCCGGTTGAACAAAACCTGGGTGCAGTTGCGGGTTGTAGAAGGTGTAATTGTCATGCGTGACCACTTTCACGGCACCGGCCCAGGGGCCCAGTGGCGAGTCGGATTCGGCATACCAGATTTCACCCAAAGCCGACGAGTCACCAAATTTCTGGGTGAACACGGTGACCCATTTTTGGCGAAATTCATTCCACGCGATGGCACCACGGTGAGGTTCGATCTGGGATTGATTGTTTTCTGAACCAGGCTGCGCCAGACTGACAGATCGCGGTGCATCGATCGTTTCCCACTTCGACGGATCTGACCAGTCTGCGTAGGTCGCTCGGCAACGAATGGTCGGAAACGGGTCGCCGAACAAGGCCCACTGGATGCCGTCGTCATCGGTCCACAGCACGCAATGTCCATGGGGCATCTCGGGCGGTTGCGGATTCTGGTCCGACTTTTTCCAGACGACTTTCTCGCGATCAAAGCGTTGCGCATCGTCATTCCAAATGCACAGTCCTTTCTCGTACTCGTCCAACGGCGGATTGATTTTGGAGTAGGTTGCACCCAACTGATGTCGCCCTTGATCGTCCGCCAGACTGACATAGCCGAACAGCCATGTCGGCCCCGGACCCGGCATCTTTGCAACGTCCCGCGGCATCCCTTCTACATCGCGGACATAATCGAATCGCAATTGCAGCGGTGGCTGAAACGATTCCAGTGGACGCGGAATGGTTGTGGCGCCGGTCATATGAAACCTGCCCAAGGGATACTTGGCTACCGTCGTGTCGCCCCAACCCCAAATTAGTTTTCCGTTGTGATGAATGTTTTGCACACTGTCACAGCCTAGGATTCCCTGTTCGGTCCACTGTTGGTGATCACCCAGCTTCTGGCTTTCGGCAAACAAGCCACCGCCGGTCAGGCGACCGAGACGCTTTCCCGGCATTTCTCTGCGAACTGAAACAGTGAGCGTTTCGCCGGGGCGCGGAGTCAACCGAACGCCGGCGAAACCAAATCCGTCTTTGTCGACCGAATAACCATGACCACGAATCGAAAACCAAGTTTCGGTGTTCATCAATTCCGGTAAATCGAATGCGATGACGCCGGCATTGTCGGAAATGAAACGAACATGATGGGTGGTGGTTAGTTCAACCAGCGGCACCGGCCAGCCATTGCTTTGATCCACGATTTGAATGCGGCAGGGTGGTGCGGCAACCAGCGACGCGACCGAAAGCACCTGCAAGCCGATCCATACCACCCCGACACGACACCACCCAAATCGCTCGATTCCCTGAATTTGCATGCAGACCTTTCCACCCTACTGTTGAGATTGGCTTTCTTGCGCGCGTCGCACCAAGTCACGCAGGCGGGGCGAGATCTGGTGTGCTTCGCCAAGGTTGGTTGGAAAGCTTCCCCATGCCGGTGAGTCTCGTAGGGTTCTGAACACCGCGTCTACAAACAGAGACTTGTCTAGCGGTTTCATCACAAACGCATTGGCCTGTTGTTGACGGACCAACGGTTCAATTTCATGGTCTCGTAAACTACTGATGACCAAGACGGCAGTTTGCCGTAGCGCGTCGTCGGAACTTGAGCGGATTGATTGTAGCAAGTCAAATCCGCTGCTGACGGGCATGTCGATATCGGTGACAACCAAATTGACGGGCCGCTGCTGGAGCAATTCCCAAGCACCGGCGCCGTTGTCAGCATCGCGACATTCGAATCCCAATTCGGACATCCACGTGACGACTTGGCGTCGTATCGAACGAACGTCATCGACGACCAGACAGGATCCCAACATCGCTTTCACAGTCGATTCACCGTTTCGAGGGTGCCAAACAGAGGGCTGGCTACCAAGGTTTGCATTTCCAGCCGATCAAAAATCCGATGCCGAACGCCCAAGCCGCCGCGACTTCCGGTTTGTCTTTGGCGTATTCTTTGGCCAGTGTAAAGATATCACTCGCCGGTTCTGTGACGTAGTGCTCGGTGGCGTCTCTGGCCGTTGCGGCAAGTGCATCGGCACCGTCTTGAAATACTTGGCGTGCCTGAGACTGCTCGGCCGCGGGAATGCTGTTGGGTTGTGTAGACATCGTCGTCTCTCCTTGAAGGTTCATAAGTTGATCACTACCTCCGATCTGATTGCGGAGCTTGCGTCTGGGTATGGAAATCGTGTGCGCGGAAACGGTTACGAGCCGAGGATTCGGGGGAGATAATGGTTGCCTTGAGCCATTTCAGGTTCTCCGAAAACTCGCTTTTTGCTTCCGTCAATGCGTCTGATGCAGCGCCGAACCGACGGATTGCGATCCAGCCGAGGATGGCTGCGATCAACACTCCGGTCAATCCGACGATGCCAAAACAGGCACTGGTCGGCAAGGTCGTCAAATCCTCCAGCAACCAACCGGCTGCCAGCGCAAAACACAGGCAGGCACCGGCAACAAAGATTGCGGCCAAACCGGCCAACACGGATCCTTTGATCAGCTGTCGCTTGGCATGTTGGCTATCGACCGAGATCAATTGCCATTGCAATTCGCACAGTTCGATGACGTCTGCGAAGATGCGGCCTAGACCTTTCGGTTCGGGTGGCTGATTCATAGGTCAATGGGTTGGGAGGAGGGACAGGAAAGTTGGCAGCGGTTTAGCGGCGACGTCCAAGAAAGAACAGCGCGCCAGCGGCGATGCCCAATCCGAACGCGACCGCGAGCGATTCACCCGGACGCTCTTTGACAGTGCGTGTGACTTCATCGCCCCACTGCTTGGTCTTTTCCGCAGCCCGAGCGTATTGTTCGGCTGCGGCTTGCGTGGCTTCGTCGGCGTATTGGGATGCCGACTCGGCAACCCGTGACATTGTCGAACTTCCGCTGCGAATCGCGTTCGACAAAAATTCTTCTACTTCGCGTCTGGAAGCGCCCGTTTTTTGCTGAACGACCCCCACCAGTTGCTCGGCCGAGCCTTTGGCACGTTGTAGGTCATTGTCGGTCAATTGTCCCCAGTGCTCCTTTAACTGTCCGGTGACTTGATTCCATTGTCCCCGAATCTCTTCACGAGTGACCATCTCTAAACTCCGATACTTGTATTGGTGGAACAGTTGTGCTCAATGATAGCCGCCACGACCGTCTCAAGCGATTCGGTTCGCAGCGGCAACTCTAGGACTAGGGTGCAAGCGGTGTGCCAATCGAATCGGAAAGCCAGTTTATCGCAACCCGACGCGTCAGTAATGCGGGTGGAGCATTTTCCCAGGCTTTGGCGCGGGGCAGAACAACAATTGATGTTGGACCGGCGATTGAATCAACAGGGGCGACATTTGGATGCACCGCTGCAACCCAGGCTGGTCGCAGATCGATCAGTTTGTCGGCCTGATCGGGTTCGGCATACGATATGCATCCTTCCACTGCGTTTCCCCATTCGATCACCATTCCAGAGGCAGTCCTTTGCGTGCCAAAGTTCGGCAATTCATTTACCAGGTCCGCGGTAGCTATTGGTTCATTCCTGCGCTGATGGCATTGATGGCGATTGTGGGCAGCCAAGTCGTCGTGCAATTGGATCACCGACTGGGGGCTGACTGGATGAAGGATACCTGGTG
The DNA here is from genome assembly GCF_024129865.1 of Stieleria tagensis. Lineage (GTDB taxonomy): Bacteria > Planctomycetota > Planctomycetia > Pirellulales > Pirellulaceae > Stieleria > Stieleria tagensis. The sequence goes on along the minus strand of NZ_JAMYFE010000094.1, from coordinate 79,464 downwards.
GATTTCAATGAATCAGCCCGATGGAGCGCGCTCGCTGTTGGCGACGGTTGCCGGTTCAATGATCACCGTCACTGGCGTCACGTTCTCGCTGACCATTCTTGCGGTCTCCTATGCGACATCGCATTACGGACCGCGTCTACTGGATAACTTCATGCGTGACCGTGGCAACCAGATCACGCTGGGGACGTTTGTTGCAACCTTTCTGTATTGTTTGTTGGTGTTGCGGACGGTTCGCAGCGAAGCCGGTGATTACGCGCAGTGGTCGGCGTCGCTGTTCGTCCCGCACCTTTCGATCGCAGTCGCGATCGCGTTAACACTGGCGAGTGTCGGCGTGCTGATTTACTTCATTCATCATGTTCCGGAAAGCATTCATATCTCCAACGTGTTGGGCGATATCTCGACGACGATGGATGCGAAGATCAACGAGTTGTTTCCCAAGTCTTCAGAGCAGAAGACAAACCAAACGCTCGCCCAGGTGCCCGATTGGGAGGATTCAATCAAAGTGCATTGTCGCCGCAGTGGTTACCTGCAAGGGATCGACGAAACATCGCTGCTGAGCTTCACGCGGCGTTACAACACGGTCGTCAAGCTTGATGTTCAACCAGGCGATTACCTATTGGTCGGTCAGTCGATCGCCACTGTCAAACGTCCTCCGCCGGACAGGGCCGCGGGCGACAGTGATGATTCCCCACCAGATCCTCTGGAGGAAGAGATTTGTAGCGATCGATTGCACGGAGCGATCGCCGTCGGGAATTCCAGAACGCCGACTCAAGACATCTTTTTTCTGTTCAACCAATACGTTGAAATCGCCGCGCGGGCCCTTTCACCCGGAGTCAATGACCCGTTCACCGCGATCGAGTGTATCGACCGGATTGCCCGCGGGCTGGCTGCTTTGTCGACTCATGATATGCCCTGTCGCTACCGTCGTGATCGTGATGACGAATTGCGGATTATCATGTTGCCATTGTCTTGGAAAGGGATCGTGCACGCCGCGTTTGGCCAGTTGATACCGTATGCGGAAAAAGACCCGAACGTTCGAGTCTATTTACGTGACCGAATCGCGACGCTGTTGGAACTGTCGGGCAACGCAGGGCTCAATCACGAACTTCGCAATCTGCATTGTGAGTGACACACAGGCCAGCGGTCGCAACGACTGACTGAACCGTTGATCACATCGCCCGCGGGAATCTTTGCATTCGGGGCTGCCGTGGGGCCTACAAAGCTTGACGCGTTTAGTCACAAGCGTGACCATTAGAGAGCGTTTAGGGAGTCTGGATTGACAATCCGATTCTCGCCGAGGGCATTTTGATGCCAGAAAGACACAGTATTCTCATGCCCGGCCAGAGCAAGCTTTGGCTTTCATGCGTGAGGTTTGTAGAAGCAGCGCTGTGGCTGACCCCAGGGCACTGTTTTTGGTTATTACGTGAAATCCAAAACAATGCTTTTCGGGAGTTCGGTGATGACAGTCAATTTGTTGGAAATGGCGCAACGTGCGATCGGTTCAGGAATGCTCAGCAAGGTCGCTGGCATGCTGGGCGAGGACGAGACCAAAACAAAGTCAGCCATGGACATCGCCGGTTCGGCGCTGTTGGGCGGACTGATGAAAAAGGTTTCCTCGCCGCAGGGGGCCGAGGATGTCTTTCATCATGCCAAGCAGTTTGATACCGGCATGTTGGAGGACTTGGACGATCATTTTGGCGCTGCGGCGAACCCTCAAGAATCCAGTGTCTGGTCGGTACTGGGCGGAGAGATTGTCTCCAAATTGTTGGGTAACAACCAAGACTCGGCAATCGACATGGTTTCGAAACTTGCCGGTATCGGTCGTGGATCTTCCAAGTCGTTGCTCTCGATGCTGGCACCGTTGTTATTCGGCATGATCGCAAAGCGGGTCAAGACGGGAGACTTAAACCTGAGCAGCTTAATCAATCTGGTGATGAGCCAAAAAGCTCAAGTGGCCAAATACCTGCCGGCCGAATTCAATCGCCAACTTGGGATTGCCGGGTTGATGGACAGCACGCCACAGACCGAGCGTGTGACACGTCCTCATGCACCGGTCCGCAAACAAGACGACGGCAATTTGGTGAAATTTTTGCTGCCCCTGGCGGTCGTGGTTGGTCTGGGGATCGCGGCCTGGTGGTTGATGTCCTCACCCGAGGTCCAGCAGGTTGCCCGGAATTCCGCCGACGACGTGCAACCAAACGACACGCGTGTCGAGGTTCAGCGCCCGGTGGTTCCAGAAGCCACGGTTCCAGACGCCACGGCTCCGCAGGCGACCGTTCCCAAAATCAATCTGGACGGTATCGGTGCCAACTTGGGAGGTGCGATGACCGATCTGACTCAATCGATTGGTTCGATTTCGGACGTCGCATCTGCACAGGCAACGATCCCGCAGATCAAAACGCTGACCGAACGCATGCGAGACACCGGGTTCAATCAATTGACGCCGGAACGAACGACCATGCTGCAGGGCGTGCTGACCCCGTTGGTGGAAAAACTGCAATCGGCGTTGGAAACCGCCTATCAGATCCCTGGTGTCAAAGCGGTGTTGGAACCGGTGGTCAAGGACATGATGGACGCTCTGCCGAGTTTCGTGAAAGTCAGTTGACCATCAGTCGATTGTCACCTGGTCCCGTTTGGTGCACAATCGCTCGCATGAACGATGACTTTCAGATCAATCCGGAACTGAGCGAAGACGCATTGCGTGGGCAGATCGAAGCTGCCTGCGCATGGATGGAACATGTTTATGACGACGGGCACTATTCAAAGCTAACCGTCTATCGACATTGGTCGAAACACAATCCCGAACTTTCTGGCAAGATCGCCCGACCACGCGCCTACCGTTGGTATCTGCGGCGAGAATTGTTCAAGCTTGCTAAACGTGGCGCAGAAATTCGTATCAAGCGGTCTAGAAAGCGTGTGGATCTAAATTCCCCCGCGCTGTTGGAATTAGTTGACGAGACCGATTTTGATTTGACGCGCAAAAAGGTGTTTCTGTTTGGGCCCGAACGATCGGAGTTGTCGATCAAGCGACTGGAACATTACACCGGGACAGTGGCCGAAGATTTTCAGCGCTACGTTTTGCTGACTAATTACCAGATGCACTTGGAGGCCTTTGCCAGCCAGTTTCCTGACTGTGTGGGGCCGAGTCGATCCGGCGTGCAGATGCCGACCTTGCATCATAAAGACGATGACAATCGCGGGATCAGTATCGTCAACATCGGCGTCGGGCCCTCCAACGCCAAGAATCTGACGGATCATTTGGCCGTGTTGCGCCCTGATGCGATGTTGATGGTCGGGCACTGTGCTGGCGTGCGGAATCATCAAGAGATCGGTGACTTTGTTTTGGCATCCGGCTACATGCGTGCCGATCACCTGCTTGATGAAGCGTTGCCGGCGGCGGTTCCGATCGCGCCCAGCTTTTTACTCAACCGATCATTGGCCGCCGTGCTGGATGGTGACCAACTGCCCTATCGAATTGGAATCGTTTACACGACCGCCGATCGCAACTGGGAATTGTCATTGAAGCGGACGCGAGAGCACTTGCAGGTCAGCCGCAGCATTGCCGTTGACATGGAATCCGCGACGGTGGCGGCCAATGGATTTCGGTATCGGATTCCCAACGCCACGTTGTTGTGCGTGTCGGACAAACCGTTGCACGGACAACCAAAGCTTCCCAGTGAAGCTGCGACGTTCTACGAAGACACTAAACGGAAGCACTTGTGTGTGGCGACCAGTGCGATCGAAATGATCAAACGCGACTACCCCGATGGACTGCCCAATAGTGATATCCGATCCCCAGCCGATTCGTTGTTAGAAGGTTCTGAGCGGCATTGCCGATCCGATGAATCGATTTAAGTACGATTCTTGCGGCACTTAGCGGCATTCAGCGTTGGCGTGTTTCGGTAGTGCTATACCTGACTGGCGGCGATTCCTGCGGCACGACCGGTGCTGAATGCGGCTTGAAAATTATAGCCGCCGATCCAGCCGTCAACGTCCAGCACTTCGCCGGCGATATACAGTCCGTCGGCGATGCGGCTGTGCATGGTCCGCGGATCGACTTCGGACAGTTTCACGCCACCGGCGGTGACTTCGGCTTTGGCAAACCCGCGAGTGCCTTGAACCGGAAACTCGGCGGATTTGATACCGGCGACCAGTGCCTGCAGTCGGTCACGTGGCAGTTCGGCAAGCGGCAAATCTGCGGCATGGGCCTGGACGATGGATTCGGCCAATCGATTCGGCAACCATTCGCCCAGCACGCTTGTCACGCTGCGTCGGCCACCGCCTGATCGGTCAGCGAGCGCCTGTTCGATTTGTTGCGTTGAGATTTCTGGTGCCAGGTCCACCATTAGTTTCACCGCATCAAAGTCATTGGCCGCCGTGATGGTCCCGCTGACATCCATCGCCGCCGGGCCCGAGAAACCGAGGTGTGTAAACAGCCAACTGCTACGGCGACTGACTAACGGTTTTCGTTTCGATGGCGGTTTGTTCTCCCAGTCGGCTCGACTGTAGACCGATGCGATACAGTCGTCCAACGTCAGCCCCGACAGCGCGTGGCTCCACTGGTATCCGCCGACCAAAGGGACCAACGCCGGTCGGGTCCGAACGATGGTGTGACCAAGTTGGTGAAGCCAGGCATAGGCGTCGCCGGTGGTTCCACATCCAGGCCAACTCTTGCCACCGGCGGTCACGATCAATCGGTCGCACGAGATTGAATCGCTGTCGGTGTGGACGATCCAGCGATCCGCCGATCGCTGGACCCGTTGAACAGCTTGCTGCAAGCGGATGGTGACGCCGGATTGGATCGCGCGCCGGTGCAAGGCATCGCGAACGTGAATCGCGCGGTTCGATTCGGGAAAGATTTTTCCGGTCGATTCAATTTTTGTTGCGACCCCGGCGTCATGAAACATTTTGACCACATCGGACGGCCCAAAGGCGCCAACGGATTTTTGCAAGAAACGTCCCGAGCGACCAAAGGCGGCGACGATTCCGCGGGCATCGGTGTCTTGCGTGATGTTGCAACGCGTCCCGCCAGACATCAGGATTTTGACGCCCGTTTTGGAGTTTTTTTCCAGCAGGGTGACCACGGCACCGCGCAGCGCGGCTTCTGCGGCGGCGACCATGCCGGCAGCGCCGGCGCCAATGACGATGACGTTTGGAGCAGCGGGGCGGTTGTTCATTGAAAAAAAGCCTGACTGTCGCAGGGGCTTGGATCAAACGGGTCTTGGCGACGGCCGATAATGCAAATCGGGCAGTGCCGTCGTGACGCGCCGCACGATTCGCCGCGCTATTAATACCACTGGAAATTACCGCACAGTTACCTCTGAAATTTTGCTGAGATGTCTGTTGATAGCCACGACAATCCGACGAACGTTTTCGCCGCGAGGCGTCACCATACCGACCCTAGCGATTTTGGCCAGTTGGCGTCCGACCGAAATGGGGATTCGCCCCGCGCTTTTGACCAAGGGTTTTCGTTCGTCCAAGCCAGGCACCTGATCGGTGATTTGACCACGCCCAATGCGCGCATCTATTGGACTGATTTTTTATTTTCGATCTCGGGCGGTTACCTGGCGCTCCTCGCGACGTTTTACGTTCCGCAGTTTTTTTGGCCAGCGGCCTGGGTGATCCCGGTTGTCATCGTCGCGTATGTTGCGACCGTCCTGTTGTTCATGCGGTCGGTGATGTTCATTCACGAATTGGTGCATTTGCCCAAGCGGGGTTTCACCGGGTTTCGCATCGTCTGGAATCTGTTGTGCGGCATCCCGTTTTTTATTCCTTCGTTCCTGTATTACCCTCACGTGGATCACCATCGTCGCAAGCACTATGGCACGGATCATGATGGCGAGTACCTTTCGCTCAGCCATCACAGTCGCTGGTTGATCTTGGGGTTTATCGGCCAAGCGGTCATCATCCCGTTTTTGGGATTGTTTCGATTTGTGATCCTGAGTCCGATCTGTTGGTTGGTCCCGAGCGCGCGTTCGCTGGTGCATCGTCATGCATCGACGATGCTGGTGGACCCGTTTTATCAGCGCGAGGATGCTTCGCCCAAACTAATGCGGATCGTGGTGTTGCAAGAGTGCGGTTGTTTTCTGGTCGGTTGTGGGCTGATTTTTCGACATCGGATCGCCAGCGGCCAGTGGTTCGATCCGTTTTGGATCGTTGTTTACGGCGTGGCAATTGGACTATTGATATTGAACGAAGTCCGCACACTGGGGGCGCATCGCTGGACCGGCGACGGTGGTGAAATGAGTTTTGAGCAGCAATTGTTGGATTCGGTCAACTACCCCCACCACCCCTGGATCAGTGAACTGTGGGGGCCCATCGGCACGCGCTACCACGCCCTGCATCATCTTTTTCCGCGTTTGCCCTACCACAATTTGGGTCTGGCGCATCGGCGGTTGATTGCCGGATTGCCGCCGGATTCGCCTTACCACAACACGGTGGCGACCAGTCTGACCAGCGAGATCGTGGCGCTTTGGCGGCGGGCCGCTTCTTGCGTCCGAGCGACGTCGTGAGTGATACTGCGATGCTGAAGCAGAGCACTTAGGATCCCTAGCGATTTCCTCGCGACCTCGGTATTTGGAGCAGCGGATTGAACGACAGCGAAATTCATTCGGGCTATGAATTTGAAGACGGAATGTTTTCGCGGATGCGTTCGTGGGTGGATGTCGCACCCTGGATTCGCTTGGGGCGTGTCTGTCGGATTCTTGCCTCGCCCAGCAATGTCGGCTTGGTCTTTCTGGGGGTGATCCTGACGGTGATGGTGTTGGGCTGGGGGTTGGGCGTGTTTGCACAGCGGGCTCGGTTGACGCCGCTGATGACCGACATGCAGCAACTGGCCGGGCTGGTGATCGGGCAATCCGTATTGAAATCGTTGTTTGCGGTTGGGTTTCTGGTGCTGTTGTGGACCCCAATCGTCCAGTTCGTTTGCCGATCCGGTGCGTCGTTGACCGCCGGTATGACGTTGCCCGACAATCGGTCCTCTGGGCAAATCGTGCGGACACGTTGTTGGTGGTCCTATTTGGTGCCGATCGTTCCCTGGCTGTGTTTACTGACGTTTGCTTTGCTGTTGTTTCTGGTGCGAATTCCCAGCCTGTTGGTGAACGTCCCGTTGCTTTCGATCCTCAGCGGTGGTTGCATCGGGTTGTTGGCGATCCCGGCCGGAGTGCTGGGATTCGGGGCGTTGTTTGCCATCCCGTTGGGTTTGGCTGCCATGGTCAACGAGCCCGATCCCGATCCGATCGATTCGCTCAGCCGTGGTTACGAGTATTTGTTTCGTCGGCCGTTGTCGGTGGTCTGGTACGGATTGGTTTCTGGTGTGCTGATCTATTTGTCGGGATACTTGTTGGGCGGTGTATGTGCGATGGCATTGCTGGTCGTCGGTCTGATCGGTGGCGTAGGCGGGGCGGATCCGCGGCTGATTGCGTCGGCCGCCACCGTGGTCGGCTGGTTGCTGACAGCCTGGCAATTGACGTTTGCATTTGGACTTCTAGGGGGCGTGTATTTGTTGTTGCGACGCGACGCGGGTGGACAAGAGGTCGAAGACCTTTGGTTACCGCCACAACCGGCGACGAAACCGCTGCCGAGTCTGCCGAAACAGGCGTTCGATTCATGAGTGGAACCGCTCCGCAGCCGAGTTTGCCATCGCGTCCCCCGGCCCCATCGCGACGGCGGCCTAAATTTCAGATCAGCCTGGCGCTGATGTTGTTGTTGATGGTCGTGTTTGCGTTTATTTCTGCGGCGTTGGTTTATGCCGCTCGTGTCCCCGCGATCCGCCAAGAAATCAACGTCTTGGTCTATGGCCAGCCTGACGAGGTGGGCGATGACATCGGCCGCGTGGCGCACCGCGCGTTCATCATGTTCACGTTTACATCGCCGCTACTGTTGGCATGTGTTTTGTCGACCGCGCTGGCGGTGATGAATTTTTTTCAGCGTGATCGGGTATGACGGAGCATTCGGATCTCGATTTGCCAAGCGATTTTAGCGACTCCCTGGCTACGGCATTGGGAGGTTTTTCGCCGCTGCCCGAAGGCATCCAGTCGTTTACCGAAGCACTGCTGACGCACCATCGGAGCGCCGTGCGATGTCGGCTGGGTGTTGCCAGTGAGCAGTTGTCATTTCCGGTTCGGCCGATCGATTGGTATCAGCTGGGGTTCACGCCGAGTGATGCGGACATGCGGCCCAGCCGAACGTTGGACTATGCAGCCGGCGATTTCTTTTTGCAGGATGCCGGTTCGATGCTGGCGTTGGCCGCGTGTGATGCCGACGCGCCGCCGCGGCGGGATCGATTGGTGTGCGATTTGTGCGCGGCGCCCGGCGGTAAATCAAGCGCGCTCCTGGAATCGATCGGCGATGGTTTCTTGTTGGCCAATGAGCCGATCAAATCACGGATCGCGCCGTTGGCGTACAACCTGGCGCGGACGGGCAACGATCGCTATGTGATCACCAGTCAGGACCCTGAACAATTGGCGGCGCGGCTTGGCGGTATTTTTGACCTGGTTTTGGTAGACGCCCCCTGCAGCGGGCAAGCCCTGTTGGGACGCGGCAAACAGAGTCTCGCAGCGGTTTCGTCCAAGCAGATCGAACATAGCGCAGCGCGCGGTCGGCGGATTTTGGATTCCGCGCTGCAGCTGCTGCGACCCGGTGGCCAGCTCGTGCTCAGCACCTGCACGTTTGCCGAAGCGGAAAACGAAGACCAGGTGCGTTGGATGATCGCTCAAGACGGGGTGCATCCGGCCCCCGTCGGTAGACTGGCCGACTATCTGAGTAGCGATCTGGATTGTACCTATCGTTTATGGCCACAGCGACATGATTGTGCCGGCAGTTTTGCCGCGTCGGTCCGCTACGACGGCCGGTCGACGGAGACAAAATCATCGGGGGCATCGTCATCGGGGGCAGCGAGGAAACGATCCAAGGGATCCAAGCAACGCCAGCGGTTGCCGGACGAATTAAGCCAATGGTTCGACGCCGTACCCCAGCGGACTCGTCAGTCCGGGGCTGTGATTTGGGGCTGGCCTGATGGGGTGCCGGATTGGGTCGAATCGATCGCCCAGTGCGGTCCGGAACTTGTTTATCGCACCGGTCAGACGTGGAAGCCCGCGCACGCGGCGGCGTTACGGCGAACGGGGGGCATGTCGGCAATCGAGTCGATTGATGTTGATGCGGAAACGGCGACGGCCTTTCTGGCCGGCCAACCGATCGCCTGCGCACTGACCGGCTGGTGCGTCGTCAAACACAATGGCCGAGCGCTGGGGTGGGTCAAATCGTCGCGGGGAACGGGGAAAAACCATTTGCCGGCGGCAGCGAGACTGAATCTCTGAGCGACCGGTGACGCGAATTTCGCGGCGATCTATACTGTCGTTGAAGGGATTCTGGAATTCGGCTCTGTCCGAGCGTCCAATCACCCTGACCCCGCCTACCATTCGCATTTCCCGGTCGGGTTCATGTTGGATCGGTCTGTCGACTGATTCACGCTTTAGAGATTCACCCGCTACCCGACTTATTGATTTCAGGTACCCCATGAGACGCTTTGGCAATTTATCTGTCGTTCTGATGCTGTTGCACGTGCTATTGCACGGCGCGTTAGATCAGGCCCTGGCTGAATCCCCACGATTGAACATTCAGCAAGGTCAGAAGCTGGCGACGGTCGGCAATTCGTTGGGCGAGCGAATGAACCTGTACGGGAATTTTGAAACCCGGTTGCAGCTGCGGCATGCCGACAAACAGATTGCCTTTCGCAACTTCTGTTGGCCGGCTGATGAAGTCGGCGTTCAGCAGCGGCCCGGTAGTTACACCAAAATTGACGACCCGATGGCGGTGTTTGGTCCCCAGGCCTATCTGTGTTTCTTTGGGACTAACGAATCTTATGCCGGCGATGACGATCAAGCGGTAGCGGATTTTATTGCCACGTACAAAGACTACATCGCCAAAACCAACGAGACCTACTCTGGTGGTGACGCCCAGTTTGTCTTGGTCAGTCCGGCTGCGTTTGAATCGACCGGTGATCCATTGGCTCCTGACGCGAAAAAGCGAAACGAGTCACTGAAGATTTATCGCGATGCCATTGAAAAACTGGCCCAACAAGAACAACTGCCCTTTGTCGATCTGTTCACCGAAACCCATGCAAAATTTGCCGCACAACCGGGCGCTCAATACACCATTAACGGGATCCATCTGAACGAAAACGGCGATCGTCTGGTCGCTGAACTGTTGGATCGCGGGTTGTTCAGCGACTCGCAAACCATCAAAGACGACCAATATGCATCGGTCCAAGAGTGGGTGAACAACAAGTCTTGGTTGCACCTGCAAGACTATCGCATGTTGAACGGTTGGTACGTGTATGGCGGTCGACGAACCTGGGACACCGAAACCTTTCCCAGCGAGTATCACAAGATCCGCAACATGGTCGCCGTCCGAGACCAATACATCTGGGATCTCGCCACCGGTAAGCCTGTGGCCGATCAGCCCGACGATTCTGGGACTGGCGAGGTGGTTGTTCCGGAAACCATGTTCGGCACCCGCGACGAAAACTTTCGCAAAATGCGCGAGCCCGAAGAGTTGGTGTATCCGACTCCCGAAGAATCCATCGACATGATGACCGTGCCGGAGGGGATGGAAGTCAAACTATTTGCTTCCGAGCGAGAATTTCCCGAGTTGGCCAACCCGAACCAAATCGCGTTCGACGCCAAAGGCCGCTTGTGGGTTTCCTGCATGCCGAACTACCCCCAGTGGCAACCGGGACAAAAAAAGCCTGATGATCGCTTGCTGATCCTGGAAGATACCGATGGCGACGGCAAAGCGGATCGTTGCACGACGTTCTATGACAAGCTGATTTGTCCCACCGGTTTTGAATTTTATAACGGTGGTGTGTTGGTCGTTGATGAGCCACGGATTCTATTTTTGAAGGATACCGATGGCGACGACAAAGCCGACCAGGTCGAGCAACTGGTCGATGGGATTGCCACCGATGACACCCACCACACGGTAGGGGCGTGGGAGTTTTCACATGGTGGAAACCTGCACATGTTGGAAGGCATCTCGCTTTCGACGACATTGGAAACGCCATGGGGGCCGTTCCGTAATAAAGGGACCGGCGGCGTGTATGTGTTCGATCCGAAATCAGAGCGTTTCTTGCACTACCGGACGCCCGGTTACGGCAACCCCTGGTGTTTGGTGTTTGACCAATGGGGCAACGGAATCATCGGTGACGGAACCAACGCCAAACAACACTGGATCGGTCCGCTATCGGGTAAGGAGGTCAACACCCGCAAGACGCTTGAGCCGGTGTTCAACAACGAAGGCATGCGACCGGCGGTCGGCAACGAATTCTTGTTGTCTCGTCACCTGCCCGACGACATGCAGGGGCAATTCATTTACGCCTGTGTGATCAACATGCATGGGATGCCCCGGTTTAACTTGCGAATGGAAGAAGATGGCGCTGGATACGAAGGCGAACGCGTTGACGATTTGTTGTCGTCGACGGACATGATCTTCCGCCCTGTCGATCCCAAAATCGGTCCCGATGGAGCGATCTGGTTCGGCGATTGGTGCAATGCATTGATCGGGCACATGCAGTATTCACAGCGTGATCCGAATCGTGACCACACCCATGGTCGCGTGTACCGAATGGTCAACAAGAACAAACCGTTGCTGCCGATCGTCGACCTGACGAAACTATCCGAGAAAGAATTGTTGGACGAATTGCTGGTTCCTGAATTGCGAACCCGCTACCGCGTCCGACGGGTGCTGCGTGATCGGCCACAGGAAAAGGTGCTGCAGGCGATCGACAAATGGATCGAGGGTTCCCAGGAACCACAGCGTTTGTGCGAGGCCCTGTGGATTCAAGAGAGCTTCCGGGCGGTCGACACAAAACTGGTCGACCGGATTATGCAGACCGATGATTTCCGTGCTCGCGCCGCGGCCATCAATACGGTCAGCAACGAAGTCCTGCGTTTAGATTCGGCACACGATTACTTGGCCGCCGCCGTGAACGATCCGCACCCCCGGGTTCGCTTGGAAGCCGTGCGTGGGATCAGTTTTCTGGAGACTCCCGATGCGTTGTCGCTGGCGCTGTCGGTGACCGAGCATCCGCTTGATTACTGGATCGAGTACACGCTCGAGCACACCCTGCACGCATTGAAACCGTATTGGGAACAGGCTCAGAAGTCCGAGGACTTTTTGGCGTCCAGCACCGAAGCCGCTAAAAAGTACTTCTTGCGCTACCAGCGACTGCAGGGTCCCGGTGGTGTGGCAGTGCTGCCGTTGGAGATTGCCGACGATGTCGACGCACCCGATGACGAACGTGCCAAAGCCGTTCGGACTCTGGCCGGTATCCGTGGTGGTAATGCCAAACGCGGCGAAGGCGTGTTCAAGCAAGTCTGTTCGGCGTGCCACCAAGTCGGCGAATTGGGCAAGAAATTCGGACCCGACCTGTCGGACATCGGGATGCGGATGAAGACCGAGCAAATCATTCAATCCGTGCTGATGCCCAATTCCGAGATCAGCAAGGGATATGAAACGGTCAACATTCTGACCGTCGATGGCGAGACCGTCAGCGGATTTGTGCTGGCGGAAACCGACGACACGATTTCGCTTGGTATTGCCAACGGCAAGCAGGTGGACATCGCCGTGGACGACATCGAAATCAAAAAACCGATGAAAGCCAGTTCCATGCCGGAAGGGTTGGTTAAGCAAATTGCTCCAATCGAGTTCTTGGATTTGGTCGCCTACCTGTCGGCACAAAAAAATATCCAAAAGGTTTCCCAGGATGGTTGGGTTGCGGCAAAGTACGCGACCGCACCAAAGCCACGAACCCATCGCGGATCGAGCGAAGTGTCGCAGGAAGCCGCGATCAAATTGGGCCCAAGTTTCCGCAATTCGAGCTGGAACTCGGACCCGCATCTGTCGTTGACTGCTGCCGGACCGGAAGGATTTGATTTTGCGTTCCATAGCGAGCATGACACCGAATCGCCGGCGGTCACAATTCGGTTGCCTGAGTCGAAAACGATCGAGTACCTGTGGCTACGCAATCGGCACGACAAAACGTTTCATGATCGCGCCAAAGGGTTGACCGTCTGGGTCAGTGACGACGGCGAATCGTTTCGCGAAGTCTGGAAGGCCGACAAGATGCGCGGTGAATGGATGATCGAGCTGCCAGCGGGCACGAAAGCTCAATACATTCGTATCGGCCTGGCCGGTAAAGGAACGTTTCACCTCAGCCAGATCGCCCTCTTCGGAGAGTAATGCTCCGATCAGCGACAGAGTTCGGTGAGCGCGGCGGCTAGCTGGTCTAGTTCGTCGCGACGGGTGGTCGAGCCACAGCTGATCCGTAGCGTTCCATCAGGCGGCGAGTCGATGGCCTGGTGGATCAGCGCGGCACAATGCAGTCCCGAGCGGACTTCGATTCCGAATTCGCTGTCCAGAATCATTGCCGCATCGCTTGCGGGCAAGCCGTCGATCGCGATGCTGGCGATCGGCAGTTGCAAGTCCTTGGGGCGTCCAATCACGCGCACGCCCGAGATCGCATCCAATCGCTTATACAGATCGGCGGCCAGATGCTGCGATTCGTCGGCGGACGCTGTTAAATGTTGCAGTGGCGACGCCTGTTGACGCGTCTCTTGCAGTCCGGCCAGCCAACCAGCCAGTGCCGGCACGTTCATGTTTCCCGCTTCGAAACTGGACGGGTATTCCGCCGGCATCTGCAGTGATTCCGAATGCGTGCCGGTGCCACCGAACAGGCTCGGACGCAATTGGCTGTGCAGCCGTCGGCGGACGTACAAGAATCCCGTCCCCAGTGGTCCCGAACCGCCCTTGTGCCCGGGCGCGGCCAGCAGATCAATGTGGGATTGATCGACTGAAATTGGCAGGTGCCCAAACGTTTGGGCGGTGTCACTCAGCAGCAAAGGTTTGGCGTCGGCGGGGTATCGATCGGCGAGTGCCCGTCCGATTTCATCGATCGGCTGAACGACTCCGTTAACGTTTGCCGCATGCATCACCGCCACCATTCGCGTGGCCGGTGTAATGGCCGCCAGCAGCGGACCCACAGCGACGCGGCCGGTCCGATCAACCGGCACCACGGTCAATTGAATTCGTCCCAGGGTTTCCAGGTGGTGCAGCGGTCGCAACACGCTGTTGTGCTCGGCGGCGGTGGTGACCACGTGGTCAGAGTCACCGAGAATACCGAAGATGCCGGCATTGAGCGCCGTCGTACAATTGCTGTGCAGCGAGATTTCCTGAGCATTTTCGGCGGCGATCCATTGCGCAATTTCACGTCGCAGTTGGGCGACGATTGCACCGGCGTGTTGCGACGATCGGTAGGCGCCGCGGCCCATTGCGGCTTCGCTGTGTTGCGAGAATGAATGCATCGTGTCAAGCACGATCTGCGGTTTGGGAAACCGGGTCGCGGCGTGATCCAAATAAATACGCTGACGGTCGGGCGTGGGGTCACTGGGCATCAGGATGAACCCACTGTGTCGAATCGTCGGCAAATGTTTCCCGTTTCCAGATCGGCACGTCGGCTTTCAATCGATCCATGATCCACGGTAGTGCGGCGAACACGTCGATTCGGTGGGGACTGCTACAGCCGACCAGCACGCTGGCCTGACCCAATGAAACTTCGCCCAGCCGATGAACGATCACCACACCAGTAAGTGAGTGTTGTCGCCGAGCCTGTTGGGCGAGTTGTTGCAGTTGATCGATCGCCATCGGCCGGTGGGCTTCATAGTGCAACGTTTGTGTGATTTGAACGCCGCCGGAACCGTCTGCCGTTGTTCGTCGGGTCACACCAGCAAACCACGCGTGAGCACCGGTATCGACGTCATGCAGACTGGATTCCCAGTCCGCCAGATGGATCGGCGAATCGACCAGTTCGATTTGAATCATTCGATTATTCTCTAACCTCCACTGACCGGAGGAATCAATGCGAACTCATCGGCCGTTGGCGAAACCGGATGGTCGGCTGCGACGTACTGTCCGTCGATCGCCAAGCGGCTGACGTGGATCAGCGGAGCCGCTTGCGGCAAGACTCGTTCGATAGCGGACAAGACATCGGCCGCATTGGCATTGTCGTCCACATCGATTGTGACCGAATCGGCGTCCGCTAGCTCACGGATTCCGGCAAACAGCAGGATGCGAAGTTGCACGACAGTTTACGATTGAAAAAGTAAGTCAATGAGATTGGCGGCCGCCGTCAACGTCGCCGGCGGCATCAGGAGACCGACGCTAATCCGAGTTCTTCGCCGACTTTTGGCAATCGCCCGTAGGCATAGGCCAACAACTTCAGCGGATGGATGGTTGGGATTTCGGTGCCGTGCTCGATTTGCATTTTACAGGCACTGCACTCGGTGCAAGCGCGGTGAACGCCGCTCGAGCGCATGGCGGAGATCATCGGCCAACCGATTCGCAGACTGTTTCGATAATTTTTTCGTTGCAGACCCCAGGTCCCCGCCATCCCTGAACAACCGCCTTCGATATGTTCGACGTTCAAGCCGGGGATCAGTTTCATTAGGTGGATCGACGCGGGATCGGGATCCAACACGCGTAGATGGCAGGGCTGGTGATAGGCGAATTCCAGGTCCACCGATTGCAGGTCGCGATCAAGTTGATCGTGCTGGTCCAGGGCACGCAAAAAATCACAGGCTTCGAACGAGTTGCGGGCGACCAAATAAGCGTCTTCGTCGTCTAGCAAGCTGGGGTATTCATGTTTCAAGCACAGCACTGCCGAGGGTTCGGTCGCGACGACTTGATAACCCGATCGGATCGCATCAGAAAGCATCCGTACGTTGCGGCGTGCGATTCGTCGCGCACCTTTTACGTCACCGGCGGTGATCCGCGCCATTCCGCTGCCGGACTGTGATGTCGGGACATAGATCGCGATTCCGTTTTGTTGCAAAATTTCCGCGAGCGCACGCCCAATGTCGGGATCATGAAAATTGGCGTAGTGATCGACAAAGTACAGCACTTTGGGGCCGTCACCGGCGGACGGTTTGGTCCAACGCCGGCGCGCCGAATAACGCATGAAACTGCCCGGTGCGATTGCGGGCAAGGGGCGTGCCGCGGTCAATCCAAACAGTTTTTCAGCCAACCAGCGTGCTAATCCGTTGTGAATCAACACGTTCGACAGCCACGGCAGTTGTGATCCGACCGCGGCGATGGTATCGAGCCGACAGTTCAAACGTTCTGAAAGTGATTGGCCGTTGGTGGCTACATACTGAGCTTTTAATTCGCCGACGATTTTTGGAATGTCGACCGTTGCTGGGCATTCCACGCGGCACTGGTGGCAGTTGAAACACAGGTCCGCAACCGATTTTGCGTGTTCGCCGGTCAGTGATCCGACATCGACGTTGCCACTCAATACTCCACGCAACAAATTCGCCTTGGCTCTGGGCGTGGCTTCTTCGTGACGTGTCATTCGAAACACCGGGCATTGGCGTTCCGATTGGGCCGTGGTTCTGCACCGTGCGCAGCCGTTACAGGAATTCACCGCATTGTCGATCATCGCGCCGGGCGACCACTGTTGCAGCACCGGCAATTCCGGAACCGCGACATTTTGTAGCCGTGCAGCTTGAACGATTCTTTCGGCGGCCGGGATCAAGGTTCTAGTGTCCGAGGTGACTTCGATTGATTCACCGATCGGGCGCAAGTTCTCATCGGGTTTCTGCAGCACGGCGCCAAACAGTTTGCCGGGGTTCAGCCGATGGTGTGGATCGAACAGTCGCTTGATTTGCCCCATCGCGGGCCAAAAGTCCCCGAACTGTTTTGGCAACAGCGCGCTGCGGCTTAGCCCGGCGGCGTGTTCCACACTGACTTGACCGCCATGTTTCCAGACCACTTCGGCAACCTGTTCAGCAACCTCGCGCAATTTGTTTCGTTCTGATTGCGATGACAAATCGATAAACGGTCGCACATGCAAATGACCGTGACCGGCATGGGCAAAAATGGTCGCGGTACATTCATGGTCACGCAGTGTTTTCTGAATCGCGATCAGTGTTTCCGGCAGACGTTCGGCCGGCACCGCGATGTCTTCGGTGAACGGGATCGGCAACCCAGGCCCTTTGAGTCGGCTGAGGCGTGGGGTGACACGACGGCACAGCGCCCAGAGCCGATCCCGAGTCACTTGATCGGTGGCCGAGGTGGTTTGAAAGGCTGCGTCGTTGCCGCGTGAGAGTTCGCTGGCAACAATCTGCAACCGATCGTTCAATTCGTCCAGGGATTCACCCTGCAATTCCAACAGCAACATCGCGCCGGTTTCACGCGGCAACACGCTTTCGAACTGGCGTTCGGTTTCGCGGGCGATGCCCAGCAACCGGCGGCCCATCAGATCACAGGCCACGGGACCGTATTGCAAGGACCGCACGGCGCAGCGGGCGGCCGATTCCAAACGGTGGAAGAACAGCATCAACACGCCGCGATGCGTAGGGATCGCTTCGGTGCGGACGGTCGCATCGACGACCACGGCCAACGTGCCTTGGGTGCCAACCAGGAACTTGGCCAAATCGACTCGGCCTTGATCGTCGACGATCCCATCGAATCGATAGCCGCCGCGCGCCGGTGGTGCCTGTTCGAGTTGCTCCAGACAACCCTGGTATTGGTTTTTGATTTCGATCAAGCCCCGCGCCAAACGGCCTGGTGTGCCGGGGTCATTGGGATGGTGTTTGGAGACGTCTAACCATTGCCCATCGACGGTCACGATCCGCAAGGATTCGATGTTGTCTCGTGCCGATCCGCTGCGCAGATAGTGGCTGCCGGATGCATTTGTTGCCAACACGCCGCCCATCGTGGTGATGCTTCGCGTCGCGGGGTCAGGCCCGAACCACCGCCCCAGCGGCGCCAAATTGCGATTCAATTCGGCCAGCGTCAGTCCGGCTTGCACGTTGACCGTCGAATCGGTCGGATCAATTTGCATTCGTCGCATGTAGCGTGAAAAATCAACGACCAAGCCTGGCCCGATCGATTCGCCCGCGACGCCACTGCCGCTGCCGCGGGGCTGAATTGACAGATCCTGTTCGCCGGCATACTGAACCAAGGCGACGACATCGGCCGTCGAACGCGGGCGGACCACTCCGACCGGTTGGATCTCGTAGATGCTCGCGTCAGAGGCATACAGCATGGTCGATAGCGGATCGCACAGCACATCGCCGCGCACGATGCCCCGCAAGTCGTCTTGAATACGTTGTCGATCGATCTCCATACAGTATGTTCGACTCCATCAAGCCCCCCAAGTCAACCGCATTGACCACCGTGATCCTGGGACAATCGAATTGAGATTCCCAGCTCGGGATTTGAGACCAGCAACTCTTCTGGGGGCTCCTCAGCTTGGAAGGCTAACCCCGTTACTGGTAGACTACGGGAGATTCCGGGCCATTGAATTCATTGGCCCCTCCCAATTGGCCCGCCTATTTCCTTTTCCAGAAGGGGTTGCCGCAATGCTGCGTCGACATTGTGTTTGGTTTTACCTGGTCCTGATTGCTCTGTTGGTAGCTGAACCTGCCGTTTTAATCGCGGCAGATCAGGCGGCAAAGAAACAGATTTTGCTGGTCGCCGGTCCGCGATCGCACGGCTATGGATCCCACGAACACTTTGCCGGCCTGCGGATTCTGGAAGACGCATTGAAACAGAGCTCATCGGCGGTGGATGTCACCGTGGTCCGCAATTGGCCATCGGACGAGCAAATTGCCAGTGCCGATTCGATCGTGATCTACTGTGACGGTGGACAGCGACACGTCGCGATGGAGCACCGCGATCAACTGCGCAAGCGACTCGCCCAGGGCTGTGGGTTGGTGTGTCTGCACTATGCCGTCGAAATGGTTCCCGGCCAGCCGGGACAGGACTGGGTGGAGCTATTGGGTGGGCATTTCGAGGTCGACTACAGCGTCAATCCACACTGGGTGGGTGACTTCAAGACCCTGCCCGATCATCCGATCACCAATGGTGTGAAGCCCTTTGCGACTAACGACGAATGGTACTTTCACCTGCGTTTTTCCGACGTTGGAAAGGTCACGCCGATCTTGTCCGCTGTCGCACCCGAAGACACCATGAAACGCCCGGATGGCCCGCACAGTGGCAACCCGGACGTCCGCAAAAGCGTCGCTGCCGGCGAGCCGCAAACCGTGGCCTGGGCCTATGAACGCCCCGACGGCGGGCGTTCGTTCGGATTCACCGGCGGACATTACCATTGGAATTGGGGGAACGATGATGTCCGGCGGTTGGTCACCAACGCGATTCTGTGGACCGCCGAGATCGACATCCCCGATCAAGGCGCCTCGCTGGGAGAAGAACCTGTCGGAATGGATCGCTTGTTGAAAGACCAAGATTACGATCAACCCAAGAAGTTCAACCCGCAAGAAACCGCCAAGCAATTCCATCTAACCGGCAGCGCCGCATCCCCGGATGCAAAACGACCCGATGCAAAACAACCTGCTGAAAAATCGGAGGCCCTGTTTGTTTCGGACACCCTGACCAGCCAAACCAAACGGCATCGTGTCGAGATCGACACGTCGATCAAAGGCGTTTCGGATTTGTATCTGATCGCGACCGATGCGGGTGATGGATTCAATTGCGACTGGGTCGATTGGGTCGACCCGACGTTGCATGGACCAAAGGGCACCCTGTCACTGGCGGATTTGGAATGGGAGTCAGCGACGACCGGTTGGGGGAAAGCACAGAAAGACAAAAATTGTGAAGGCCAAGATTGGTCGGTCGAGGGGAAAGTGATCGGCAAGCGTGCGATCGGTGTTCACGCCAACAGCGTGGTGCATTTCAAATTGCCCGCCGGTTATACGCGGCTGACTGTCACCGGAGCCTTGGACAGCGGTGGTACGCGCCAATCTGGTGGCACGGCGACCAGCGTTCGACTGGCGGTGTATTCGGGATCCGTACCCGCGGCACTCGCCAAGGCGCCCGACAATTCGAGCGAAGGGGATCAGCGCAAACCGGAAAATGCCATCGACGGGATCGAGGTCGCGGCGGGGTTGCAAGCCACGTTGTCGGCCAGCGAGCCGGTGCTGAAAAGTTTAACGAACTTGGACGTCGATTCGCGCGGACGCGTTTGGGTCTGCGACGTGATGAATTATCGCCGCAATCTAGGTTCACGTCCCCAAGGCGATCGGATCTTGATTCTAGAGGACACCACCGGCGATGGCGTGATGGACGACGTCAAAACCTTTTATCAAGGCCGGGATGTTGATTCCGCGATGGGCATCTGTGTGTTGGAGAACGAGCAAGGGTGTGATGTGATTGTCACCGCATCGCCAAACGTTTGGCGATTTAGCGATCGCGACGGGGATGATGTTCCGGATGAAAAGACGGCATTGTTCACCGGCGTCGGCAATCCCCAACACGACCATTCGGGTCACTCGTTTTTGTTTGGTCCCGATGGCAAACTGTACTGGAATTTTGGCAACACCGGCGAACAGGTCAAAGACGCCAACGGCGAAACGGTCATCGACATTCACGGTCGGGCTGTGGTCGACAACGGCGCGCCACTGCTGGGTGGAATGCCGTTTCGCTGTGACCTGGATGGTTCGAATTTCGAAGTCCTGGCGCATAACTTTCGCAACAACTGGGAAACAACGGTCGATTCGTTCGGCACGCTGTGGCAAAGCGATAACGATGACGACGGCAACCGTGGAACCCGCATCAACTTCGTCATGGAGCACGGTAACTATGGATACCTGGATGAAAAGACGGGTAGTGGTTGGCGTGATGAACGGATCAATCAGGAACAGGAGATCATGCATCGCCATTGGCACCTGAACGATCCCGGTGTGGTGCCCAACATGTTGCAAACCGGTGCCGGATCGCCTAGCGGAATTTGTTTTTACGAGGGCCGATTGTTGCCCGAGAGGTTTTGGGACCAAATCATTCACTGTGATCCCGGGCCGAACGTCGTGCGCGCCTACCCGGCGAGTCCCGATGGGGCCGGGTACAAGGCGACTATTGAACCGTTGATGACCGGATCGACCGACCCTTGGTTTCGTCCGGCCGATGTGTGCGTGGCGCCCGACGGATCACTGTTTGTGACCGACTGGTACGATCCCGGCGTGGGCGGCCACCACCAAGGCGATTCGGATCGCGGGCGACTGTTCCGATTGGCTCCTCCGGGGACCAAGTACGACGTTCCCCAATACGATTATTCCACCGCCACAGGGGCCGTCGAAGCCTTGCAGAACCCGTGTTTGTCGGTTCGCTACCGGGCCTGGCAAGCGTTGCACAAGATGGGCGCAGATGCCGAACCTGCACTGCTGGAATTGTACGCTGATTCGAACCCACGACTGCAGGCCCGGGCGCTGTGGTTGCTAGGCAAGATTCGAGATCGTGGCAAACACTATGTCGATCTGGCATTGTCGGATTCCAACGCCAACATCCGCATCACGGCGATCCGATTGGCCAAGCAACTGACCGATCAACCGTCCGGTTGGTTGGCCGCTGCGGCCGACGATGATTCCGTCGCGGTGCGACGAGAACTGGCAATCGCACTGCGATACGATGCCAGCGATGCGATGCCCGGCATGTGGGCTCGATTGGCTGCCAGCTATGACGGCAGCGACCGCTGGTTCCTGGAGGCGCTAGGGATTGGCAGTGACGTTCGCGCCGAAGAATGCTTTGACGCTTACCTGGATCAGGTTGATGGACACTGGGACACACCCGCCGGTCGCGACATTGTCTGGCGGACACGGGCACCCAAAGCCGCTGAGGCGATGGTGTCGTTGATCGCAGATCCGACGCGGCCACTGAAAGACACCGACCGCTATTTTCGCAGTCTGGAATTTCATGATGCCGACGTTCGCTCGCATGCGCTCAGGCGATTGCTGCCGTAGCGGCCGGTCGCGCTGTCCACGGACACTGTCCCGATGTTTTCGCAATTCAACTTTCCTTCCGAACCTGTTCAAATCTCTACGATGAAAGTCATTCCTGCGGTATCAATCGCCCTGGTTCCAATGTTGTGCTGTCTGTTGAACGTGCCTGCTGCGGCGCCCGCTGCCGATTCAGCGGCCCAAGCCCGCGAAGATGCGATCATCGTTCGAGCGATCGAACGCATCAACGGCTACGACTATCGATCGAATCCCGCCGTGCGTGAGGCGGTGATGCGGCAGATCGACCGCAGCCAAGGGACTCCCGAATTCATCAAATTGGTCAAGCGATTTCAGCCTGACGGGATCGAATCGCAGCTGACCCGATCGTTGCTGGGCGACGACCGGTCGGCGTCCGTGGAGTCGGCCGAATTGATGTTGGAAATGGATGCGGGACGAAAATCAATTCGGAAACTTCTGGCGTCGGACGATCAAGCGACTGCGGTGATTGAAACACTGGGTTTGTTGGGCAACGGCCGCGCCAATCATTTTTTGACGGAGGTCGCTGCGAATGCGGATCGACCGTTCGGTCAACGCCGCGCGGCTGTCGCTGGACTGGCGCGTTCCAAAACCGGCCAACAGCGATTGATTGAAATGGCGACCAAGAAAACGTTGGTCGGCGACACACAATTGATCGCCGGTGCACTGCTCGCCCGCAGTGACGATCAACAGATCCGTCAATCGGCGGCAAACGTCTTGCCTCAACCCGCCCAGCAGGACAATCAACCGATGGCGCCGATCGATGAACTGGCACAAATGAAAGGTGATGCAGCGAGCGGATTGAAATTGTTCCGTGGCACCGGGACCTGTGCGAACTGTCACATCGTCGACGATTTCGGCCGGGACGTCGGTCCCAACCTGTCCGAAATCGGTAGCAAACTTTCGCGTGAAGCGATGTTGACTGCGGTCTTGGCCCCAAGCGCCGGGATCAGCCACAACTACGAAAACTTCAGTGTGTTGACCGAGGAAGGCCAGGTGATCAGTGGTTTGAAAATCAGCGAGACCGATGACGAAGTGGTGATTCGAACGGCCGAAGCAATCAATCGCAAAATCCCCATCGACGAAATCGCGCAGATCAAGAAGAGTGAGAAATCAATCATGCCGGAGAATTTGCACCATATCACCGGCCAACAAGGCTTGATCGATGTGGTGGAATACATGGTGACGCTGAAGAAGAAACCTTAGACGCAGATGCATCGTTGGGAATGTCTTTCGAGAACCTGTCAGAAAATATTCTGCGCTAATCAGCCGCACGCTTGCGTCCGGTTCGACGGTCTATGCATTGTCTGTAGCGAGGAACCGTGAGCTAGCGCTCAACGGCTGATGAATCATCCGCGTTGAAGCAGCCCGTTTCCGATCAAACGTGCAACTTTCGGTGTAACGTTTGGGGCATGTCGCGTGTGAATCACTTAAAGAATGGGTTGGTCCGCATTCTGAGACCGGGTTCCAGATCAGCTGGAGCATGTTGCTGCAGGGCGGGAGTCTGTTGCTGGACAGGAGGTTCCAGAATCAGTCGAGCAGGCTGTGGGGCCGGGGCGGAAACCGGAGTGGTTTGCTGTTGCGAGTCGTCGCTTTCTTCCAATTCTTCCACCGCCAAAAGACCGTCAGCAGCGTCCTCGACCTGTGTTTCAGCCCGGTCGGCATCGGCTGAGACGTCTTCGGCCAGTGACTGATCGACCGCATCGTTGACTTCGATCAACTGCTTGCGGGTGATCGCATAGGCCAGCATTTGTGTGTTCTGGGGGCTGCGTTTGTAGACGTGCAAGGCACTCCAGTCCAACGCCATGATGGCGTCGCCCAGGCGGGTGCCTTTCATTTCTCGCGCGGTCGTCGCTTGCATGGAATCGTGAAAGTCCACATTGACATATTTCAGTCCCGGTTCTTTCACGCTGTAAAAAAACTCGATTCGATCGTTTCCGATGAATTCGACATGGATCAACGTGATATCGTCGTTGATCCGTTTGGGGCACTCGTCGTCAATCGCCTTAAACCAATTGCGGGCCTGATCCGGCGACGGTAGCGGATCGATTTTTGCGAGTTCGTCGTCGAGACCTTTGATGTATTCTTCCGGTGGCAACTTGACCACACTGACCGCCGCGTCGGGATGTTCGGCTGCAAACTGTCGCAGGTCATCGCTCGTGATGTCAAACGAGACCAGTTGCTTGCCATCGGGGTCTTGGCAGACATGGTGCACTGCGAGATCAAGTTCATCGATCAATTCGCGAGTGGGGCAGTCGTGCATTTCTTGAAGGACCAGGTTTTTGACCTTCCAGGCTTTGCCCAAATACACTTCGGACCGACCCGACTCGCTGACGCGGTACAGGTATTGAACGTCGCCCATCATATAGTTCACGCTCTGTAGCGTGATGTAGCTGTTGATCGGCTTGGGGCACTGGGCGTTGATGTCGGCAAACATTTGTTTTGCCTGCTGACGCTGGTCGTACTTGTCGTCGAGTGCTCGCGAGAATTCTTTGCAGCCCAGACTCGCGGCGACAGCCAATAGCAGCAGGATCTGGCAGAGAGATTGAATTGGACGAGTATTCAATGGGAATTGCATGGTCTTTCGCCGGCAAGGATTCGGGCAGTTCTGAGAGAACGCTAGGTCGCCTCTTGGCACAGCCAACTTGATTTCCCACCCCCTGCGAAAGGGATCTGCATCCGGTCTCCCTAAAATCCTCGCATCCGGATCAACCGTCCGCGTTGAACGGGTACAGCGATTGCGCGAGTCGCGGAGCCACGGGAGTCGAAAGCCTGGCGGCGTCATCCCCAGGCCTTGATTTGTGTGCCCGAGTCGCGGAGCGACGGGAGTGGAAAGCCTGGCGGCGTCAGCCCCAGGCCTTGATCGCCAACAAACATCAACAAGCCCCGGAGGGGCGGTAGAGAATGTCGTCGCTCCGCGACTGCGCGGTTTGTTGTTTGCTTAATCCAGGGGTTTCACCCCTGGCTAACGAATGTCATCGCTCCGCGATTGAGAGGCGGCTGGGAACACGCGCAGGTTCGGGCTTTGGTAGATTGTGGTGTCGCCGTGTGCCCGAGTCGCGGAGCGACGGGAGTCGATAGCCTGGTGGCGTCAGCCCCAGGCCCTGATCGCCAACGAACATCAACGAGCCCCGAAGGGGCGATAGAGAATGTCGTCGCTCCGCGACTGCGCGGTTTGTTGTTTGCTTAATCCAGGGGTTTCACCCCTGGCTAACGAATGCCATCGCTCCGCGATTCAGACGTGACTGGGAACACGCGCAGGTTCGGGCTTTGGTAGATTGTGGTGTCGCCGTGTGCCCGAGTCGCGGAGCGACGGGAGTCGATAGCCTGGTGGCGTCAGCCCCAGGCCTTGATCGCCAACGAACATCAACGAGCCCCGGAGGGGCGATAGAGAGTGTCGTCGCTGTGCGACTGCGCGATTTGTTGTCGGCAAATCCAGGGGTTTCCCCCCCTGGCTAACGAATGCCATCGCTCCGCGATTGAGAGGCGGGCGTGTGCCTGAGTCGCGGAGCGACGGGAGTGGAAAGCCTGGCGGCGTCAGCCCCAGGCCTTGATCGCAACGAACATCAACAAGCCCCGGAGGGGCGATAGGGAATGCTGTACGATTAGCGATATTGTTCGTGGCAGGCGTCGCAGGATTGGGTCAGATCACCGACGGATTTTCCGATTGCATCGTAGTCGTTTAATTCGAGTCCGCGGCGGACTCCCAGGGCGGCTTCGGTCATCGCATTGCTCAGTGCGATGTAATCGGGATCGTCTGCTTCATCCATTCCTTTTTGGACCAAGATCCTGCCGAGCACGGCCAGCAGTTCGGCGGGCCGTCGCACGTCGCCCGGTTCGGCGGTGACATCGTCGGGGCTGCCGGTGGCTTTGCGAAGTGATTCACGCAGTTGATCGGCATACTCCATCATCGGGCTGCGGTCGGCGACGCTGGTCCAATCGGTACTGTCCTCCGCCTTGCCACTGCGCAAGCCCGTCCCTGAAATCAAGTCTTGCAAGTCGTCTTTCCGCGCTCGGGCTTCGTTGAACACCTGAGTCGAACCAGAGCTACAGTTGAATGCGGTTCGCGCCAGTAAGTCGCGCGCCGACGCAGCGTCTTCCTTCCATCGCACGTCGCCACCGTATTCGCTGATGATGGCAAACAGACTGCTCATCACCATCAGATCCAATCGGGCTTCTTCATAACCACCGCTCTTGAAGGGGCCGGGTTGAGTCACGACGGTGTCATAGTGCAATTTCTTGCGTTTGATTTCATCTTCCAGCGAGGTGGCCGAGATCAGTTTGTCCCAGGGGCCTTTCCCGGAAGCGTCTGGCTCAGAGGGACCGCCACTGTCGGCGGCGCCTTGACCGCCCACCGGAGTCGACATCGTTTTGGCCCGCAGTGACTCGATCGAGGGGCGTTGGCCGCGAATCGCTTCACCGACCGAGTTGAAAAAGATGCCCTGGGTGTCGTTGGGCGAAAATTTTGGAGCTGCCGCCCGCTTGTCTTCGCCGTAGGCAGGAAAAAAAAGCAAAGAAAAAACAGCCGTGATTCCTAAGAATAGGACGGTCGCAAACGTTTGGTTTCGGGTTGGCATCACGGGGCTCGATAATTGCGAAGGGCAGGAATCTTACCACCAGTGTAGCAGCGCAAAGAAGATGCCCGCAGCGGCCGATAATTCCCATCATTGCGAGGGAACATAAACCTGGGTTGCCGCGTCCAGAATAACAACGCTAATGCCTGACCCATTGACGGCGACTCACAAAACGTGACGGATGTCGCGCCCAGAATTAGCTCGAAACTTGCCTTAGGGAGTGGGGTTGATACAGGGGTGAAGGGAATCACACACGCTTGCAGAGGAATGAATGCATGAACAATCTAAAAAATGAAGAACAGATGACTTGTAAATGTCCGCGTGGACACAAGTTGCGCGGTCCCGTGGGATTGATCGGCAAATCGGTTCGCTGCCCGCGGTGCAGTGAAAAATTTGTCTTTGGTTACTATGTCCGTGAAGACGTGACCGATACCGCCGTGGTCCGCATCCTTGGTGACGCACCGGCACCACCACCGATGCCAAACAGCGAACACTCGACGCGACCCTGTGGCCGCTGTGGGCTGGGAATCTCGATGAAATCCAGTGTCTGTGAACACTGCAATTGCTATGTCGGCCACCTGCCCGATTACTTCGCCAAATTGGGCGGTCACGATAGTTTGAGCGCCAACTAGACGGCGTCGCTGGGCCCGCCAGGGTGTCAGTCAGCCCGCAACCTGGCGGTACCATATTACAGGCGACGCAAGCCGTCTTCTGTCATTGGGGTTGGGATCTCGGCGTCGATTTGGTCGATGCAATCCAAAGTTTCTTGGCTCAAGATCAACTCTCTTGCCTCGAGTGATTCACCCAGTTGTTCGACGCTCGTGGCGCCGATGATTGTGGAGGCGACGAAGTCATGTTGTCGGCTCCACGCAACGGCCAGCGCCGTAACCGTCGTGCCGATACTGTCGGCAATTTCTGTCAGACGCCGCGTGGTTTCCAAGGTGCGGTCATTGACGAACCGCATGGCCATTCGTTTTTGTCGTTCACCGTCGCCGGTTAGATAGCCGGTGAACCGAGCACCGGGCGGCGGTCCCTGTTGGTACTTGCCGGTCAACACGCCGCCACCGAGTGGCGAATAGGGCAACAGGGAAATCTGTTCGCGTCGACAGACTTGTGCCAGTTCACTTTCACAGCGGCGATTGATCAAGCTAAAATTGTTTTGCACGGTTTCGTAGCGATCCAAATCGTACAGGTCCGCACTCCAACTGGCCTTCATCATTCCCCAACACGTTTCATTGCTCGCTCCGATCACACGCACCTTGCCTTCATCGCGAAGTTCGGTCAGCACCCCCAGAACCTCTTCATAGGGCATGCCGTGGTCCGGCCAGTGGGTTTGGTACAGATCGATGTAATCGGTGTCCAATCGACGCAGCGAGTCTTCACATGCGCGGACGATTTGAATGCGATCCAATGCCGTTTTGCCGTGACGCACCGGTGGCGTGAACCAACCGTGCCCCGGCCCAGTGACTTTGGTGGCAACGATGACGCTCTCACGCGGCTTCGTTTTCAACCAACGCCCGACGATTTCCTCGGTCTTTCCAAAACGCTCGGCCGACGGCGGCACCGGATAGACCTCCGCGGCGTCAAAGAAATCGATACCGGCGTCAAACGCGGTGTCACAGATCTGATGGCTGAGTGATTCATCACATTGCAGGCCAAACGTCATTGTGCCCATGCAAATGTCGCTGACGACAATTCCGCTGCGTCCGAGTCTACGTTGCTGCATCGAACCGTTCATGATCAAAAGAGTTGGAAGTGGTTTACAACGGCCACTTTTAACAAACACTGACCGAGCGCCCAACCGGACGCGATCACTGTTGGTCCAAGACTTTCTTGTACTTGGCAATTTGCTCGTGCAGATGCCATTGATCGGGTTCGTCCAACAGGCACGCCGTTTCCACCTGCAGCGCCTGGTCGGTCCGCCCCAGCAGGTGCAGGACTTCGGCCAGTGTATCCCGGTAGACGACGCTGTCGGGTTCCAACAGCACGGCACGTTCGGACCACTCCAGTGCTTCCTCGAGATGTTGGTTGTTCATCGCCGCGGTCCAGGCCAAATTGTTCAGCATCGTCGCGTCGCCGCCGAATTGTTGAAGGTGTTTCGCGCCCCGGTCGAATAACCGCTGCAACGCCGCATCGGCGACATCCGTCATCCCGGCGGTTTTTAGTTCCGGCAGCATCCGTTCGGCGAAATCGATGTTCAACGGATCATAGGCTTCGATCTCCGCGATGGCTTGGCTGGCCAATGCAGCATCGTTCGCTGTGATGGCGTGTTGCAATTTCGTTTTCCGAACGCTTAGCGGGACCGAGACAAACGCCGAGTCATGGTAGCGGGTGTTTTTGAGAATGCCCAAGGCCGCTAGATCACTCCATTTCAGCGTGTCGTGTGGGTCAATCCCCAGGTCCGTCAATGTTTGCGGTTGGGTTTCTTGGATCTTGTCCAAGACACCGACATAGGCGATTGCGACGGAGAAAAAGTCGGGCGATTCTTCGCCACCAAAGCTGGCCAACACGATCAGCTCACGCAGCGTTTCGACGGCCAGCGGATATTGTTGAACCTGTCGCAGGTAGTCTGCCAAATCTTTGCGGAAGCCGAGCGAAGGCGAACACAACATCAGACGGATCCGTCGCTGCAGTTGTGCGGCTTGTTCGTGATGGCGGGCACGTTTGGCCAAGATCCATTGACCGACAATCGATTTGGCATAATCTAAACCGTGACCGACCGTGATCACAGCTTCGGTCGCAGTGAACGCCGATGATTGGATGGCGATTTGATCCCAAAGTGCCCTGGCGGTCAGTCCGTCGCCCTGGTCGGATTCCAATTCCGCCATCCGGATCATCGCTTCGAGATCACCGGTGCTGGAGAGCAACTGGATGCCTTGCCGGGCAAGTTCGACTTGTCCATGCAACAGGAACATGTCGATGATTTTTAGGTCCAACGCGACCCGTTCGACTTGAACCACACGTCCGCCGGAACGCTCGACTTGACGATGGTGGGCCAGCAAATCATAGAGCTTTTGAAAGTCTGTTTCGCTGTCAAACTGTTCTGGCGTCAGCCCGCGAAATAGATCGCAGGTGGCTCGGAATTGATGCTGGAAATCACTCCGCCGCTCAATCGCCTTCATCGATTCCAGCACGGTTTGAAACGCTTCGTACTCGGTGTCCAGCGCCCAGGCGACGATGCTGCGGGTGCGTGCGCCGGCAGCGTTCTCGTCAGTTGAAACCGCCAGTTTGACCATCCAGTCCAAGCGATGCACCAAGTCCAATTCGTTCAATGACTTGTCGCGCAGCGAGATACCGTTGGGGCTGATGATGATTTCCCGCGGCGTCAGTCGGCGGTAAATCCGCCAGGCGTTGTCGATGTCACCGGTGCGGACCAGCACCCGCGCCAAAGAAAACAAACGATCGATTTCCGGCGCCATCTCACCCGATGCCAATGCGGCTTGACTGCGATAGGCATCATCGATCCAGACGTCCAAATCCGAATCAATGGAGTCGATCGGATAGCCGCACAACTCGATTGCTTGGGGGAAACGTGATGCCGAACAGGCGATCCTGGCCGCCAGTGCTTTGTCGCTCTGTGCCAGCACGTCGATCGCAGCGTCGACGTTGCTGTGCAATGAGAGCGAGCGCCAGCGTAGATCGCGCAGCGTTTCAGGTTCGTCTGGATCGGGTTGCCGAAGTTGTTCGGTGGCCAACTCAACGCGAGCGTTGTCCTGCGAACGAATCGCTGCAGCCAATCCCCAGGCATACTGTTCGACACGCTCCTCTGCCTCGGTGGCAGACTGTGCTGCGGCAAACGCGTCGTCGGCGATGGCTTGCCAGTGACCGGACAGCATTTGGGAGATCCGCAGTAACACGGGGTCGCCGGATTGACGTGCCAACTCGATCGATTGGTCGGTTTGACCACGCAGCATTGCGAACTGAGCCAGGCAAATTTTGCGTTCCGCTTCGCTCCACGTAGACGCGGCCGAGGGCAGCCGATTCATGTCGTCGATTGTGAGCCCCAGGTGGATCATCAAATTCCGCGCAGCCGTCGCCAGGTTTCGGTCGATGGCGACGGCATTGATCAGACGCAGCAATTCCGCTTCGCTTCCGTCGTGAAAGGCTTTGTCGGCATAGATCGGAAACCGTTCGGTCAGGTAGCGCGCGACACGCGATTTGATTTGATCAAATTCGATGGTGCCAGCGGATTCTTCGACGGCCACGACGACGGCGGCAAAGGCGCCTTGCTCCAGAGCAGTCGCGAGAGAGTGGGGTTCGCTGGCGTGCAACAACATTCCCGGCGGCGTGTCGCTGATCCCTGGCAACGCACCGCTGCGCCATTGGTTCAAGATCCATTCGGCGCGTTCAGCGACCTCCGGATCGTCGGCGCGGGCGGCGTCTTGCACGGCTTGGCGTGAACGGGTCCGTCCACGCCACATTTCCAGCATCGCTTGTTGGCGACTGGCAAAATTTCCATCGGCCAGCCGTTCGGCTTGATCGATCGCGGGGCTGCCGTCGTCAGCGGTCGATGTTTGGGCCGCCGCGTTTTGCAGGGCCCAGGGCGCGGCGAATTGGCAGAACACTGCCAACAGCAATAGCGAGCGGCCTCGCCCGGCGAACGGTTGCAGTCTCACCTGCAAACGATTTAAGGATACGAATAACGGCGACACGGTCGATTTCCGCAGGAATGTGGTATTATTTGGTGCTCTCCATCATAACAGATGCACACTTTGTCACTTCGGTGCCCGACGCAGTCTTTCCTGCCGGACACCCCGCCCACCACTCCACTGCTGCCGTCTAGGAAACCCGCTATGCGAAACCATCTTACTGCGTTGGTTCTGCCCGCAATTCTGACCCTTTCGATCGGGGCATCTGCTGTACTCTCCGCAGATGATTCGACCACTTGGCCCCAATGGCGTGGTGCACAGCAAGACGGCGTGGCACCGGGAGCGACGTATCCGCAGCAATGGTCTGAAAATTCCGCGATCGGTTGGAAATTGGCGTTACCGGGCCGGGGAGGCAGCACGCCCGTGGTTGCCGATGGAAAGGCATTTCTGACCGCTGGGGTCGATGATCAAAACACGTTGATTGCTATCGATATCAACAGCGGCAAACAGTTGTGGGCGACCGCGCTGGGGGCCGATCGCGGCAACAAGCATAAAAAAGGCAGCGGCAGCAATCCGTCGGCTGTGACCGATGGCGAGTCGGTGTTCGCCTATTTCCGCAGCGGGGATCTGGCATGCGTGGATTTTCAAGGCGGTGTCCGCTGGAAAATTAATTTGCAGGAGGAATATGGCGAAGACACTTTGTGGTGGGACCTGGGGTCCTCGCCGACCGTGATCGGTGATTTAGTGGTGGTCGCAGTCATGCAATCGGGGCCGAGTTACCTGGTGGCGCTCGATCGCAAATCCGGCCAACCGGTCTGGAAAACCGACCGAATGTTGGGGGCTCCCGAAGAAGCCGCGCAAAGCTATGCGACTCCGATCGCGATTCCATCCACCGGGCAGATCGCGGTGATGGGTGCCGATCACCTGACGATCCACTCGGCGAGTGATGGACGTGAATTAGGACGTGTGGGTGGATTCAATCCCAACCAAGAAAAATTCTTTCGCTCGATCGCTTCGCCTGTTGTCCAAGGCGACTTGATCGTCTGTCCCTATTCGCGTGGTGCAGATGTGACCACTTGCCGGATCAGCGATGTCGTCAAAGGTCTTGGTCGCGACAGCATCGCTTGGTACCGCGACGATTTAGGAAGTGATGTGCCGACTCCCGCGGTGCAGGACGGGCGTGTCTATTTCACCGGTGACGGCAAACAGTCTCGCGGGACGATCTCTGCGGTGGCGCTCGAGACGGGGAAGACGATCTGGGAAGTTCAATTGCCTAAATCTCGAGTCGGATTCAGCAGTTCGCCACTGGTCGCGGGCAACCACTTGTACGTGACCGCCGAAGACGCGACGACCTATGTGATTGGACCATTGAACGCCGAGCAGCCGGAATTGGTACAGACCAACGAATTGGCCGACAACGATCAATACACCGTCGCCAGCCCTGTGCCAGTGGGCCAAACGCTGCTCCTACGCACCCGGCACAACCTGTACCAAATCGCCCAGTAGGCCAGCTGCAACCTGGCGGTCTGATTCCGGCCGCTGGCAACCAGCGTTTGACGTGGCGCTTTTGCGTGGGGCATTGGTTTCTGGCAACCCGATGCGCCAGCGAGGGATCCCGCCAGCGCCCAAAATCCCTCGCTCACACGTCGGGTTGTGATGAAAAGCGTAACTCTAAAGTTCACAGCCAAGCGTGGACTTACGCCGTTCGTTGCCTCGCTGCTTCATACAGCAGCACGGCGGCCGACACCGATGCGTTCAAGCTGTCGGCTCGGCCGGACATTGGGATGTGGATGCCATCGACCTGGACTTGGTCGTCAGATTGCCAGTTGTCACCTAGCCCGTCCGCTTCGCTGCCGATGACGATCGCCACACTGCCGGTGAGATCGCTGTCCCACATCGGACGTGACGATTCGACACGGGCCGCTAGTACACGGTACCCCTGCTGCGACAACCAATGTTTCGCTTGCGCTTGGTCGGCGACCGCACTGGGGACGCTAAACACGGTGCCCAGGCTGCTGCGGATGGTGTTCGGGTTGAATCGATCGCAGTGCTGGGGTGTCAGGATGACCGCGCTGGCGCCGGCGGCATCGGCGCTACGAAACGCTGCGCCCACGTTCCCAGGTTTCTCCAAATGATCGAGCACCAGCACCAGTCCGCCGGCGGGCAGCGTGAGTTGTTCCAGTCCAGAGTCCGGGGCGGCGAATTCAGCAACCACGCCGCGCGAGGATTGGCCATAGGCGATCTTTTGCAGCACCGATTCAGCGACCGGGCACAATTGATCGGCAGCGGCGCGGCAGACCCACCGCTGAGCTTCTGTTTGGGGGGCGAAACCGTCGGCCAAGTAAACTCCGATCGGCCGCAGTCCCGATTCGATGGCCCGCTGTGTTTCCCGCCAACCGTCCACCAGCAGGCGTCCCGCCTTGCGCCGAGCGCGGTTGTCACGCAGCTTGACCAGGTGTTTGACGGTTGGATTGCTGGTACTGGTTAAAACGATGCGAGACACGGGGCGAAACGTAGCGGTTCCGAGGGGATGGGGGGATCGGTCCGGGTGTGCCGGATCAATTGAGCCGGATAGTATCACGGATTTGCCCGGGCCGCATCGATGCGTGATGTAGTCTTTTGGGGCTGGTACCACAATTTCTTGGCGGGTGGAAAATGAAGAGTGCGAACACGACCGATCAACATCCTGCGGGATCATTGAAGTGTTCACCCGTCAGTGGCTGGTTTGATCGCCGGGCGTTTCTGCAATTGGAGCGTGATCTGTACGCCGATGATCCCAATTGGGTGACGCCTCTGTGGGGCGAACGCAAACAGCTGTGTGGATTTGGATCACACCCCTTCTACAACGACGCCGACAGCCAAGCATTTTTGGTTCGCCGCAAGGGGCGTGTGGTGGGCCGCATCGTGGCCATCATCAACCATGCACACAATCGCTACCACAATGAAAAACGTGGCTTCTTTGGGTTCTTTGAGTGCATCAATGACGTGGCCGCCAGTCGTTGTCTATTTGACACCGCAGCGGATTGGCTGCGTCAGCGAGGCATGACCGATCTGCGCGGGCCGGTGAACCCCAGTCTGAATTATGAGTGTGGATTGTTGGTCGATGGATTTGATTCACCGCCAACATTTCTGATCACGTACAACCACGCCTATTATGCAGACTTGATCGAGGCCTGTGAGTTCAAGCAATGCCAGGACATGTTCTGTTACGACGCCAGCATGGATGACTTGGACACGCTGGATCCGAAGCTGCAATTTGTGATCGAGGAAGCCACGAAACGATTCAATGTTAAATGTCGACCGATCGATCGATCACGGTTCGATCAAGACGTTCAAGTGTTTTTGAAAATCTACAACCAGTCGTTGCAGCGGACCTGGGGGTATGTCCCGATGAGCAACGAGGAATTGGTCCACCAGGCCAAACAATTGAAGTTGTTGATTGTTCCCGAATTGACCAGCGTGGCTGAAATCGATGGCCAGCCGGTTGGTGCCGGATTCGGATTGCTCGATTACAACCAGTTACTGAAAACCATGAATGGGCGTCTGTTTCCGCTGGGCTGGTGGAAGTTGATGACCGGCAAGAAAAAAATTGACCGGCTGCGGTTGGTCAGTACGAATGTGTTGCCGGAGTACCAGAAATGGGGGCTGGGGCTAGTGACGCTTTCCCGGATCCTGCCCGACGCCATCAAGTTTGGAATTCAGACCGGGGAGTTTTCCTGGGTGTTGGAGAGTAATTCGCTCTCACGCGGAACGATCGAACGCGGTGGCGCGAAAAAAATGAAGACTCAACGTCTCTACGATCGATCTTTGGCCTGATGCCCCGCTTTGGACGGCGGCCCGCCTAGGCATCGCGCTCTCGACAAATCATACTTGCCCGCAATGGTTCCAGCACGTCTTACAACTCACAGTCCCAATCTCGACTGAAATGCCACGCGAAAACGCCGTGATAACCGGAGTCGGGATAGTGAGCGCCGTTGGGATCGGGCAAGCGGAATTTTTTGACGCCTTGCTGGACCAACGCAGCGGGATCCGTTCATTGGCCGAGCGGACCGATGGTGATGCGGTCCCCGCCGACGGCGAAGCGATCGACGGCGTTTGGATCGGCGCACCAGTCGTCGATTTTGAACCCAAACAACATGTGCGTCCGCGAAAAGCGTTGAAAGTCATGTGTCGGGAAATCCAACTGGGATTTGCCTCGGCTTATTTGGCAGTCGATCACGCCGGCCTGTCAGATTCGATTCCCGCCACCGACCAAGGGGCTATTTCGCCGCAGCGGATGGGCGCGGTTTATGGCAGCGAAATCTTTTTCAATCCGCCCGATGAACTCGCCGCATCAATCCGTCGCTGTATCGACGACCACGGTGTCGTCCAGCCCGGACGGTTTGGCGATGCGGCGCGAAAGGAAGTCATGCCGCTGTGGATGTTGAAGTACCTGCCCAACATGCCGGCCTGCCAGGTGGGGATTTCAATCAACGCGCAAGGCCCCAACAATTCATTGGTCCTGGGTGATGTGTCGGGCGCCGCAGCGCTGCACGAAGCAAAGTCGTATTTGGAACGCGGTTTGGCCGACGTGATGCTGGCCGGCGCCACCGGCACGCGGATCGCGGCGACGCGGTTGGCCTATCGAGGCGATTTGGCGGTACCGGCACGTGATGGCCGGTCGCTCGAAGACGTCTCGCGGCCGCATGATCCCCAAGCAACCGGTGTGGTTGGGGGCGAGGGAGCGGTGTCGCTGGTGCTCGAAACCGCGGCGCACGCCAAACAGCGAGGTGCCCGTCCGTTGGCGGGCCTGTTGGCATCGGCGTCACGGTTCAGCGCGTCGCCGGCCATGCGAGCGGACCAGCGTTCTGCAGAACCTGATTCGCCGCATTCACGCGGATCTGCCGCAGCGATTGCGCTGGCCATTCAAGCCGTGTTGGCAGAAGCGGAATTACAGGCGGGTCAAATCGGGTTGGTGATCAGTCATGCGATGGGCGATCGGCAAATTGATGCGGCGGAAGCTGATGCCGTCGCCGATTGCGGCATCGACTGTCCCGCCGTCGCGGTCACATCGTTGCTGGGCCATGCCGGCGCCGCATCGGGGATGATCGGTCTGGCCACCGGAGTGTTGGCGATCGTGAACGAAACGATTCCGCCGACGCGGCACGATGTGGTGAACCCCAAAGTCAAATTCAACGCGACCGCTCAGCGATTGACTTCACCCTACGTGCTGTGTCTGTCCCACACCGCCGAAGGCTCGGCCATGGCCGTGCTACTGGGATCCTGCTCGGAAGACCTGTAGCGGCTCGCTGTGAACCCGGTGGCCGGCTGATTCAATACTGCCGCCAGGGGTTGAAGTCTCGTTCTGGGGTCAGCCGTTGGGTTGCGATCGAAAATCGCAGTGCTTTTGACACGAGATTGTGTGCGGTCCCTGTGGGGCCCCGACCGTTCGCAGTCGGAAAAAGAAAAGAAGTGAGAGTGCTGGGACTCGAACCCAGGACCATTCGATTAAAAGTCGAAGGCTCTACCAACTGAGCTACACTCTCCTTCAAGCGGAGCGGACAGGATTCGAACCTGCGGAACGGTTTGACCCGTTCACCGATTTAGCAAACCGGCGCTTTCGACCACTCAGCCACCGCTCCTCTACCCACCGCTTTTCGGTGACTCGGTGGGTCATTCTTGAGGCGGGATTGTGCGGCATAGAACAATTCTTGACAACCCATCGTTTTGATTCTGTCGGTGGGAAATAATAGAGCGGCTTTCGACCGGGTTGGTTCGCACGCATTGTGCCATTGTTGACGCGGTTTTTACTGGGTTTTTGTACTCCAACTCGCTCGCCTGACGGGGCTCTTTTGATGCTGACCACGATCACCCATCGCGCGATGGCGGCAGAGTTTGCCGTGATTTTGGCGGAATCTGACGCGCATCTGGTCGAACCGGCACTGGAAGCACTGGAATTTCTGGACCAGATCGAAGCTCGATTGACCATTTATCAGGACCAGAGTGAGATCGCGAGGCTCAATGCATCGGCCTCGCGACATCCTGTCGCAGTCTCGGCGGAGACCTATGCGCTATTGCAACGTTCCAATGCGTGGAGCGACCGCACCGCTGGGGCATTTGACATCACAGCGGGGCCCCTGGTTCGTGCCTGGGGATTCACGCAGCGGAGGGGGCGAAAGCCGACGGGCCAAGAAATTGACGCCGCACTGGCTCGCGTCGGCTATCAACATCTGCAATTTGATGACGTCAAACGCAGCGTCAAATTTGCCGTGCCGGAGATGGAAATCAACTTGGGGGCGATCGGCAAAGGGTTCGCACTGGACCAGTTGACGGCAACGTTGCAGGAACGGGGCTTGGCAAATTTCTTGATCCACGGCGGCGGTAGCAGTGTGATTGCCCGCGGTGACCAAGTCGGCGGCAGCGGCCAGGGTTGGGCGGTCGGTATCTCACATCCCACCAAACCGAAACTTCGCTTGGCCGGGATTCGACTCCGCGATCAAGCCCTGTCGACCAGTGGATCGGGAAAACAATTTTTCCATCACCGTGGGCGTCGGTTTGGGCACGTCATCGATCCGCGAACGGGTTATCCGGCGGGCGACCTGTTGTCGCTGACGGTGGTGGCGGAAAATGCGACTGATGCGGAGGCGTGTAGCACGGCCTACTTTGTCGCCGGCAGCGAGGCGATCGCCGAAGCGGTTGAGTCTGATCTCGCGTTGCCAGCAATGGTCGGCATAGCCGCAGAGCAGCGGCAAGACAGCGTGCAAGTGCTGCCGTTTGCCAAGTTCGATTGGATCGATCCCCCAGCGGGGACAGACCCCGATGATCCCCTCCCACGCGCTTGAGGTCTGTCCCCGGTCGGTCTCGCGACGCCGACCTGACTCGATTTGTCGGCAGAAGTGGTTGATAGGTTGGCAGAAAAATAGAGGGCAGAAAAATCCCGGTTTCGTCACGCCGCATTGATCCGATCCAATTTCAACCGGCATTCGATCGCCGCATGATGAGAGACCAACTCCCCGATCTTTCTGCCCCCTATTTTTCTGTCAGAAATCCCGCCGAGTCCAACGCCAAACCCCACGCGTGTGAGGTCTGTCCCCGGATAATCTCCGTGTGAGGTCTGTCCCGGGATAATCTCGATTGGACAGATCCCAACGGGGACAGACCCCGGATTTCAGCCCTTGGAGAAGCATGGATGACAGGCATGCGGATGGCGTGAGTGTCAAAACGAGGTTTGCCGATTGGGTTTGCCTCGGTTTTGATTCAGAACAGGGTGAATACCCCGGCATCACGAAGCGCAAGCAGCGTTGCTGAAAAGATGATGCAGGGCACCAGTAGGAAGAGCACCACAGCGGTCGCACGCGATCCTTCAAGGTAGCACCTTGCGACACAGACCAGTAGCGCAGTGCCCACCGCCAAGGATGACAAGAAGGCAAACCCAAACCGGCCAAGGTCGATCGCGCCGATCGACCAAAGTGTGCCCGTCAATAGTCCTGTGACTGCGGTCAATCCCGCGAGCATTGATGCAATGAATGAGCGGCCCACAAATCGGCGGCCCATCGCAGGCGACAGAACGACACCGGTGGTCGAAGGCGGACTGTACGGATTGGGCTCGGCTTGCATCCCTGTTCTTCGAATGTTGGTCGGCAGCAGCGGCGGGAAGGTGGGCAGCAAATGAGGGGGCAGGGAAATTTCGGTTTGATCACTCAGCATCGATCCGACCCCATTTTAACCGGCATTCGATCCCCGCATTACAAGAAACAAGCTCCCCCGATCTTTCTGCCCCTATTTTGCTGTCAAAAATCCCAGCCGTATTCGACGTCAAACCCCACGTGATTGAGGTCTGTCCCAAGTCAGTCTCGCGACGCCGACCTGACTCGATTTGTCGGCAGAAGTGGTTGATAGGTTGGCAGAAAAATAGGGGGCAGAAAAATCCCGGTTTCGTCACGCCGCATTGATCCGATCCAATTTCAACCGGCATTCGATCGCCGCATGATGAGAGACCAACTTCCCGATCTTTCTGCCCCCTATTTTTCTGTCAATGTTCCCCACCGAGTCCAACGCCAAACCCCACACGTTTGAGGTCTGTCCCCGGTCGGTCTTCCACACGTTTGAGGTCTGTCCCCGGTCTGGCTTTTTTGGCCAGGCTGGGGATCTGAACCGTGGCCGGTCCAGCTACGGTTGGTTGAGGCGGGGGTCGGATTGGTGGGAATTAGGCTGGACGTGGAGCGGTGCGGCGGATTAGAAGGCGACCAGGATGGTCAACGTTCCTAGAAACGGATATTCAATATGAACATGAACTTTTTCGAATGGTTGCGTGATGGGGTTCGCCAGAGCGTCATCTTGGGGGTCAGCGACGCGGTCGAGCAAATCGGCGTTCCGGAGACGGAGCAGGACGCTCATCCGGCACTGGCATCACTGTTGGGCAATGACACTGGACCCAAAAAGACGTCCGCACGGAAACCTGGCACAGCGGCCAGTCGGAAACGACTGGGCAAGTCGCTCAAGGACATGAACACGACTGCCAAGTGAGCGTGTGTTGGTGAGCGAGGTTTTTCAATTCACCGGTACGTAAACTTCGGTCACCAGCGATTCGGCGGGCGTGTCTTCGGGGCGGTTGAGATAGACCTCAAACGCCTGCAATTTTGTCGCCGGTTTTCGCTTGGCGGCCTGCAGATTCTGGTAGGCCGCAAACCACGCATTGCCAAGATGTTGATAGCGACCTTGGTGTGTGACTCGCATGGCGCTGCAGGCGGTTGTCGAGGCGGCGTCTAGCCCAATCGGCAAGGCAGCGTTTTCAGCCACCACGACGCCACTGGTGTAGGAGACGGCTTGGGTTTTCATGCACATCGAGTGGTAGATCGAGATCCACTGACCGTCGGTTGCGATCCCGGCGGTTTGCAGCCGTTTGATCGCGTCGCCAATGCTGATTTCCATCGAGGGCCCGATCTCGCTGAGAGTGGTCTCGGCCGAGACGCCAAAGATGCGTCGCCCCGGCACCGGTTGGATGCCGTTGACCACCGTTTGCGATGCGATGTTCCCGGTCTCGATCAATTCCTTGGCCATCCGCAATCCGCGGTCATAGTCCAGGCTGATCATGGATTGCATCATCGCCTTCATCCAGAACAAAAAGAACGGCAGCGAGCCGTGCATTTCCCAGCGAACTTCAGTGGCGTCCTGGCCTTGCGGGTCTTTGCAGGGGCTGATGGCGAAGTCGACGGTGGATTCCGATTTCCAGGGCTTTAGAAAACGCAGCTGGGAATGAATCTTGCCCGCGCCGCGTTCGCCTTCGGGCGGCTGTAGGCTGAGATGCTGCATCTGGCCGGCGCCAACAACCGGCCCCTCCCAACTGAATCCGCCGCCCTCTTGAGACGGTTCGGCGTGTAAGGAAAAGTCGGCATTGGGATCGGCCAACAACCAGGGCGACCAGCGCTGCCAGGTGGAGAAATCGCTGATGGTCTGGAAAACGGTTTTGGGATCCGAAGCGATCCGGATCGTACGCGAGACGTTGAGTGCGGGCATGGGCTAGGTTCCGAGCGAT
Organism: Stieleria tagensis; assembly: GCF_024129865.1. Taxonomy (GTDB): domain Bacteria; phylum Planctomycetota; class Planctomycetia; order Pirellulales; family Pirellulaceae; genus Stieleria; species Stieleria tagensis. Next base: position 38,963 of record NZ_JAMYFE010000094.1, on the reverse strand, counting down.
TCAGTCAGCCACAACGCCGGCGCTGAGTTCGATTTGAGGGGCTGCGTCGGCCGATTTGTCGGTCCCCGGCAGGATGCGTCCAAAGGCGACGAGGGGTTGTCCATCAGGAAGCTGAATCTGAGTCGCGAGTGTTAGGTCCAGTGCGATAGAATCGGGAAGTTCAAAGACGGGAACACCATTGTCGTGTCGGATCTGGCCGACTAACAAGATCCCATCGGTGCCGCGTCGTTGATAGCGGATCCAGCCCGCGGACATTTGTCCGAAAGATTCGAGTTGTGGCAGCTGAGACAGTCTTGCCAGGATTCGATTGACATTCGGACTGTCCGGTTCGAATGACAGTCCCCCGATCGTTGCCACGTCGCGATACGCAGCCAACTGCGCCAATTGTTTTTTGTCCTGCGGTTTGTCACTGTTGCTGATCGATTCGAATCGTTCGAGCGATGCCAAGGCTAAATTGCAGGCCTCTACCACTTCGATCGAGTCAATCGAGTGTTCCTCGGCCGCTGGCAACTCGGGTAGTTTCTCGGCAGGCTTGATTTCAGTCTCGGCACTCGCTTGAACCACCGAATCCAAACTGGGCGGTTCCGCAGGGAACACCAAAAGCGAATCGGTGACATCCGTCTGCATCGTCTGTGGGGCGGCAGCCACGGTCGGGTCGACCACGGCTGGGGTTGCGTCGGCATCAGCATCAGCATCGGCGACGGCGACGGATGTCGTGTCCACCTCAGCCACCGACGATGTGTCTGGATCAGCTACGTCTGCCTTGGCGACTTGTTCTTGTTCTCGGGGAGCAAACAGATCGCCGATCTCTGAGGGAGACAACGGGGATTCAGTCGCGGGCGGTTCGTCAGAGCTGGCTTCATCGGTGCTGCCGGCGTCGCCCCCCGCATCCGCCAATTGGTTTGTGAATTGGGCGGCGTAGGAGTCGGTGGAATCCGCCGAGTCGGAGTCCAGTTGGGCATCGGAACCGACCAACACGCGTCCCTGTGACGGAGCGGAATCGGCTGATGCAGCAAACAGGTCATCGTCCGGGTTCGCTGCGTCGGGCAGGGCGGGCGGCGTTTGAAAATCAGAGCCGTTGACTATGGCGGTCCGACCGCTGAAGGAGCCGTCAAAGGGATAGAAACCCAAATTGGGTGCCATTCCGGAGCCGAGTAAAATGGCTCCGGCGACCGGCAGAGCAAGCAGGCTGGGCGCCGCGATCTTGAGCACATTGCGAAGCGGGCTGCCGCGACGGCTCCACTGACTGCGTTGATAAATGGGTTGTTGATCGACCGTCGGTCTTTCCAAAGGCTGTTTGTCCAGCCGAGACACTTCCGATCGCGATGGTTCTGGTTCGCGCTGGCTGGCACGCGGCGTGACTTTGCCGGCCGCAATCATGTCGGTCAACGATTCCTGCATCTCCCATGGTTCAGGCACATCCCATTCATTCTCGGCGTCTTCGTTCTTCGGTTGCGCCAGCCCCAGCCCGCTGGGAAATTCATCGTCGTCCAAGATGACCGAGGATTCGTCCACGGATTGATTGCGCTGCGGTTCATCCAGATCGATTGCCTCGTCGCCCGGAGACGACGGAGAGGTCGGTGGCAAATTGTTTAAACGCTCGATTTCGTCAAGAACGCGATTGACCGGTTGCTCAGTCTCACTCGGCTGAGCATCGACCGGTGGTTCGGTGTCAGCGCTCGATTGGGTTTCAGCTGGCGGATTGGCATCGACCATGGCTTCGACGTCGGCGATCGGATCAGCCGCCGGATCGTCACGGTCGGCCAGCTGGGAATCAAAATCATCGCCGTCAAAAACCGATTCGTCCTCGTCGGCGTGTTGGACGTCATCGAGCGCGGGTAGGTTGTCGACCGCAGCCAAATTTTGCAGCGAATCCGGATCATTGGTTTCCGCTCGCTGCGGCGCGTCCCATTGGATGGGTTGGCCGTCTGGGCCGATCAGCTGCCCCAGCGGGGCCAGGCCTGCGAGCCAACGTGACGAGGGGAATGTGTCACCACACCAGGGGCACTGTACCGACGAGTGATCGGGGAGGCTGGTGGTGGGAAGACGAACGTTTTCATCGCAGCTAGGGCAGGAAACAGCAGCCATGTTTTTCCACAGTGATTAGATAATTACCAACAGAGTCTAGCGGTCTGGTGACCAATTTCCCACCTCGACAGATGTGCAGACACAACAACTTGGCGAACTTGCGTGTCGGTTTGTAGCGGATAAACTCACACTCTGCTCCTCTACAAAAGTCTGCCTCGGGCTTCCAGCCGGGTGGTGGCATTCAGTCCGAACGGTATTAAAAGCCTGGTCAACGTTCGCTATGCAAATCAAATGTTCGGGTTGTAAGTCTGCAATCGCTGTCCCCCCCACTGCGGCGGGGAAGAAGGTGCGCTGCCCGAAGTGCCAAGCGGTGTTGATGGTCCCTGCAGCAAGTGGCGATGTTGCGTCAAGTCCGACGGCTGTTGCTAGCAAGCCGGCAAGCGGTGGCGCCCGTCCGGCGGCCGCAGCCGAAGCGCTGTTTGCCAGCTGTCCCAGCTGCGCCAAAAAACTAAAGTTGCCCGCCGGTGCGGCTGGAAAGAAGGTCGCTTGCCCGGGATGCAAGGCCGCGTTCGTGGTTCCCGCAGCGGCGCCCGCGGGTGCGAAAAATGCGGCGTCCAGACCCGCGGTGCAGGCGGGACAGCCGAGTGCTCGTGCGGCGGTTTCCGCCCCCCGCCGACCCGTTGCGACAGCGGCGGCAGGTTCGAGTGGTGCCGCTACGACGGCCAGCAGTAACTTTTTTGACGAACTGGTTTCCGAAGACGATCTGACGCGGTTGCCGATGGCGCCAAACGCGTCGCGTGCTGACTCGGCAGCGGTCGGCGGTGGATCCAAGCGACGTCCGGCAGCATTTTATTACGTACCGGGTTTACTGGCGGTGATCGCCGGTGCAATCAACATTGTTGTGTTTTTGTCGTTGACCGGTTTTATCGTCTATGGATTGGTGTCGGAATTGGGGAAAGCGGCGATCGTCGCAGCGCCGTTCCTGATTCGAATCGGGATCTGGGCATTCTTCAACATCTCGGCCAACGCGCACGCCATCGTGGGCGGGTTGAATGTGATGCGACGGACCGCTAAATCCAGCGCCAGTGTGACCTGTGGCGAGCTGATGCTGGCGCCCTTCTTTCTCGATTCGATCTTCATTTGGGAAGCGATCGCCAACGAAGAACGTGTCGACAACCCTTGGATCTTACCGATCGTTTTGGGAGTTGTGTTTGCCGCCTACAACTGGCCCCCAGCGATCTGGTTGATGTCGATCTTGAATAGCGAGCAGGCCAAAGTCGATTTCGAAGATTACGACGACGACGATTTGGATGAGATGGCGAACCAATTGGTTAGCAAATCATCCGGCGGTCATTAACGTCGCACGGCTTGGTCAACCAAGATGTGTGGCGTGTTCATTCCCTGCAGCATCTTTTCAATACCTTGAACCGCAATGCGACTGTTCAAGTGATTGCGAAGGTTGACTCCTGGATAGGGCGTGACATAGGCGATCGTTAATCCCGAGTCATCGGTCAGCGCAAACGGAGGGCTGTTGGCGCGTGACGAATAGACTTGGACCAAGTACCCACTTGCGGTGCTGCTGGTCGGTCCAAGTGGAACGTTGATCGGCTGGTTCTCGGTTGAGTTGGCTGTCGCCGTATTCGCAGTGTTGATCGGTGACGCACTCGGATCGGCGATCAGCGATGCGGCTTTGTCCAACGACAGGCTTTCCAGCGCTGGGCTCTCGGAACCGAGCGCGACCGATGTGATCCGGGTTGCCCCATCACGTCGTCCGGCCAGGTCGTGATAGCGTTGGGCGCGTTGCAAAATCTCGCGGATCAAATCGGCTTGTTCGGCGTCACTGGAATCCAACAGTGCCTGTGTGCGTCGCAGGAGCGGGTTCAGTTCGTCTGCCGACGCGCCCTCGGCCATCAGCCGCGATAGGATTTGACGGATTCTGTCCAAGTCGGCTTCGGCAACGGCTTTTTCGACGCGGGAAATCTGAGCGACCGAGATCACGCGAGGTTCGCGGGGGATCGCGCTGACGGCGCTGGCTTGAACGATGCCACCGTTTTGACCGCTGCCACTGGCTAGCGAGGCGGGCAACGGCAGGGATGACGATCGCGTCAGGGGGCGATCGGATCCGACCATCCAGCGTCGATCAGTTGGTATCGCACCGGCCAACGCGTTGGGACGTGAGCTATTGATTTCGACCAATCGCGGCGGGCTGATGAAGTTGGCAACGATATTGGTGACGCGTTGAATCGGTGTGGCGATGGCGGTGGTCTGTTCGATCGGCGCGGCACCAAGTGGATTGTCGGCCAACACCGATTGCGCACCGTCGTCAACGACAGCCATCGATCCTTGCATTGCGTCCTGGTTCCATTCCTTTTTCAGTCCACTGCCGATCACCGCCCCACGGTCTTCAAAGTCTTCGGGGTTGGCGTCGCGGTGGATCTGAATGGCCGTGTCAGGCGTCACGCGAGCCGGTGCGGGACGCAGGTCTGGAATGCTGTCGGTTTGCGTCAGTGCGGATGTCGTGGCCCCGCGACGTGTGGAACGATCACTGCTAAGGGCTTCGTCGACCAGCGAATCGGACATCGGCAACGGTGATGCCAATGTCGGCCCTTCCAGGTTTCCGGTCTGTACGACTTGCTGTTGGTCGTCATTGTCATTCGTGGACATTGTGTCGTCCGTCGACATCGTCGTAGCTTGAGCGATTCGATCGGCAAGCTGTTCGGCACTCTCGACGATTTGGTCGCGGTGGATCCACCGGAATTCGCCCGAGGGTGGCATGATCCGCAGCCATGTTTTTTTTCCGGTTGCTGTTTCCCGCTCGCTGCGGCCGATGATTGTCACCGGTTCCCCGGCACTTAGCATCACCTGCCAGCGATAGCGTTTGGCTTGGCCCAGGTGGGTGCCGATCCAAGCCACGGTTTTGTCCTTCTCAATGGTGCCGATCTGAAGGTTGCCGGTATCGCCCTCGTCCTCAGGCATCGCTTCGACCGCGTCTTCGGGCAACCAGCAAAAACTTTTCTCCGGTGGCCGAATTCCCAGCCATCCCGATTCCGTTTCGACATACACCTCCAGTTCCTGGCCGCGTCGCAGCGGATCGGTGCGGTAGTGTTCGTCACCGGGGCCGCAGCGGGCGCAGACGTCTTGGTTGGCAACAAAAACGATGTACGGAGCGGATGTTTCGACGTCCGCATCGGTCGATGGTGGCGGATCTTGGAGCGGGATTTGTTGGCCTTGCGACGGACCGGCAACACAGACTGTCACCAAAACCACGATTGAAAGAAGACCCATTCGTAGCGGGCTGGTTGGGGTTCTTGTGCTGTGCAAGTTGACATCCATGTCAATCATTCCGTCTCGAGTGGTCGTCCTCACCGGCATCGATTTGTCCGGTCAAGCTGCAGATAAGATCTAGGACATAGTCAACCAAGCCTGTTCAGGGCAAGACAGAATGCCACCGGCTCAACCGAGTTGGCGAAGCGCGGTATCAAACCTCGCATCAAATTCCGCAAATAACTTGGCGGTTTCGGGTCCGTCGAGCACGCGCTGGATTTCAGCCGCCCCCGATTGCACCTCTTCCGGTGCCCGCAGATTCTCGTTGGATTCGTTCGGATCAGCCACTTTTTCGGCTGTCTGAGTGGCTGCGGATTTCCACCCGCTGACGCTCGACAAGGCATCCGCGATCGCGGCGCGAACCACGCGAAAGTCCATGCGGGCAAAAGCGTCGTCAAACGCTTCACGCATCTGCGCAGCCGGCAGCGAACCGGATTCCGGTCGATTGTCGCCGAGATAGCGGTCCAAGGTACGGCCCAGCAAAACCAGCTGCAGAACTTCCAGTGGCACCCCCCGAACCGAGGTGGCGATCGTAACAACCTTGCGGATTGGAAACAGCAGCAACTTCAACGGCGCTCTGACAATCGTCCCGGCACAACCACCTATGCATCCGCCGCGATCACCATAGAACGGTTTGAGAGTGTCCAGCTGCGCCGAGGCATGGTGAGCGGCCAGCGTCCGTGAAATCACAAACCGCCGACAACGTCCACGAACCAGGTCATCAACGAACGGAATTGGAATAAATCGTGCTGACGCCGACACCAATCCAGCTAGAATCCATTGGTACATCAATCCGGCGGAGGACCCCGGATCGGAAGCGTTTGATTGTGGCATCAGACAGACTCTAAACGGGATGTCAGGATTCTTGAAGACCGGCTATTGCTTGCAACCATGCGACCTGGAACTGTCATCTAATTGATCTCGTTGTTGTCCTGAAGAGCACCGTTCCAAGTTGACGTTGGAAGACGGCATCTGGTTGGGGGGCCGCGACTGATGCTTGGCGAAGGATGGCGTCATGCGCTAGACTGACAGAGTTTACACGTAATTCGTTTTCACAATGATTTCCCCAGCTATTGCTTGTGAATGATTCGCCCGAGATCACACAGTCATCATCGGCCGATTCGTCCGAGCCACGATCGAAATTGGCGACCGAACTAGATGCGATCGATGCGGGGCAATATGAAATCATTCGAATGATCGGTCGAGGCGGGATGTCGCGGGTTTATGAAGCGCGACGGATCGTTGATGATTCCACGGTCGCGCTGAAGTTGTTGAATACCGACACGGCGCTTAGTTCGTCGGTCCAACAGCGTTTTCGGCGCGAGGCGGAAGCGATCGCGTCGCTGCACCATGATCACATCGTGCCGTTGCTGGCCTACCACAACGAACTGGCCGGTTCCTATCTTGTCCTGAAATTGATCGATGGTTGTACGTTAGCTGAATTGGCTGCAGCATTGCCGGAAGATTTTTCATTGGCATCATCGATCGATGAAGGTGAAAGCCAAACGGTCTCTTGTGCCTACGGCCACGCCGAGTCGAAGGCGTTGCAATGTTTCGCAGCGGCCCAGATTCATCGCGACGAGTGCAAAGATCTAGCGGAATTGATTGCCGACGCGGCTGACGCGTTGCATGCAGCCCACCAACAAGGCATCGTGCATCGCGACGTGAAACCGTCCAATTTGATGCTTGATCGAATGGGACACTTGTGGCTGATGGACTTTGGGCTGGCCTCGCTCGGAGATGCCCACACCGTGGTGACACAAACGGGCCAGATCATTGGTACGCCTCACTACATGAGCCCTGAACAGGCATCCGGTGAGCACGACTCGGTTGATCATCGCAGCGATGTCTACTCGTTGGGCGCCACCCTGTACGAATTGGTCACACGCCAGCGGCCTCATCGCGGGAATCGATTTCGTGTGCTGATGGAAATTTCCACTGGCAAACTGACACCACCGTCCAAGATTCGCCACAACATTCCGCGTCCGTTGGAGGCGATCATTTTGTCGGCGATGTCGTTCAAAGCATCCGATCGTTATGCCAACGCCGCGGAACTAGCCCGTGATCTGCGGCGCTATGCATCCGGTGATCGAATTGTGGCGCGACAGCCGGGACCAGCGGACCATTTGGTGAGTTGGATCACCCGAAATCCGAAAACCTTTCTGCTTTCAGCACTGGGCGTTGCTTTCGCCGTCTTGTTGGCGTTGCTGGTGCAGTTCGTCGGATCCAAACGGTTGGCGTTGGTCAACGACAGTTTAGACACCAGCAACAACGTGTTGGCAAAAACCAACGTCGAACTGGCACGCGTGAACCAGCATTTAGACCACAGTCGAAATCGACTGAGACGTCATTTGTATGTGGCGGACGTGGCGGCGGCCTACCATGCATTCACCATGCGTGATACCGATGAAGTCAATCAGTTGTTGGATCGGCACATTCTGGACGCATCGGAATTGGAGGATGAATCACCGGATCAGCGCGGCTTTGAGTGGTGGTTGCTGAAAAACCTGTGCCGCCCGCCGGCAATGATCGAACTTGGTCGGCACGCTGCCGCTGCAACTGCGGTGACGGTGGTGCCAGGAACGGACCAGATTTGGAGTGCCGGAGAAGATGGCTGGCTCCGCCGTTGGGACTTGAATCAACCGGGACAAACCGGCGGTGTGATGATCGGCGGCGAACTCAATTCGATTGCGATCGCCCCCGACAACTCGATGGTGATGACGGGAAGGAACGTTGAAGAGGGGGATAACCCGGTCGTCTTATACAATCTCAACCGCGACGAGACTCAGGGCGATTCATCGCAGTTGGGTGACTCGGCCCAGGGGGGCGCCGTTCATCAAAATGCCATTGAATCGGTGGCGTTTTCTGCCGATGGCCGTTGGATTGCCTCTGCAGACCGGTACCAGCACGTGTTGTTGCAAGACACCCAGGGCCAAGTGCTTGGTCGATGCCTGACCGATTCACGCAACGAGTCACTTGCATTTGCGCCGGGCGGCCAATCGTTGGTTGGAATTCTGCGTCAGGACCGTTCCACTCGACAGCAGGCGATCGCGGTTTGGGGGCTGCCCGATCTAAAGCAGCAAGATGTCTGGCGACCCGGGTTTGATCCCCTGATTTTCGGATTTTCCGATACCGGCAATCGGATCGTCATCGCTGACGCCGATCAACTTAGATTGGCCACATGGCCAGATCTAGAAATCATCGCTTCGGAAACCGACATTCGAGGTCGCATCCGCAGCATCGCGCTCGATTCGACGGGCACTCGGATCGCCGTCGGTTGCGACAACGGTTTGCTGCATTTATGGCAGCTCGACAAAGTCTTGACCGCCGCACCCCAGCAAAACACGGCGTTGTTGCTGCCGGATGCCACGGTGTTCACCACCGGCGACCAACCGGTCAAGAGTTTGGTGTTTGCGAACGATCAAACGATTGTGGCAGCGCTGCGCGATGGTGCTGTTCGTGCCTGGACCCTGCCCAATGATCAAGATGCGGATTCAACGTTTGGATTTCCAATCCACGGCATCAGCGATGTGACCGCCAATGATGATGTGGCGTTTGTCCGAGACCACCGCGGCGACATATTTCGATTGAGCTTTTCCACTCGTCAACTCGATCGCATCGCGACGCTGCCAAAGGACACGCATTCGCAAATTGCCGCCAGCAGTGATCGACAGCGAGTTGCCGCATCGGCTCCCGACGCAGTGGTCGTGTTTTCTGCGAATGACGGATCGGAACAATTGCGAATGAAATCTCAGGCGGATGATTCCGACTGTGTTGATTTGGATTTCATGAACGATGACCAACAATTGCTCGTCTTGTTCGATGACCGATTCCGCTGTTACCAAATGGCCGATGGCTCGGTTCAATCTGAAGTCTTGTTGGATACCAGCGGCGCCGAACAGTTGACCGTTTCACCAGACGGAGAACAGATTCTGGTGCTCACACGTAATCACTTTTTGACTTTCGATGCGGCAACTCTGATGCCCCAGCAGCAACAATTGGGGCGTTTAGGCGAATACACGATTGCCAAGTATTCCGGTAGCGGACAGACCATTGCTGTCGGTCACCAAGACGGTTCGATCGAATTGCTCGATGCGGTTGATTACCATTCACTGGGGCTGTTACGCGGGCATCGCGCAAGTGTTTCTGGGATTTCATTTACCCAGCATGATCAAACACTCGTTTCGGTTGCCGGAGACCAGACGATTCGATTTTGGGATGTGGGATCCGGTCGCGGCTTGGGCGTGTTACCGATCGATGACACTGTGGAAAGAGGATTCCAAGTCTATTGTCCCCATTTGGAAACGTTGTTCTCGATGGGCTGCAACCAACCGATCAAATTCTGGTCGGGGCAGACCGGCCAACTCGATCGCTGATTCGTTGTTTTGATTTGATTCGAACGAGAATTCTTTGCCTGTCATTTCGTCTTAGGCTTGCCGCAGCGCGTCCACGATGGGGACGGTCGCAGCCTGGATCGCCGGGGCAATTCCCGCAACGATCCCGACTAGCAACGAAACGATGGTTCCCGACAGAATTAAACTCAGCGAGGGGCGAAAGGCAATCGTGGCCCCTTCAGCGCCAATTGCGAAACCGCCGAGCCCAAGCACGGCGCCGGCCAGCAACGTGCCGGTGACGCCACCCACCAAACACAAGATCATGCTTTCGGCCAATACCAATCGCAGCGCACGCAGCGGACGGACTCCGATCGTTTGCAGGACGGCATATTCCTTGATTCGGTCTTGAACACTCATCACCGTCGTGGTTGCGACCAGCGACAACACCAGCGCGACACAGGCGTAGCCCAACCAATGTGCGAACCCGATCAAATCCACCAGATCCGATAACGTGCTTGCTTGAAACGCACCCTTGCGTCGCGTCGTTGTGGCAACCGGACCAGCCCGCAACACCTGGTCGATTTGCGATGCCACACGATCGGGATCGGCATCTTCGTTTAACAGCACTTCGTGTTGAGTGACCAGGCCGGCGGCGTCCAGTCCCCGCGTGTATTGCAGAAATCGCAAACTGGTGTAAATCAAATTTTCTTCTGACGGAACGGTGGAACGAAAAACACCTGCGACATAGACCGAGACATCGCCGATTGAAAACTGGTCGCCAACCGCCAATCCACGGCGACGGGCAACATTCCGCCCCACTATCGCTGCGTCGCGGCGCGTTTGAAAGGTTTGCCAGTCCCCGGCGGTTAACTCGACCGGTCGCGAAGATTGGATTTGATCGGGGGCCGCTCCATTGAACACAACAATATCCAGGCTGGCACGACAGTTGTTGGTCCAGACCTGGATCGGCATCACCTGACGCACGCCGGCGACATCCATGATTTTGTCTGAATAATCCTCCGGCAACCGACTACTGGTTGGACAGAAACGGTTCTCTTGAAAGACGATTAAACTGCGGTCGGCATCACTGCCGGTCGTCAAACGTGCCAAACCCTCCTGGACTGAACCGACAAAGCAGTAAACAAACATCGCCACCGCTGCGCCGGAAACCGTCAGCATGGTCCGTACGCGGTGACGCAGCAGTGTCTTGAGGACGTAAGTTGTCATCGGAAGGTGGCCGTCGCAAAATTCAGGAAGAAAGTGAGGCTTTATTGTTGTCCGACTGCGGAGCTCCATTGCTCTCCAGAAACCTTCCATGGTCCAACAACAGTTGCCGCGATGCGATCGCGGCAACGTCCGCATCGTGCGTGACCATCAACAGGGTGATGTTGAGTTCCTGGTTCAATCGTTGCAGGAGGACTTGGATCTGTTGGCTCGTTTCGGTGTCCAAGCTTCCGGTCGGTTCGTCGGCGACGACCACTTTGGGGTGGGCGACGATTGCACGAGCGATACCGACGCGTTGTTCTTGGCCACCGGACAGCTGACGTGGATAGTGTTCCGCACGATCAACCAGTCCCACCGCTTCGAGCGCGAGTTGGACACGGTCGCGACGCTGGGCGGATGAAAGTGGTAGCAACAGCGTTGGCAGCTCGACATTTTCATAGGCGGTCAGCACCGGGATCAAATTATGCGTTTGAAAAATGTAGCCCAGATTGGCTGCTCGCCAATCCGCCAATTTGCTACGTGAGAGACCCGTGATCTCGGTGCCGTCGACATGAATCGTACCGGAATCGGGACGATCGATCCCGCTGACCAGATTAAGAAGCGTGCTCTTGCCGGTCCCGCTGGGGCCCATCAGTGAAACAAATTCACCGGCATCGATCTGCAGCGAGACATCGTCCAGCGGTGTGATCGTTTCATCGCCTTTGCTGAACGATTTACTGACGTGGTTGAGTTCGACGAGGGTCATGGTCGTTAGCTCCCGATTCCGAGGGTTGATTCTTCACCGACAACCGTCACGTGATCGCCGTCTTGCAGATCGTCACTGCCGGTGGCAATGAGTTTGTCCGTCACCGTCAGCCCTGTGACGATTTCGACCAGGCCCTCCGCATTCTCATTGCCGGTCGTGACGTCTTTTTGAACTGCGCGGTCTTGGCCATCAACGATCCATACAAACGCACCGTTGTCGCTGGAATGGATCAGTTGCCGTGGCACCAAAATGCGTGTCGTTTCTGTCTTCTCCGACTCGGCGATCGCGACTTCCGGAGCCAGGAAGGTTGCCGTGACCAGCATTTCCGGGCTGACCGTCGATGGCGGTTCCAACAATTCGACTTTGACTTCCAAGGTGTTTTTCTGGACGTTCGCTGAACTGGTCGGACGCAGCACACGACCGTGAATGACGTTGCCCGAGGAAGCGGTCTCGATTTCGACCGGGGCTCCTGGGGTGACCATCGGCACGTCTTCCAAGCGAACGTCGGCCCGGACCTGCAATCGATCGGGGTCGTACATCTGAACCACGGTACTGGAGCTATGTCCCGCGTTGCTGTCCAACCCCATCACGCGCGCTCCCGGCGATGTGACCAGACGCAGAATCCGTCCCCGGATTGGGGCGCGCACCACGGTTCGCTCTGCATTCAATTTTGCTTGCCGCAACTGCAGTTTGGCTTGGTCGTGAACCGCGCTGGCGGTGATCACCTTGGCGCTGGCTTCTTCCAGTTGCCGCCTTTCTTCCACCAGCAGTTCCAATTGGGTCTGCAACGCATCAACCTTGTTTTGCAAGGCATTGATTTCACGTTTCAGATTAGGGCCGCGTCCCATCAATTCACCCAGGTTGGCCTGGGCCGAAACATGTTCGCTCTCGGCTTGACGGACCGTTCGTGCGGCAATGGCATCTCCGGCGGCACGTTTGCCCTGCACGTTGTCTCCACTGTATTTCAAACTGGCTTGTGCCGATTCGATCAAAAAGGGCAACTTTTCATATTCTGTTTTTGCTTTGGCCAACAGGCTGTTTGCATCGGCCAATTGCACGCGAATGTGCACAGGCTGATTCAGTCGGACGACGGCAGCATCGCGTTCGGCTTCGGCGCGTTTCAATTCACCGGCTCGAATCGCCAAGGTTGCTTCGGCTTGCTGGACAGCCAACTCGGCGTCGATGGCGATCAAACGTGCCACCGGTTCGCCTTGGTCCACCAATTGGCCTTCGACGACCAATAATTCTTCGATCACCCCGGGGGCCAGTGCAGCGACGCTGATCGCCGTTGGCCGCGGTTCGATCCAACCGGCGGCCTGGAACAACGTTGTTCCAGCCCGCTGTACCTGCCCTCGTTGCGTGATCACCGGCACCACGCTGACCGGTTGACGGCTAACCCATTGGCGTCGGGCGGCGGCACCGAGTAGGGCGACAAACCCAATCAGGATCCCCAGGGGCAGCACGTAGCGCGTGAACCATCGGCCGCTCCGTCGTCGGGACGACGGAGATCCGGAATCCGTTGGCGAACGATCGAGTGCCAGTTTGCTAAGATCCAATGGTTTGTCGGCCATCACTTATTTCCCCGGTCGTACAAAGACTTCGTTGGCTGCGACGGTCAAGTTGCCTTGCTCGTCACGCGTTGCCGTCCCTTTGACCACCACGGTCGAAAGCTCTTTGACCTGCAACAGTTTCCGCGCGTCGGCGGCCACCGGATTGCCGGATGCATCGACGACTTTGACGGTCGCGATGTTGTCTTTGACTTGATCCTGCGTGCAGCAATAGTCCCACGGCGTCGGACAGCCTTCGTCGGCAGCACAATAGGGCACGTTGGGGTCAACGATTGTGAACGCCGCCAGTCCATCGACAAATGGTTCGCTGGAACCGCCAATGGTGCCGACCAACGTCACTGCTTGGGCGTCGCTAACCGACTGCCGCGCTTCACCGACAGGCACCGCGTCGACCGGTTCTGTTTCCACCAGGTATTCGGATGCCGCCGGCGGCGCCGGTTCCTGGGCTGTGTCAGACGATGGTGTTTGACCACAACCGACGATCGTGGCAAGCGCGACAGCAACGGTCCAATTCAACAACTTCATGAGATTCTCCTCGAGTCTACGTTTACAAAACAATCCAAAATCAAACAGCTTTTAAACTGATCGCCACCGAGGCACGCAATGCTTTGAGTGCCGGTGGCAGTGCTCCTAAAATTCCGAGCGCCAATCCGACGCCGCATCCGACCAGGATCGCGACGCTATCGATTCGCAAGGTAAAGGCGCCCATCGTGAATCGCACTGCCATACCGTTGAGCAAGACCAATGCGATGAAACCCGATAACAGCGACGCGGCGGCCGACAGTAGCAGACCTTCTTGAACCAAACTCAACAGGACCGCGCGACGCCGAAATCCAATCGCTTGCAAGGTCGCGATCTCGCGAACGCGGCCTGCGACGGCGCCATACATCATGTTTAATCCGGCAAAAATTCCCGCCGACGATACGAGCACGACAACGAACCAGGCCAACAGTCGAACCGGTTTGTAGTGCTGTTGAAGCGCCGCGTAGTAGTCGGTTTCCACGATCGCGCGCAGCTCCAAATCCGTTCGTTCTTTGCAAAACAGTTGCACCCGAGATGCGCTCGCACCGGGGGCCATCAGGATCGCTGCCAAACTGATGTCCTGGCGTTTGGTAGCGGTTTGGAATTCGGCGAGGTTACACCAGATTTCTGATTCATAGGCAGCACCGCCGGCCACGAACAATCCGCTAATCGTCCACGTTTTGCCTTCGAATTCGACCGTCTGGCCAATCGTGAGCGACTCGCTGCGGCTGCCGAGTTTGGCATAGGCCAATCGACCGACCAGCACCTGACCCGGCCCAGGCCAACTGCCCGCAACGATTTTCACGCCGCGTCGCACCAAGGGGGCCGTGCGTGTGACGCCGCGCACCAATCCCAACCCTGCGTCGCCGTCACGTGTTTTAATGCGCGTCCCCAAATACATTTCCGGGGAAACATGTGTGACACCAAATCGCTTTTGCACCCCGTCCAAACTGGCCGTCAACAGGTCCGGTGTGCGCGCTGCGATGGAAGAGTTCTCGATGTTCTGTTCGGCGTTGACCGAGTACACCAACACGACCTGCGGATCGCCGCTGACGGCCAGCGATTTCTCCAGACCACGGATGAATCCGACGACGACGAACACCAGCATCACGACCGTCGCCAGAGCGACCAGCGTGAGTGCGGTGCGCACCGGTCGCCTGGCCAGATTGCGAACTCCGTATTCCCAGGGTAGTAGCATTAGTTGAATCACATCGTATGAGATTGATTTTTCCGAACCCAACGCGTCCGTTTTGAAGCCAGCGACTATCTTTGTTACTAACTGAAATGGTCTGGCAAATTGCCGCTTCGGTCTCTTTACTCTGCCGCGGGGCGGGCAGGTGAATCGCAACCGCGCTGGCTTCAACACAGTTGCAGCGGATCATGTCGGCCGGTTTAGTTTTGATGCCCACTGTTTGACAGCGCAACCACGATTGAATTCGGCGGCACGATCGGCCACGCGGTTCAATGCAGAGACGTTCAGTGGATCGATGGCAGAATGCCATCAAGAGAACGAATTCAAATCAGCCAAGATTGCAGCGCAATGCGCCGCTGGCGACCACTTTCGATCCATCCGTGATCAATCGTGACATCTCGCCAGACCGATCGTTCGACCAGTGGGAAAACTTCGCGATCGGGACCGATAATCGAGTGGAGCAATGCGATCGGAAGCTCCGGCCCGTCTTGGATCGTTGCGCCTTCACAGAGACAATTTTTGCACTGGCATTCGGCGGGGCAATCGTCTGGACAACCGTACGGAGCACCTGAGGAATCAATGTATTGAGCCGTTGATTCCAGTGATCCAGATTTGACCGTCTGACTTTCGGAGAGTGACCGGTCACAGGCATCGTGGCAGCAGGCACAGCCGGCGGATACCAAGGCGGACGCTGTCGAATCGGTCGAAATTCCGCAGGCAGCCGCATCGCAACCGATGCAGCGCAGCGGGCAAGCCAACAAATTGGCGACCAACAACAGGGAGAACATTGCTCGGAACATACCCACCAGTTTAGACCTGAACCGGCAAGCTAACAACATCAAAATTCCCCAACCCGTACGCAACTTAGGGTTGCGGTTTGCTCCCTGCACTCGCAATACCGGACCCTAGCCGAAGTGTTTTTGCGCCGTGGGCGTAACGAGACGCCAACCAAAGTCAAGACTTTTGATTGGGTCAAAGGCAGACTCACTTGCTGTACTTGCGAAACACGTTCAGCAGTTCTTCGAGCTTTTGGTCACGGTCGGCTTCGTCTCCATTTTCCATCGCTTGCCGCACGCAGGACTTCAAGTGCTCCTGCATCAGCAGTTCACTGACTTTGTTCAGGGCTCCGGTGACAGCGGAGATTTGCATCATGACATCGACACAGTATTGATCGTCTTCGATCATCCGTTGGACGGCGTTCACCTGGCCCGAAATACGGCGCATCCGATTGGCGAATTTCGTTTTTTCTTCGTCAGATCGGTGCATCTAATCGCGTCGTACGGCGGTCGCTGAGGAACAAGTGGACGCTCATTGTAGACTCAGTTGGAATTTTTAGGGAGCATGCTCGACCGCCCGTTCGGCGTCCAATTCTGCATCGCCGACCTGCGCAAACACGATCGTGTCGTATTTTTTGCCACTCGGTTGGCCGGCTTCAAACAGCACGCCGTAGCGGCCCGCGGCGATCCGGATCATGTCGCTGTAGGCGGCGGGGCCACGGTGCAGCAGCGGTCCGTCCTGCCAGGTCTCGGTTTCGTCGGTTGAAAAACGGATTCGCAAATCGCTACGACCTGGCCCGCTCGGGCCGTTTTGATCCGGTCCGGCAAATAGGATCAGGTTTCGATTGTCACCGTCGCGGGTCGAAGCGGCACGCAGCAGCGAACATTGAACCACGGGTGGATCAAGCACTTCGGGCGAGGGACGGAAAATGGCATAGGGCTGAGCATCCTGACGTTCGAACGTTTGTCCCCCGTCGCGACTGTAGCCGTCACCGCGTGTTCCCGGTGCCTGGCCATTTTGGTTGCGCGTATTGAAATAGAGCCGCCCATCGTTCAGCTCGATGACAGTGGTTTCGTTGGCGTTCAACCCGTCATCGTAGGTGGCGTCGACAGCGCCTAGTTTCCAGGTGGTGCCATGGTCATCGCTGTAGATGGCATGCGCTCCCAGGTCGCCACTGTCGTGTCCACCGGCGCCGATTCGGTGGTCACAGGGCACCACGATTCGGCCCTTGTACTGTCCCCGCTGGATTTGGATCGAATGTACCGGACCGGTTGCATACCAGCCCCATTGCGACTGTTTGACATCGGCGGTGATCTCCCGCCGTGGTGCCCAGCTGTGGCCATGATCGTCGCTAAAGGTGACGAACACGCGGTCATTCTCCAACGTGAACGGCAGCCAAATCCGGCCGGGATGTTGAGGATCAAGGTGGTCCACCACGGGGGCGGCATTGCCAATGCTGATCTCGCGATTCGGATCCTCGTACAACGCTTTGAATGCGTCGCTCTCTTGAACCACTGCTAACGGTTGCCAGGTGTTTCCACCGTCCGCCGAGCGTTTCAGTACCAGATCAATCTCACTTAAATCACCGCCTTGGCGGGCTTCGCAGAATGCCAGGATGTCACCGTTGGCCGCAACGACCATTGCCGGAATACGAAAGATCTTGTAACCGTCGCTGCCGTTTCTAAAAACCGTCACCGGATCTGCTGCGGTGCTCTGGACTGTAGCGGAACAGATCCAGCTGGTCAGGAAAACTGAAGTGAGAACAAAGCGAGGGAATTTCATCAGGCGGGGCTTTGGGGTGGGAAGACTAATGTGCTGGCGTTGCCGGTTTTCGCATGTCGGGCGCCGGAGCGGCTTGGTCGGTCGGCAACCATTTTTGGTGCCACTGGATCGTCGAATGAAACTGTTTGTCGGTGGCCAGATTGTTCCATTCATGGGGATCCGTCCGGTGGTCGTACAACTCCTCGGTGCCATCGGCATAGTGAATATAACGCCAATGCTGGCTGCGGACGGCATGATTGCCCGGTAGATACGTCATCACTGCGGGGGATTCCCACTGACCAGTCGGGTCGCGCAACAACGGCACGATGCTGTCGCCGTCGGTTGCATCGTCGGCAGGCAATCCCGCCAATTCTAGCAGGGTCGGGTACAATGTGGTTAAGTCCACGGGGCGATCGCAACGGGCGCCCGCTTGGCCGATTTGCGGCGCCACGATGATCAACGGTATGTGATTGGTCTTTTCCCACAGCGCGAACTTTTCAAGATGCTGTTTTTCGCCTAAATGAAAACCATGGTCCGACCACAGCACGATGATTGTGTTCTTGCTGCGGGGGCTATCGTCCAACGCGTCGAGAACGCGGCCGATTTGGTCGTCGGCAAATGAGACGCACGCCGCATAGGAACGAATGAAGTCGTGGTAGGATCCGGGGTGTTCGGATTCGACTTTCTGCATGCCATTCCAAAACCATTTGGTTTTTTTCATCAGCTTTGTAGCGCCCGATGGCAGGTCCCTCCAGTCGTCGTTGTTCAAGATCGGCAGCGGCAGATCCCGGTAGCGATCATGGAATTCCAGGGGGGCAAAAAACGGCGAGTGAGGTTTGAAGATCCCGCAGGCTAGAAACAGGGGCGCATCACTTGGCGGCTGACGCAGAACGTCGATGCAATAGCTGGCGGTGTGATAGTCGATGGAGTCTTTGACATGTTCGGGAAAGGCGCCCCAATCGGTGTTGCGTGATCCGTAGTCTGGTGCTTGATTCAGTTTGGACGCTGGGTATTGCTGTTCCCGCATCGGCTGGAAATCGTCAAACGAATCGTTGTCATGGAATGCGCCCGCAAGATGGTGGTGAAATATTTTCCCCGCGCCACGCACGCTGTATCCGGCGCGTTGAAATTGTTGCATCACGGTCAAGCGTGTCGGTAGAACCCGCCGCCAATCACTTGCGTTTCCGTAAACACCGCTGCTGGTCGGTCGCAACCCGGTCAACGTCGCGACGCGGGAGGGGTTGCAAGCTGGCGATGCGCAATAGGCTTGCGTGAACAGCACCCCGCGTCGCGCCAATCGTTCCAGGTTCGGTGTTCGAATCGGTGATCGCTGGTCAAACAATGAAATCCAGTCATTCATATCATCGACCACCAGCATCAGTACATCGGGCCGGCGGAGTGGGTCGGCGGCACCGGAAATGTCTTGGTTGGCATCGAGTTCACCGGTGGACGTCGATCGGGTCGGCGACGGCGCACTGGTGTCGGTTACCTCACCACTGAACGTCTCTTGTTCCAGCTGGATTCCCGTGTAAACGAGCAGCAGACAGAGCGGAAGCAGCCAGCACCGCAGGTGTAGAATTCGCATGAAAAACATCACGGATTGAAACTTGAAACGTTTGAAGTTGCGCTTTCGCATAGGGCATTGGTTTTTGGTAAGCGCGACGCGTCCGTTTTGAAGCCAGCGTATTCTAAAGCCCGGCGGGCGACACAATGATGCAACGCTGTGTGAGACCATGTGCCGCCCTCAGAGGCTAGGAATATAATCCCTCGTATTCCGTGTATCGTCCTCCGATCCTGGTGAAACAGCGTTTAGTACTTGCCGTTGGTGCCAAACATCTGCTTTTTTGATGGTCGAGGTCTGACTCGGACGCTGTGGTCCGGTTCGCCGGTCTCTCGGTCAAATTCATCCGGGGTGCGACGCGAGGGGACATAATCGTTTGTCATCGCGGTCCAACGATCGAGCGCTTTTGCCAGGCGTTGTTTCACCGATTCGAAAGCAGGATCGTTGATTCGATTATTCAATTCGCCGGGATCGTGTTGCAGATCATACAGTTCCCATTTGGCTCTCGGTGCGAGGAAGCAGGCTTGCTGCTCGGCGGTGAGTTCGCCGGCCTTTTGTAGCCGCAGCATGTCTTGCCAACTGAGTCCACGACCGGCGTCGGCCGATGGGGTTGGTGGTAGATCGAAGTAATCATTGCGGATCAGTTTAAAGCGTTGATTGACGACACAGCGGGCGTGGTCTTCGTAGTCATGCCAATGGTCTTCGGCGAATGCAAACGGGCGAATCATGACGCTGGGGTCTTTCAAGATTGGCAAGAAACTATGCCCCTCCGTTGTCATCGTCGACGACTCGTTGACCCCCGCCAGCTCCAAACAGGTTGCGGCGATGTCGACGGCGCTGACCAGGGAATCCGTTTGTCCCACCGCGACTCGGCCAGGCCAACGAACGATCCAAGGCGTGCGAATGCCACCGTCGTACAATGTTGTCTTGTCGCGTGGAAACGGGCGACCGTTGTCACTGATGAACAACACCATGGTGTTCTGGGACACTTGCTGTTGATCCAGCTTTTTCATTACCTTGCCGACATATTGATCTAGCCGCCCAATTTCGTCGTAGTACAACCGCAGATCTTCACGCACATCGGCTGTGTCGGGCAAATGCGGTGGGACGATCACGTCAGCACGGGTGTGCGGCGGATCGAGTGCCCCGTCGGTGTATTCTCGGTGTGGGTCCAAGGAGGCCAGCCACATGAAAAACGGTTTATCGCGAGGCCGTTCGTCGAGTGCCCGTTCCCAATCCTCGCAACCACTCGGCTGGGCCGCGATCATTCTTGCCGGGGCGCCGTCGGTTCCGGAGGGCAGCACAAAACCGGCGGTGGAGGCTTCGTAGATTCGATCAAAATGGTCGCGTACCGCATCACCCAAATGCCACTTTCCGGCTGCCGCGGTGTAATAACCGGCCTGCTTCAGTTGGCCGGCAAAGGTTTGGCTGTCCGCTGGCAGCGGCCAATGCAATTGCTCGGCACCCGTGTTGTGTGGGTACTTGCCGGTCAAAATACTCGAGCGAGACGGACTGCAAGAGTTGGTCGTTAAGTACGCATGATTGAAACGCAGGCCCTGATCGGCCAGTCGGTCGATGTTGGGGGTGCGAATCGCAGGGTGACCATAGGCTCCGCAGTCATCCCAGTTCATGTCATCGGCGATGATCAAAACCAGGTTGGGGCGATCGGCGGCCCAGGCAGGCGGGTTGGCGATCGTCAACAAAACCAAGCAGAATGGAAACAACCGGAACAGCATGATGGATTCAGCTCGTCAAGATTTCGGGCAAACAAGTCTGGGGTTTGGCGGACGATGGTACCAAATCCTATTGAGTCAACCGGCGTGGACGCTCCAATTCGACCTGCTTCTTGCGATTTCAAACACCTTCACAGAAACAACAGTCAACGCGATTCCGTCAACCTCTCGGCCAATCGCTGCAGTTGACTCGCCGTCAATCTTCGTCGTCCGGCTAGCTTCGTCGTCTCCTCGGCCCAGGGAATATCGGTCCCCGGTGGCAAATCAACGAGCGCCATTGCCAGTTCACTGGGAACACCCAGAAAGTTGAATTCATTGGCGTCGACATGGATCGACCGCGTTTCTTGAGTGCCCCAACGCGTTGCGCGAATGGGATGGTCGACAATTCGGTGCGATTCGGCTGTGTCATCGGAGACAGGTAACAGCAGCCAGCAATACAGCCAACCTTGACCCGTCGACCGGTCGAGGGCGACCAAGTGACGCGTCAAACACTTGCGATGCGTGCCATGCAGGGAGAACACCGAGGGGGCGTCGAAAACGACTGCGTCCTTCGTGCGTGCGACCTCACGCACGGATCGCAGTTGTTGCTCGTTGTGACTGAGCATTCGACGGGCGAAAAAACCAAGCTCGCCAGTTTGCTGGGCGACCGTATCCGACGATACAATCATGGTTCCGCGATTCGTCGCGACGCCGTAGCCAACTCCGACCTCGACCAATTCGTATTGGGGTTTGGCCGACGGTTGCGCTGCGTCAGGTGGTCTCGCGATAACCGTCGCCATCAACGTCAGCGAGCACGTCGTCGCCGCGTTACGGATCGATGCGTTGATGCTTTCGATCTCTCCACTGTCCAACTTCGGCGTCGCAATCAGCAACAACCGGTTCCATCGCGCTTTGCTGGATTCAACTTCGACTTGGGTGCCCGCGGGAATCACCGTCAGAATTTTTGTGGGCAGTGGTTCCTTTGACGCCGAATACTCAGACCCTGAATTCAGTGCGGCAGAATTCTGCGAGCGTGCACAATCGTCGCTCCCGAATGTCAGCACGAACATCGCTGCGATCAGGAACGCCAGATGGCGTGACCTGTTCGGCTGCTGTCTCGTCCCGTACAGCATTTCAATTCGATTCATTACAGTGTCTCTTTTGATCCCAACTGCCGACTGCTAGATTCTCTATGCCGACCACCACCAAGTCCACCGAATCAGCTGAACAGGTGGTGCCGTTGATCGAAGCACGCCAGCTTGGTCGTCACTACCGGTTGGGCGACGTCGACGCGATCGGTCGAGTTTCCTTTGAAATCGCACCTGCAGAACATATCGCGATCGTCGGGAAAAGCGGAAGCGGAAAAACGACTCTGTTGAATCTGATCGGTGCGCTTGATCGTCCCACCACAGGCCAGATTTGGTACCGCGGTCAGCTGCTCAACGAGAGTGTGGACCTGGATCGGCATCGTTCCAGGCACATCGGATTCGTTTTTCAGAACTATCATTTGTTGCCTCATTTGAATGCCAGCGAGAACATTCAAATCCCGATGTTTGAAAGTGACCTTGGTGCGTCTGAGAGACAATCGCGGGCCGAGGAGCTGTTGGTTTCGGTGGGACTATCGGGTCGCGGACGACACCTGCCGTCTCAGCTTTCGGGCGGTGAATGCCAGCGAGTCGCGATCGCTCGCGCGTTGGCCAATCGACCCGAATTGATTCTAGCCGACGAGCCCACCGGCGCGCTGGACACGGAATCCGGCGCGGCGATCTTGTCGTTGCTGGAGTCATTCAACCGACAACACGCAATCACGCTGGTGGTCGTCACCCACGACGAATCCGTCGCCGCACGCGCCGGTCGCCAACTGAGACTTAGCGACGGCAGGTTGGAATCTGGCCGGTCCTAACCAGGCAGCATCAGCGCGACGCCTGCAGCCCAGATCCCGAACGTGTACACTTGTTTTCCTCGTGCTACTCATTCTTTTCCTGATTTGACCGGCCGTTTTTATGAGCTCCACTCGTTTTCGCCCGGCATTGCAGCATTTGGAATCGCGACGTGTCTTGGCCACGCTCGTAGTGACAAGTGCCGATGATCGTGTTTTCGACGACGGCCAATTGACACTTCGCGAAGCGGTCATGGCAGCCAATCAAAACATCAGCGTTGACGGCAGTTTGGCCGGCAGTGCCGGAGCCGATGTGATTGAGTTTGCCCCCTCGTTGTCGGGACGCACGATCGACTTGGCGCTGGGGGAATTGTGGATCACTGAATCCTTGTCGATCGTCGGATCCGGCGCCGATCAGACCGTGATTGATGCGGGGAATCAATCTCGCGTGTTTGTCCTGAGCGACGATTCGGCGACACAACAATTTGAACTTTCCGCGATGACGCTGCAAAACGGCAATGCCCTGGCAGCATCCTCGGCCGCACCAGGCTTTGGCGGTAGCGTGCTGTTTGTGTCGTCAAACCGTTCTAGCCTGCTGGTCAGTGATCTGCTGGTTCAATCGAGTCGTGCGGACGTGGGCGGCGGATTGCATCTGGACAACACCATCACGCACATCGATGGCACGACGATCACCAACAACCAAGCCGCATTTGGTGGCGGAATTTCGATTCAGAATTCGTTGGTGACACTGACCAATACCACACTCACCGATAACCAGGCCAGCCAAGTGGGCGGTGGTTTGGATCATTTTTCGAATGATCCTGGTGGCCGATCTGTTGTCGATTTGGTGCACGTCACCATGGTCAATAACCAGGCCCCGACCGGGCGTAACATTCGCAGCGGTGGCGACGCCGGCGAGGCGGTTTTTCGGTTTGCCAATTCGATCATTTTTGGATCGTCAACGCAGCCCGAATTGTTAGCGGATGACTTTGGCGCGTCGACTTCGGTGGTCTCGCTCGGCGGCAATCTGGTCGACCATTCCGTCCGCCTGGACGACACGACTGTGCTCGATCGGCGTGTCTTGTCATTCGAACGAACCCCCGACACCCTGGATGATCATGGCGGACCGGTGCCGACGCTGGCAATGCATCCGCTTGATTTTGCAGTCGATTTGGGCCGCAACGATTTGGCGGTCGGACCGGGGCCGGATCGATTGATGGGAACCGCCGATGACCAAGCGATTCAAAGTGATCAACGTGGAGCGACGTTTTCCCGCGTGATCGATGCTGGCAGCGGAGTGCCAACGGTCGATGCAGGCGCGTTTGAAATTCAATCGCAGCGGTTCATTCCCCAGCAGTTGGTCGTTTCCAATACCGCTGACGTTCAGTTCCGGGATCAGCAACCCGACCTGAACGATTTGACATTACGTGAAGCGATTCAATTGTCCAATCTGAAACGGGGATCCAATTCGATTTCGTTTGCGGAATCGCTGCAGGGTGAAACGATCACACTTTCGAGTGGGCGGACGTTATACGTTTACGACGAACTGGATTTAGTTGGGCTGGGTGCGGATCGATTGACGATCGATGCGGACCAGCAAAACCGTCATTTTGTCTTCCAGGCAAATGAGGAGCTGGGGATCACATTCACCATTCAAGGTCTGCGACTGATCGGCGGCAACGCGCCGTCAGCGGGTGGTGCGATCTTTGCGTTTCGCAATCACTTGGTCGTCCGGGAAACGCATTTTGAAAATAACCGGTCACCCTATGCTGCCGGGGCTCTGTTCGTCCGGGCGATGACGGCGGATGTGGTCAATTCGTCGTTCGTATCCAATCGTTCGGCGACAAACGGTGGCGCGGTCGGTGTGCTCAATTCATCGATCACGATGACCGGCGTCACCGCCAGTGGAAATACGGCGGGTGAATCTGCCGGCGCCGTGCACACTCGGATCAGCAACCCCGACTTCGTGCGAGTCACTTCGATTCAAAATTCAACGTTCGTCGATAACGAGGCTCCCATCGGTGGCGACGTTGTTGTTCGTCCAGATTTCGGTCTGCAAGGAACCATCGAGTTGACCAGCAATATTTTTGCATCCTCAGTTGTGGGGACCCAATCAATCGTTAACGTCTTGGCCGACGCTGACCTGCCCGGACGAATCGTGTCGCATGGATCGAATCTGGTCATCGACGACTCACTCGCAGGCCTTAGCGCATTGGATCTTGGCAATACCGACCCTCGGTTGGCTGGGCGTCTGATTGGCACCAACGGATTGGCCGCCCACGCGCCGCTGCCAGACAGCCCGGCCATTGATGCCGCCGACGACACTCGGCTGCCACCCGATCAATTTGACCTGGACAATGACGGTGACCTTTCGGAACCGATTCCGATCGATGTGTTGGGGCAACCCAGAAGCGTGGCGTTGGCGGGGACCAGCGGCGGCAATCTCACTGACATCGGATCCTACGAAGTCAATCGCAACGTCACCGTCAGTTCTGCCAATGGACCGATCGGTCTGTTGTTAGATTCAGACAATGTGGTGATCACGGCGGCGAACGAAATCATCTTGGCGGTTGCCAGTGAACACGTAAACGCCATCACCCTCCGTGGCACTCACGGTGATGATGCGATGGAGTTGGCCGATTTGACGGGACGTCCGATTGATGCTGGAAATCTTCCGCCGATTACAGTGGATGCAAATGGCGGAAGTGACTCGATCGTTTTCTCGCGTACCTACGTCGATCCAAGCGAATCGCGAGTGACGTTCGGCGAAAATGTTCAGCCGACGCTGGACGATGAATTTGCACACGGTGTTCGCATCACACCACGGTTGCTGCGTTCGGCGCTTGTGAATCCGACTGTCGGTTTGGATTGGCGTGTCGATTCATCGGGCCCGCTGTCGACCCTGGATGGCTGGGAATATGTCGGTCATCAGTGGATCGACGGCAGCCTAGCCCGACGATTCCAAGCGGATGGAATCGAGATCCGCGTCTTGTATTCGCAGCTGTGGTCCAACCCGCTCGTCACTCAAGATGTCGATGGCAATAACGATGTGACGCCGCGTGACGCACTGATTGTGATCAACGCATTGGCCGGCCAATTCGTTTTTGATCCCGACACGCAAGAATTGAACGATCCGGCCGAGTTTGATTCGATTCCGGATTTTTTCTTCGACGTCAATCGTGACGGTCGCTTGACTCCGATCGATGCTCTGGGCGTGATCAACTATCTCGGCCAACAGCGCGCCGATGGAGAACCCGAGTCGATTCAATCTGATTTCTTAGATTCGATCAACCGCGAATCCGCCGATCGCGCTTTGGAACAGTTGGTGGCAATGGAATGGTTCTAAGCCACTTTTTTGCCACAGGGGGCGCGCAAATCAAACAGTCCAAAGATCTCTTCGCGGCTCAATCCCACCTTCTGTGTGGGGGTCTCGTTGCCTGAAAACAGCGTGTCGAACATTTCGCGTTTCTTGTCCAGCACGTCGTTGATGCGTTGCTCGATCGTCCCCATCGCCATCATCTTTGTCACCGTGACCGCGCCTTTGGCACCCAATCGGTGAGCACGGTTGATCGCTTGGTCTTCCACCGCCGGATTCCACCAGCGATCGAACAGGAACACGTATTCACAAAACTGTAGATTCAGTCCGACGCTGCCCGCACCGTAGCTCATCAGAATCACGTGACTATTGGGATCTTCTTTGAATTGGTCGATCACACCGTTGCGTTTCTTTTGCGGGATTTTTCCATGGTATTCCAGCGGTCCAAACGGCTGTAACGCGTCGCGAATCTTATCCAGACTTTTCACCCACTGGCTAAACACAATCGCTTTCTTGCCACTCGCGGCGACTTCTTCGATGTCAGCGACCAATCGCTCCAGTTTGCAACTGCTGCCGGTGACGGGATCAAAGTTGCAGATCTGTTTCAGCCGCAAAACCAATTCGAAAACGTGTTGAATCGTCAGCGATTGTTCCAGGTTTTCCAGGTGCACGACACCTTCTTTCTCTGCAGCTTCGTAGGTCGACCACTGCTCCGGTGTCAAATCTAATTCCGCGTCGCGGTATAGTTTTGGCGGCATGTCATCGAGCACCATGTCTTTGGTGCGTCGCAGGATATAGCCCCCGGCTTGTTTGGCGATTTGCGGCATCGGCATCCCGGGTTTTAAGTACCCCGGTGACAGGAATTCAAAGATGCCGACCAAGTCGTCCGGGCAGTTTTCGACCGGGGTTCCGGTCAACGCCCACGACCGGGTGCGGGGGATGCTGCGCACCACTTCACTCGTGGTGCTGGTGCGGTTTTTGATTCGCTGGGCCTCGTCCAAGACCACCAGGTCGAAATGCAGTCCGCCGTCGATCACCGTCGACTCGTCACGTTTCAGCAATTCATAGTTGGCCACTTTGACAGGGACCTGCGGAGAGCGCCACTGGAAGTCGCGTTTGGTCGAGTTGCCTTCGATGGCGACGATCGGAATCTCGGGCGCCCAAACACTGAACTCTCGCAGCCAGTTGGTGACCAGCGGTTTCGGGCACACTAGCAACACGCTGCGGACTTCGCCGCTGCACAGCAACATGCGAATCGTACTGATCGCCTGCATCGTTTTCCCCAATCCCATTTCATCGGCCAGGATGCCGGCGTAGC
Organism: Stieleria tagensis; assembly: GCF_024129865.1. GTDB lineage: Bacteria > Planctomycetota > Planctomycetia > Pirellulales > Pirellulaceae > Stieleria > Stieleria tagensis. The sequence continues at coordinate 11,702 of NZ_JAMYFE010000094.1, read as the reverse complement.
GGGGGAATAGAAACGCCATCCCGTCCAACTGGTACGGAAAGGGTTCGAACGGAAAATTCAGTTGGCCACTGCCGACCAGCAGGTCCAGCGGCGGTTGCAACAGGTAATACAGACGATCCTGCAGTTTGACGATGTCCGATGGCGGCTTGATTCGATTGTGTTTCTTGCCGACGCTCGGTTTACGAGGCTTTGGTTCGGCGTTGACCGCGCCGGGCGCCTGAGGCGGAATCCAACGGGCCGAGTCGGGAAACAGGAACCCCTGGGTTCGCGTGACAAACGGTTTCAGCCGGATCGGGATTGCCACGGGATCGATCGACGGCAACGGCAGCGAACAGGTTGTCAGATCGAACAGAGAATCGCTGGTCCACGAATTCAGCGGATCAATTTGCGCGACCAATTCGGACTTGCCCACAGCCGGACGCATCAGGTTGGGCCCGCGAGGCGAAAAGAAACTCATTAGGCGGCTTCCGGTCGCTGGCGAGCGAGTTGTGAATGGGCTTCCTTGATCGCTTCTCGAATCCGCTCGAACGGTTCCACGGCGTCCGGCAGATCTCGGTACTGGGATGCCAATCCGGCGACGCGTTCGCGCTGTTCCATCGGCACGATAAACGTGGCTCCGGCGACTTCGACCGTCTCCGATCCGGCCAGCATGTCCAGCGAGATCGGGCCCTCGTCGACCTCTGCGGCTTCGCGGATCAATGCCACCGGTGATTGGGTGAATGCTTCGACCGCCAAGCCTTCGATCTGGTCACAGCACAGCAACGTCAGCGGCGTGCGGCACTTGGAGATCAGCAGTTTGCCGATCACCTGGCCGACCAGGTGCGACCGCAGCGTCGGGCCGAATAGGATCTCGTGGGCTCGCGTGGGGCGGACCGGGAGCGTGCACTGGAATTCCAGCGGTCGTCCGCCGCGATCCAAAATCAGCAATCCTCCGGTCCAACCAGTTCGTTCATCTTCGACGACGGTGAAATAGCCGATGGTCGCATCGGTCGTTTCGGGCTTGTTTTCTGGCATTCGATCCTGAACCAACAACACAAATCGGGGACATCCCCGGCGACAGTACGCCAAGACGTCAGTTTCGGTGGTCGGTCATGAGCGATCGATTGGTGCGCCCATGACAATGATCACCTCCCCGATACCCTTCGGCGTTCTGGTCATGCCGACTTTAACGGTCGTGCCGCCCAGATCGCAGTTGGCTGAAATGAAGAAATTCCCAATCGCGCGATTTTTCCTGCAGAGCGGCGGGAATTTTGCCGGCGGCGTTCTAATTAATCGACAAGTGAAAATCTTGCGGGTTATACTCGGGGCTTATTCGCTACGTCGCTGATTCCAAGGATTGATTGCACATGTCGTCTTACGACCACGAACCTCTGTCGCCCGTTTTTCGCATCGATGTGACTGCGGAATCCGAAGCCGAGCCACGAAAGTCCAAGGATCAGGTTGCGATTGACCTGTTGCGTCACTTGGTCGCAGGCCAGCAGCAGCAAAATCAGTTGCTCGAGCAGTTGATTCAGCAAAATAACTCGGTCAACGAGCAGCGAGCCAACGAACTGCAGCAATGGAAGGACGCCAATCCCGATCTGGCGCGTTCCTGCCGGACGGCCGCCGAGACACTGAGTCGCGTTCAGACGCAATTTTTAGACAATTTGACGGAAGAAATTGTCGATAGCGAAGGTGGGTTGGAGGAAAGCGAGTTCATGTTGAACGAATTCGTCGACCGCTTCGGCCCGCGTCTAGCGCATTTGAACGGGGTTCTACAGGTTTTGGCCCAGCTGGGTAACGGTGAACCGGCCCAACGGAGCTAAGAAAAAAAACCTAGCCAAGTGAACCTTTCGCAAAACGGCTGACTCGGTTACTCTGTCGCCACAACGCCGTTTCGGGGCGTAGCTCAGCCTGGTAGAGCGTCTGGTTTGGGACCAGAAGGTCGCACGTTCGAATCGTGTCGCCCCGACTGTTTTTACGGTGTTTTGCTTGACTTCTTGACACCCATCCGGGAACTTACCGGGTATTTCTTCTCACCTTTCGCAAGTCTGAACGAAGGTGGCGAAAGAAGAATCACGGACGTTACCGCTATTTTCCGCTAACCGAATACGAGACGAAAGAGTCTAGTTATCAGCGGTGTTTCAGAGAGTGGCGAAAGATAAGAGCGTCAATCGACGCAGCCTCTGAAGCGAATCGCGAAAACCCTATTCGCGAATCTTGGGCACCAGTTGTTGCGGCAGTCCGCGAAGCACAGTAACGGATTCGGTTCGCTGGAACGTCAGTACATTCGGGGCGTTGTAGATTCTTCGATTCGGCAATCTGAGCAAGCAACTGCGACTGTCACCGAATACCCTTGCGATGAGATACGCGAAACTGCCACTACGCTAAAAGCAATTCACTGGCAGCCGACTGAAGCCCTGCTAGATCAGCCAGCAAGGGGCTTGCCACAGGGCAAGGTTCCAGCGAAGCCAAAGCCCCCAGTCGGTGCGCTGCCCTGGGAGTCTGACCCAGCGGAGGTTGATAGCGTCCGCGCGCTCGCCAGGGCGTTTATCGAGAGTGTTCAAGAGAATTCGATCCTCAAACGCGCCGACAACGTCCGCCGCGAAGTCGATCTTTTTCTTGACAGCCTGCCCGAAAGCACTGGCATCAATGCCGCATTTGAGTCACCTACGCTTGATGCGTACTTGCGGCGCGCAGGTGCTTTGCTGGTAGGTCCGGCTGCGTTTTTGAATTCAATGTCAGCATTGGCCACAAGCGGTCTTTGATCCCCTTGCGAAGTAGCGCTTCGGTCGGTGTTGCGATCAGCCCAACATCAGGATCAGAGTGTTGACTTGCAACATGCAGCCCTAGATTGATCTCAGTTTTGCCGACTCGCGAACAAGCACGAAAGAACACTCTGCGGACTTGCGGATTGTCCCACGCATCGCAGATGCCCTTCAGATAGGGGTAGCTAGCGCCGCCAAACGGGTCGCCCTTGTGATTTGTTCCGAAGTCATAGAGAAACTGCCAGCTCGAAAAGTCTCTTGGTCTGTCAAATGCCGCGAGTGTCGATAGCGACAACGGCAGAACGGGCTCAGCGTTGCAGATCATACTTGCCATGTTGCAGCGTCCTTGCCATCGATTTTTAGCGTGAGTTCATATCGTGTCGCGTCGTCGTCGATTGTCACGTCAAATGCTTCGCCGATGTCGGTTGCTTCGATGGTCTGCCCTACAATCGCGGCTGCTTTGGCTTTGATTCCCTTGATTGCGGTTTCTAGTTTCACGTCAAGTTCTTCGGTGAATCGATCCAATTCGTTACTTGGCGCGAAGCCAGCTTTGACCGTCTTTGGGCTTCGAATTGATCGCCCGCCAATCTGCAATCGCTTTCAGGTCATAAGCCCCTTGAACCTCGAAGCCTGGGCAGCCCTTCCCTCTCGACAAATGGACAGTCCGTTCTGCGGCATCGAAGTTTGCAGCGATTTCAGCGATGGTCGAAACTAGCCCTTCGATATCTTCCATTTTTGAGTTTTTCCAAACGCGGGCTGACTGCACGGCACCGCCAAAAGGACGCCCATTGCACCGTGCAGCCAGCTTCCGCGACGAACTGTCAGCTCGACAGAGGGCCGATCAAAGCTTCGATAGCGTCGCGACGAAAGCGAATTGAAGACCCAGCTTCCAGACCGGGCAATTTGCCGTTCGCGGCAAGTTTCCTAACAGTGGGCTCTGCCAATCTCAGAACTGACGCAACTTCGCGAGCCGTCATCAACAGTGGCTTGCTATCGATCAAACTGGCTGTATTTTCTGCTGCCTGGGCTTTCATTCTCGGCTTCTACCTTTCTGCTTCATTCGAGCAATCAACGCTCCAATGAAAGATAGTGCTCAGAACGCAAGATTAAATGCATGCTGTTACTATTCGCGCCCACAATCGCCGATAAAGTCGCCTCTGGTGGTGGTGGTCAGTCAAAAAAAATCGGTGTCAGTGTGTGCTCTTCGATGAGGTGCCCGCGATGGTGCCTCTGACCTTGGGAAGGAACCGTGAGGTTCATTTCAGGACTGAGTTTGTCCGTCTATCATTCAGTTGCTGGAATCTGAGTTGAATCGAACAGACATCTTTCCAGGGTTGCTTGCGACCTGCACCACAGTAACCGACAGCCCGTCTCCAAAAGTGGGCTCCGGCAATGCGCCCCGAGAGACCATCGCATCACGATGTGCAAAAAATTCGTGCTTTAGGCTCGCCTTTTCATACTGAAACTGTGAAAGGATCGATACGTTTTCAAGCATCAAACTACTTCGGGTACCATCATTTAAACTTAGCTCCCATCCGCTGAACTCAATGCTCTGGAATTGCAGGCGAATGAAGCAACTGCAGCCTGATAGGCTCGGGAACAGTCTTTTGAGGTTGGTTTTGTAATGTTCATTTGCAATGTCTTTGAGGTGGCTTGCATAGATGGAGTTCAGTAGCACTGCGACTTCTGCTGTCTCGCCTGAAGTATGCGTCGCAGACAAACCCAAGTTGGCTGGGAATGTCTGCAAGTCAATTAGCGAAACCAAAATATCACGACCGCAAATCGTGGCTTGTATGCAAAGATCTGTTCGATTCAGAAGGGCAACCCCGATCCGCAAAAACTCTGATGGCCAGTCAGTGATTTCAGCCTCTTCTAGGGTCTTGCAGTCAACTCGGTTGGCGGCAGCTTTAACGATCGCCGACTTTGTAAAGCCTGCGCTAGCGACCGCTACAATACGATCAACGGGTAGGCTCCTGTACTTTCCAATCAGTTGATCAATCCAAGTTACGTCGCCTTTTCGTTTGTGGTCTCTGCATTCAAGTGCTATCGCAATGTCTACTCCCGCCACAGAGCGTTTCAGCAGCCAGTCAATTTCTCGCTCATCGTTTGAGTCACGATCGATGACCATTGCAGACTCTGTGATCGTGGCTCCATCGGTATCCGACATTTGCGTGAAAATCAGTCCTATCAACTTTTGAAATTCGTTTGTTCGCTTGGGCACTTTTGTAACTCATCCAATTGTGAAACCGCTGTCAGACCAAAACTGAAAAACGGGATTTCGAAGCGTCCGACAGGACGTCAGTTCATCGCAGGTGCAAGCGATGCCACAAACCAAAGTCAAAAGTCGAACGAACGTTTCGCTTTCGTTCGCAGTATGGACTTCAGCAATTCTTTTGATTCGTCGCTAAGTCGATCGACCGGGACATCGGCTGTTGATCCGTCACGTTTTCTGATTTTGACGTGGTCATTCGTGAACGATAGAAACGCTGCTTCGACAGAATACTTACCGCTAGTCCAGTTGTGAAACTCGGGGCCTTGCTCATTGTCCCCAATCGCTGATTCTGCCGTCGTGCTGTTTGCGGCCGGCAAGTCGCGACGAATGCCTTCAAGGTATTCGTCGCGTTCCTCGATCACTGACGACACGTATTCTCGGTATTTTCGATCGCCTCGGTTTGTCAGCAGTGTCTGCACGTACCCTGCCACTGAGCCGACGATAATTCGTGCCCGCATTGGTTCAATGCTTTGGGATCGCCGCTTAAATGCCTCAGCCTTCTTATTGAAATCCCTCGCAAAGTCTCCCCACGCTGAGTCATTCTGAACGAGTCCGATTGCAATCGCCTTGTCTAGTTCTTTTAGCAGTTCGTCTGTTTCATTCGAGAACTGCCTTAACTTCGCGTATGAAGTCGGGGACGCTACCGGAACCGTTTTTAATGGTTGCTCAGTTGTCTCTGTCGCCGGAGCCGGGGCAGGATCAGGGCTCGAATCAACTGCTACTAGCTCGGGTTTCGGGACCGATGGTGCGCGAGCGGGCGCCGGTCGATTCGCTACTTTTTTGTCGGTTAGGATGTTAGCGCAAATGACACCAGCGACAAGCAGCACAACTACGCCGAGACATCCGCTTGCGCCGCCGCAACCATGACGAACCTCTAGTTCGTAAGGCTGACGGCAGTGCTTGCACTTCATGACCGTTCCGTCAGAAGTCTTTCTGTGATTGTTTTTCTTTCCGCAATGCGGGCAGGTCGCCGCTACAAGCCCCATATCGACTATGCCTCAAGTCGCTGAACTGTGCTAATTGATGACGAAGTTTAGCAGATGTCAGCGGCAAAGAGTCCACTGCTGGTATCCGACCTATGGGTTCAGCATCGCCTGCGAAGCTGCTAACCTTGCCCCATGAACATTCGATTCAACTGCCATTGCGGTGCCCGCCTCAAATGCTCCGTCAGGTCAATCGGAACTTCAAAGGTTTGCCCAGCTTGCAAGCAGCTAGCTGGCGTGCCTGTTCCGTCACCGGATCGCGTCAGAAGGTTCATCGGTGAAGTTGAACCAGCGTTGCCCGGGGAATCTTCTGAAGCGTATCTGAAGGCCGCGAGCAGCATTGTCGAGCGAGCCGAAACAGCGTTTGCCCTCGCTTCGGCTTCGGATTGTCGCATCGCGGTTGCAGGCCATCTCGACGACGCAGTTCGGGTGCTCAGAAACATTCGCGTCTTTCTGCCAGATGAACACGCTGACGAGAAGGCATCGAAGATGCTTCAATCGCTTGCCGCTAGCGCAAACTTCGGCGGTATCGGATGCCGAAAAAGCAAGCTTGCATCGTTCAGACGCTGGCAATCTGCGAACAGAACCATCGAAAACAGTCTGGCGCCGTTCATTGACGACTGCGTTCAGCGCGTCAAGTCGATGCTGAATCGATGTCAGTGATGCCAATGGTTGCGGCAGCCGACAACGCCCATCAATAGCGGCGCGGTAAAACCGTGCCAACGCTATCGCCTCACTTCGCCCAGACGCAAGCGACCGGTTTTCCATCAATCTTGCACCGACACTTTGTTGCTGTGAACGTGCCGAGAAACAACCCTTTTAAATATTCGTGACGAACAGAGTACAGTTGCTGCGAATTCGTCGTGCGCCCAACAGCACCCCAACGCCGCTGGTGAAATTTGAGTTGCCCTGTGAATTCAAGCAGGTCGCCGGGGTCAATCGCGGCCGCTTCGGCTTTGCTAATCGCGAGTTCAAGCCTTTCGCTTCGGTTCAAGATCAGCGGCCATGACATCGACCGCTTTGGTTGTGACCCGAATTCAGGCTCGGTGCTGATCGACGCAACGCCATCCCTGAACTGAACGTCCTTGACTTTTGCTTTGATCAGGATCGCCGAGCCGTCGAACTTTTTTGCAATCGCAGAAATCAGTTCATCCCTCTGAATGTCGGTTGCAATTGTCGTCTTGCCGGGCTGGTAGCTTGCCCCGAGTTTCTGAATGGAGTTGAGCCATTTTCTAACAGGCACTGCGTCATTCGCTTCACCGGCGACTGGTTCAGCGGCGCCCGCAAGACGGATTGAGTCAGAATCGAGCAAGCCGGGGATGAGAATCAGCAGAAAGGCAAGGAATGGGTGTCGCACTGTGGATAGTTCCTGAGGGTCGATCGGTACTAGATTCATTGCCGCCATGTTGCAGAATGCTAGCCAGGGGGACAGGCCAGATCGGTGAATCATGCGTGAAGTTTTGACGCGACCGCGACAGCCCAACGAAAAAACCGCACACAGCAAAGCCGCGCGGTCTTGAATCAGCCGCGTTCGATAGATCGATCAGCTAGCCGCTTTTTGTGGTTCCCCAGCGCGGCGAACGCTGGGGCGTGTTTTAAAGAGATCAATCGCGACTGATCGCGAAATATCTTGCCAGGAATCGGCGCCCGGATTCGGACTGCCCGAATGCATCTGGCTGACCTGACGCCTTCACGTATTCGCGGAGTCTCAAAGTCAGCTCAGCGTAAAGCGGTACATCTCCAGCAGACTCTTTGCTTACCGACGCCATATACCACGGCATTGCGGCGAAGGATATCTACGAATATTGCATGAGCTTCTACGCTTGATCTTCGAATTAAGAGTTCTGGATTTGGAGTGTCATCTTTACGAGGTTGAAGATGACGCTCCATCCGCTTCCTGAGATCTCGTATTCCTTGCCGCAAGCGATCATTCTTTTCACGTAGAATATCAAGCCGGTGTATTTGCTCTTCAATCTCTGGATCTATCACCGGTGGAGTCAGCAACAAATGTATTTCTGGCACGCCGTGAACTTTTTGATGACCAGGCATGGACGCGTGAACACGCCAAATTTCTTGGATTGCATTTGCACTTTGTGAAAACGCCAACATGACCAAAACCGAAGACATGTAGATCATTCGTCGACCTCATTTGCAAGTCGAAGTTTCTTTTAGGATAACACCGGAACTTACGGTGTGTTTCGCAATCAGTAACTGTTCACGGTTCGACGCGTACGTTGAGTCAGCTGAATTGTACTGATGAACCATTTTTGCCAGCGGAGAACAAGGGTGGCGGACGCTCGCTGCGAAAAAAGTGCTCGAGCGAACTTCGCAAGACGTCAAGTAGCGATTTGTCGTGTTCTGAACACGTCGCCATTACAGTCCAGATCCGTTCGAGCCAACGTTGACCGCCTTCACTCTTGCTGCCCTGGGTCACCTTGCGATCAATCACCCAACTCGTCGCGTCGATGAATGACACTAAACATGTCCCGGATCTCATCGATGTTCGATGGTTTCGGTGCGGCTTGCAATTTCGATCTGCTCGATAGTGGACACTGGGCTCTCGGTGTCGTTCGTCACTGGGCCACCACAGCACGGGCACTGCTCGTAGGCATACCGCGTCAACCAATCCAGTTCCTCTTCGCGAACTGCTGGTCGGATCGTCCGCTGATGGCCTTTCTGGCCGCCCTTTTTGCGTTTGCCGAGGAGATCTTCAAGGCCGGTTGGGTTTGACGATGTCCGAGGATTGCCGCTTGGAACTATTGGTAGAGTTCTTCATCGCCATCCCGATGCGCTTGTCATGACGTTTGCAAACACTTCTGAAAAGTTCTTCTCGTTTCGTCGTGGGCAATTGACGAACCAATGCGGCTGCGTCATCGTAATGCACTCAACAGTCTCTTGGTCGGACGACTCCAACATTCTCATACCGCCTGTTCCCAGTGCGATTCATCCGACCAGTTCTTGCTGCCATCCTCTGCGTAGTTGCTGCCCTTGGGCACGCACCGGCGTGGCTACATGTTGCGGGTTGCCACGACTGTGCGCCAATCGCGGCTGAGCCGGATTCGAGCTGCGGCAATAGTTGTTGTCTTCACCACCACGGAGCCGACGAGTCCAAGCGAGACGGAGAGTCTCCAGAGGTACCGCACGATTCGGATTCCTGTGCGGTCTGCCAATCGCTTGCTTGTCCAGTCGGGGTTGGCTGGACTTCCGAACCGCCATCAGTTTTCGACGCCGCTCCCGAAAGTGCTGTCGTTCACTCGTCTCGCGTCCTCCACGAACTCTGGCTAGCTTCTTCGCGCCCACGTGGACCGCCCTGCTGGGCTTGAGCTGCGCTTTCTGCCTGGGCTCGTGTGCCCATGCTCTGTGGCGATAGCTCTCTATTTCGTCCCGCCGTGCGCTGAGCTGACCGGTTGCAGGTCCCGTCACCGACGATCAGGTGCGCCGCGCGCGTGGGGCTCCTATTGTTCGTTTCAGCATTCTCGCTGGACGCAGATGACGCTGCGCATGGGGACTAGCAATTCATGCTTACTGCGATCGCGCTCCGCGCCCGATCTTCCTTCCAATCAAAATCAATCTACTTTCTTCAAACTACGAAAAATGAATCCTCAAACACTACGTTCATGTAAAAAAGGCCAAGGCTTGGTCGAGTATGGGCTGATCATCGCCGGTGTCGCATTGATATGTGCCGCAGCCGTTTCGACTTTTGGTCACAAGACCAGTGATTTGATCGCAGCGGTGGCCGCTGTTCTGCCGGGGGCTCACGCCGATGACAACGGTCCGATCGTGGCTGGAAAGCTAATCGAGACGACCGCGGCAAACTCCGGAGCTATTGCGTTGGATGCCGTGACGATCGCGGCAAACACCGATACGGGACGACTGGACAATAACGTCTTCGGCACGGCGACCGCTGCGGGTGGAGACGGTTTTGGTGGCTTGGTCTTGGAACCATAACCACCACTCGTTTCCAAAACGTCTTTGATACCAATCGTCGTCACGGAGGATGGCGATTGTTTGCCCACGAAAACAGATGAACGCTCCCCTATGTCAAACAACCAACTCGATACGATCAACTTTCCAGTCGCTACACCTCTGCGGGATGCTGCCCGCTCCTCTTGGCGAGACTTCCTTGGGGTTACTGCATCGATCGCGTGCGCAATTCACTGTGCCGTGATGCCGATCGCTATTGGGTATCTACCGCTATTGGGACTCGAATTCCTGGCACACGAATCATTCCACCAGTGGATGGTTCTGATTTGCTTTGGAATCGCGATATACGCGTTCGTACCGGGGTGGCGGAGGCACCGGAGGGTACTACCGGCAGCTGTTGGTGTTTTCGGTCTCTCTGTCATCGCGGCGTCCGCGTTTTTCTTCACTGATAGTTGCTGCGCAGCGGGCGCGGAGTCGGGCATCGCGACTACCCATGTATGCACCGAGTCATGCTGCCTTCATTCTGTCGACGCAGCCCCTGGGTCGGATCAATTGTCGGTGGCTGTAAGCCCGTTACAACTGCTTGGCAATTATGCTTCTTGGTTGACACCATTCGGCGGGCTCATGCTCGTGGGAGCACACCTGCTTAATCATCGGTACACCTGTAGGCGCAGTTGCTGTGCAACTGATAGTCGCGAGACTAAATCATGAAACCACATGCGAAATTTCTGATCATTCCTCTGCTCGTAGTGCTATCTGCAATCAATGGTTGCTCCAGTCGCAATGATGAACCGGTCGCCGAAGCACCGTCACTGCCGACAATCAGAGGATCTGAGTTGCAGCGCTTCGTCACCGATACCGAACTTCCCGTCCTCGTTGAGTTTGGCGTGGACTATCAGTGCGAGCGCTGCCGTCAGATGAAACAGCCGGTGGTCGAGCTGGGCAAGCAGTTCGAGGGACGTGTGAAGGTCGTATTTCCCCAGCAAGCCATTCAACGGCTTGGTCCAGCTATCCCTGGTTCCGTGCCCAGTACGATTTCTGCTCAGTGGTTCGACCCGAATGTCCACAGAAGTGTGCTGCAAGGCTCTCGTCGAACTCGTCGGCCAGACAGTGGATCCTAATTTTCAGGCAATCACCGGACCGCTGTTGTACCTTCGTCACTCTCGCGTCCATCCGCCCGTACAGCGGTGACTTTGAACGTCATCTGGTCGACCTGTGTTAGATCGCAGGCTTTGTAGACGAAATGGGTGTCAGCAATTTCTGAAGCGATCAGCTCGTAGTTCGGGGCGTTGCCCACCGCGCGGTACAGTTTGTACGACGCTGCATCAGAACTGGCGGTCCAGGAGAGTTCGACCTGATTGATCGTGTTGTCGTTGCCAATTACCAAGTTTGATGGCGCAGCGACAGGAATGTAGGTCGGGATGTCCGTCACCACGTAGGCCAGGCCTTTTGAGGTTTCGATGCTGACTTGGTCCGTGCCCTTGGCTGTGAAGTCTACTGTCTGGCCCTCGGAGGTCTTGATGACGGCTTTCACGATGTTGGGGTACCTTAAGTCCAGGGTTCCGCCCGATTTTGACAGCACTTCTAGTCGGTCGGCTTGACCGCTTGACCACTGCGCAGAGACCTCGAAATTGCCTCGTGCCAGGAGACCGCGGTAGCGGCCCTGTGCCCAAGCCGCGGGCATCGCGTTTAATGGGGACACCACGTGGTCGTGACTTTGCAGCAGCATTTCCACGACTCCGGCCGTGGCACCGTATGAGGTGGCCTGGGTTTTGG
>NZ_JAMYFE010000093.1 GCF_024129865.1 Stieleria tagensis | reverse complement strand
GCGCAACTTCAAAACTGACGCATCGGGTTAGGAAGGAAATGATGACTCACGCAATGACTGATTCGATCGGCAGCTCGCTAACGGGTCAGTGCGTCGGCCAGGTGCAGCGTTTCATTGACCAGCAACTCGACTCGAGACTGGATGTTTTCATCGGCCAGTTGGTTGCCTTCGAACGACTCGCCGGTGGCGTATAGAAAACGGGGCACGATCAGGCAACGAAAGTCCAGCATCAGGCTATTGGCCAGTCCCATGGCGCTCATGTAGCTACCGCTGCCACCGGCAGCCAGCATCAAGCCGACGATTTTTCCCGTCCATTTTTTGCCGGTCAATTCCACGGCATTCTTGATCGCTGCATTGACGTCAAAGTTATAAACCGGCGACGCGATCAAGATGGCATCGGCCGATTCGATCAATTTGCCGAGTTGGACGACGTTGTCCGCAGCGTAGGCGGCGGCACCGTCGCAAAACGGCAGCGGCGTCTGGGCCAAGTCGAACCACTGGACTTCGCGATCGAGTGAAATCAGGTAATCGCGACAGGCTGCCGCAAGGATACGGCTGCGGCTGCCCGGGTTCAGGCTAGCGCTCAAGACCAGGATCATAGGGCGAAGTCGGCAAAAGAGGAGAGGCGGGTGACTTCGCGATGTTAGATCAGATCACCTGTTAGCAGCAACCCGACAGGTCGTCGCTGTCCATTCCCAAACGGTGTTTGAGCGCGTTGAATTTGTCAAAGTAGGCTTCACTGCTGCTGTGGACATGTTCGGCTTCGGTGATGAATTTGATCGATTCATCGGGGTAGACGTCTGACATGATCAGCGTTTGTTCGAACTGTTCGAGCGGGCGTCCATAGATGACGAGCAGTTTATGTTCGTCCAATTGGACTTCCTGGCGACGTTCGGGATTGATCACCGCGATGCCGGTGCAACCGTCGTTGAGCAACAGGTCTTCGTGGTCCAGCAGGATGCTTTTCAGGACGGGGACGTCGATGTGTTCCCGGTACAGGTCCAATTGATGTGACGAGGCGTGGTGACTGGTTTCCAGCACGACGTCGACGACGGGACCCAGGTTGTCGATCAGATCTAGCAGCAGATCCATCACCCGGTGCCGAGTCGTGGCGGCCATGATCACCGGCGTGCGGGCTTGGCTGCTGTCGTCGACGTATTCGTCAAATCGAAATCCCTGACGCGGTATGACCTGCAGGTCATACGACGGCCGAATCGCGTCGGTCAGTTCGAACGCACCATAGGAGTTGATTCCCATGTGAGTTTGCAGTTCATCTTCAGTCAACGCTTCGAAGCTTCCAGGCGTGAAGACAGATCCAGTGTCTTCCGAAGGTGTGTTGCGAAGGATGCGTTTCAAAAAGCCCATATCAGGCGGTCCGGTTCTAGATCACAAGGATTGATTTTGGGGGGAGTGCAGGTTCAACGCGAACGGTCCGTTCGCCTCGATCTACAGCCAACGCTAGGTCACGTCGCAGGCCGGGCGCAGGGATTCACCAAGCCGGAAATCCGGCCCATCGATTTCCCACAGGCATGTTCGCGCCAGTCGCGATAATCCGAACGACCGCGCCAGACGGGCTCCTGCCGGTGAGTGATGCGCGTTGCAAAAAAACAACACGATGTGCCGTTTTTGCCCTGCATTGCCGGTCGCCGTCGCCCTTTGTTAATGCCGCGGTATACTTGCGAGATGCCAGCCGCCCGGTTGCGGTTGGCCGATTCAAGTGACCAACCCCTCAAGAAATGCATTGAACTCGCGGCGCATGGATACTGTGGCTCGATCGAATCTTCACCGACCCTGGGCGTTGCCCGGCATCCTGACGCTATCGCTATCCCTGGCGATCGCCGGTTGCAACGACTTGATTCCTCCACGGCCACCGATCGGTCCGCCCAGTGAGCCCGAGACTCAGGCTGAAAATGTGCCCCAGCCAACGGAACCGCAGATTGATGCGACACCCGAACCGTTTGCCGGCGAGTGGGATGCGGCTTACATCCACCGCTTGGCGGGAGAAGTCGTTGGGTTTTCTGAAGTGCGGATCGATTCACGTCTCGATCCGGCGATGCTCATCACCGGCAAAACCAATGTGCAGCTGCACAAATTGGAACGATTGATTTTTCAAACCGGCCGCATCCAGTTCGTTCGGCGAATTGAAGTCGATAGTGTGGAGACGACCGAAGGCGAGCTGGAACGTTTTGACGTGGAGGTGCAAACCGGCCCGATCACGTCAACTATCCGAGCCAATCGCCGACAAAAGGTTCTGACGGTGCAAACCGATAGCAACGGTGAAAAGAAAAGTTTGAAACTGGATTGGCCCGAAACGGCACGGGGCTTGTTAGCCATCGAAAAAACATTGCGACGGCGAAAGATTCAAAAAGGTGAAACAAGACGGCTGCAGGTCATGCTGCCGTCCTACACCGCCCTCGGGGTGATCGAGCTGAGTTGTAAAGGGCCCGCTTCGGTTGCCCTGATGGAGGGCGGCTACCAGATGTTAGACGAGGTCGAAGTCAGCTTGTTTGATCAGGACCAGGTGGTCGACCAATGGGTGCTGTGGGTCGACGAAAAAGGCATGATCGAAAAAACACTGCGACCCGAATTGCGTTTAGAGTCGTTTCGTACCGACCGTGTGACCGCGCTAAAGCAATTGGATGAACGAGATGAACGCGAAGTCCGCGTCAGCGTGGCGGGGACGCTGCGTGCCGATGCGGTGCCGACCCAAGTCGGGTTCACGATCTCCGGTCAAGTCGCGGCGATGACGAAGAAAAACCAATCGACCGAAGCCAGTGACGTCGGAGCCAGTGACGTCGAAAGCAGTGAAACAACAGAGGGCACTGACAGCAGATCGGAATCGAACTTGCCGCTGTTTGCGCCAGCGGTCGCCCGCCAAGCGGTCCGCCAGCTTGGCGATCAGGTTCAGGTATTGGTCTCGGCCGATGGCGAGTTTCCCGAGGGGTTCATTGCTGCTTCCGCCCCAGGCTCGGTCGACTCAGACTCGGTCGACCCCACCGGCGGTGATCCTGTCCCTCGCGATCCTGTCGGCACTCAGCCCAGCCTGCTGATTGATTCCCAGCATCCTGCGGTGGCCCGGATGGCGCAAGCCGTTGGCGAGCTGCCACCGATGGAACTGGTACAGGAACTGACGCGCGCCGTACGGAATGATTTGTCATTGGCGCCACAGGCAGACATGATAAAGGCCTCTGCCGTGATCCGTGCCCGGCGGGGCGGCGATCTGGATCATGCCATCGTTTTGGCGGCGTTGCTGCGGCAACGCAAGATCCCGGCACGGGTTGTGTTTGGACTCTCGCCGGTGCAATCAACGCTGGTCCATCCAACACTGGATCGTTCGAAAACGCATGTCGCGATGAAGCTGACCGGATGGGTGGTCGCGGCGGTCCAGGGCAACTGGATTTCGATCGACCCGATGACGTCACAATTCAATCGTGCCGACCAGCTCTGTCTGCTGCAACCGGCCGACGACGCCGATTTCCAAGCCGAATTCGTCACTGTTTTTCGGCAGGTGGCTGAACTGACTATCGGGATTCGCGGCGCGCTCTACAAGTCCGACGATTGACGCGCCGCCAAATGGATTGCCACCGCTTGAAGCAATGGATCGATCGTCTGGGATTGGATCGTATGGGGCGGGTTCCAATCGAACCACTGAAATGATTCGTGTTCGGTCAATCGCGGCGTGACAGCCGACTCGATTTCACCGATCAAGTACAGGACCTGTTTCTCGAACACCTGACCGGGATTTCGTTTGTAGGTCACGTCATAGCGGAGCTCGAATCGGAAATCCGGATCGATCGTGATGGCGTCGGCTGAAATCCCGGTTTCCTCTTCGGTTTCACGCCGCGCCGTTTCCACCATCGATTCACCCGATTCGCAGTGGCCTTTCGGCAAATCCCAGCGATCGGTATGTCGCATCAATAAAAACTGAACCGGTTTTTGGCGGGTCAGCAGCAGAATACCGGCAGCCTGACGGAGCGGTTTTGGGGAGGGTTCTGACATCAGGGGCGATCGGCAGTTTATCTTGGCGGTAGGGAGATCCGAGCGGCGGCGCCCGGCACATTCAAACATTGAGCAAGCCATGAAAATTTACACGCGAACCGGCGACGCCGGCAGCACAGGCCTATTTGGTGGGCCGCGGGTGTCCAAAGATGATGTACGGATCGAGGCCTATGGGACGGTCGACGAATTGAACGCCGCACTGGGATGTGTGCGTGCCGCCGGAGCGGCGGCCGGCGTCGACGCGGCGCTGGACCAGCAGATCGCACAAATTCAGCACGAGCTGTTTTCGATCGGCGCCGAATTGGCGACACCCGACCCGGACGCCCATGATTTACGGGTCATCGGGACCGGCCACGTCGCCCGGATCGAGGATTGGATCGACCAGCATGAAAGCGGGCTGGAACCGCTCAAGCAGTTTATCTTGCCCGGGGGGGCCCATGCGGCATCGATTCTGCATCTGGCCCGAGCGATTTGTCGCCGCGCCGAGCGGCGGGTGGTGACGTTAGCGGATCAGGAGGGCGTTGAGATTTCCGATGCCGTGATCGTCTATCTGAATCGTTTGAGTGACTATTTGTTTGTGCTCAGCCGCGAAATGAACTCCCAGGCCGGAATTGCAGACGTGCCTTGGAAACGACCGGAATAGAACGGCCCTGCAGCGGCGAATCGTATTTGATCGTTTGCGCCCGCTAGAAGTGGCTTACCCGGCGAGTGTACAATGCGTCTTAGATCGTGTGGGCCGTGTCCTGACGGCCCAAATTCAGAATCATGGCTCCAGTTTCCAGCCGTATCGTTTGAGGCATAAACGTGAAAAAAGTTGAAGGCATTGTTCGGCACTTCAAATTGGAAGATGTCAAAAACGCATTGACGGATCAGGGGATCCACGGGATGACCGTTAGCGAGGTTCGCGGATTCGGTCGGCAAAAAGGACACACCGAGATTTATCGTGGGACGGAGTACGCCATCGATTTTGTTCCCAAGGTCAAAATCGAAGTGATTTGTACCGACGAGAACTTGCAAACCGTGATCGATACGATTTTGCAAACGGCCCAAACCGGTCAGATCGGTGACGGCAAGATCTTTGTGACCAACCTGGAAGATTCGATTCGAATCCGGACAGGAGAGCGCGGCGAGGACGCGCTGTAGTTGTCGCTGCGGCAGCTCCATTCATCATTCAGAGACGCAGTGGTGCGTCTTGCCGGTCCACTGAAGACACCTTGATGCGAGTGAATTTGATCCGGCAATTCGACGACAGGCGGCGCAGCACATAATGGTTGGACCATCGCTTTCGGAAGTGGTGTTGCGCGGTCGCGATCGTCTGAAACAGGGGCGCGAGCAATGCCGTCGGCAACACGCCGCGGGTTCCCGTGGGACTCAGGTCTCGACGCTGGTCAGTGATCTGTACGATGATCTGGTGCTGGAGGTTTGGAACCAAGCCTGTCTGGAACATTTCGGCGGCGAAACCCCCGCCGGAATCGCACTGGTGGCCCACGGTGGATTCGGGCGTCGTGACCTGGCACCATATTCCGACGCCGATTTGATGCTGATCGTCCGTGGTCGTTCGACCGCGGCGGCAGAGAAAATTGCTCAAGCATTGACGCGTGATCTGGTCGACATCGGATTGGAAGTCGGGTTCGCGATGCGCACCCCGCGCGAGGCATGCGCACTGTCATGGTCCGATCCGGTCATCTTCACCTCGTTGACCGAGTCTCGGTTCCTGGCCGGCAGTTACCATGTTTTCAAACGATTCTTTCGTTCGCTGCGGCACGGAGCGCTGCGGCGCAGTGGCGCGCTGATTCGTGATTTGATCGAAGCACGCCGCGAAGAACGCAATAAATGGGGCGACACGAACTATCTGCTCAGCCCCAATCTAAAAAAATCACGCGGCGGTTTGCGTGACATTCAAATGATTCGCTGGATCGGATTCGCCCGCTATGGCGAAGTCGATTTGGAGCGATTGCTGAAACTGGGGGCGTTGTCCGATGAAGACTATCGGATGATTCGCAAGGCCTATGAATTCTTGATTCGGCTGCGCAACGAATTGCACTTTCGCGCCAATCGTGCCCGCGATGTGTTGGACCGACCGACACAGATGGCGATCGCACAGGACTGGGGGTACCAAGGCAAACAGGGCGTGTTGCCGGTCGAACAATTCATGCAGGAATTTTTCGACGTGACGCGCGACGTCCGCTACGCCGCTCGGTTTTTTGCCGATGACAATCGCCGTCGCCCGATCATCGGTCGACTGGTCGAATGGGCGCGTTCGACGCGGATCGGTGACGACATTTTGATGGGCCCGACACACATCTGGGTTCATGCATCGCATCTGGATCAATTCGCAACGAGTTTGCCACGCGTGCTGCGGTTCATGAGTTTGGCCAATCATCACAGCCTGCGAATCGGACACCACACCTGGCAGACGATTCGCACGGCGATGCAGGAACGCCCGCCAACGCCGCCCGACGCCGAGTCGATCGGTGCGTTTCTGTCGCTGCTCAGCCGCGGCGGGCGATTGGGGCCGTTGCTGGGGCGACTGCATGAGCTGCGGATCTTGGAACAACTGATTCCCGAGTTCAAACGGGCACGCGGGTTGTTGCAGTTCAACGCCTATCACAAATACACCGTCGATGCGCACTGCATCCGCGCCGTCGAAGCTGCCACGGATTTTGCCGATGATCCGTCCGCGATGGGACGCCGCTATCGGCGGTTGAAAGACAAGACACTGTTGCACTTGGCGCTGCTGATTCACGATCTGGGTAAGGGTTACGAGGAAGACCACTCGATCGTCGGGGCGCGGATCGCACGCAACGTCGGCGAGCGATTGGATTTGGATCCCAACAGCATCGAAATCTTGGAATGGTTGATCCTGAAACACCTGGCCGTCAACACCGTCGCCTTTCGACACGATTTGAACGATCCCGAAATCGTGCTGTCGTTTGCAAAAGAAGTGGGGTCGATTCGCCGGCTGGAATTGTTGATTGTTCATTCGGTCGCTGATTTGGCAGCGGTCGGACCGGGCGTGCTGACCGATTGGAAAATGAAACTGATCGAGGACCTTTATCTGCGCACCCGTCAGTACTTTGAAACCGGAGACCTGCAGGCGGACCAGGAGGAGATCGGCGACGAGATCCGACAGCAGGTGCTGGCCCATCTGCACGAACAGCCGGCCGAAGCAAGCAGTCGAAAGTTATTGCAACAGGTCCCGTTGTCGATGCTGCTGCGGGAAAAGCCGGAGGAATTGGCCGAGCAGTTGATCGAGGTCGGCAATGCACTGGACGCCGGTGAACAATCATTGTGCGTGCATCAGTACGATCCGATTCCATCGGCGATGCGGTATGTCGTGATCCACCGCCAAGGCAATCGTCGGGTCGGAATCTTTGCCCGGGTGACCGGAGCATTCATGTCCTGTGGGATCAGTATCTTGCGGGCCGAGATTGTCACTTTGGATGATATCGTTTGGGATGAATTTTGGGTCTTGGATCCGGACTATCCCGATCAACCGCCCCCGGAACGAATCAAAAAGGTGACCGAGCGTGTCAAGTATTTATTGGACACGCCCGACGCTCCGCTGCCGGCCAGTCGCAAGACCTGGTCTGTCGGTCAGAGCCGAGAATCGGAAGCCGTGTATGTGCTGCCGACCAAAGTCGACTTTGACAATGAGACGTTGGATCGCTTCACCATCGTGTCTCTGTTTGCCTACGACCAATCCGGCCTGTTGCACCGGATTGCATCGGCCCTCTCCGAGCTGAACTTGGTCTTGCACTTCGCCAAAATTGACACGCACTTGGACCAGGTTGCCGACGTGTTCTATGTGACCGAAGAAGACGGACGGCAATTAGAAGACGATCAGCGGCAGGAGCAAGTTCGTCGAGCGCTGTTGGATGTCGTTTCAGTTGATGATGACGATTGATACTTCGGGGTTTTGAAGCCAGCGCTTTCGCGTGCGGCATAGGTTTTTGGTAACCCGATGCGTCAGCGAGGGATCCCGTTAACACCCTAAATCCCTCGCTCACGCTTCGGGTTGCCGTAAAAGCGCTGGCTTCAAAACTCACGCGTCGGGTTGCGATCAGAACGCAACGTCTAGACTCGCATGGCTTGCCCCGGGTGTCGGTTGTGCGGATTAGTCAAAGCGAATGCAGCAGGCACTCGGTACGGACTGGTTAATACGGAGGCGTTGTCGCGGTCGCAAACTCGCCTGACCAGCGTATCAAATGTTTTTTTTCATCCCTGATTTGCTTTCATTGCGTTGCGCGGGAAAGATTACAGTGACAGGCATGGACGCCGCGTTCTCGAGGACGCATCCGCGAAATGCCGATCGTCCCCCTCTAGCTAATTCATGGATGTGAACAATGCGTAAACGCAACTTCTTTCGTCGCTGTGCCGCTCTGGCGCTGATTGTCGGCTCGATCAACCTGGTCACCACCGCTGAAGCCAAGAATGATTTCGAGGCATTGCTGGCGGATGTTAATTTCGGCGGCGGTACGGCCGCTGTTGAGCAAACCGGTGCTGCTTTAGAACAGCCCCCCGCTGCGGTTCCAATGTCGATGCCTCCGATGCACGACGAAACCACCGTGGCTCCGCTGCCGCCGACGGCAGACTACGACGGCACTCAGTACGCTGGCACTAGCGATTGCGGAACTTGTAACAACGGCAATTGTGGCGGGCACTGCGGTGGTCACTGTGGGTCCAAAGGTTGTTCGTTGTTGAAGGAAGGGTACTGCCAACCGTACACCCCGCCTCAGCTGCCGACGTCAACGTTCTACCAGTACTGGCGGTCCAATGCGTGCAACACGCACGTTTGGGACGGTTTCCGCAACCGTTGTCGTTCGAATATCGATCTGTCGATTCACCACAAACCGTCGCTCGGCTGCAAAGGCGGACTGTGCGGAAATGGTCATTGCAACGGCGGTTGTGCGAGCGGCTGTGCGTCGGGAGTTGCCGATAGCTGTGGCCCGTTGCCAGCGGAATGGTGTGGCGACAAAGCCTGTGACAGTTGCGACGGTCAGTAACTCGACTGCGACTCATTCTGTTTCAACTTCCGTGTCGCCCCTCCCACGCTGAACTTGAAACGCTTCACAACACCGTTTGCGCGACTCGCGCAAGCGGTGTTGTCGTTTGCTAGCAAAGCGTTTTATCAGCGCGAAGAAAAAAATCAGACGATGCGGCGAAACCGCTACAGGTCACACGGTGCCGCTGCCGATACTACCTGTACCATGGATTGGGAGGGTGGAACGATCGGTGCCATCGTTCCAGCACTGATGGGCCATGGTGAGGCAGGGAGGGCTTCACCATGGCCCTTCTCCTATCCACGGGGCAATGGGAACCACAGCAGAAACCGCCCGGTTCAACGAACCGGGCGGTTTTTGTATTGATACCCGGGGACAGACCTCAATCGCGTGGGGTTTGCGATCGATGACTCTCGCGAGTGGAACGACTGCCCCTTGCCGTTGGGCTCTGTCCCCCGTTTTCGGTCGACCGTGCGTGGGAGACGTCGGAGGAGCAATGACAGAAAAATTGGGGGCAGAAAAATTGGGAAGATTGCAATCGGCGGCGAATTGGGTGGGATCAACGTGGCCCAGACCGCTGGCCTTTCCAGACGCTCCGAACTCGCAGCACTGAAATTTTTCTGCCCGCCATTTTTCTGTCAAACCACCAGCCCCTGCTGCCGACCAATCGAATCAGATCGGCGGTGGTTTGCTTTCAGGCATCTGGCCAGATGTTTATTGGTTTTGCTAGGCGAACAGTTGATTGATCACGTTGCCATCGCGAACCAAGGTGATGGGACGACCGGTGTTGCTGTCGTATTCCAGCGTGGGGTCGATCCCCAGGTTGTGATAGAAACTTGCGGCGACGTCGTCCGGCGAGATGCCTTCGTGACGCGGTCCCGATGCAGTGTCGTCACTTTCACCGATCACCTGACCCCCACGGACTCCACCGCCGGCCATCAGCATGAACATGCAACGTGGGTAGTGGTCGCGTCCGCCTTCGCTGGATCGACTATTGATTTTCGGCGTGCGTCCGAATTCGCCGGTGACATAGACGGCGGTCGATTCCAGCAATCCACGCTGTTGCAAACCGGTCAACAAACCACTCAGGCCGGCGTCCAGTTTGGGCAAGTTATTGTCTTTGAGCTTGCTGAAGTTGTCGGTGTGCGTGTCCCAGCCACCGAGTTGCACGGTGACAAAGCGGACGCCCGATTCGACCAGTCGCAATGCCAGCAGACAGCTTTGGCCGAACGACTCTTCGCCGAACTGGCGGGCAAAACTCTCCGGTTCCTTGCTGATGTCAAACGCCTCGCGAGCCCGTGACGACGTGATCATCGAATAGGCTTGCTGGCCGAATTGGTCCAGGCCGTCCAACAGTTGATCGTTCTTTTCCAGGCTGGTGAATCGACGATCCAGCTTGTTCAGCAGCGATTGTCGTCGTTTGACTTCATCGATCCCAATTCCGCCGGGCAGCGAGATGCCGCGGACGTTAAAGGTTTGGCCAAAATTGGGTTGGGCGTTTGTTTCCAGGGGCGAGTAGCGGATGCCTAGGAACCCGGGACCCTGGCTGGCTTTGGGGACTGCGACGGCGTTGGGGATGTCACGGTCGGAGGGCCGTTCTTTGGAAACCACAGCGGCATAGCTGGGGTATTCCAGGGCCGGGATCGGTTTGCTGCCGGTGTTGACGTATTCCTGTCCCAAGCGGTGTGCGGCCAAGGTATGGCTGACGCCACGCAAGATCACAAACTTGTCCATACAGGACGCCAGTTTCGGCAGGTGTTCGGAGATCTGGATCCCCGGGACGTTTGTCGAAATGGGGTTGAAGGTCCCGCGGTGGGTATCGGGTGCGTCGGGTTTCAAATCAAACGTGTCGATGTGTGATGGACCGCCCGGCAGTTCGATAAAGATCGCTCGTTGGGCATGACCGGGGGCGACTTGTCCGGCCGCGGCCAATCGATTGTATCCCGACAGCGTCAACCCACCGGCGGCGAGTGTGCCGACCTTCAGCAGGTCACGTCGTCGAAGTCCATCACAGGTTTTGTGCAGTTTCATCGAGTGTTATCCAATCGGAGCAGGGGGGATGTTTTGTTTGACGGGGGAAGGTGTGTGCTAGTGACTGATGATGAATTCTTTGGTGTTGACCAAGGCCCACATCAGCCCTTCGATGCCATCGCTGGGGGAGTCGGATTCGTTGATGTAGGTCATCGCGATTTCCGATTCGCTATCATCGGGATACCGACAAAGCGTTCGCAAATAGGCTTGATCGACGATCCGTTCCAGGCCGGGTTTGTCGCTGGCGGGATCCGCGTTGCCGTTCTTGGCGCGGCGTTTATTCGAGGTTACCGGTTCCAGTTCATTCCACGAATTGGGATCCGCGACGAGTGAGGCGAACGTCGGGACATTAAACTCATCGGCGATCCGCTGGGTGGCTTTGTCGAATTGTTGTTCGGCTTTTTCACGCTGTTTGTCTTGGCGTGCGGCGGGTTGTTTGGCGAACTGTTTGATACGGTTGACCAGTTGTTTACGCAGCGCATCTGCGGCACGTTGCTTGGCGTTTGCTTTGGGATCTTGGCCCGCGTTTGGCGCCGCGACACCTAAATCTTTACAGGCTTCGGCAACCCAGCCGTCGCGATCGGCGATCCGTTTGTACATTTCAAAATCGTTCCGCAGATAAATCGATTGCAACAAACTGGGCGCGTCGCTGCGGTCGCAGTCGCAATTGGTTTCTCGAATTGATTGGCCAAATACATCGAGTGCGAAATTAGATTGGTTGCGTTGCCGTGGCTTGCCATCAGCGATCGCCATTTCATCCAGTTCACTTCGAAGCTGATTGGCTTTTTCGGTTGAACCGGTCGCCAGTGCGACCATGTCAAACACGACTTCGGCCGGCAGTCGGCGGGGGATGTGCCGCGCAAAATTTGTGCGATCCAAAGCGTTGCTGGCGTTGGTCGCCGCGCTGCGTTGATAGGCGTCGCTGAGTGTGATTTCGCGGTGCAACCATTTCAGATCAAAATCATGGCGGATAAACTCCACGGCCAAATGATCCAGTAGGGCAGCGTTGCTTGGCGGATTGGCCAAGTTCATGTCGTCGGTGGGATCAACGATTCCGATGCCGAAATAGTTGCTCCACACTCGGTTGACGATGGCTTTGGCAAAATACGGATTGGATTCATCACGCAACCAGTCCATCAATGCCGGACGTGGGTCTTCGGAAAGTTCCAGTTCCTGTTCGATCCCCAGGATCTTGCCCGTGGGGACACGAACCGGCGGCAGCTTGTTGCCTTTTTTCTTGGCCGCTGCACGCTGCTTCTTGGCTTTGTCGCTGATGCCACGTGTGTTCACATACAGCTCACCAAACGGCACCACGACACCGGTCTCGGCGGCTTTATAGATCGCTCGACGCAGTTCACCGCCATTTAGTTTCTTGCCGCCGGTTAGTTTCTCCATCAGTTCATCGCGAGTCTCTTTTGATTCCGGAGAGACTTGATTGGCGTTGCCCGATCGGATCGGAGCAAACAATTTGGAAAAATCGTCAAAGTCCTGTTTGGACCATTGGTCGAACGGGTGTTTATGGCATTGGGCGCATTCGATTCGCACACCCAAGAACGTGTATGCGAAACCGATCGCCCGCTCTTCTGGTTTTTGAAAGTTGCGGCGTGACCAAAACAGTGGCATGCCATCGCGTTGTGCGAATCGATCCAAATCACCGTTACAAGCCAACGTCATTTCGCGGCAGTAGTCCAGATAGCTCTCGTCGGTTTGACGCGTGTTGGCGGTGACAATGCCTTCGATGATCTGGTCGTAGGGCGTATTGTTTTCGAGCCGACTGCGCAACCATTGGAACCACAGCTTGGTGCCCACGTTTCGCACCGGCAGCACGTTGTTTAGCTGTTCGGCATTGTTGCCCGTCCAGTCGCTTAGGCGGGTGGCCCACCATGCCGCGTAGGCAGGTGATTCCAGCAGTTCATTGATCAGTTGTTCGCGTTTGTCCGTGGCATTGTCTGCGAGAAAGGCTTCGACTCGTTCGGTCGACGGTAGCACACCGGTGATATCTAGCGCTGCCCGACGCACAAATGCAGCGTCGGTGCAGAGACCCGAGGGAGTGATGCCCAGTTTGTCCAGTTTCTGTTGGATCAAAACGTCGATCGGTTGAGTCGGCGTGGTGTCGGCCACCGATTGTTGGGCGTCGAACTTAGAGGGGCTCAGCGGTTGCAGGACGGGAACCGGGGCCACTGCGTTGTCGTAGTAGACGATGACGTGCGTGTCGCCGGTGTCACCGGAGCGAACCAAGCCGGTTTCGTCGATCGCGGCGATCGAATCATCGTTGCTGCTAAAGCGACAAAGTGGCGTGACGTCTTCCACGCTACCGTCGGCCCAATGAGCGATCACGGTCAATGAGACCTGATCGGCGTCAGTTGCAAAACGAATTTCGGCGGGTTGGATTTCTAATTTTTCCAGTGACTGTGTCTGCCCCTGTTTGAAAGCTGCACCGGCAGCGATCCAATTTCGCAGCACACGGTATTGCCATTGGCCTTTCTCAAATCGTTTACCACCCTCGTGCATGTCGGCATCGGTGGGTTTGGCCAGAATCAAACTTTCATCTACGTCATCGACATCCACACGGCCGGTGTTTTCCGCCATCAGGGCTTGGTGGTCTGCCGAAAAGTCATAGCCGAACAGGGACAATTGAAAATCGCCCCGCCCTTGAAACGATCCATGACAGGCTCGGCCGTTGCACCCCAATCGCCCCAACAGCGGCATCACATGTTTTTGAAAGTCGGGGACTTCTTTCGCACTGTCAGCGGCGTAGCGTGACGAGATCGGTGGCGCGGGCAGCACTGTGTCACCGGCCGATTGGTCCGTCCGAATCGGTGACACCGGTTCGGCCAAGACCACTTTGGGATTGAGAATTGGCACAGCGGCAATCGCAAGACAGCAGGCCAAGAGGCGGGTTGAGAGCTGTTTCATCGAATCTTCAGTGCGGTGGGAATGGGGAGCGGTCGAGTCGGGCAAGGTGACAGGAGGGTTTATCGTTTCCGTGACATTAATCATCGCCGGGCGGTGGCAATGGTTTGCGGCCCGATTTGCGCAGGTAGGTTTGAAAGGCTTTGTCGATGTTCGGTTGCAGTTGGGACTGTTTGACCTGCAGACGTTCTTTGGCGGCGTCGAACTGTTCTTGCATTTTGCCAAGTCTGGATTCGATCAGTCCTAATTCGTAACGGGCGCGTGCCAATTCGGCGTGTTCAAATCGTTTGGTCGCCTCACGCAGCGATTGTCGATCTTTGTCGTTGTCACGGACCTTTAGTTTGGCGATCAACAGGTTGATGGCGGACTGCGCCTTGATGATTTGAACTTCTAATTCAAACGATTGCTCGCCACGTTTTTCTGCGGCCTGCAACCGGCGGCTTGATTTTGCCAGATTGCGAATCGCCATCTCGTACTGCCGCGGTTCTTTTTCTCGCAGTTGGTCCAGTAAGACTTTGATGTCTGGAAGGTGTTGTTGAACCATCTGCAACACGCCTCGTTCCAGGTCCTCGTCGAGCGAGGGCCGAGGTGTCTTGCGATCCGTTTGGGGCGTTGCCGTGGTTGGACCGTTGTTGGATCCGTTCTTGTTGGCCGGCGGTTTGATCTCCAACGCATCGACCGGGGAGGTCGCGAGAACCAAAGCGATCAGTGCCAGAAGGGTCAACGAGTGTTTAACCATCATGCGTGTCGGCTCCCTGGAAAGCGGCTTCGACAGCGACGACCATCCAGTCCAAGCTGCCATCGGATTCGTTTTCGTCGGGCAAGACGACGTGGTCGTCACTATCGACCAGTGTTTCGATGGAATCGTTTTGGGTTGCATCCCAATCAATTGCGGGATGAACCCAAGTGCGCGCCAATTGCAATTCGAACGCAGGAGTCACCGGTTGGGCGTCATCGGACTGGGCCATCATCCCAGCTGGCCGCGATATCGACCAACCATAGCCGATGGCGACCAATACAGTCGCCGCCAAAGCGGCCGCCCAGAGTGCAGCCGAGCGAGAGTGGCGGTGTGATCGATGCGGTTCGTCGGCGGGGCAGGGCAGGGCGGATGGTGCCCGCGGGGTCGGGGCGCTGGTTGACAGTTCCAACAGCAACTGGCTTTCCCGTTGCAGAGCGTCACTGACCGCCGGATCACCGAGATGGGATTCAAAGGTCTGGATTTCTCCAGCGGTCATATCACCCAGCAAATAATCCAGACAGCGCTGACGCAATGCGTCGCGATTGTCGGCAGGTTCGCTGGGATTCGAGGGAGCGTTCATGATCGTGAGTTTCGTTCGTTGTCGTCTGAGTCGCTGTCGTCGTCGAGTTCACTGCGGAGCTGTTGCATTGCGCGGCGCATTCGCGTCAGCACGGTTCCAAGCGGTAGTTGCATTTG
This sequence comes from Stieleria tagensis, assembly GCF_024129865.1. Taxonomy (GTDB): domain Bacteria; phylum Planctomycetota; class Planctomycetia; order Pirellulales; family Pirellulaceae; genus Stieleria; species Stieleria tagensis. Next base: position 59,915 of record NZ_JAMYFE010000093.1, on the reverse strand, counting down.
GTCGGCGATCGCCTGGAATGTGTACCCGTCGTGAAGACGCAGGCAAACGATCTGGCGGGAATCGGGCGGCAATTGCGACAAGGCCATTTCAACGCGTTGCAGAGCTTCTTGGGTTTCCAGTTGGGTGGCACAGTCGGTGTCGATGGCGTAGGTGCTGCTGGCATGTTTCTCCAGCACGCGGTCGGTCGTTGATTTCGTTCGCCACCACAGGGCGGCTTGGTTGGCGGCCACTCGAAACAGCCAGGCACGGCGGGCTGCGAGAGGGATTTTGGATTGGTTTTTCAGCATCGCAACCATCACGGTTTGCAAACAATCCTCCACGTCGGCTGCTTGTGGCAGTTTTCCGGCGAGAAATTTTCGCAGTCCCGATTCGGTCTGTTGGAACAACTCCCGCCAGTGATCGTCGTCCCGATTTTCCCTGTTGGGGGACATTGTCCCGCCATTGGGCTCGCGATTCGGATTGTTTTCGGGCGGTCGCTTAGGGGGACCGCATCCGTCTTGTTGGTGTTCAGAGGGGGGATCGCCGCTGTCGGCCGATGATTTGCTCATTTTTTCCGATGCCGCAATGTTCATTGCGCACCGTTGCCGATTTATTTCAGGTCACTGGTAAAAGAAATGAATTTTCTTTGATTGCCATCAAAAACGCCTCTCGCCCCACTGCCGAAACCGGGCCAAGCGGGCGAAGATGTAGCTTAGCCGAACGCCGACAGACACGCGGGAGAGAACATGGCAGAGAAATCAGACGACATCTGGATCGGATTTGATCTGGGCGGGACAAAAATGTTGGCGATCGCCTACGACGATCAATGGAATGGGCTCGGTCGCCGCCGGCGCAAAACGCGCGGCCGCGAGGGCAGTGACAATGGGATCGCACGGATCGGATCGACCATTGAACGCTTGTTGGACGAAAACGATCTGGTCGGAAAAAAAATTCGCGGCATCGGGATTGGCTGTCCGGGCCCCATTGATCTCAATAAAGGTCGGATTTTAACCACGCCCAATTTGGGCTGGGATGACGTTGACGTCGGCGACTTTCTGAAGAAAAAGTTCAACTGTCCGGTCGTCGTGCTCAACGATGTCGATGCCGGATTGTACGGCGAATACCAATTTGGCGTCGCCAAGGATTCTCGCTGTGCGGTGGGGATTTTTCCTGGCACCGGCATCGGCGGAGCCTGTGTTTATGAAGGCACGATTTTGCAGGGCGCTGGTATCAGTTGCATGGAAATCGGTCACACGCGAATCAGCAGCAATTCACGCAGCAGCGGAATTGACATGCCGGGAACGCTGGAGGCAGAGGCGAGTCGATTGGCGATTGCCGCCGAGGCCGCCAAGGCCGCGTTTCGTGGTGACGCACCGGTGCTGGAAAAACAGGTCGGGACCGATTTGGCCGACATCCGCAGTGGCGCGTTGGCCGATTCAATCAAAGGCGGCGACAAAGCGGTGCAGCGGTTGGTCGAACAAGCGGCGGAGTCCATCGGGATCAGCGTGGTGAACGTGATTCACATGCTGTGCCCGGACACCATTGTGTTGGGCGGCGGATTGGTCGAGGCGATGGAGGATTTGATCGTCGGGACGGTCACCAGGACGGCGCGCAAGAATGTGATGAGCGTCTACAAGGACCGCTTCAAAGTGGTGGCCGCGAAACTGGGCGACGACGCCGGGGTGCAGGGCGCCGCCGCATGGGCCAAATTCAAGATCGGTGATTAAACGCGATCGATGTAGCGGTTGACGACGGCTTCGAGCATCTCTTGTCGTCCGCTGACGTTCGGCGTGACTTCGCCCTTTTCCAGCATGTATTTTTCCAAGTCGCTGAAGTTCACTTCGCCGGCTTCGATCTTGGCACCGATCCCGCTGTCAAAGCTGCTGTAGCGTTGGCTGACGAAGTCTTCCAAGGCGTTGTCGGCTCGAATCGCCGCAGCAATCTTCAGCCCTTTGGCGTAGGCGTCCATCGATCCGACGTGAGCATAAAACAGGTCGATCGGTTCAAACGATTCACGTCGTACTTTGGCGTCAAAGTTCACTCCGCCGCTGCCGAGTCCACCATGTTTGAGGATGTAATACATCATCTGTGTGGTCAGGTAATAATCGGTGGCGAATTGGTCGGTGTCCCAGCCCAACAGCATGTCACCGGTGTTGGCGTCGATGCTGCCGAGTGCCCCTTGGGCGCCGGCGTAATCGATTTCATGCATCATCGTGTGACCGGCCAACGTGGCGTGGTTGGTTTCCAAGTTCAACTTGAAATGATCGGTCAGGTCATAGGCACGCAGGAAATTCATGCACGCCGCAGCGTCGCTATCGTACTGGTGCTTGGTCGGCTCTTTCGGTTTGGGTTCGATCAAGAACTGGCCGGTGAACCCGATTTCTTTGGCGTAGTCCACCGCCATGTGAAAGAACTTGGCCAGGTGGTCGAGTTCCCGTTTCATGTCGGTGTTGTAAAGGTTCTGGTAGCCTTCGCGGCCGCCCCAGAACACATAGTTTTCACCGCCAAGTCGATGGGTGACTTCCATCGCCTTTTTGACTTGTGCCGCTGCGTAAGCGAACACGTCGGCATTGCAGGTCGTCGCCGCACCGTGCATGAAGCGCGGGTTGGAGAACATGTTGGCGGTGCCCCACAGTAATTTGACGCCGGTCTGTTGCTGCTGTTCTGCCAAGACATCGGCAACGGCATCCAAATTGGCGTTGGATTCGGCCAACGAAGCTCCCTCGGGGGCGACGTCGCGATCGTGGAACGCGTAATAAGGGGCCTGTAGTTTTTCGAACAGTTCAAACGCGGCGCGGGCCCGATTCTGAGCATTTTCGACCGATTCGCTGCCGTCGTCCCAAGGCCGGACAGCGGTTCCCGGACCAAACGGATCGCTGCCGGTTCCCCGAAAGGTGTGCCAATAGACGATGGAGAATCGGAAATGTTCCTTCATCGTCTTGCCCTCGACCAATTCGTCGGGGTTGTACCAACGAAACGCAAGCGGATTGTCGCTCTGGGGGCCTTCGTATTGGACGGTGGAGATTTCGGGAAAAGCAGCCATGTTGATGGTTCAGGGGGATTGAGGATCGTGAGCGGGGAACGAGCGTTCCACTTCGACAACGTCGTTCGCTGAAACACGAGACGTTGGACGGCACTAGTTTTCAGATCTGGCGGTTGTCAAACAACCGGCAATCGGCCGAAGTTGAAACGCACACTCATTCGGCCGGGAAAGGATCTCAATGAAATGGCAAGGAATTATTGTTCCGCCGATCCTGCGCTGCTGGCACTGCCGTTGGATTTGCTGGCGAGCGCCGCTTTGTATTGGGCGATCGCCTGCTTGCGCTCGGCTAGCTTTTGACGTTTTTCGTCGTCACTGAGTTGTGCCCACTGCTCGGGCGACGGAGTTCGGACTTTCGCTGCGAATTCGGCTTTGCGTTCGGCGGTCCAGTACGAGGCGGTGCTGTCGGCTGTGATGGCCTGGACCAAATCGAGCGGCAAGCTGGCATTGGCAGCGTCCTGTGCAGTGGCGGTCGGTTGCGGTTGGCCGGTATCTGGTTGCGGTGCGGTTTCAGGTTCGGGCAGATCCAGCAGCGTTTCTTCATCGGGCCGGGCCAGTATCGCCCAGCGATGCAGCATGCCGAAACGATCGCTTTCGGAGCAGCGGATGGTCAGTTGCCAAACGCCCTGGATGGATTTGCCATTGAAAACGGCCAGACCGGGGCCGTGTTTGACCAGGCCTTCGGGTTGGTAGGATCCCTCGAACGGTGGCCGGCCTTTGGTGATCGGCCTTTCGGCTTGGTCATCGAAGACTGTCTTTTCAAAGTGATCATCGCGTCCGCCGACGCCGGAAAACAACTCGATGCGCGTGCCGTCCGGGCCGGTCAGATAGCCGTCCAAGCTGGAGACGTTGGTGTGTGTGATGGTCAGTTTGACGTTCAGGTCGGCGACCAAGAAGGCTTCCTCGATCTCAATTTCCGAGACGATGGTTTTTCGCGGCGGCAACATTTCCGCTTCATGATTTTCAAAGCTTCCGCCCATCATCGATTTGGACGCCATCACTTCGGCCGCTTGTAACAGTCCGTCTTGGTTGCTGTCCAAAGCGACAAACTCAGCGACTTTGGCGTCGGACAATTCGGTTGCAAACTCCGTCAGTTCGATTTGTTGGTCCCGATTGGTATCCAGTTCATAGAACCAGCTGGGCAACCCATCGACCAGGTCGCCGGTCTGGTCTTGCAGATTTTTGAAGTACGCGAACAGTTCCTCACGCGAGAGTTCGCCATTTTGATCGGCATCAATGGCGCCGGTGGGAATGCCTAATTCGGTCGTCTCGGAAAACTCCAGGCGTCCGTTGCGGTTGGCATCAAACCGCCCCAAGATGCTGGCGGTCAACCAATAGCGGTCACCGCCGGATCGCCACCAATCACTGCGGCCGCGACCACGGTCATCATCATCATCATCGGAGTCGGTGGGGCGGATCCCGTTTCCGGTCCTTCGCGCCCGCTGGATCAATTCGTCCGAATCGTCGCTCAGCATCCGCCGGCGGGCATAGCGCTGGGCCAACTCAAGTCGACTCAGCCGATCGTCTTTGTTGAAATCCATGCTGAACGGATCGCGATGGCTCCAGCGTCCGCGGCTGGCTTCGCGGCGATCCATGTATCCGTCGCGATTTCGGTCGTAGCGGCGCAGTGTGTCATCGGCTTCGTCCAAGTCGTCTGGCGTGTAGGGATACTTGACTTCCGCCAGTCCAAATTCGGGCACCATCGGTTGGTCATCGTCGGGCCGAAAGGATTTGAGCGCGCGATCCGAACTGACGTCGATCCGAGTTCCGGCGACGCCGTTTTGCATGGCGTAGTAGATCCTCGCCGCTTCCTGCCATTTTTCGATGTCGTTGGATCGATCCAGTGACATCCGCCGGGCATCGGCCACGCGTTCCAAATAGGGCCGAGCCAGCGGTGTGATTTCATCGGGTTCGATCGAGCCGTTTTGGTTGCGGTCGAGCAATTCCAGCGAGTCGCGCAGTCCTGATTGGGCGGAGGCGGTGTTGGGTGTTGCGCAGCCGATGGCAAGGCCGCTGACAACGGACAACAAGAACACGAATTGAGAGATCTGGATCATGGGGTGCCTACCGATCGCGGCTGCGCGAACTGGATCGATCACTACTGGAGCGTGATCGACTGGATTGACCGAGCAGGATCTGTTGCAGCACCGTTTCCAGCACTTCGCTGTTACTGGGCGTGATGACTTCGATCGTTTGTTCGCCGCGGCGATCAATTGATTTAGCCAGTGCTTCGACTTCGGCGAACAGTTGCTGGGGGGCGGTGACGATCAGCGAGTTACTGGGTTCGTGCACGGCCAGCGTCATCTTGGGTTCCATGTCCCGCGCTTTTTGTGACGCGGGTTTGCTAGTCGCTTTCTTGCTGTCCGATTTTTTGTCTTTGGATCGGTCATCATCATCGTCATTGCTGCGGCGTTCGTCGCCCCGCGCCGCGGTGGTTCCACCAGCTGTGCCGCCGCTGACGGTCGCCGCCGCAACCCGCCCGGCAAAGGCTTGTCGCAGGGCCGCTTCGACCACGCTGGCTTTGGTGTTTTGCAGTTCAATGATGTTGGTCGTGCCGTAGGTTTCGACCGCGGTGATACTGCTGTCTTTTTCAATGATTCGCAAATAGCTTTCAATCAATTGGATGTCGTCACTGGTCCCTTGAACGATCAATCGATTCAGGCGTGAATCGGCGACCACGGTCGCAGTGCCGGTGATCAACGTCGTGGTGCCTTCGCGGTTGGTGACCAAACTGCCGAGGAAGGAACTGGTCGAGGACGAGATCGATGCATTGACCAGCGAATCACTGACGCTGCTGACCGCTTCACCGCCGTCGAGCAATTCAGCCAGCATGCGAATCGCTTCGTCGGGCCGAGTGAATTTCAGGTAGTAAACGACCGGCTCGGTGGGGGTGGAATTGCCGAGCCCGGCCAGCGTTTCCAAGTGGTCTTGGAATCGATCCAGCGCACCGGTGTCTTCACATTGCAGCAACAGACCACGGGTTGTCAGTTGACACTCGATCGCCGGTTCGGTGGTGTCCGGTGCAGGAGAGTCCAGCAAGCGGCCTCGATCCGAAATCGACACGAATTGGCTGGGCGTGGGGCCCGCGATTGCGTCGATCAATTCCTCGGTGCCACTGACGGGGGCTGGCGAATCGCTGTGCACGACGCGTTCGCGCTGTTTGGCCGCCTGGGCGTTTTCCGATTCAAACAAAATGATCGGGTTGGGCAACGGCCAATAGCGAGCCGCTAGTTCCAGAGACTGTTGTGCATGGGCGCCCGATAGCTGCAGCACTCGAATCCGCTCGTTCGATCCACGGCCACCACGTTTCTGGTCTAAACCGGCGACGATCGTTTTGATCTCTTCGATTTGCGAGGGCTTGCCGCGAACGAACAGACGGCGGTTGGCCGGATCGGCATCGATCTTCGGCGCTTGTGCTCGTGATTCATCATCGTCATCGTCGTCATATTCGCTGCCCAAATCCAACATCTGTTCGATCAGTCCGATCGCGACATAAGGGTCGACCGTTTGCAACGAAATGACTTCGAACGCCGATGCATCGGCGGCTAGCTTGGCGACGGTCTGGGCAATTTCTTCTTGGACCTTCTCTGGCGCCAAAGCAACGATTGTGCCGGCCGTTTCATCTTTCGAAATTCGTACGTCTTTGCCAACGAGCAATGTTTGCAAGACGTCGTAGGCCAGATCCACGTTGCCGCCGCTGACCTGATGGGTTTGCAGTTTTGCATCGGTTTGTTCATCGGTGATCGACGGAACCGGAACATCAATCGACTCGACCAGTCGTTCGATCAACAACACCTTGTCTTCGATGCCGGTCGCAAAAATGTATTTGCCTTTCATGTCAGACGACAAACTGACATCGATACCGATCATTTCACCGGTGGCTAGACCCAGGTGGGGACGGGCCACGACCAACACGTCTTCGGCTTCGACATGCTCGAGTGCAAACGATTTGACGATTGTTCCATTGTCTAGTTTCGACGGTTCAAACGAATCCAGAATTGCTTTGACATTCTTCAGTTTGCCGACGGTGTCGGTGATCATCAATTGATTGGTCTTGTTGAACACCGCCGGCGTCATCATCAACTTGATCGCCGAGAGTTCTTCCATCGCGTCCTCGGCCGCCAGCGCGCCAAGTGGGAACAAGCATTTCACAACATCGTGATTCTTGCGATCTTGCAAATCATCCACGTCAACCAGTTCTGCCAGCGCGTCCAATTGTTGCAAGCTGCGGGGATCGCTGAGATTGATCACCGACAATAGGTTTCCGCTACGCACCAACGTGAAACCTTGGGGCAACAGAAACAGATTGATCCGATCGATAGCCCCTTGGTGTGTGAACGTGTCCGGATCGCTGTAGGTGAAACTGCCCGAGGGGATCGCATCGACATGCAGCGCCAAATGAGCTTCGTCGGCGATCCAATTGATCACCTCGCGCCAGGGCACGCCAGTGAATGAAAACCGCACGACGTCCGGGGCGTCAACTTCCGGAGCATCGCCATCGCTTGACTGACCGCCGCTTGACTGGATCGTCGGTTGAGCGGTCGGCGTGGGTTGGACCTGTGGTGTTGGAGCAGCCGGCGGCGTCGGGGCAGCGGGCAACTCTTGTGCGGTTGATTGTGCAGGTCTGATGACCAGACCCAACACGCAGATCAGGATTGCTGGGCCAACGCAGCGCTGGAGCGCTAGGCTGTGGCGGTGCCGTGAGCCATTCATTCGGCAACTCGTTGTCGTTGAAAGCGCCGCGTCAGACGACGTGGCACTTGAAGGTGGGGGAGGGCGGGGGGCGGAAGCTCGATTTCAAGCTCCGCGGCAGGCAAAGTCACTGTAAAGACTACTGTAGATGACAGTGAAGTCAATCTTGATGTGACCGGTTGCGGCTCCTTTGGGTGGTTCCGGTGTGTTCGGAAGGGGGTGTTTGGTTTCTGTCCCAAGCCATTCGCGGTTTGCGATTGGCACACAATCTGTTGGGGTCTGGGCAGTGAATTGCTCTGCGGTGCTGGAAATCTGGAGGTTTGTTGGTAACCCGACGCGTGAGTCTTGAAGCCAGCGTTTTAGCAATTCACTCTCCCGCCCCGCGGGAGAGTCGCATGCACTCAGGTCCCANNCGGCAGGAACCCCGGGGGAACTCGCTACGTTCACAAGACCTGCGATCGGGGCATCATGTGCGAAGATTGCAACGAACTGCTGTTGTCGCTTTGGTCGTTGGTACAGCTGCCGTTTCGGTTAGCTGGTGAATTTCAGCAGCAACCAATCACCGAGCCTGGGGAGGGCGTTTCCGACTACGATCAGCAGCCGTAAATAGCCGGGCAAAATCACATCGGGTTTCCTGTTCCGCGCGCAATTCAAGACGGCGGTGGCGACGCGTTGAGGTTCGATGCCTTTGACTTTGGTGCCGCCGCCGGGCTGGGAAGCCTTGCCGGGCAATGCCGAATTGCCCGTTTGGTGTTGGTAGCGGGTTCCGGCGTCATCGCGGCGGATCGGCCCGGGGCTGACCAATCCCACGTGCACGCCTTTGTCACGCCATTCCAACCGCATTTGCTGGGTCAGTCCGGTCAGTGCATGTTTGGCGGTGTTGTAGCCGCCCAGATAGCGCGCGCCGACTTTGCCGGCCAGGGACCCGATGTTGACGATACTACCACGACTCGATTCCAGCATCGGCAGCATGGCTTGGCAGCAGAGCAGGGTGGCGACCACGTTTTGGTCGATCAATTCATGCACACGTGCGGCTGTCAGTTCGCCAACGAGTCCACGATCGCTGACACCGATGCAGTTGACCAGCACATCCAATCGACCGCAGCGCTGGCCGACGGCCTGTGCGATTTGTTGGCAATCGTCGCGGTTGGTCATGTCGCCGACCAGCGTGATGGCGGTGGCGTTGTGCTGTTGCCGCAGTTGTTCCACCGCGTCGTCCAAGCGGTCTTGGGATCGTCCGACGATGATCACGCGATAGCCGGCTTGGGCAAAGGTCGCGGCAACCACCAATCCCAGTCCCGCCGATCCGCCAGGGATCAGCGCGGTCGGTTGGTCACGAGTCGATTGATCAGGGGGTGATTGAGGCGGCAATTCAGTCGTGGAGGCGTTCGAGTTTGTGATATCAGACAACAGGGTAGAGCAGGGGAGGGAAGGGCAGGGCAGCAATGTCATTGGGACCAAGCGGTGGCAATTGTAACCGTCGGGCGCCACCAATGGCTTGGCCAGATTGATCGGGTGATTTTGAAGCGGGACTATGAGTGGGTACGGAAGAAGTCGCTTTTATGATTCAGGTTGTGATTTTTGTGAAAGATCAGCCGCGTGAAGGGGATCTTTGACACAATCCGCCAGCCGCATCGCGGCTTTGCCGCGCAAGTGAAACAGCGCGGTAGTGTGAAGATCGCAAGCACAAGCCCGGATCTAGCGGTGCTCTACAGCGAGCTTTCTTTGCAGAATGGCTGTTGAACGCTACAACCTGGGCAGTTTTAGAATCGAATCGACTCCCCACTCGTGTCAATCCTCCATGGCTCGTCCGTCGCTGCAAAATTCCTGTACCAAAATCATTGCCACTGTCGGTCCGGCTTGTGACACGGCCGAGAAGTTGGCTGAATTGATCGAAGCGGGTGTGGACGTGTTTCGCATCAACACGGCTCACGGCAAGATACCCGATCACGATCAGAAGCTGACCGCGATTCGCCAGGCCGGCGAGATCACGGGCAAGCAGGTGGGCGTCCTTTTGGATCTCGCCGGACCCAAGATTCGACTGGGTGAATTGCGATGCGATCCGTTGCAATGCAATGTGGGCATGACATTAACGTTTATCCGTGACGGCCAGCCGGAAGCGGATGATGAAGTCACGGCCAGCTATCCCAAATTGATCGACGAACTACAGCCGGGCAATCGTGTGATGTTGGCCGATGGGCTGGTTTCATTAACCGTCGAATCGGTGACCAAGAACCGCGCGGTCTGTCGTGTGACCGCTGCGGGCGAAGTTCGCAGTCGTCAAGGCATCAATCTACCCGGCGTCAAATTGTCAGTGTCTGCGTTGCAGCGTGGCGACATCGAAAATGCGATGTGGGCAGCGGACCATGAAATTGACTTCATCAGTTTGTCGTTTGTTCGTACCGCCGAAGATGTCTATTCGCTCAAGAGTGTGTTGTCGGCGCATGAATGCGACGCCCTGGTGATTGCAAAAATCGAAAAGCCCGAGGCGATGGTCAATCTGGAAGAGATTGTTGACGCGGCCGACGGAATCATGGTGGCTCGCGGCGACTTAGGGGTCGAAATTGATGTTGCCGAAACGCCGATGGCGCAGAAACGGATCATCCAAGTTTGCAAAGACAAAATGAAACCGGTGATCGTCGCCACCCAGATGTTGGAGTCCATGCACCACAGCACACGACCGACGCGCGCCGAAGCGAGTGACGTTGCCAACGCTATTCTGGATGGTGCTGACGCCTGTATGTTGAGCGGCGAGACCGCGGTCGGGGACTATCCGGTCAAGGTGGTCGAGATGATGAGCCGTATCATGCACTTCACCGAAAAGTCGCTCAAGCATGATATGGCCGATCGCACCGTCACCAATCGCGTGCACCCGATCACCACCGCCGTCACCTACGCAGCGACCAATATTGCCGAGGCCATCGATGCGGCGTTAATCGTGATTGCAACCAAGAGTGGTGGGACGGCATGGGTCAAAAGCAAATCACGCAGCCGCATCCCAACGCTTGGAGCAAGTGACTGCAACGAAACGTTGCGAAGAATGAATTTGTTTTGGGGGATCAAACCGATCGCTGTCAAACAGATGGCCCAGCCGGCGATGATCCGTTCAGAGGTTTGTGATTGGGCCAAACAGAACGGATATCTAAAGGTGGGCGACCGAATCGTGTTTGTCAGTGGCAGCGGTGTGGTTGAAAAGGCTCACAATTCCGTCGTGGTCCACACCGTCGAGTAGGCCGATCAATGGAAGATCGACAATTGAAATCACTGGTCTGTGACATCATGCAGGCCGAGCGGGTCACCGAGACCGAATCGATTCAATCCCTGTGGAGCGGCTATGGCCAGATCCTGCGCATGGGACTGAAAGGATCGGCAGTTGCTTCGTCCGTGATCGTCAAACAGATCGCCCCGGTCGACGTCGGCATCCGCAACGCACGCGGTTGGTCCGGCCAGGTTTCGCACGATCGAAAACGGCGATCCTATCAGATCGAAATGAACTGGTATCAAACCTGGAGCCAGTGTTGCGGGTTGGGATGCCGGGTCCCGCATTGCTACCGAACGGAATCGGTGGATGGGCACCAGCTGTTTGTGCTGGAGGATCTCGATGCCAGCGGCTACGGACGACGACTGAGCCGGGTCAATGATCGTCAGTTAGCGGCGTGCTTGAAATGGCTGGCCAACTTTCATGGGTTGTTTTTGAACCAGACTCCCGGCGGACTTTGGCCGACAGGGACCTATTGGCATCTACAAACGCGGCCCGAGGAGTTTGCAGTGATGGCCGATGGACCGCTTAAACAGGCCGCACCGGCCATCGACCAGCGGTTGTCGGACTGTCGATTCAAAACCATTGTTCACGGTGATGCCAAAGTCGCCAATTTCTGTTTCGGCGATCACTGGGATGGATCCGCCGGTGATCAAGTTGCCGCTGTCGATTTCCAATACGTTGGCGGTGGCTGTGGGATCAAGGACGTGGCCTATTTTTTAGGGAGTTGCTTGTCGGACGACGAATGCCAACGCCGTGAACAGGAGTGTTTGGGGATTTATTTCGACCAACTGCGGCGCTGTGTCGACCCGATGATCGCAACCGATTTGGAACAGGAATGGCGGACGCTGTTCCCCTGGGCCTGGGCCGATTTTCACCGCTTCCTGTGTGGCTGGTGTGCGACCCATCCCAAACTGACCGCCTACAGTGGCCAGATGGTTGATCAAGTGATCGCGGAACTGGCCGCGACCGATTGAGAACGGATCATCGCTCCAGATCCAACAATTGGCCGTCGGCGCGATTGCCGTAGTATTGGAATAGCTGTGGGTCGATGCTGTGGGTGATGAAAATGATCGCGCCATCGGCCAGTGCAAAGTTGCCACCGCCTTGGTGATAGCTATCGAATCCGCCGACTTCCAATGCTCCAAGGTCTTGGTTGACGGCATCAACGTAGCCGCCGTCTTTGAATTCCCCCGTGTTTCGCAACGTTGCTCGGGTTCCGGTCAGCCAGCCCAGTCGGTCGGTGTCGCCCAAATGTTCGCCCATCATGATCGTGCTGGTCGTTCCATCGGTGATTTCGGCGAATCGGGTGGCACTGTTCAGGTAGAAAACCCCGTGGTTGTCAAAGTCGATCGGGGCTTCGACGTCGTTGTGACAACCGGCGTAGTCCGAGGTACCGACGACAGGGCGTTGGTCATGTCCAAAGCGGGTTGGATTGGAGGGGCAGCGGAAGGTTGGAATGTTGTAAGCCCGAACCTCGGCATTTTCGTCGCTGTAGGCGCTGGCGTCTAAGTCCAGCATTTCAAAGGCGCGTTGCTGTTCGATATATGGCAAGATGCGAGCCATCCAGCCGATCTGTTTGCCGCCATTGACTTCGTTGCGAATCGGACCGCTATCGTCGGTCACACCATCGGGCAAATGTTCCATCGTGAATTCGTAGTGGTGCGCCGACAGTGCGATTTGCACCATGTTGTTGCTGCACGACATCCGTCTGGCTGCCTCTCGTGCTGCTTGCACAGCCGGCAACAACAATCCAACTAGAATGCCAATGATCGCGATCACGACCAACAATTCAACCAGAGTAAACGCGTATCGTTTCATTTGATTTGACTCGACGAGTAGTGGTGGGAGAGGGTGGTGACGTGCGGCGAAGTGCCGATTCGAGCCGTCACCATGACTTGAGTGTTGTCAATCGAAATCGACACCGACGCTGGGACGGGTTGTCCGTGCAGCGACAATTCGGGTTGCCAGGTTTCGCCGTTGTATTCGCCGTCACGCTGGATTTGTTTTGCACTGCGCAGAATGCCGGCGTCGAGCAGGCGTTCGGTCTGCAGCAGTTGCAATCGCAGTTTGGTTTCCTGTCTGGCCGCGACCGCATCTTTGACCAGTAATCCGACCAGTGAGGCGACGATCATCAAACAGGCCAACACACAGACCATCAAACTGCCACGTCGGCGGTTTATACGTCGGCGTTGAACAGGTCGGCGGTGTCGAAGTCGTTGATTCATGATTCGATGTCCCCCGTTTGATGACGTAATCGCAATCCGATCGAGACCTTCATGGAACGCCAAATCGGAACTTCGGATTCGGCAAACGGCGTGATCGATTTGGCATCGAGTTTGATCTGTTGCTGCGATTCGACGTGTTGCAGGGTTAATTGCCGCGGAAGTTTCCAGTGATAGTTTTCTCGCCGCACGGGTGTGTCATCGGCAGCGGTTTCGACACGGGAAATCGATTGACCATTGATCTGATAGACGACCAAGTGTTCGTCGGCGGTCGTTAATTCCAGTGAATCGCTGTCACACACGGCTTGATCAGCCAGATGGATGTCCCCGCGCAATTGCCGACTGAGGTTGAAAAAGGTTTGGTCATCCATCCGTCGATGTCGGGCCGTCGTCGACCAGTCAAATGCGTGGTGCACCATCCCGACCGTTGTCATCATGATCGTGCTGCCGGCGGCCATCGCGATGGTTAATTCACGCAGCGTGAACCCGGGCCGACGCGATCGTCTGCTGCGAGTGATTACGGTGTTGTTCATGGGGCGTTCTCCTGCGTTTGTTCCGGTTCCGATCCGGCCGGCGTTGCTTCATCCGAATCAGTCTCCGATGAAGGTTCCGGCGGGGTCTCCGGTGGCGCGTCTGGCAGTGGATCAATCCAGGCGACCAAACGGACCGGCGGCGGATCGCCGATTCGCTGCCAATCGATTGAAAGTTGCAGCTGAGTTGATTGTTCGTGTTTGATGATCGTTGCCTGTAGGCTGGCATCGTGCAGCACGTCAGCGATTTCGTTGCTGACCTGCAACTGGTCGATCGCCAACTGACGTTGGGCCGCAGGCAGCGCGAGCAAACGGTCCAACTGGCCGGACAATTCGTCTGTGGCGATTTGGAAATGACGTGTCTGTTTCCAGATGCGTCCGGCGCGGACGACCATCGGTGCGGCGACAGAGATCAGGGCCAAAACCAGGACGCAGGCGACGACCGTTTCCAGCAGCACCACGCCGCGGGGCGCTGTGGTCCGCTGCTGTAGTGACCGGGCTGCTGATGGATGTGTTGTTGGATTCATCGCGTTAAGCAAGGGATTCGACCAGTTGTGTGAGTGTTTGCATGACGGCAATCACAATCCAGCCGACGAAGAATGACAACAAAATCACAGGGACGTGCTGAATGGTCCGTGCCCAGGTTTCGGATTTGGCATTGGCACGCTGGGCGGTTTGATCGGCCAACGTGCACAGCGTCCATTGACGCAGTTGTGGGTGACGGATCAGCCCCAGTTGTTCGCCTTGGTTCTTGCTGATCAGCCCTTGTTTGGACAATTGAAACCAGACGTCGTGATCGGACAGGCTGTCGGTGCGAGCTTGTAGCAGTCGTTGGCGGCAGTTGCGATCGGGATGGTATTGCGCGGCCGCGGTCAAGGTTGGTGCAACGGCTCGATCGATCCCACTGGGCAGCGCCAGCAGACGTAGCAAACCGGCGGATTGGTGCATTTTTCGTGTCGGCAGCAGTCTGGCCAGGGGGGAATTCCAAAACAATCGACGGACGTCCGCCGACAGGAACAAAAACAACAACCCCACACCGAGTGCGATGAAGATCGGCAGCCCGATGATCGCATCGTCACTTGCGGCGGCCAGTGCGAACATCAGTGGCGGGACTTCGAGCTCAAATTCCTCGAACATCTCCAAAACCGTCGGCACGATAAAGACCAAGCAGAAGACGGCGACCAGGATGGCAAAAAAGAAGGTCGCCACGACGTACATCAACGTCGTGCCCAAGATAGTGGCTCCATTTGATTCGTCAGAAGGTTCGTTCTTGGCCAGCAAGAACTCTAACGTTTCGCCCAACGTGCCAGTTTCTTGCCCACATTGAATGGCCAGCGTGTCGTCTGCGCTGAGCACGCCGGGAGTGTGCAGCAACGCCGCACCAAGTGAGCTTCCGGCCGCAATCCAACGTTTTAGATTTTGGAGTTTGCGGCCATAGACGCCCGGATACTCGGCAGACAAGTTGTCGATCACAGTTGCCAGATCCAGCTGTTGCGAGTGGGCAACGGCGATCATCCGCAACAGTGAATTCTGTTGACTGCGCAACGAGTTCTCGGCCAGACCGCTGGGCCAGACCCACTGCAGCAAACGTTGAACAGGGTTTGATTTGCTGATCATGAGGATAACGCGCTGACGAGGCTGACCATGGGGGCAAACAGCGAGATCACGATGAATGCGATGATGAATCCGACACCGACGATGGCCAGCTGGCCCAGGATGAACGTGCCCCAATCCTTGCGACGGATCGAGAGGTCGCGATAGTTGGCGGCCAGTTCACGCAGCATCGTCGTGTTCGCTGGAGAGCGGTCGTCGTTCTCTGTCGAATGGGATTGCGGATTCGTTGAAGGCAGCGCTGATGAATGCTGTGCCGGTGAATACAGCGCCATCAAGAAATTGGGTGGTAGAAATGCGGCGGCGCGAGTGCGTCGAAGTTGGCTGGGATCCTGCATCGCTTGGATCGCCAAGTCCGCTAGTACGGAGCGCAGGGTGGGTGTTGCGGTGGATTCCGCGCTGATCCGTAGTGCCCTTTCCAGCGGTACCCCTTCGTCGCTGAGTTCGGCCAACTGCAACGCGGCTTTCGCGAGTGATTGCCGCGCCGCAAAGCGGTTCAGTGAATCGCCGAACAGTTGTTGTTTGATTGGATTGTCGCTGATCCAAAACCACAGCAATCCGGCGACCAGCGCGCTGGCCAACAGCACCAGCAGTGCCGCAGCAATCGGATGGCCGGTGACCAGTCGGGACAGGTTGATCAGGGCGACGGTCTGGGGAGGCAGCTTGAATGCGAATTCTTGGTACATCTCGTCAAACGGCGGTACCAGCAGCGCGCAGGCGACCAACACCATGGCCGCCGCGATTGCGACCAAGATGACCGGATAGGCGATCGCACGGATCCGTTTACGCTGGATGTTGTGCTGGAACGCCGATTGTTCCAAGATCGCCGTCAATGCATCGGTGGTCGCCGCTGACGATTGCAAGGTCAGCAACCAACAGTGTCGCGGAAATCGGGCTGCGATCTGATCCGCGGGGACTTTGTTTTCGACCGCAGCGGCCAATTTCAGCAGGGTGTTTCGGGTCGACGAACGCGGCATTTCTTCGGCAATGCTGCGCAGTTGAATCGGCAGGTCGGGACGCTCGCTGCGGACTTGGTCGATCCGTTGATAAAGCGCTTGCATGGGGACGGGGAATGTCATTGACTACGACCCCGGCACGGATTGAATGTTCGTTAAGACTTCCACCCATGGCAAAAACATTGCCAATGCGTAGCCGAGCACCAATGTGGCGGCGACCAGCAAACCGAGCAGCGCCGGGACTTTGGCAAAATAGGTGCGCCGTCGATCATCCGCCAAGAAGTGATAGAAGCCGGCCAGGCGACGCAGTGATCGAGGTGAACTCGCTGGGCTGCCGTGCATGACCAAATTCCTGGCGACCGCGCGAACCGGCGAGGGTGGTTTGACGCTATTGCCGACCAGCGTCAGTGCCTGATCGCGATCAACCCCCGATCCGACCAATGCCGCCAAACGTCGACTTTGTGATTCATCCACCAACCACTGCGAGTACAAACGGCTGCCGGGAAATCGTTGGCGTAGATAGGATTTGACAAACCGATGCCACAGCATCGTCAGCAACAGCATCGCGATCGGAAAGCCAACGATCCAGTAGGGCATCGCGTCGCGCACTGCGATCAACCAGCCGGTGGCACCGGTCGGGGCAACGCCTTCTTGGATGTATTGATTCTCGATATGTGGCAGCGTGAAGAGGCACAAAAAGATCATGCCCAGGTAGGCCAGGCCGGCGACGACCAGCGGTTCGGTGATCGCTTGGCGGAACGGGTTTGCCGCCGATTCTCGCTCCAGATCCGGGTCGGCGACCGATTGGAACAATGGCGTCGGATCGTCAGCGATCAATAACATCCGCGCGAACGTTTGATACCGCTGGGGCAAGTCATGTCGGGCCAGCAGTTCATCGACGGACACTGCGGAATCCACGTCGCTGGCAAGTTGTTGATTGATTTGCTGCAGCCGATTTGTCGGCTGGGGGCCCAGGCCCATGTCCAGCGGGATCTGCAATCGCAGGATGGCGATCGCCTGCTGGTTCAGATCAATCAGTCGCGCGGCGAGAGAATCGGGCATAAAGTGGCTTGCGATGCACGGACGAGTCGTTCAGTGAGCAAGCGAGGGATGCGCCGGCGCGGCGGATTTGTCTAAAAATATTTATTAGCGGCCGCGGAGTCGAGAATCTGCGATCTCTCAGCCAGACCCATCGTGTGGTCGACGCCTGGCTGAGAGAGAGCTGTTTTGCGCTGAATCCGTGGTCTATTCGACCGGAACCAGTCGGCTGGTTTTGCCCAACAACCCGTTGGCGGCCGAAGCGCTGTGATCCAGCAGGAACGGGCCGACGGTGCGGTCGAAGTGGTGTAGCAGCACCGTGGATGCGTCCGGTTCGAAGCGTTTTTGCGGTTCGAAATCGTTGCTGTAGCGGGCACTGCTGGAGAGCCGGAATTCATCAAGTTGTCCAGCAAACGAACGCGTCGGTGCGCCGCTGCCATCGGGGTCGGCACCCAGGAACAGCGGCAACGAATTGCCTTTGCGTTTGCCCCGGGCCGGTTTGGAGTCGATTTTTTTGCCGTTGATGTACAGCGCGACTTGCTCGCCGTCGAAAACGCCGGCCAGATGCGACCATTCGTTTTCTGGCAGCGCGTCCTGAGCCACCGCACTGACGTACTTGCCACCGACATAGACGCTGAACCGGACCACACCGTGATCGGCAAAGAATGCGTACTCGGAGGTTTGCGTTTTGGCGATGATCGCATCGTTGTCTTCGGCGACCTGTGGCTTGAACCAAGTTTCCAGGGTGAATGCGCCGGGCGGCAATTGAAACGAATCGCTTTCGATGGCGACAGCGGACGCTTCATCGCTGATCAGCAGGGCGTGGTTGGTGGCGCTGCGGAAGTAGTCGGCGGGGACTTCGCTTAATCGCAATCCGATCGGATGTTCGGTCGGTGGCAATTCGATCGCACCGGACTGACCCAAGTAACGTGTGGCCACGGTGACCGCAGGCAGGGTCATGTTGTGGCTGGATTCACTGTCGCGTTGCAACAGGAATTCCAGCGTTGTTTTTTCACCCGGTTCCAGTGTCAAGTGTTGATGATCGAGCGTCGATTTCCATTCGTTCATCAAGCTGTTGACCGACAGAAACAGCGTCATTTCGACCGGTCGCGAGGCGGGGTTTTCGAGTTCCAGTTGGATTTCGCCGGCCGCCGAACCATCGACCGATAACAGGATGTTTTCGGACAACTGCTTGGGGCGGATCGATTTTGCTTTTTCGACTTCGGCCAAGAACTCAGGTGTGAACTGCTTGGGATCAAACACGGCACCGACCGGCAACGCGGCCACGGTGATTCGTTCCGGGCGGACGGTGACGACGTTGAAGTGGTGCAGGTGTCCGGCGTCGGGGATCGGCGTGTCGTTGGGAATGTGGCCGCCGGTGGTGGCCAAAGCAAAGTATTCGATGCCGTCTTGGTTACCGTCATAACGCATCCGATGGATGTGTCCGGCAAACACTGCCGAGACGTTGCCGGCATTCTTCAGTCGATCATGGACTTCGGTCCAGTTCGATCCGGTGTAGCCACCGCCGATCCAGCGCGGGT
Organism: Stieleria tagensis; assembly: GCF_024129865.1. Lineage (GTDB taxonomy): Bacteria > Planctomycetota > Planctomycetia > Pirellulales > Pirellulaceae > Stieleria > Stieleria tagensis. Next base: position 41,043 of record NZ_JAMYFE010000093.1, on the reverse strand, counting down.
GATGAAGGAACACAAATACGTGGTCTTGATCGGCAAGGTCTTTCAAGGATTGGTGCAAGAAATCCAACTGTTTTTGACTCATCTGCTGCAGCGCGCCGACGTTGAACCCTTTCAAGTTCGTTTTCGGATCGCCTTCATCACTAAATAGAACGATGAAGCCGGCGTTTTTGTGGCGAAACGAATACCACAGCGGACCGAAGTTGGCTTCATAGTTCGATTCGTGCTGTCCGGGAGGCGCGGCTTTCTTGCCACGCCAATAAACATCGTGGTTGCCGGCCACTGGAAACCAGCGCATCTTCAACCGGTTCATGATCTCTTTGTACTCGTCTGCCTGCGATAGCCATTCTTCGGTTTCGTTGTAACCTTGGACCAAATCGCCAACTGTCATCACCAAATCGGGATCCAACAAATTGGTGTCAACAACGGCTTGCTCTAGGACCTTTAGTCCGGCCGGAACACCACCGGTTCGATCGCCATAGACGATGAACTGAAACGCGTCCTCGTCCACCGCCGGCGCGATGACTTTGGCGCCACTGCGCGAGGTCATGACGGGCGGGTTCGCTGGTTCGCCGGATTTGGCATGCTCATGGCCTTCGTGGGCGTCCAGCGTGGGAGCGAAAGGGAGCGTTGACGCACTCGTCAGACACAGCAGCAGTGCAAAACGGAAGATTGGTTTCATCGAATCGGCGGGCGGTCGTAGGTGGGGACGGAGAGACGTGTGACGATCGAGCAACAGACCTGTTCAGCTGACTGTGCGTCGGTCGCGATTCGGTCCCCACTCTAATTGCCCAGCCGAATCGGCGCAAGTCGTGCGCCCAAGGGTTCATCAAAACCACATCTTTCAAAGATTCATGTGGCTGCTTGCAATCACAGTTCGGCGGAGTCGTTGCTGGACGGTCGTTCTTCCAGCTCGATGGTGTCCATGACTTGGTAGGTCGGACCGGATTTGTCCAGGAAACTTGCCATCAGACAGACTTCGTCGACGATCATTTGGCCGAGTTCGATGTCTTTCATTTCTTCCAATGCCGCGACGATCTGACTGTCGGCGCGGCGCGAATTGCTGCGGGTGCGACCCAGGGTCAGGTGGGGTGTGTAATCGCGTGGTTCCGGTTTGAACCCCAGTTCGGCTAGCTGTTTTTCCAAGCCCATGGCAAGTCGGACGAGGCTGCCGGTGGGGTCAGCGACACCGGCGTACAGGATGCGTGGACGATCGGATGTGGGAAAGCCACCGGTGCCGGCGAAACTCAGTTCAAAGGGCTCGAGCGAGTCAGTGATTTTGCGAATCGCTTTGCAAACGGCGGGAACTTCCACATTGTCAACTTCGCCCAAGAATTTCAGCGTCAGGTGAAAGTTGTCCAGGGGCACCCATTTGACACCGCTATCGAGCGGTTTGAGCCGTTTGATGATCTTGCCGGCTGCCGACGTGACGGCGGCGGGAACGGGGATCGAAATAAAAGACCGGATCGTTTGCATGAACTTAATGCGCTAGACTGTGGCGATGAATACATTGTCGATGGATACATTTTCTCCGCCACCTTTTCTACCCGATCGCTTGATTCGCGGGGGGCATCTGCAAACGATCGCGTCGCTAGGCGTGACCGACCGGGCACTTGAGCCGACAGATCGCCACATCGTCCGATTGCCAGATGGCGATGCCATTGTGTTGCATGAGAACAGACCCGTCGATGGCGGTGGTTCGTTTTCGTCGCCGCCGTCGAATCGGTCGATGGTGTTGTTTCATGGGTTAAGCGGCTGTCACGGGTCGCCTTATATGATTCGGATCGCGAATCGATTGGTCCGCTCGAACTGGACCGTGTACCGGGTCGACATGCGGGGATGTGGGGCGGCCCGCGACCTGGCCAGCGGGCTCAGCCATGCCGGCCGCAGCGAAGACGTGTATGCGGCGTTGGATTTTGTGGCGCGGCGAAATCCACATTCGCGATTGTCCGCCGCCGGTGTCTCGCTGGGGGGCAACCAACTCTTGCGATTTGCCGGTCGGATCGGTGCCGGATTGGATGCCCGACCGCATTGGTGGGACCAAATGGCGAAGCTTGCTGTGGTCGCCCCGCCGATCGATTTGGTCCGCTGCAGCGAGAATATGCAGCGTTTTTCGCGGCGGATCTACAATTATTACTTCATTCGCACGCTGTTCGATCGGATCGCCCCGGGCGTTCGCCGGCACGCTGTGTTTCAGCAAGCGGCATTGCAGGGCCGGCCCAAAACACTGTTTGAATTGGACGACCGGATCACGGCGCCGATCAGCGGTTTTGCCGACGCACCGCAGTATTATCGAGATTGTGGCGCGATCGCAGTGGCCGGCAGCAATCAGATTCCGACCCTGGTATTGGCCGCCAAAGACGACCCAATCGTACCCATCGATTGTTTCGAGCGAGCCAAATGGCCCGACCAAACACAGCTTGTCGTCACCCGCGCTGGGGGCCATGCCGGATTCATTGCCCGAGGCCGAAGTCGATGGATGGACGATTGTCTAGTTGACTGGGCCAACCATTTTTGATTGGCGCACGCTGAATCGTGTAAACTGATTGCTGAATTTATCGGTTTTATTGGTTGATTCAGACGAGGGCTTCTCAATGGTTGGTGATTACCACGGCTGGGACCAGGAGGGAGACCACTGGCGTTTTGCGGATGTGGTCGGGCGTCCCAAAAATGAATCGGTCTTTGTGATCGATAACTTCGGCGCGGAGACGACTGCGCGACAGGCACTTTCGGCCATCATGTCGGCAATGGCCCAATTTCAAGGCCGAATTCAAGTGGTGCAGACCGACAGTAACACCCGATTGATTCAAAAGTTGAAGGAAGCGTCGCTGCTGCGCGTTGCCGAAATCAAAGTCGGCGATGTGCATCAATGGGGTGTCTTGGGGGTGCAAACCAAACAAAAGCCCAAGAAACGTTTCAAGTGGAAATTTTGGGCGTCATGATCTGTGTGTGAGAACAAACATTGGATAGGACCAGACACCGCCGAAGTGATTCAGCGCGACCGCAACGCGGTGCGCTGCCGATTGCGCTGACCGGTGCGACCGCGGTCGCACTGATCACCTATGGCGTGTGTTTCCAATTGCAATCGCCCTCGTCACCACCGTTTGCTGGTTCGCCGATGGATGCGTCAGACACCGAGATGCTGCAAACAGGGGGTCTGGATTCGGTGGCTCTGGATTCGGCCACGGCTGACCGGGTCGCTCGGGCCCATTTCTACGACATAGCTGTCGTCCCGTTGATCGCCCAGCTTGATGATCAGAACCGTGCTGCAGCCGATCGTTGTGTGCTGCGTTTAAAAGATGTACTGGCCGGTTATCACCGCGGCGTCGACCACTTTGTCAGTGACATGACCAGCATCACCACGCGGTTGGGTGTGATCAAACGGATGCCTGGCGGCTGGTGGGCCAGCGACGACCGTGTCGCGGCCTATGTGCAGGACAAGTTTGAAACCCATTTGTTTTCACAACAGAAGCTGGTGGATGATGTATCGGCCGCGCTGGTTCAGTTTCGCACCGACGTCAATGCCAATCAAAACCGGATGTTGACCCAGGTCCAGGCGGCGTTGTCCACCGCCGACCTGACCGGTGTTCAGCTGTCGCACCAGGAATCGTTCTTTCAACAGCGCGCCGGCAGCTTGGGTGACTATGCCGCCGACCAGGGCACCCATAGTGTCGAAAACATGCTCGGTGCGTTTGTGTTGGGCGAGGTCGGCGCGTTCGCCGGTCGTTCCATTGTCGGCGGATTGCTGGTTCGATTTGCCCCTTCGATCGCGATCGGTTCGGCGGCCGGAGCCAGCGCGACGGTGGGGGCATCCGCGACGGGTGCGGGTGGCGGATCGTTGGGTGGTCCGGTCGGTGCAGTGGTCGGGTTTGGCGCCGGGCTGGCCATCGGATTGGTGATTGACTGGTGGATGACCGATCGCTTCGAAGCCGAATTGGGCGGTCAGTTGCACACCTATTTGGATGACTTGCAAGCGGCTCTGATCGCCGGAAACGAGCCGAAGGCTCAATCTGGTGCCGCGCCGTTGGAAGACGTCGGGCTGGCGGTCGCACTCCCGCGTGTTTGTGACCAATTGGCCAAGTCCTATCGTGATCGTTTCTATCATCAAATCGTTGACGGAGAATCGTCGTGAAGTTGTTTTCCAGTCGTAACCGCCTCGCCGTCCCAGTAATCACAGCGGTGCTGTGCGCAGCGTTGCTTGCCGTGACAGCCAGTCGCGCTGTCGCCGTTCCGGCAGTGCTGTCGGGCACCGCGGTTGCCCGCGCGGTGATGAAATACTTTGGCAAAGAAGGCACCGAGCAGGCCACCGAGTTCTTGGCCAAACAGGGCGGCCGCGAAGTGGCCGAGCGGGTCGGCGCGGCAGCACTCCGAGAAGGTGGCCAGGAAGCCGCCGAACAGGTCACGCGGTTGACGGCCAAGTATGGACCAGAGGCGCTTTCGGCGCTCGACAACGCGCCCTCGTTGGGGCCGGTGTTACGCGCATTGGGAGAATTGCCGGAATCGCAAGTCGGGCCTGCGCTGGCGCGATTGTCGGCGGGCAGCGCCGGACGAGAGTTGGCCGAAACGGTCAGCCGTGTCGGATCGTCGGCGCTTCGCAGTGAGATGAAGCTGCCAGGCGTTGGCGGCATGTTGGTTCGCACCTTGGGTGACGACGGCGCCGCCCTGGCGACCAAGCTGACCAGCAAGCAGGCCGTTGCGGTCGGGCGCCATGCCGATGAACTGGCGGCGCTTCCCAGCACTCAGCGAGCCGGCGTGATGTCGCTGTTGCGACGTGACACCGAGCGAATGGTCAGTTTCATGGGGCGCTTTGCCGCCGACAACCCCGGCAAGACGCTGTTCACCGCGGCCACCACGACCATCATCTTGGCCGAGTCGGAGCGGATTTTAGGCGGCGACGAAATCGTTTTCGATGCCGAAGGCAATCCGATCGTGGTCAGCAAAGCAGGGATCGCCGGACGCACGATGAAGGCCGGTGGCGAAGCGATCGGACATGTGTCCGTCAACTACTTGCAGCCGTTGTTCTACACGGTCATTGCATTCATCGTTGCGTTCATGACGTTGTTCATGTTGCTGAAGCTGTGGCATACCCACCAACGCGAAAAACTGGTCACCGCGAATTTGCAATCCCCAGCGGAAACCATCGAGGGCTCCGTCGTGTCTCGTCAGAAAGCTGATTGATTCAGATCATGTCGACAAATTCGTTTTAATGAAAGTGTGAGGGCGCGACCATGCGAGTCCAGCGAACTTCGATCATGTTGTGTGGCTTGGTGTGGGGCTGCACGCTGATCACAACTCGATTGCCGGCGCAGGATGCACAGGAAGCACCGGCGGCGATCGCGGATCAAGTGCATGCGTTCACGGACAAGGAAGTTGATCAGTATCGATTCTTTGATCGTTCTGGAAAAGAAATCTTCACGCGCGTTCCGCGATCGTTATTGCGGTGGTCCAAGGCGACCGAGCGGACTGCGTTTGGTGACACCTACTTGTGGATCGAAAAAGGCTGTGCCCGGGCGGTGGTTTCAATCTATGCGATTACGTCGCCACAAAAGATGATTTCTGCGGAGTGTCAATCGCTCTCGGATGCACCCTTCACGATGCGTCGCGGCGACGCCGTTGTCTGGTCACCTCAATCCGAGGGCGTTGATTTCAAGCCGCTGCCGGTGGCAGGCGTCCCGGCAACGACGCCGACCGCGCGTGGGGCACAAATGAACCGGATCGCACGAATGTTTCGCGCGGAATACTCGCCCCATACTTCCCCCGACGAAGTCAACCCGTTGCGTTTGCTGTCGCGTCCGTTGTACCGCTACCAAAGCAGTGATGACCAGGTGATCGACGGGGCGGTTTATGGGTTTGTCGATGCCACTGACCCGGAGATGCTGTTGGTGATTGAGGCTCGCCAGAGTGAGGGAAAAACAGCTTGGTATTATTCCCCCGCCCGGTCACGACATGATCCCATTCGGATCTATTTGAACAACGAGATTGTGTGGGACGTTCCCAGGTTGGCGCCACCGTGGGAGCAGATCAGAGACCCCAGCAGAACCTACTTCAATCTGCAACTGGAAAAGATTGTGGATCCCGAATGGTTCCATCTGATGACCGACGAGTGACTGCAGCACTGATGTTGTCGGCCGGTTGCAACCTGTCGGTGAGCGCTGGTGTGAAGGATTGATCCGACCGGATTGGATTCAGACGCGGTGGTGCTTGGTCGGATCAATCCTCCACACCAACGTGATTGATGGCGATTGACATTGGGATTCCGAGTTTGCTATGGCTGACGGAGCTACCATCCGCAGTCCTCGGCAAAATTCGCTCATGGAAAGCCGTTTCCAGACGTTCGTGTTCGTTGTCATGACGATTGGCGCAGGCGGCTGCGCGCTGCCAACCGGGATTTTGCGGTCTCGTTGGGCGATGGAAGATCCGGAGTACGCCGAAAAATATGCCGACGGTGCGGACAAAAGTGACTTGCTGGGCAAAGCCAAGCAGGCGGCTGATGCGAGATTTCAAAAAGACGCCAACGGCCTGTTCGTCTCCGGTGGTTATGCCCAACGCAGCGACGCTGACCACGGGCTGTTGTCGGTTGATGTCGGTGGCGAAGCCTATCTGACCAGCTATTTGACGGGCCGTGTTTCCTGGATGGGCATGGGCAACGGGGAAGACTGGTTCACCGGCGCCGATGCCGGTTTGCGATTGCAATCGCCGACGCGGTTGGCACCGTTTGTCGGACTGGGGGTGTTCGCCGGTGCTGCCGATGAAACCGTGGCCGCCGACGACGATTGGGAAGACAACGATGACGATGGATTCATCGATGAATACGGCGAAGAAGAAGAACGGTTTTCGGGTGCCCTGGCGGCAGTTTACCCCGAGCTTGGTGCGCATTTTTGGTGGACACCCACGGTGCGGCTAACCAGTTATGGTCGCTACATGGTGACGACCGAGGGAAGCGACGCCAACGACTGGCAATTTGGTGTCGGTCTGGCATGGTTTACCAATCCGTATTTCGAATAATGCCCTACAATGAGCGGTCATGACGTCTGTTTTCGATCGTCCCGCTCTCGCCCCTGCCAATGCTCGACCTGTTCCGACATCCGTTTTTCAGCCTGACCTGCCATGTCGTTTGGGTGCTGCTGCTGGCGGGCTGTTCACGCCAGGAACCGTCGGCGGCCGATCCGCAGAGCGGTGTTTCAGCAGCCAATGATTCGTCCAACGCTGATGCGGCGACGGGGCCGGCTGGGGAACACGATTCTGTTGTGACGACTGCCGAGTCATTGCCCGGCGGGTTTGTGGGCACCGCGACCTGCGCTGAATGTCATCCGGCGCGTTTTGACAGTTACAAACAAACCCATCACAGTCGCTCGCTGCACCTGCCGTCCGCCGACGATGGGCCGACCGGATTGGCGTTTCACCATCTGCCTAGTCATCGCAGTTACCAGGTCAAGCGAGTCGGCCAAGAAGTGGTTCACTGTGAAGATCGCTACTTCGGCGACTCACCGCAAACCGCTGACACGTTTCGGATCGCCGAACGGCCCGTCGAGTATGTGATGGGCAGCGGCGCGTTCGCCAAAGCTTACTTGGTCCGCGACGGGGACTATCTGTTGCAGTCCCCGGTGACTTGGTACACCGCCAAAGACGGCTATGCAATCGCGCCAGGTTATGACAATCCACGGCAGCGAGGATTCAACCGTGTGATCGACGATCGTTGCCTGTATTGCCACGCCGGGATCCTGTCACTGGAGAATGAGAATCCGAACACACCGACGATTCATGAATTGGCGATTGGGTGTGAACGATGTCACGGCCAGGGGGCGGAACATACCGCGATCTATCGCCAGGCCTCGCAACAGGGCGCCGACGCCGAGGTCGGTGATTCAAAAATCGTCAATCCGTCCAAACTTGATCGCCGTCGCAGCGAGTCGATCTGTGCGCAGTGCCATTTGGATTCGGATGTCGTCGTCCAAGCAGAGGGGCAAACCGTTTGGGATTTCCATCCCGGTGAGGAATTGGTTCACAACAGTTTGGCGTACAAAGCAATTGGAACCGGTCAGCCGCAAAAAACGTTCTCCAATCACTTTGATCAGATGTGGCAAAGCGAATGTTATCTGCAGAGCGAAACATTGAGTTGTGTGTCCTGTCATGATCCCCACGCTTCCCAGCCGCCGGCTGATCAACTGACTGCATTTCGCAAGGTTTGTTTGGACTGTCATGCCGACCAAGGTTGTTCGCAGCCGATTCACCAGCGTCAACAAACCAACGGCGATGCATGCACCGCATGCCATATGCCTCGTTCGCCCAGCGAGGTTCCGCATGCCAGTGTGACCAATCATCGCATCGCCATCTATTTAGACGACCCCTCGGTTGAACCCCTGGATGAATCTGATGTCGATGACGACGCAGCGATGCGACGCGTGGCGCTACAGCCGATTCCGTTAACCGATCAAGATCTGCAGCGCCGCGATGCGATCGCCGCAGCCAGTTGGTCGATCCTGAGATCCATCGAGGGAGATCCCGAACCGGTCCGCCAATTTGATGAATCTCGGTTGGTTGATTTGGTCAATGACAAGGATGCCGAATTGTTGGGGTTGTTGGCCGATGTGTATCGACGACGTGCCGATGCAAACAGCGTTGGCAATCCGAACGCGGTGGACCCTGTCCAACTGAAACGCGAGCGTGACCTGTCGCATTTTTATGCGGTCAAAGCATTGCGAGTGGAAACAGGTCCGAGCAAAATCCGCCAGGCCGCGCTGGAAACGTTGGCCGACAAGATGATGATCGACCAATCGTTTGATCAAGCGGTTCCACTGTACGAGGAACTGACTGGGATTCGCCGGGATGCGCGGGACTGGTACAACCTGGCATTGTGTTATTTTCCACTGCGTCAAATGGGGAAAACCGAAGCCGCATTGCGCGCTGCGATTGAGTTGGATCCGTCTTACGTCAAACCCTACGCGTCACTGGCGCGGCTGTACCAATCGGTTGATCCACAACTGGCCGCCCAGTTTCAACAACTCGCCCAACGCCTGTCGCAATAGTCCGGGGCAGCAAGTGAATGCACTGGTAACACGCTGAATCGTGAACGCCAACGGTGACTGATGAACGTCTACTGTGACGTGAGATTCCGCTGGTGGAACTTCATGATCGTTGCCCCTTGTTGCTCGTAGATTTCGACTGCCGAGTGGGGTACATCGGGAACGATCAGTGATTGATGTTGGATGCCGAGCTGTTTCAAGAATTGCATGTACTGCAAATTGTTTTCGTAGTTGAATCCTTTGGTGCCGACATAGACCATCAATTCCAATTCGGGTGCGTCCGGATCGGCGTCATAGGCTTGGGCCAGATCCCAGGTGTTGTCACCTTTGGCAAACCGCAACGACTCGGACTCAGCCGACTCCGGCGATTCGCTGATCTTTTTTTCAGTCGCATAGCCACCGCCGCCGGCAGCGACGCTGGAGAAGAGTTCCGGGTATCGCAGCGACAATCGCATCGTCGCCCGCCCGCCCTGGGAAAATCCTTCCAGTCCTCGTGCACTGCGGTCAGCGATGGTTCGATAGGTTGCATCAATATGCGGAATCAATTCTTTGATGAATACGTCGGCGCCCCGTGCATCGGGTTGACCAGGGATGCCGACACGATCGGGGACGTTGTAATGGCTGACCGGTCCCCCGTTGGGGAACACATAGATCATCGGCTCGATCGAATGTTCCTGTCGCAGGTGCACGATTTTCTCCGCCAGTTTGACGCTTTTGGTTTCGTCACCGGGGCGACCACCGTGCAGGTAGTAGACCACCGGGTAGCGATCACTCGACGCGTCGTAGCCGGCGGGCAGCAAGACCATGTAACCAACGTCTTGTCCGGCGATTTTGCTTGAGAACGTCTTCTGATGCAGATCGGCGAGCTCGTGTTTGGGCATCTGGTTGATCCAGGCAAACGGTTTGGGGAATCGCTTGCGTTTTTCGGTTGGCGACTTCAGTCGTGATTCCAGTTTCTCCGTCAGGTCGGTGACAGTTTGCTGTTTCGACGCCGCGATGTTTCTGGTTTCACCCGCTTCGTCACGGTGATCATACAGTTCGATGAATCCGTTCTTGTGTTTGACCAGTCGGTGGGTCGACGTTCGAATCGTGTCTGCGCCGGATTTGTAACTGATCGCCACATCACCCTCGGTTTCAGGATCGTTCAAAATCGGTTGTAGCGAAGCACCGTGTAAGAATTTTGGTTTGGGAACTTCGGCCAGTTCGCATAGGGTGGGGAACACGTCGATGGTCTCCACGACGGCATCCGATTTGGTTCCGGGGCGAGCAATTTTTGGGTGTCGGATGATCAACGGCGAACGGAGGGATTCTTCAAACAGGGCATGTTTGCCCCAGATCGCGTGTTCGCCGAGGTGCCAGCCGTGATCGCCCCACAGCACCACGATGGTGTTGTCAGATTGGCCGGACTGTTCCAGTTGCTGGAGAATGCGGCCGACCTGAGCGTCGGCATAGCTGACACAGGCGGCGTAGTGTTTGCGGACCGCCGTGGCGAACTCGGGATCATTGTTGGGGTCCTTGCCCCAGCGGTTGTACTTCATGAATTCGCCGGAGCGGTGCCAAGTCGTTTGACCGTCCGGTTTTTGTGGATGCGGGATCGCGGGAAGCCGAACATCGGTGTAGGGCGGCATGTAGTTCGCTGGGGCGCCAAATGGCAGGTGAGGTCGGATGATGCCAACGGCCAAAAAATAGGGTCGTTGATCATCACCACTCAACTGATCCAATTGCCGCAAGGCCTCGTCGGTGGTCAATCCGTCGGGATAGATCGTGTCGTCGCCCGGTGTGGATTGGAACACATCCATTTGCTTGGCATCGCTACGGATCTCGCCGTTGGCCAAGCCGTGCATCGCGCCACGTGGGTGCTGCCAGGGGCCGGTCGGCATCAAATGACGGTCCCAGGAATCAGGCATTTCGGGGATCGATTCATCGTCCCAATCCGCCCCGCCGCGTCCACCCGGGTGATGAGAAACCTTGCCCACCGATACCGTTGTGTAGCCATGCTTGCGAAACCAACCGGGCATGCTGAGCGGGACCGAATCCGGGTCCTTGTCAATTTGTTTGGCACGATCAAACAAGGCCCCGTTGCCCGCCGGTCCATACATCCCCGTCAGCAAGGCGTAACGTGATGCGCCACAGGTGGGTGCTTGCACGTAGTGCCGGTGAAAGGCGCGGCCGTCGGCAGCGAGCTGATCGATGTTCGGTGATTGGATATACGATTTGTCGAAACAGTTTAGTTCCGGCCGAAGGTCATCGATGCACAGCAGCAACACGTTCGGGCGATCGGCAGCGTGGGTCATCGACTTGCCGAACAAGGCCAGCATGACGCATAAGACGGTCAGTTTGCGCATTGTGTATCAAGAGCAGGTGGGAGGGGGAGAGAGCGGGCAAATGTGTTTTGACGTTGCGTTTTTCATCACAACCCGACGCGTCAGCGAGGGATTTAGGATGTTAACGGGATCCCTCGCTGAGGCGTCGGGTTACCAAAAACCTATGCCCACGCAAAAGCGCTGGCTTCAAAACAAATGCATCCAGTATCGATCACCAAATCATAACCACTACGGAATCACTTGGGTCAGTCCGGTCAGATAGGGTGTGATCTGTTGGGCGTTGTTGCGTTCCAGGAATTCGTCGACGCTCCAGACGTCGTCACCGCTGTGGCGCAATTTTAATTCGCGCCAAGTGAATCGGATGGGTTGGTATTTCCAAACCAGTTGTCCGTCGTCTTCGGTCGATTCGATTCGCAGGATCAATTCCGGGTCGGTGCCTTTGTCCCAAACAAATGCGAACAGCGCGCCGTCGTGCTGCTTGGTCGAATCGGGGTAGCGAAACAGGGGCTGAGGGAGCAAACGCAACGAGTTGGTTTGTTCGCCTTCGATCATGTCGGCGCTAAACTGTCTGGCGATCGCACGCAATTGCACCAGACGTGACGAGGCGGATTCAGCGACCTTGGGAGATTGGGGGAGATCGCGGAACTGCAAGGGAGTCACGTCGGGATCCCAGCGTTTGCCGCCCATTAGAGTGACCGGTTTCAATCGCTGCGGTTTCAGCAGGTGCAATTCAACAAATTCGACGTCATTGCCATTGATCGGAATCGAACCGATCGTGCCGATCACGGCCATTCGTTTGGACGCGTCCTTCCATAGATAGACTCCGCCAAACACCGTCCCTTCGCTACTGAATCGGAACAGCGGTGATTCCGACGCGACAAATTTTTTGTCATCGGCTGCGGTCGCCATTTCCAATGAGCGCGCGGTTTCATCAAAGCGATCAAACAAACGATCGCTTTTGGGATCTGGGGCCGCCGCGGTCTCGGTAGGTTCTTGGCCCATTGTGCAATGGACAATGATCAACGAGGCAAAAGCGGTCGTCAGCAGTCGTTTCATCGTTTCAGATTCAAAGGCAGGAGGAAATGGTGGGTGGAGTGGTTCGACGCTGCCAGGGTGTGATCCATCGTACAGGTTGTCAGGCGTAGCTGGGCCGGCCACGGTTCAGATTTGCTGAAATCCAATCGGTCGGCACCCTGGCGGGATCCGCTACGAGAACGCTTCTTGGGAAAAAAACGCATGATCGTGACGACTGATTGCATGGCGTGGTACCTTCGACTGGGCTGTAATAGACAGTTCCTCTCCCTCCGGTCGGTCTGGCATCTGTGAATCCCTACCGTCTTAAAAACCCAGCCTCCTCCTAGCATTGGGCACTCATGACCAATTCCCCCTTCTCGCGTTGGCTACCGTTGCTCGGCTTTATTGCGTCATGGATTTCCCTCAGTCCGCTGCCATCTGCAGCGGCGGATCCGGAGCGACCGAATGTGCTGTTGATTTTGGTTGATGATTTGAAACCGGTGCTTGGTTGCTACGGCGACCCGGTGGCACAAACGCCTCATTTGGACGGATTGGCCGCGCGAGGGATGCGGTTTGATGCTGCGTATTGCAACCAGGCCGTTTGCGCACCGTCGCGTTTCACGTTGATGCTGGGGTCCCATTCCACATCGACCGGGTTGTACGGACTTGGTAGTGAACTTCGGCAGATCATGCCCGACGCCGTGACCCTGCCCCAGCACTTTGCCGCGCATGGATACCGCACCGAATCGCTAGGGAAAATTTTCCATATCGGTCATGGCAACCACGGCGATCCGCAGTCGTTCTCGGTGCCGCACTTCAAAGAGAAAGTGATCGAGTATGTGGATCCGAAAAGCACCGACGGCGGAAAACTCACGCGTGAAGAAGCGTACTTCACCAACCAGCAACTCGACCGAATTCGATCGCTGCCTCGTGGCGCGGCGTTTGAATCGCCCGCTGTCCAGGACGAAGCCTACGCCGACGGTCGGGTCGCTGCGGAAACGATTCGCCGCTTGACCGCCGCCAAGCAACGCCGCGATTCCGCAGGGACTCCGTTTTTTATCGCCGCCGGATTTGCCAGGCCGCACCTGCCGTTTAGCGCACCCAAAAAGTATTGGGATCTGTACGATCCCCAAGCATTGCCGATGCCGCAGCACGAATCGCTGCCGCAAGATTCACCAGCGGTCGCTGGCAAGCGTGGCGGAGAGATCACGAATTACAAACCAGTGCCGGAGGATCGTGACGCGGCATATTCAGACCAACTGAAACGAAATCTGATCCACGGTTATTATGCCAGCACCAGCTATGTCGACGCCCAGATCGGCAAGGTCATCGATGCGCTTGATCGGTTAGGGCTTGCCGACGACACGATCATCGTGCTGTGGGGCGACCATGGATTCCATCTCGGCGATTTAGGGATCTGGACCAAGCACACGAATTATGAACAGGCCAATCGGATCCCGATTCTGTTTGTGGCGCCAGGTTTGGTGCAACCGAATCAATCCACCGGACAACTCGCTGAGAGCGTCGATATTTTCCCGACGCTTGCCGAGTTGGCGGGACTGCCACAACCGACCGGTCCGCAATCAATCGACGGGGTCAGTTTGGTGTCGGTGCTAAAGGATCCTTTGGCACGTGTCCGCGACCATGCCTATCACGCCTATCCGAAACAAACGCTCGGCCGCGCGATCCGCACCGAGCGGTACCGCATGGTGCAGTGGAAAAAGCCTGGTGACGACGAAAGCAAGTCGCAGTACGAACTGTACGACTACCAGTCCGATCCGTTGGAGTCAACGAACGTGGCAGCCAGCCAACCCGAGGTACTGGCAAAGCTGAAAGCCATTTTGGCTGATTACCCGGAAGCCGAATCGGGCGGTCGATGGAAAGTCGCCAAGCAGACGCCGGCGGCGATCCCCACCCCTCAAATTGCCAATCGGTCGATTCAAATCGAAGCCACGATCAAAGGGCCCAAACCGAGCGGTGTGGTATTGGCACAGGGCGGGCGCGAACGTGGCTACGCGCTGCACTTGGTGGATAGCAAACCCGTATTTGATGTCCGTCGGGGGGGACAGGTGACGCGTCTCCAGTCCAACATTCGCATCAGTGGCAAAACGCGTCTGCTCGCTTCGTTGGATCGCGATCTGATGCGATTGTCGATCAATGGCGGCAAACCCATCGAAACGACTTCACCAGGTTTGATCAGCGGTCAACCCAAAGACGGTCTGTCGATCGGGTTCGATGATTTGTCGGCTGCCGGAGACTACGAGGGGCCGAACGAATTCAGTGCCACGATTGTGGATTACAAAGTCACGACGGGGCCCGAGGTGGCCGCGCCGATCGTCTCGTTTGCCTCGCGACCCGGTCGCTGGACGGCGGATCGGGCCAATGATTGGTACGACAAGATCCAGTGGCCGATCGGCGCGAACTATGTGCCTTCCTCGGCGATCAATCAACTGGAAATGTGGCAGGCCGACACGTTTGATCCGGAAACGATCGATCGTGAATTGGGCTGGGCGGCCGGGATCGGGATGAACACGATGCGTGTGTTCTTGCACGACATCGCATGGCAACAGGATCCCGATGGATTTTTGAAACGAGTCGACCAGTACTTGGAAATTGCCGACCGACACGGCATTCGAACCATGTTCGTGTTCTTTGACGGTGTCTGGCATCCGTTTCCGAAAGCCGGCAAGCAACCCGATCCCACGCCGGGCCGCCATAATTCCGGATGGGTGCAATCACCCGGACGCGAGATTTTGGACGACCCTGCCAAACAAGATCAATTGAAACCCTACGTGCAAGCGGTGCTGCGACGCTACAGGGATGATCCGCGTGTGTTGGTTTGGGATTTATTCAATGAACCGAATAATCCCAACCGCAATTCCTATGGTTCCGCCGGTTCCAAGCAGGAGTTGGACGAAACCGTGAAAGAGCAGCGGGCGCTGGAGTTGATGGAAAAAACATTTGGCTGGGCCCGCCAAATCGATCCGTCGCAGCCGCTGACGGTCGGCGTGTGGAAAGGGGATTATTTGAATCAGCCGACGCCGTACCAGCGCGCGTGCATTGAGAATTCAGATGTGATTTCGTTTCATACCTACGACGCGCCGAAGCGTGCCGGGGAATTGGTCCAGGGGCTGTTGCAAATGAAACGGCCGTTGTTGTGTACCGAGTACATGGCGCGGGGAAACAATTCGACCTTTGCCGGCGTGTTACCGATTTTTCACCAGCATCGCGTCGCTGCTTACAACTGGGGATTCGTCAACGGTCGTTCGCAAACCATCTATCCCTGGGACTCTTGGAAACAAGCCTATGACAAAGAACCTGATCCATGGTTTCACGACATCTTTGATCGCGACGGCACCGCTTACGACCCTGCCGAGACTCGGTTGATTCGCCGCCATGCCGCTCAGCCACCGACCAAGCCTTCCAAGCCACCGGAGGTAGACGGTGCGATGTCGCCTGCGGAGATCAAGGCGGGGCTGGCATCTCATGATCGCGCGCTGTTTATCAAACAGGGCTGGATTCGTGATCCCTATCTCGTTGGTGGCCCCGACGGTTGGTACTACTTGACCGGGACTACACCTAACCCGGGTGATCCCCGCGAACAAACCGATCCTTACAATACCGGTTTAGGACCGCTCAGTCTGGTCGGATCGGTGGCCCGCGTTTGGAAATCCAAGGACCTGATCCAATGGCAGTCGCTGGACGCGCCTTTCACGATGCAGGACGGGATTTGGGCGAAAGTGAAACCCGGCGCCTTCGAATCGACTCCGCAAGACCAATGGTTTTTGTGGGCACCGGAATTACATTGGCTCGGCGATCGTTGGGCACTGGTCCATACCAGCCCTTCACCGGTCAAAGGAGCCAATCTATCGCTGACAGCTGGCGACCAAGTTGCCGGCCCATGGAGCAATCCGATGGGCCAAGCGATCGGAAAGCGACATGATCCATCGATGTTCAAAGATGACGATGGAACATGGTGGCTGATTTGGGGCGCCACTCAGATCGCACCGATCAAAGCCGACTTTTCTGGTTTGGCAGCCAAGCCGGTTGCGATCAAACCGTCCGGTGACACCGACACGATGGGGCACGAAGGCTGTTTGATTCAAAAGATTCACGGCAAATACGTGCTGTTCGGCACCGGTTGGTCAACCGCCGGCATGCGGCGGGGCAGTTACAACCTGTATTACGCTACCGCCGACAAGATCACCGGTCCGTACAGCGAGCGAAAATTTGCGGGACGTTTTTTGGGGCACGGAACGCCGTTCCAAGATGACCAAGGACGATGGTGGTGCACGGCGTTTTTCAATGCCAACGTGCCGCCGCTGGACGCCAACGGGATCGAGTCGCGCGATCTGAGTCAGACCGCGCAAACGATCAACCGCCGGGGCACAACGATCGTACCGCTGGACGTGCATTTGCAGGACGATGGTGAACTGTACATTCGCGCCAAAGATCCCGCCTATGCCACGCCCGGGCCGGATGAAGCACAGTCCTTCCAGGACTAACCGGTCTCGCGTTGGTGTGGAGGATTTATCCGACCGGTTTTACTCTTCGCAGAAAACCCTCACCCGAGTCGGATAAATCCTCCACACCAGCGCCGTTGAAGCGGTGCTTTTATGTGGGGCATTGGTTTTTGGTAACCCGACGCGTCAGCGAGGGATCCCGTTGACACCCTAAATCCCTCGCTGACGCGTCGGGTTTCCATAAAAGCGCAACTCCAAGACTCACGTGCTGGGTCACTCCATGTATGGTTCGGCTAACAGCATCCGCCGTCGGCACAACACTCCGATTCGCTGGGTTTGGATTGCACACTACCGCCCTTGGTGGCTTTGGGGGACCGTTCCACTTTGCCGGCGGTGCAGTCGTAGGGCAGGGCGTCTTCGGGGGCGATCGGATTGGCCGGAGAGATTGCCAGGAAGTCGTCTTGATAGGGTTCGCACTGCATTTTGGCGAACGTTTTGCGACAGACCGCCGTGCGCATGCCGCGCGTGAATTGGTGTCCGTCGTCATCGATGACACTTGAATAGGGGCCACGATAGACGACCGCTTCATTGTGTTCGTAGCAGGGGATGTCCGGGTATTTGTAAGCGATCACCGTCACGGAACGGAATTCGATTCCTTGGACGACTTGCCACGGTTCACTTTGGTAGACCGGCATCTGGGCGGCTTGGAACCCGGCCTGGGTGAAAGCATCGATGAATTCTTTTTCTTGCAGCGCCCCGCTGACACACCCGCTCCATAGTTGTCCGTCTTGTTTCATCACCGCAGGCACCGGTTCGTCGCTGACGATATCGCTGATCACCGCTCGGCCGCCCGGGCGGAGCACGCGAAAAATCTCGGCAAACAGGGTTTGTTTTTCGCGTTCGTCGACCAGATTCAAGACGCAGTTGCTGACGACAACATCAACTGAATTGTCGGCGATCATTGGCGTGTCGGTTCGCATTTTGGCGACAAAGCTTTCGAATTGCTGCAGTGCGGATTCGCTATCAATCGGATGTTCGCTGAGGTAGCTGTCCAGTTGATCGCGGTCGATTTGCAGATCTTGGATTTTGCCTTTATAGAATCGGATGTTGTCGTATCCCATGCGTTCGGCCACGGTCGATTTGTGGTGGCGAGCCAGACCCAGCATTTCGTCGTTCATGTCGACGCCGATCACGGATCCGCCCGCGCCGACGACTTGGGCGGCGATGAAGCAGATCTTGCCGCCGCCGCTGCCCAGGTCCAAGACCGTTTCACCGCTGCGAACATATTTTGATGGATCACCGCATCCGTAGTCGCGATCGATCACTTCTTGGGGAATGATTTCCAGGTATTGGCGGTCATAGTCGACCGGGCAACACAGTTCGTTCTGGCGCTGCTCGGCAGCCGCGGAATAGCGATCACGGACCGCGGCTTCGGTATTCAAAATCGACATGGAACACTCAGTCAGAAGAATAGGTAAAGGAGAAGACTGATCTACAGCAATGCGCCGCCACAACTGCTGCCGGCCCCGGCGGTGCATCCGTAGCAGTGATCCGCGGTGGCGATGCTTCGGTCGCTGAACGCGTCAAAGGAATCGATGTTCCAAACCGTGGCGGCGGATTGATCGTTAGCCCTGGTCATCGCATCCGTGTTGGCAACCGGTAGGTCGATCATTTGGTTGAAATCACAATCGTACAGCGAACCGTCCCAGGCGACCGACAGCAACGATCGGCACATCACGTTTTCCGCTGCTTGGCAATTGAAGTTGTCTTCCAACAATTTCATGTACTGTTCCAGACGCTGCCGTTTGGCCAAGTACATCGCATAGCGTTTTATAGGGATGTTGGTGATCGCCAGCAAATGATTGAATCGAATACCGTAACGTGACAGTAACTCGCGTTTGTAATCGGCTTGGAGGTTGGCCTGATCCGGTGGCAGCGAGGGACTGGTGGGGTTGAAAACCAAATCCAATCGCAGCGCTGAATCGTCGGCCGCATATCCGAGATCATTTAACTGTCGTAGCGCATCGATGCTTTGTCGAAACACGCCATCGCCGCGTTGGCCATCGACGTTGTCTTCCAGATAGCAGGGCAGCGAAGCGACAATGTCGACTTGGTGGTCGGCCAGAAACGGCGCGGCCCACTCGAATCCCGGCTGTCGCAGGATGGTCAGATTGCAGCGGTCGATCACGCGCAATCCCTGCGATCGGAAATCTTGCACCAGTTCGCGAAACATCGGGTTCATTTCCGGCGCCCCGCCGGTCAAATCCACCAACTGCAGATCGCCACATGATTTCGTCAGTTCGACGACACGACGCGCGGTGGCGGCGTCCATGTTCTCACGCTTCTTTGTCGGCCCGGCTTCGACGTGGCAGTGGGTGCAGGATTGGTTGCACAGTTTGCCAAGATTGATTTGCAATTGGGTCAGTTTGCCACGTCGCAGTGGCGATGATTCCCGCGCAACGCGAGCGGCGAAGGGCTGGACAATGTCTGTCGGCAATCCGGTATTGATGACGGGTAACAACGATCTCATAAACACACGACGCAGGCAGACGGACACCGAGCAACAAATACCGAGCAACGGACGGTTAAGGACGCAAGCGAACACGCTTAAGGATAAAGCAATGTCCAAGCGTGGTGTGAGGCCGCCAACAGCGGAACCGCCAGAGTGTGCGTGCGGATCATGCCGCGCGTGCGGATCATGGCGACCGGCAGACGCATCGACCGTGGGCGGGGTACACTTGCGCGGCACAGGCGTCGTACAGTTGCGTTTTTATCGCAACCCAAAGCGTCAGCGAGAGATTTCGCGTGCTAACAGGATCCCTCGCTCACGCTTTTAGAAGCCAGCGCTTTAGCAATTCACTCTCCCAAGGGAGAGTGAACAGATCGAAGCGGCAATTTGCCGAGTCATTTGAGTTGAAAAGGCTTTTTAACGCTGGCTTCAAAACGAACGCTTCGGGTTGTGAAAGAATCGGCAATCCCTCACTAGGAAAACATTGTGGGTCGGAAATGGGGTTTGATTTTGTTGGTCGGTTTGCTGGTCGTGAAAGTGGCCGGTGTGATCGCGCGCGGACCGAGTCCGATCGTGTTGGATGCGGCCGGGTACTGGGAATTGGGCGGTTTGGTTAGCGGCGGTGACTGGTTTCTCACACAAAAGGAAATTGCCTACCGTACGCCCGGTTATCCCTGGTTGATCGGGCTGCTGCGCAGCACCGTTGCGGATCCGTTGTTTGCCTTGGTTTGTGTTCAAGGCATGCTGTGGATCGCCACGATCGGATTGATCGCTTGGATGGCGGTGGATCTGACAGGCGACCGTCGCGCTGCCTATCCGGTGTTGGGTCTGGCGCTGTTGATGATTTCGTCGGTCACCTATGTGACGACCGTGTTGAGCGAAACGTTGTTTACTTTCTTGCTGGTGCTGCACCTCTGGTCGGTGGCCAGATTCACGCGTGCCCCCACGGTGATCGGCGGTGTGCTGATGGGCGCAACGTTGGGACTAGCAATTTTGACACGCCCGATCGCGATGTTGATTTGGATTGCCGATCTGGTTTACCTGGTGGTCAGCTGGTTTTGGGTCCGGGACGATCGCGTCAAACAGTTGTGTGTGATCCGTGGGACGATTTGTTTGTTGATCGCCGCCACGGTCACGATCGCCTCGATCACACCCTGGTTGGTCCGCAATCAGGCCATGTTCGGCAAAATGATGTTGACGGAATTCGTCGGTCGTAATCTTTGGATCGTGACCTTTCAAGACGGCAGCGGCGCCGGGTTGGCGATGCCGGATTCACGGGCCGCTGAGCAGTTGAAAGACCAGGTCGGCCAACCGGCTTGGTCCACGCTGGCGGCGGAGGAAGCGTGGCGTGATACCTGGACGGTTTCTCATGCGCTGACGGCCGCGGGGATGGATGACGCGGCGGCCGATCGGCTGATGAAACAGACGGCGATCGATGCGATCAAGGCCGCGCCAGGTGTGTTCGCCGTCAAAGCGGGGCGGCGGTTGATCAATTTCTGGCGAACTCGGGCGACTGAATTGCCTAGTCAAGTCGCTGATTTTCCGGTCACAGGGGATGCCGACAAAGCCGCGCTGGCGAGGGATTTGTATGCCGGCCAGTCAATCTGGGGTGTTACAGTCGCGCCCGTCGATACAGCCATTCGGTATCGCGCCAGCAATTGGTTGTTGGGCAACACGCTGCTGATGCTGTTGACGGGATTGTCAACGATGCTACTGATCTGGCGGCGACCGACTCGAGCGGCGGGACTTTGGCTGGCGGCGGTGATGGGTTATTTTGCCGTCATCACGGCCGTGTTGGAAATCCCGGCTTATCGCTACCGCATGATTCTGGAACCGATCGTGTTGTTGGTCCTCGTGGCGGCGCTGTGTGTGTGCTGCTGTTCTGTTTTCCGACGATGCCATCCCAACGACGAAATCTGAATGAGTGAAACGATCCCCAGCGGTCCGATTGAATTGTCGGTGGTGATGCCTTGTTTGAATGAAGCCGATACCGTCGCGATTTGTGTGGAGAAAGCCGTTCGCGCGATGCGCCAGGCGGGGATCTCTGGCGAGGTCGTGGTGGCCGATAACGGCAGTACCGATGGGTCCCAGGATTTGGCGATCCAGCAGGGGGCGCGAATTGTGGATGTGGCCCAGCGGGGCTACGGTGCGGCGCTGATGCACGGTATCGAAGCTAGCGAAGGCAAGTTTGTGTTGATGGGCGACGCCGACGACAGCTATGACTTTTTGGAAATCCCAAAATTTGTCGACGCGCTCCGCGAGGGAGCGGACTTGGTCCAGGGGTGTCGTTTGCCGCGCGGCGGAGGCCAGGTGTTGCCCGGTGCGATGCCGTTTTTGCATCGCTGGTTCGGCAACCCGGTGCTCAGTTGGTTGGTTCGGATGATGTTTCGGATTCCGATCAATGACGTTTATTGTGGCATGCGAGGGTTCACCCGCAAGTTATACGACCGCTTGGATCTGCGCTCGCCGGGGATGGAATTCGCCACGGAAATGATTATCAAGAGTGGTTTGCACGGCGCGTCGATGAACCAGGTGCCGATCACACTGCACCCGGACGGACGCAAAGAACACGGGCCGCACCTGCGAACATTTCGTGATGGTTGGCGGACGCTGCGACTGTTTTTGGCATTCAGTCCCAACTGGACGTTCTTTCGTCCGGGGTTGGTGTTGTTAGGGATCGGGTTGGTCGGCTACGCGCTGGCTTTGCCCCAAGTGCACATTTTTGGTGCGGCCCTGGATGTGCATACGCTGTTGATTGCCAGTCTGTTGGTGTTGCTGGGGTGGCAGTGTGTGTTGTTGGCGGCGCTGGCCCGGATTTTTACGGGCCGCGAAGGAATGATGCCGCCGCACGAAAAACTGGAACACGTCACGGTCGAGCGCGGGCTGGTGTTTGGAATCGCTGCGGTGGTCTTAGGGGTCGGCATGATCGCTGTGATCGTTTTCCGCTGGTGGCAGCAGGATTTTGGTCCGCTGGATTATCCGCAAACGATGCGTTGGGTGGTGCCCGGTGTGACCTTGGTCGCCATCGGTTTTCAAACTGCGATGGCGTCGTTGATGAGCGGTGTGTTGATGATGCAGCGATCACGACGTTCGCTCTCAGGCGACGGGGAGGCCGGGAAATGAGTGAGTCAGAGCGGCCGGAAATCGTGCGGCATGTTGCAGCGGGACAATTGTGTTGTGACCCGGTTTGGGAAGCCGCCTACAAGCGGTTTGAGACCCCGGATCAGGAAATCGCAAAGTTCATCGGCCGGCTGAAACGATTCGGGTTTGAATCGATCGACAAGCAGGCTCGCGTTGTGGAGATTTTTTGTGGCCGCGGCAACGGTCTGGTGGCGCTGGAGCGGATGGGGTTTAAGCATCTGGAAGGTGTCGATCTGAGCGATAGCTTGTTGGAGGAGTATCACGGTCCGGCTCAATTGCATTTGGCGGATTGCACCGACCTACCGCTAGAGCGATCGGCATACGACGTGGTGATCGTGCAAGGCGGACTGCATCACTTGCCGTCGTTGCCGCAGGATCTGGACCGGACGCTGGCCGGTGTGGCAGGGCTGTTGAAACCACAGGGCAGGTTCTATGTGATCGAGCCCTGGAAGACACCGTTCTTGGTGTTTGCCCATGCCGTGACGGAGCAGCCGCTGATGCGCAAGCTGTATGCGAAAGGGGACGCATTGGCGACGATGACCGATCGCGAGCGGGTGACGTACGAGCAGTGGCTGGCTGCACCGGAATTGATCCGCCAGAGTTTCGATCGGCATTTCCAAATCCGCCAGTGGGACACCCGCTGGGGCAAATTGGCGGCCATCGCGGGCCGGTAGGCCAGGTGCAACGGGCGCGACTGAAACGGCACCCTGTGCGGTATTCCGCCAGCTGCCACTTGGTCCACTGGGGCGCCGACCCGGTCATCGGGTATTCTCTGTAGATGGAAATATCACAAGAATTATCCGATCGCGTGATGCGATTGGTCGTGTCGCCGGAGTATCGCCCCAGTAAACCGAAGCAAATCGCTGAGACATTGAAGCTGGGGCCGGACGAGTACCGGGAACTGCGGCGGACAATCAAGCAGTTGGTTTTAGAGGGGCGATTGGTCTATGGATCGAACCATTTGGTGATCAGCACCGGCGCTGTGGGGGGGCCGCTGGACCGGATTCGCGGCGTGTTTCGAACCGCTGCTGGTGGCGAGTTTGGGTTCGTGCGGCCCGGTGACTCGGGCGATGGTGCGTTGACAGAGGACCTGTTTGTTCCCCCCGGCCAAACCGGCGGGGCCCTCGAGGGCGATTTGGTCGAAGTCAAACTACGCCCCGGAAGACGCGGCGGCAACGAAGCCAGCGTGACGGAGGTCGTGCAGCGGGCGCGGCGTCAGTTCACCGGCACGTTCAACCTGATCGATGGCAAGCCGGCCGTCTTTTTGGATGGCACGCCACACGAGGCACCGGTCTACATCGGCGACATCCAAGGGTTGCCGCTGGCCAATGACGACAAAGTGTTTGTCGAGGTCGTGGCGTTCCCTGGCGAGAAAGGGCGCAGCGGCGAAGCGGTGTTGCTGGAGAAATTGGGCAGTCGGAACAACCCCGGCATCGACACCCTGACCATCATGCGTCAGTACGGGTTGCCGGACGAGTTCCCCGAGGATGTGATCGCCGAGGCGCGGCAGCGCGCCGATGAATTCGACGAAGAAAATACGCCGGCGGATCGCTTGGATTTGACCGACAAGTTAACGATCACGATCGATCCCTTTGACGCCCGTGACTTTGACGATGCGATCTCGCTCAGCCGTGAAGAAGGCGGGCGTTGGCGGTTGTGGGTGCACATCGCCGATGTCGGCTATTTTGTTCGCCCGGGTAGCAAGTTGGACGAAGAAGCGCGACGACGAGCCACCAGTGTCTATCTGCCCGGTCGTGTGATCCCGATGGTCCCAGAGATCATCAGCAACCACTTGGCCAGCCTGCAGCCCGAGAAAGTTCGCTTGGCCAAGACCGTCGAGATCGAGATGACCGACGAGGGCATTGTCACACATACCGAAGTCCACAATAGCGTGATCCGCAGTGACATGCGGTTGCACTACGGCCAAGTCGATCAGTTCTTGGACAGTCCCGATGCCTATCGCGAGAAGCTTGGTCCGCCGGTCTGCGAATTGCTGGCCGACATGCACACGCTGGCGATGATGATTCGCAAACGCCGATTCAAAGGCGGTGCGATTTCGATGGACATGCCCGAAGTCAAATTGGAGTTTGATCGCAGCGGCAAAGTCAAAGGCGCCTATCGCACCGAGAACACGGAAAGCCATCAGGTCATCGAAGAATTCATGCTGGCCGCCAACCAAGCGGTTGCGGCTTGGTTAGACGATGCCGAGTACAATTTTCTTCACCGGATTCACCCGCCGCCGGAACGCCGCAAGTTGCGCCAGTTGTCAAATTTTGTGCGCGATTTGGGATTGGGGATTGAATCGGTCGAAAGCCGGTTCGAGATTCAAGCGGTGCTCGATCGCGTGGCCGGGACGCCGTTGGAAGACGCAGTCAACTTTGCCGTGCTCAAAAGCATGAACAAGGCGGTCTATGGGCCGCAGACCGACGGCCATTATGCGCTGGACATGCAGCACTATTGCCATTTCACCAGCCCCATTCGTCGCTATCCCGATCTGACCGTGCATCGGTTGATTGATCGCCTGTGGGCTGGTGAAAAGACACCCGATGATGCCTATGGCACCGTGCTGCAGTTGGGCCAGCACTGTAGTGACATGGAACGCAATGCGGCCCAGGCCGAGCGTGAATTGACAGAATTGAAACTGTTGCACTTTTTGAAAAAGCACATTGGTCAGACGATGCCGGCTGTCGTCAGTCGCGTCTTTGCCGACGGTTTCTTGGCACGCTGTGTCAAACTACCGGTCAGCGGCTATGTGAGTGTCGACCAGTTGCCGCATGATCAATACCGGTTCGAACGGCGCGGCCAAATGCTGGTCGGATTCAAGGCGCACAACCGCTATCGGTTGGGCGACCAATTGACGGTCAAAGTCAGCCGTGTCGATCTGACGCAGCGACAGTTGTTTTTCGAACCTGTGAAAAACCACTCGGTGGGAAATAGCAACCCCAACGATCGGCAGGGGAAACCCGGTCAGAGTGCCGGCAAAGAGTCGCTGTACAAGGGCAAACGGAAAAAGGATCGTCGGCAAGCGGGGAAACGGAAACGCCGTAAATGAGGGGGCTCCTGGGGCGCGATTGTGGTGCCGTAACACAAAGAATCTTGCCCGAATCAATTCCAGCGTGGTGGTGACCCTAGAACGTGATTGCAGCCGTCGATACACTTGGCGGTTACACCGTTCGTTGACATGTTGGCCCCGCTTTCGAAGCTTGCTCTACCGCTAGAATCGCCTGGTCGGTCCCCCTGGACCGCGGGGGGATGCACCGGCGGGGATCGAGGCTGCGTTTGGCGATGGGTGCCTAAGAATCTGCCATGCAGGAGCGCAGGATCTTTCGACGACGCACCGCAGCACTGACGCACCGCATCCACGATCCTTCAGAGTGACGCATGAGCCCGGCCCCATCTGAATCACAACCGCTCGCCGCAACGCCGCTGGACCGTTGGCATCGCAGTGCCGGCGCCAAAATGGTCCCGTTTGCCGGCTACGAAATGCCGATCCAGTACGACTCGATCGTCAGTGAGCACACGGCTTGTCGTACCGCTGCGGCGCTGTTCGACGTTTCTCACATGGGGCGTTTGCGATTCGACGGCCAGGGCAGTGCGGAATTGCTGGACCGCTTGTTGACACGCCGCGTCACGGATCTGCCGATCGGCGGTGTGCGTTACGCAATGGTTTGCAACCCTGACGGGGGCGTGTTGGATGACGTGTTGGTGTCGCATCTCAAAACGCCCAGCGAAACTCAGTATCACTTTCTGGTGGTCAACGCATCGAATCGCGCCAAGATCGTCCAGTGGATCAAGCAGCATCTGGATGATTTCCCCCGGGTCACGTTTTCCGATCGCACGGAATTGACCGCGATGATTGCCGTGCAGGGGCCGTTGGCAATGGAAACGTGCAAGCGGCTGTTCACGTTTGACCCCACGCGGTTGAAGTATTACCAAGCCCGAATCACGGACCAATTTTCAAAACCGGTGATTGTCAGTCGCACCGGATACACCGGCGAAGACGGGATCGAATTGGTGGTGCGGGCCGAAGACGCCAATCGGGTTTGGGAGAATATTTTGTTGGCCGGGCGAGATCTGGGGTTTGCCGCTGCCGGGTTGGGGGCTCGCGACACCTTGCGGATGGAAGCCGGAATGCCCTTGTACGGTCATGAGCTGAACGAGTCGATCGATCCGATTTCGGCGGGTTTAGGGTTTGCCTGTAATTTCAAAGACCGCGACTTCATCGGCCGCGATGCGATTGCCCAAGTCAAAGCGGACGGTGTGAAACAAGTCCGGATCGGATTGTTGCCGGCTGGAAAGCGTCCGGCGCGCGAGGGTTCGATCGTTTTGGATTCCGACGGCACGGCGATCGGGACGATCACGAGCGGTGGTCCGTCGCCCACACTGGGGCGCCCGATCGCGATGGCGATGGTCGATGCCGACAAAGCCGACCAGTCAGACTATGAAATCGACATTCGCGGTAAACGGTCGCCGGCGACGCTTACTAAGTTGCCGTTCTACCGTCGCGCTAAAACCAACTGAACCGATTCACCTGATTTCAATTCATCCATTACCCCCTCGATAAGGAATCGACAACGTGTCACGCGACAAGAGCAAACTACTGTATGCCGAGACTCATGAGTGGGTCGACATCAGCGAAGACGGCGGTCAAAAAATCGCGACCATCGGTATTTCGGGCTTCGCCATCGAACAACTCAACGATCTGGTCTACATGGACCTTCCCGAAGTTGGCAAGCAGCTCGGTGCCGGCGATGAATTCGGTGAAGTCGAATCGGTCAAAGCGGTCAGCCCGTTGTACAGCCCGGTCGGGGGCGAAGTGATCGATGTCCACAGCGATTTGCCGGACAACTTAGACGGGCTGAATGACGACCCGTACGACTATGGATGGATCATTAAAGTCAAGGTTGATGACGACTCGGCACTCGGTTCCTTGATGGACCATGCCGCCTACCAAAAGCAGTGCTCCGAATCCGGTTGATCGCGACCGGGATTGACGACTGACTCCGATTTTCCACTCTACTTTCTAGACACTCCATGAACGGTTACCTGTTCCATACCGAGGACGATCGACGCGAAATGTTGCGCGCGATCGGTGCCACATCGATTCAAGAGATCATCGATGTTCAAGTCCCTGCGGCGTTGCAGATGAAACGCCCGTTGGATTTGCCAGCGGCGGCCGACGAAATGTCGCTGGAGCGAGATTTGCGCCGACTCTCTGCGGGCAACGCGTCGGTGTCGAGCCACATCTGCTTCATGGGTGGTGGTGCCTATGACCACTTCATACCGGCGGTGGTCGATGAAATGGCTTCGCGTGGCGAGTACTACACGTCGTACACGCCCTATCAAGCGGAAGTCAGCCAGGGCAACCTGCAGGTGATGTTTGAGTACGAGACGCTGGTCAGCCAGATCACCGGATTGGACGTCAGCAATGCCAGTTTGTACGACGGCGGTTCGGCCGCCACCGAAGCCGTCTTGATGGCGTTGTCGATCGTCAAAAAACGCTCCAAGGTGATCACCAGTGACGCGGTGCACCCGGAATACCGTGACATCTTGGAAGCCTATCTGCAAAACATTGATGCCGAACTGGTCGTTGTGCCGTCGGGTGAATCGGGGACCAGCGAAGCGTTGATCGACGCGATCGATGACCAGACCGCATGTGTCTTGGTTCAGCACCCCAATTTTTATGGGCGACTGGAACAGGTTCAGCAGATCGCGGATGCCGCGCATGCCGCCGGCGCGCTGGTGATTCAGTCGTTTGATCCGATCAGTGTCGGACTGCTGAAACGACCCGGTGACCTGGGTGTCGACATCGCGGTTGCCGAAGGCCAGTGTCTGGGTAATCCGCTGCAGTATGGCGGACCCTATCTAGGGATCATCGCCTGTCGCAAAGAGTTGATGCGACGGATGCCGGGACGGATTGCCGGCCAGACCACCGATCGCCGCGGCAAACGCTGTTGGGTGTTGACCTTGCAAACTCGTGAACAGCATATCCGTCGCGAGAAAGCGACCAGCAATATCTGTAGCAATCAGACACTGCTGGCGCTGCGGGCAACCGTTTACCTGAGCCTGCTAGGGCCACAGGGTTTGAAGGAGACCGCCGAACATTGTGTGGTCAAAACCAATCTGGCACGTGAGCGGTTTGCGGCCAGTGAACGATTCGAATTGGTCCACGCCGGGCCGGTGTTCAAAGAGTTCTTGGTACGTGACCGCGAAAATGATGTCGAAGCATTGTTGAACCATGCCCAGGATCAGGGGGTGTTGGCCGGTGTGCCGTTGGCACCGATGGATTCACAGTATTCGGATTGTTTTCTGGTGGCCGTCACCGAGAAACGAACCGAGGCGGAACTGGATCGCTTGATGGAAGTGATCGAGTCGGCTTCGGCGGCGCGATCGAACCAGCTGGCGCAAACCCTCTAAGGAACCCTTCCAATGCGAAACCAACAAGCCACCAAACTACTGTTTGAAATGAGTCGCAGCGGTCGCCGGGCACATCATTTGCCGGCACTGCCGACCACTGCGGAATCAGCCACATCGCTGTTGCCAGCCGACCAGCTGGCCGACGCGCCGCCGCCGTTGCCGGAACTGGCCGAAGGCGACGTCGTCCGTCACTTTGTGAATTTGTCGACGTTGAACATGAGCGTCGACACGCACTTCTATCCGCTCGGGTCGTGCACGATGAAATACAACCCCAAGCGGAACGAGCGAATGGCTTCGCTGCCGGGGTTGGTCGATGTGCACCCGTTGCAAAGCGACCGGTCGATCCCCGGTGTGTTACAGATGTTGTATGAACTGCAACAGATGCTCGGCGAGATCGCCGGATTACCCGGCGTGTCGTTGCAGCCGGCTGCCGGTGCCCATGGTGAACTGACCGCGTTGTTTGTCGCCGCGGCGTACTTTGCCGAGCGCGGTGAAACCGAGCGAACGGTGGTGTTGACCGCCGATTCGGCTCACGGCACCAACCCGGCCAGCGCCCAGATCGCCGGTTTTTCCACACGGACCGTCAAGAGCGGTGCCAACGGATTGGTGGATGTCGAAGATTTGAAAAGCAAGCTGGATGACAAAACCGCCGTGTTCATGCTGACCAATCCGAACACGTTGGGGTTGTTTGATTCGCAAGTTCAGGAGATCGCCGACTTGGTGCATTCAGCGGGTGGTTTGATCTACTTGGACGGCGCCAACATGAATGCCATTCTGGGGATCACACGCCCCGGTGACTTTGGTGCGGACCTAATGCACTTCAATCCGCACAAGACGTTTTCGGGGCCGCACGGTGGCGGTGGACCGGGGGCGGGACCGATTTGTGTCCGCGATTTCTTGGCTGATTATTTGCCCGGCCCGGTCGTGGAAAAGGACGGCGATGAATACCGCTGCGTGACGCCAACCAAATCGATCGGACGCGTTCGCAGTTTCTTTGGTAACGTCGGTGTTTTGGCCCGAGCCTACATCTACATCCGCACCTACGGCAAAGAAGGGCTGCGCCGCGTCAGCGAAGACGCCTTGTTGGGTGCCAACTACCTGCTCAGCAAAGTCCGGCACATCTTGGATGTTCCTCACGGTGATCGATGCATGCACGAATTCGTGGCCTCGGCGACGCGGTTGCGAAAAGAAAAGCATTTGTCGGCGATGGATTTGGCCAAGCGGTTGTTGGACTATGGGTTCCATGCGCCGACGGTTTATTTCCCATTGGTCGTCGATGAAGCCGTGATGGTGGAACCGACCGAGACCGAGAGCAAAGAGACGCTCGATGCGTTTGCCGAGGCGCTGTTCCGAATCACTGAAGAAACGGGCGACACCATCGAACTGGCACCGCATTCGACCGTGATCAGTCGTCCCGACGATGTGGCAGCGGCGCGGAAGCCGATCTTGCGTTGGAACAGCGAGGAATCATGACGCTGGGGGCACGCGGTCGGTTGTTGTTGCCCGAGCCGGGATCAGCGGCCGGGAACATGTCGCTGGACCAAGCGATTCTGGAGTCTGTCGACAGTGCGGCGGTCGCGGGCGCCGCGGGGATTGGCGGTGTTGCGACAGAACCGACGCTACGGTTTTACACCTGGGCATCGCCGACATTGTCGTTGGGCTATTTCCAGTCGCATCGCGACTCGTCGCCTCGGTTTCAGACGCTCGAGCGGGTGCGGCGATCGACCGGCGGCGGCGCGATTTTGCATCATCATGAGTTGACCTACAGTTTGACCGTCCCGGTCCCAGCCCGCGATCACGGGGCGCGGACGGAGTTGTATCACGGCGTGCATTTAGCGATCGCGTCGGTGTTAAGCCAGTTTGGCGTGACCGCACGCCGTTATGGTGACGGCCATCCGCGCTGGCCTGGGGAGGACTCGTTCTTGTGCTTTCAGCGACGCACCGCCGAAGATTTGATCGTCAGCGGCTACAAGGTCCTGGGCAGTGCCCAGCGCCGCAGCAAACGCGCGGTCTTGCAGCACGGCAGTCTGCTGCTGCGTGCCAGTGAGTTCGCACCGGAATTACCCGGTGTCTTTGATCTGACCTCGGTGCAAATCGAACACGGGGATCTGGTGCAGCGACTGAGCCAGCAGATCGGAGCCTTGCTGGCGGTGAACTTCCAGACAGGTGCGGCGAGCGATTCAGAGCGATCAAGGGCAGAGGAAATCACGGCTCAGCGGTTTTCCTCCCCGGCGTGGTGGTCACGACGCTAGCGGCCCGGACCGCCTCATCAAGGCCAGCTAGATTGCAGGATTCAGTGAGACCGCCGCGGCAAATGAGGGTTGGATTCAAGTCGACCGGGGCACTGATTGGGTTTTTCCGACTGTTTCACCGCGGCGGCCAAGCACTAGGCGGCGAAATAAGATAGGGTTCAGGCAGCGACCGGTGACGATGATCGAGTCTGCAATCCATTGCAGGTCACAGGATCATCACAGCAAACTCTGCTTGAAAACCCTGCTGCAGGTGGGTTGATGGAGTGGGTTGAGAGATCGCAAAACATGCATTACGGCATTTTCTCAGCCAGTGCAACTGTTTACAATGTGTACAAGCCCAGGTGGCAATGTCGCGTGGATTTTGAATGATTGCAATTCAATTTCTGCCCGCAAAGCGTCCGGCTTGCGAGTTACAACCGTGGTCAGCGGAAGGAAAGATAGGAACAGGTGCCGTATGCAAGTGAAGCTCAAGGTCATGACGGGGAGTCACGAAGGGACGGAGATCCCAATCAGCGGCGACAAGTTCTTGATTGGTCGCAGTGAATCGTGCCAATTACGTCCCAAGAGTGACTCGATCAGCCGCAAGCACTGCATTCTGGTGATTCGCGATGGCCGCGTCCTGATTCAAGACTTGAAAAGTCGCAACGGGACTTATGTCAACGAAAAACGTTTGCCGAGCGATCGGGCAAAAGTCCTGTCGGCCGGCGATGCGTTGAAGATCGGCAAGTTGCTATTCGAAGTCGTGATCGAACACGGACTGAAAGGCAATAAGAAACCGCAAGTCGTTGATGTCGGTGACGCCGCAGCGCGAACGGTCAAAGACAGCGACAGCCGGTTCGAAGAGGTCGATGTGACCGGTTGGCTCGACGAAGCGGATCAGATCGATCGGGTTCGTAAGTTGTCTGATCCCGACACCCGCCAATTCCGTGTCGATGATCTAAAAAAGGCCGAAGAGGAAGCTTCCGAGGGCGAACCGTCCAGCGACAGCACGGACTTGTCGGTCAATGATAGTTCGTTACTAGAACGCTTACGCGATCAGAAAAAAGCCAAGAAGGGCAAGTTGCCTGAGGGGCTAAAGAAAAATATCACCGACGATTCGAAAGCTGCCGCCGATGACGCG
Organism: Stieleria tagensis; assembly: GCF_024129865.1. GTDB lineage: Bacteria > Planctomycetota > Planctomycetia > Pirellulales > Pirellulaceae > Stieleria > Stieleria tagensis. The sequence goes on along the minus strand of NZ_JAMYFE010000093.1, from coordinate 8,783 downwards.
TTGAAGCGTTTCTTCAGTGGCAGGTAGCCTTCGATTCACCGCTTGATCACCCGAGCAACAGAAGGACGGATTGCAGTGGGACGGATTCATCAATCAGCAGATTCGCCGGCGGCCCCCTCTGAATGGGAGATCAGTGGAGTGGGGTTTGATTCCAATGCAGTCCTAGCGCGACGGATTGTTGACCAAGATGCCGGTGCATTCGCCATTTTGGTGGATCGATACCATCAGTTTGTCTTCCGAATCTGTTACGGAATCCTCGGGCACCGCCAGGACGCCGAGGACGCGACGCAAGAAACATTCAGCCGTGTTGCTCGCTATTTGGATCGATGGGATCCGCGCCGTCCGTTGGAGCCCTGGCTGGCAACGGTTGCCGGAAATCGATCCCGCAGCCAGTTGGCACAGCGCCGCTCGTTCACGCCGCTGACCGCGGTCGAAGAGCCTCATTCATTGTCCACGCCGCAGGCTCAAGCGGCTCAAGCGATGCGGGAGGAAATCACGTTGGCCCTTGCGCAGTTGCCGATCCGTCAACGGGTGGCCTTTCGATGCTTTCACGAACAAGCCATGTCGCATGCGGAGATTGCACGCAAACTGGGGTGTCCGGTCGGCACCGTCAAGACATTGGTCCATCGCGCGCGGGTGAGTATTGTCGATCAATTGCAACGACGTGACGTTGTTTCGGGAGCAACATCCACGGGGGACTCGTCATGAGATGCGAACAGTTTCAGCAGCGAATGGACCAATTGTTGGACCAACGCAGAGAGCTGCGTGGCGATCGACCGCTGCACCAACATGCCCAGCGCTGTGCCGAATGTCAGCGACGGTTGGATCTGTGGTGCAAAATCAATCAAGCGTTGGCGTTTCAGGATCCGGAGGCTGATAGCGCCGCCGGTTCAGTGACGCCGGTCGCGGTCCGTCATCGCCAACGAATCGTTCACAGGATTGCCACAGCAGCAGCGATTTTGGTTGCATCGCTTGCCGGATGGATGGCGGTGTCCGATTCATCGTCGCAGAAAATTGCGTCACCAGTCGAGCTCGCGCAGCCGATCGCGGCGCAGCAGCCCGGTCACAGTGGTTCGCTGATCGATGCGGAGACCGATTCGGTTGCGGCGGGCCAGCCCAGCGAACTGGCGCGGCAGTCCCAGCAGTGGTGGGATGTCGTCCAGGACGACAGCTGGGTTGATCGGACAATACCGGCTGTCAATTCCGTTCGCTACGGCGTCGCCCCGATCGGGCGAACCATGCGACGAGCTTTCACTATCTTGATGATCCAGGCGGAAACGGCATCGCCACTCCGGTCACCGGTCGGCACGTCAGACGCACCGGTGATCCCGTTCAAAGAACAGACATCCGTCGGCAATTCATGGCGACTCGATGACAGGTTGGTCTAGATCAGGACAACGCAAACGCGAGCGAGTGGATCGCCTGTTCGGGCATTTTGAAGTTTTGCTGACGCGTCGGGGCATTGGTTTTTGATAACCCGACGCGTCAGCGAGGGATCTCGTTAACACTCTAAATCCCTCGCTCACGCTTCGGGTTGCGATACAAACGCCACTTCAAAACTCATGCGTCGCGCTTGTGATTTAGTGCCGCGTGTTCCTACCGAGGTCTTGGAATGAACGATCAACCCCATCGACACGACTCCAAGCGTCGCGTTGCGATTCGCTATCGCGGTCTCGGCGGGCCGGTGGTGTTGGCCGTGATCGCGTTCTGCTGCTCGGCGGCGGTGCTGCGAGCAGACGAGCGGGTGGTGCTCAAGAGCGGGATCGCACTGCAGGGGCTGATGACTGAAATCGCATCGCTGAACGAAAATCCGTTCCAAGCGGGCGGCCGAGGCGAGATCAAGACGCGGCCGATTTTGTTGGTCGATGACGGGTTGCGGCGCGTGTACGTGCATCATCGTGGGATGGTAGCAGGAGCTCGCCAGGACGTTCGCGGGGTTGAACGCACGATCGAATTGAAACAGGCCGTGCCGCTCGGTGGCAAGGCGGTGCAAGGAATCGGCGACATCTTGGGGGCGACGGATTTCAACAGTTACGGGCGCCGCACGCTGAGCGTCCGCGGTCCTGAGGGCACTGCGATCGAAATCGATCAGGGCATCACGGAACTCAATGCCCGCTACGCCAAACTCGAAGCGCTCAAAGCCAAGCCGGCGTATCAATGGGACATGCGAGTGGCGACCAGTTCGATCATGCCTCAGACGTTGCAAGCGATCTTTCGCCAACGCATCGATCAAGCGGACTATGACCAACGTCTGATGGTGGTCCGGTTCTTTATTGAATCCGGGCGGCTGCGGGTTGCCGAAGAAGAACTCAGTCGCACCATCCGTGACTTTCCCGACCAGAAAGACATGGAGGCTCAGTTGATCGGCATTGTCCAGGGCCAGGCCAGGCAGTTGATCGACGAAGCGGTTCGTCGTGCCGAGGTGGGGCAAGTCGACTATGCAAGGCAGGTGTTCAGCCGGTTCCCGATGGACGCGGTTGGCAGTACCACGCGTGAGCGGGTCAAGATCGCGTTGGAAAAACTGGATGAAACCGATCAACAGGTCGCTTCATTGCTCGACTCGTTAGCTAAAGACATTGCTCAGTTACCTGCAGAACAGTTGCTGCCTGCACAGCGTGATTCGCTACAGGACATTTTGCAGGAGATCACCAGTGGGCTCTCCGCTGCGACACTGCGGCGGTTAAGCGATTACTCGCGTCTGCGTGATTCCGCGACGGTGCCGCTGGAGAACCGTGTCGCTTTGGCGGTCGCCGGGTGGTTGATGGGCGCCGGTTCGGGAGAGCAGAACTTGATCGTGGCGACCGCCTTGATTCAAGTCCGAGACTTGGTGGCGGAGTACTTGGGGACGGCTGACGCGAACCGTCGACTCGCGATTCTAGAGACGTTGAAGACGATCGAGGGTGCTCAAATTGAATATGTCGATCGCCTGTTGCCGATGTTGGCTCCGGTGAAGTCATGGCCCGACGATTCGCAGCATCCTGATATCCCAGGCTGTTATCAAATCAACCAGGATGCGGACTATGTGATCCAATTGCCTCCGGAATATGACCCCCTGCGTGAATATCCCTGTCTGGTCGTATTGTCGCCACCGAGCGCGCCGCCGGGATTGGAATTGGCATGGTGGGCGGGTGACTTTGATGCCGCGCAAAACGCGCGTTCGGGGCACGCCATGCGCAACGGCTACATCGTCGTGGCACCGAATTGGTCTCGCCAGGGACAGCGCGAATATGAATACACACCGCGAGAACACCACGCGGTGTTGTCAGCGCTACGACATGCCATGCGACATGCATCGATCGATGCGGATCGCGTGTTTTTGGCCGGTCATGGCGAGGGGGCGACCGCGGCATGGGACATCGCGCTTTCACACCCGGACCACTGGGCGGGAATGATCAGCGTCAATGGCGAACCCTCCAAAACCATCCAGCACTATTTCCCCAACGCCCGCCACGTCCCGCTGTACTTTGTGATGGGTGAATTGTCTGGCCCCACACCGCCGTTGATTCGCATGGGGCCGGTCTTGGACGATTACATGCACGTCAACAACGACGCCACGGTGGTGATGTATCGCGGGCGTGGTCGTGAAAGTTTTTACGAGGAGATCCCCGAGCTGTTTCACTGGATGGGAGCCAGTATGCATTCGCGTGCGCCGATTCCCCAAGAGTTTGAGACGCGGACCATGCGGCGAGGGGATCAATATTTTTGGTGGTTGGAACTGGGGCCACTCAAGCCGCTGGTCGATCTGAACCCCGTGCTCTGGGATCAAGAGGATCGCAAACGGGCTGGCACCGTCACGGGCACGATCGGCGGCGGAAATCAAATTCGATTGTCCGGGCCAGCGGACAGTTTCACCGTCTGTCTACGTCCTGGGATGGGAGTTGATATGAATCAGCAAATTGTGATTCGTTACGGAAGTGCTCCCAGTTACCATGAATTTGACGGGGACTTGCAGACGATTCTGGAGGACACACGGCAGCGGGCGGACCGAAAAAGGCCGTTCTGGATGCGGATTTCGGTTCCCTAGGGACCGGAGCACGCCCTTACCCTTTCATGGATGGCGTTCTCCCCTAGGGGAGTGGTAGAGGTAGGCATTCCTTGTTGGCTCGGATTGGCAATAATCTAACAGTGACAGCGAACTCGGTTCGGCGGGCGCGGTTTGAGTGAACCAAAGGTTTTTGCTAGCCCGACGCGTCAGTTTTGAAGTTGTACTATTTCGGTAACCCGACGCGTCAGCGAGGGATTTAGGGTGTTGACGGGATCCCTCGCTCACGCGTCGGGTTACCAAAAAACAATGCCTCACGCGAAGACATAACGTCAAAAGGCCTTGGCGGGGCGCGAACCGCTAGCCGCCCTTGGGGCTCCCAAAGAGTCTCGAAGAACACATCCAAACGATTCTCAGAAAATTGAGGCACCTACATTGACCGGCCCAGGCGATCTTGAAATCCGCTCCCCCGCTGACGGAAACCCCGTCGGCGGCTCGGAAATCATTGCGCTTGGACCGGACGACTTTCAGCGGATCGGGCTGCATCCCAAAGAAACACGGTTGGCCGTGATCCGCCACGCCGCCAGTCGGACCGCCCGGTCGCTGGCACTCAGTCAGTTGACCACGCCCAATCCGATCACCGAACAGCAACTGTTGCGGATCGCATTGTCCACCTATCGGCTGTTGGATCCGCGACAACGTGGCGATCGCCAATCGAGGGCGCATGTCGGGCGAATTCGTCCGGGCGAATTGATTCATGCCGGGCGCGCCGCGTTTGCAGATGGTCGTGGGCTGGATCGCAGCGTCGATGACGGCGGCGTCATCGGCGGCTTGGGAGAGTCGATCACGCCTGGCGACGATGCGACCGATCAAGCCCTGGCGCTGCGCTACGACAGGGGGCCGCGGGTGGTGCCGGTCGAATCCGTGTCGCTGGCCGCAGCGGAGTACCTGTTGGAAATTCGGCCGGTCAGCAGGCTGCCTCGATTGCGGATGCAATTGCAGCGTCCGCTGACCATCGTTGCCATCATGATCGCCTTGTTAATCGCCGCCATCGCTCTTTGGAGTTGGGGACAGAGCGTGCAGTCGATGCCTGGTCCGTTGCGGCCGCCGGTCAATCAATCGGCCGAATAGGTCGCGGCCCGATCGGATCGATCGAACCAGCTAGATTGCCGGACCAAGGTTTGCAGCGGTCTATAATCTGCTGTCTTTCGTTGCCCCCTTTCTTTTTGGACGATTGTGAATGAATGTCGCGACGGCTACGCCCACGGCAACCAATTTTAAGGAACTGGTTGAGAGTGGATGGGAATCCAAAACGGTCAAGCAAGAGATTCGCGATAATTTCACGCGGATGCTTGCCGCCGGCGAAGAACTGTATCCCGGGATCGTGGGCTACGATGACACCGTCATCCCCGAAATCAATCTGGCGCTTTTGGCGGGTCATGACGTGCTGTTCCTGGGGGAAAAAGGGCAAGCCAAAAGTCGTCTGATGCGGATGCTGACACGGTTTTTGGATGAGTGGATTCCTTATATCAGCCACCCCGATTTGGCCGTCCACGAAGACCCCACCAAACCGGTCACGTCGCTGGGGCGCAAATTGGTCGCTCAGCATGATCCCGAGGACATCAAGATCGCTTGGTGGCATCGCAGCGAACGCTACGCCGAACGCCTGTCTCCGGGGACGAAGTTTGCCGACATCATCGGCGAAATTGATCCGGCGAAACTAACCGGTGGCGTCAGCATGAGCGCCGAGGAAGCGTTGTCGTTCGGATTGATTCCCCGCATGCATCGCGGCATCTTTGCGATGAACGAACTGCCCGAGTTGGATGATCTGGTGCAAGTCGGTTTGTTTAACATTCTCGAAGAACGCGACGTGCAGATTCGCGGTTATCCGATCCGCTTTGATTTAGACATTTTCATTTTGTTCTCGGCCAACCCGTCGACCTACAACCGTAGCGGCAAAGTGATTCCCCAATTGAAAGACCGCATCGGAACGATTGTGCAAACGCACTATCCGTCCGAGCGTGACCAGGGGATCGATATCTTGCGTCAGGAAGTCGGTGACGATTTGCACGGCGAGTTTCCCGTCCAGGTGCCGTACTTCATGTACCAATTGGTCGAAGAGATCACCGATCAGGCGCGAAAGAGCAAGTTCATCGATCAAGCGTCCGGCGTATCGGCTCGATTCTCGTTGGCAAATTTCCGCACGATGGTGGCTTCGGCGCGACAGCGCGGAATTTTGCATGGTGAAAAACCAGCCGTGCCGCGCATCAGCGACCTCGGCCACATCTATGCCAGCTCGCTCGGGAAATTGGAATTGGATTTGATGGGCACGCATCAGATGAGTGAACGCCAGGTGCTCGATGCGGTGGTCGCCAAAGCGATCGAGGTGGTGTTCGCCGAATACGTCGAACAACACGGGTTGGCGGAAATCGCCGAGATCTTTCGCGGCGGTGTTCGCGTGGAAGTCGGCGACCTGTTGCCCAGCAGTCAATACGCCGAACGATTGCAAAGTGTGCCGCCGGCTTGGAACTTGGCCTTCGAAGTCAACGCCAGTGAGAACGAAGCGGTGCGCGCCAGTTGTGTCGAATTTGTGCTCGCCGGTTTGTACAGCATGGATCGAATCAGCCGCGCCCAACGGCACGGAAAAATCGAGTACGAGTTTTAGTCGTCGCGATCGGTCTTCACCGTTCTCCAGCCACACATAGCAGTTTTATGTCCAAGCGTCTCGGCGGCATCATTCACGCCTATCAAAAGTATGATCCCGCTGCCTTTCCGCCGCCCTCCGAACCGCCGCCGGATCTGATTTCGCCGGCGTTCGAACAGGCATTGATGTACGGCGAGTTTCGCGAGCTGAGCGAAGAGGAATTGGCTCGTGCGGTGCGTTTGGATCCCAGCCAAATCAAGGGGCTCGGTCCCAGTATCGACTTTCTAAAAGCGATGTTGGAGGAACGGAAACGCAAGATTTTAGAGACCTATGAAACACAGGGCGTGCAAAAGAAGGCTCGCAAGGCGTTTCAACAGTCGGCCAAGGAGGTTCGAGTTCCCAAACCGCTGCTGGAAACCTATCGCCAAGCGATCAACCGCGAACAGCCCTACTTGCTCGAAGCGCTTTGGTATCGTGCCGAAGACCATCCCCAGGGTCATGGCGGCCGGCTTTCGACGGATTTGTTGAAGGTCGCTGCGCGGATGGCAGACAAACACAACATCGAAGAACTGGCCAGTAAATATGAGTTCACTGGCAACGAATCGATGTCGGTTCCCAAGGCACTGGAGATCAAACAGGAGCTCGAGAAGATTGACGAGTTGCTCAAACAACTCGAAGAAGCCGCCAAGTCCGCACAGATCGGTTTGATCGACATGGACATGCTGAGCGAGTTTGCCAATCCCAGCGACATGGAACAGCTGGAGGAGATGCGCCGGCAGGTTGAAAACATCATTCGTGAACAGGCTGAACGCCAGGGATTACAACGGGATGCCAGCGGGCAGTTTCGATTGACGCCACAAGCCTACAAGATTTTCCAAGGCCGCTTGTTGGAACGGATCTTCAGTGATCTGGCGCCCTCGCGATCGGGTCGCCACCAGGGCAATGTGGTCGGGGAAGGCGCTGTGGAACTACAGCAAACCAAACCCTATGAGTTTGGTGATTCGGTCGCCAACATGGACATTCCGCAAACCATCATCAACGCGCTGCTGCGTCAGGGTGACGAGCGACCGCTGCGATTGCACAGCGACGATATTGAAATTCACAAGACCCGCAACCATCCGAAGTGCGCGACCTGTGTGATCATGGACATGAGCGGTTCGATGCGCTACGACGGCCAGTACATGAACGTCAAACGGATGGCACTGGCGCTGCAGGGATTGATCCAATCCGAGTACCCCGGTGACTTTCTACGGTTCATCGAAATGTACACGTTCGCCAAACTTCGGTCGCCCGGTGAGATCATCAATTTGATGCCCAAACCGGTGACGATCCATGATCCTTGGGTCCGGCTGAAGGCCGATCTGAGTGACCCGGATGTCAGTGAAACACAGATCCATCCGCACTTCACTAACATTCAACGCTCGCTGCAATTGGCCCGCCAAAATCTGGCGACTTGTGACACGCCGAATCGTCAAATTGTGTTGATCACCGATGGCTTGCCCACGGCGCACTGTGAAGGCGAATGGTTGTACATGCTGTATCCGCCCGATCCGCGGACCGAACAAGCGACGATGCGTGAAGCGGCGCTGTGTAGCAAAGAGGGGATCACGATCAATATCTTCCTGGTCCCCAGTTGGTCGCAATCCGAAGAAGACATCCGCTTTGCCAGTCGATTGGCGAAGTCGACCGCCGGTCGCGTGTTCTTCACCAGCGGCAACAACCTGGACCGTTTCGTGTTGTGGGACTACGTGCAAAACAAACGCGAGATCATCGCCTGAACAAAGGTCTTGGTTGGCTTCGCGGTATTCGCCTTCGCTGGGTTCGGTCAGCTTGCGGACGTGTGATTGAGTCGCGGAGCGACGGGAGTCGCTAGCCTGGTGGCGTCAGCCCCAGGCCGTGATCGTCAAAGAACATCAACAAGCCCCGGAGGGGCGATAGAGAATGCCGTCGCTCCGCGACTGCGCGGTTGGGTGTTGCTAAATCCAGGGGTTTCACCCCTGGCTAACGAATGACATCGCTCCGCGATTGAGGGGACGGCTGGGGAACACGTGTGATTGAGGGGACGGCTGAGAAACACGTGTGATTGAGTCGCGGCTGGGGAACACGTGTGATTGAGTCGCGGAGCGACGGGAGTCGCTAGCCTGGTGGCGTCAGCCC
>NZ_JAMYFE010000092.1 GCF_024129865.1 Stieleria tagensis | reverse complement strand
GAGTCGCGGAGCGACGGGAGTTGATAGCCTGGTGGCGTCAGCCCCAGGCATTGATCGTCAAAGAACATCAACAAGCCCCGGAGGGGCGGTAGAGAATGTCGTCGCTCCGCGACTGCGCGGTATGTCGTCCCTAAATCCAGGGGTTTCACCCCTGGCTAACGAATGACATCGCTCCGCGATTGAGAGCTGGTGGGGAACACGCGTGATTGAGTCGCCGAGCGACGGGAGTTGATAGCCTGGTGGCGTCAGCCCCAGGCATTGATCGTCAAAGAACATCAACAAGCCCCGGAGGGGCGGTAGAGAATATCGTCGCTCCGCGACTGCGCGGTATGTCGTCCCTAAATCCAGGGGTTTCACCCCTGGCTAACGAATGACATCGCTCCGCGATTGAGAGCTGGCGGGGAACACGCGCGATTGAGTCGCCGAGTGACGGGAGTTGGTTCAATCCGCCGCATGGCCAATCTCGACTTGCTGAAATTGTGCAGCGGTGGAAACAACAGAATCCAGAATCAATTATCATGGCGCCCCATACTCTGCACCCGTTTGAGAGACCAGGAAACAGCGACTTATGACAAAGTATTTTCTTTCGGCCCTCTTTTTGATGTTGGCGTCTACCGCCAAGGCCGATTCGCCACAAACGCCGACGACATCTCAAGAATCCAGTTCGTTCCAGCCGCTTATCTATGAAGGCGACAAGGGATTCGGCAAAGGCAAAGAGATCGTGTTGATTGCGAACGATCACGAGTATCGATCCGAGCAGACCTGTCCGGAATTGGGGAAGATGCTGGCCAAGCATTTCGGTTTTCGCTGCACGGTGATTTTTGGTTTGGATGACAACGGCGAAATCAAAGCCGGCGCGGGCGACATGCCGGGCATGGAAGCTCTGAAAACGGCGGACATGCTGTTCTTCTTCACACGCTTCATGAACCTGCCGGATCAACAGGTTGATTTGTTGGCGGACTACTTTGAACGCGGCGGCCCGGTCGTTGGCGTTCGCACTTCGACTCACTGTTTCAACGGACAACGCGGTAAGTGGTCCAAGTTGAATTACAACTACGGCGGCGCGGACTACCCCGGTGGTTTAGGCAAACAGGTCTTCGGCAACACTTGGGAAAAGGAGAACGGGCAAAGCCATTACGGTCAAAACCATGTGATGGGCAGTCGCATCACTGCTGTCGGATCCGCATTGGATCACCCGACCCTGCGCGGGGTCGGACCAATTCACGCCTATTCCGGTGCTTACAAATCACAGCCGCCGGCCGACGCGACTCCGCTGCTGGAAGTCCAAGTGTTGGATACCTTTCACCCCAGTGATCAACTGCGGACCGAGCTGCCGGTGGTCAACGCCGGTTGGAGCCGTGACGAGTATGTCGCGCCCTCGGGCGAGACCAAACAGGCACGTGTCGTGTACACATCGTTTGGTGCTTCGGAAGATCTGTTGGATGAAAACGCGCGACGGTTCTTGGTCAACGCCTGCCTGTGGGCTGGTGGCTGGGAAGACCAAATCACTGCCGATTTGGACGTCAGTCTGGTCGGCGAGTATCGCCCCAGTCCCTACACCAACACGACGTTTTCCTATGCCGGCGTCAAACCAGCCGACCTGTCCGGATTCGACAGCCAGATCATGCCCGACGACGCGACATTGATCGGCGTCGACGATGCAAAGTCCGCCAAGAAGCGAGCCAGCGTGTTGGCCAATCGACCAGAGTTCCGCAAGTTCCTGGAACTGAAGTATCCCAAGATCTATGGCACCGATGTCTTGAAGAAATAGTTGCCGCTGGGATCAATCACCCAGCGGCCGCAGATTCGTGCGGCCTGGGCTGGGCGGCACGGAAAATTCAGTCCACCGATCGGGCGCTGCGGGATCAAATTCATCGACGTCGTGTACTCGATGATCAGCCAACGTGACTCCGGCCCGACCGAGTCCTGTCATCACACAGTGTGCTAATTCATAGGCGCCGTACGAACTGTGGTGCGTGGCGTCAAAGTTCGGGTCGCCTTCATACCCGATGGCCGGGTCGTAGTGTTGGTCGGCCGGGACCAGCATGGCGCCAGGCACTGTCAGGTCCGCCCCAAACTGGATCTTCAATGGTGTCTTGCCGGCGGCATCTCCCGCGTTGGTTACAAACGCACCACAGTGATCCAGACCTCGATCGACCAAGCTGTTGCCAGCTGCAAGATGCAAAAACGCCATTTCCGGCAATCCGCCATCAGGCCGTCGGGGACCGAGCAGTTGGCTTTCTTCCAAACTTAGGAAATCAGCCGCGGTCAGCTCAATGTCGCTGTCGAACGAATTGCCGATGACATCGCAAGCCGTTCGATCCAACTTGGTCACCAAAGCTCGACTTCGATGACTCAAGTTGTTCCGCAACAGGTGGCCATACCCATCGACGTCCGTGACGTTGTCGTCTAACCGCGAGAGCATGTTGAAGTTGGCGCCGTTGGCATACGCGGTGTTATTGATCCAGTCGCTTCCGCCGATGTGATGGTTTGCATAAAAGCCACTGTTCTTGTTGTGCACCGCGACACAGAATCGCGTGGTATGACGTGGAATTGGAACAGGCAATCGATTCACCGAACGCGAACCGTAGCCACCGACTTTAAATCCATTGCCATCAGCGCGGCGTTTGAATTCGGGAGAATATCCATTCCAAAATGCCCAGCAGTTTTCAAAGGTCACCGATTCAAACGCGGAGATACAGTCGAAACCATCATCGCTGTTGAACCACGCGCGGCATCCGCGAAAGACATTTCCAGTGCTGCCTTTGTCTGGATGGCATCCGAAACCATCAACGTTGCCACCATGCCCGCCTTCGGAAACCGGATCGTCGTTGCGATAGGCATCACAATTTAGAAACAGGTTGTCGGAACCTTTCACGCTGTACAGACCAATTGCCTGGCCGTCATGCATGCTCAGTTGTTCATACAGGTTGTGGCTGCCGTCATTGGCAAAACAGATCGATTGGGTGTGACTTTTGATCGTGACCTGCACACCGACCACCTCCAATCCCTTGAGATGAATCCAAGATCCGCTGACGGAAAAAGCATGGACGCGCAATCCCGCTGGTTTGACGTTCGAAAAATCAAACACGGGCTGTTCGTCTGGATAGGCCCAATAGTTAATTCGCTTTCCCGGCGATCCACTCTTATCCAATCGAATGACATGTGCCCAGATTCGTCGCTTGAGCGCAATCTGAAAGGGCTGGATGATATAGCGCCCGCCGCGGATGAAGACCGTGTCGCCCGGGGAAACGTGCTGCTGAGCATGCTGGATCGTGGCGAACGGACGTTCGACGGTTCCCTCGAAACGGTCATCGCCATCGGTTGCGACGTAATAGGTTTCGGCGTTGGCAGCGGTCTTGAACCCTGCCAACACAATGAGAATCAGAACCAGCCATTGGGAAAGTGTGTATTTTGATGTTGGCATCATGGTCGAATTCATTCCTGCATTCACAATGGGGGCGACAGCCCCGTTTCAGCAGCCGTGCAAGACGGAGGGCTGACGCTTTGGTCGTAAAGGGGAAGTCGCGACTTGGCAGGGAGGGGAGGAAATGTGGCTGGACAATGTACCATTTCCGCAACAGGCCAACGCCACCGTCGCGAATGAGGCCCAGACATCGATTCGGGAAAGCCCGGTGGTGGAGCGTCACGCGGGGCGCTGCGACTTCTCGCGTTGCTGCAAATCTGATTCACCGCTTCGGCGTTCACAATTGTTATGACCGGAACTGCGACAGTCACGCGATGGTTGGTCATCGCAGACTTGGGGGGGGCTTGTCGTCGATTCGGCGATGATGGACTACAATCGTGGCGTGCAGTACGCTCTGGTACAGCACGCTGAGAATGCCTGCGGCTCTCGATCAAAGATTTCAGACACAGCCGCGTCTGGCAGCTTTCATCAGCTGAAACTCTTTTTCCCTGCAACGAATTGGTCACGAGAAACAACGTCATGTATGACGGCGCTACCTATTTTGCATGGTTCGTTATCGCACTGCTGTGCTCGATCGCAGTCGGCATGATTGTTTGGCTTGGATCACTGCCAAAGAAAATTGCAGATCGTCGCAATCACCCCCAAGCGGAAGCGATCAATGCACTCAGTTGGTTCGGGTTGTTTTTGGGTGGTTTCGGCTGGGTGGTCGCATTCGTCTGGGCTTTGTTGCGCTCGGACTCTTGGGGACATGCTGCGACACCCAACCCGCTGATTTCCAACAGCCGTGCCGATGCCCTGGCAAGTGAAAATGCGACGTTGCATGCCAAGATTGCTGAACTTGAAAAACGGCTCGCTGATGCCGAACGGACGGAGGATCAAACGTGATTGCTGTTGTCACCATTCTGTATATTTCGCTGATCATCCTGATCTACAAAATTTTGAAGATCCGTCCCAGACCCACCAACATTGCCGCGATGGTGGTGTTGGGCGTGCTGATGATTGGGGCCATCGTGATTGTCTGGCGTTTTTCTTCACCGATGGCAAACCGCTTGGTTGTTGGAAGGTACACCGTCGCCTTGGTCTCACAGGTCAAAGGCCCAATCACCAATATTTACGCTGAACCGAACACTCCGCTGAAAGCCGGCGTGGACAAACTGTACGATATCCAGCCCGATCTCTATCAATACACCGTCGACCAGATAGGCGAGCGACTCAAGGCAGCGGAACTCAATATTGACGCGCTCGAGGCAGCCGCCATCGCCGCTGACGCCGCGGTGAAACGAGCCGAGGCCAATCGGGCCGCCGCCGATGCCGAGCTGGCGGTGGCCAATGAGACGGCAGCAACGAATGCCGACGCCATTAGCAAACTTGCGATTCAACAGCTGACGCAGCAGTTGAACTCCGCCAGCGCGGCGGTCGACCAAGCCAACGCGACCGCCGTCCAAGCCAAAATCAGCCAGCGGGCTGCGAAGGACACGGCGGCCAGTATCAAGGCCGAATTGGCCGATGCCCAATTCGATTTGCAGCAGTGCACCGTTTACGCCCCGGCCGATGGCTTCGTCACCAACTGGGCGGTCCGCGAAGGCACGATGGCGGTGCCGCTTCCGCTGGCGCCGCTGGGAACATTTGTTGACACCAGTCGTGTTCTGATCGTCGCCAGTTTTCCTCAGAACCTGACCAAAAACGTGCAGCCGGGCGACGCCGCCGAGCTGACATTCAAAACCCGGCCCGGCGAAATATTTTCGGCCACTGTCGAATCGATTGTCGAAGCGACCGGCGAAGGGCAATTGAGTTTGGGCGGCACAGTCCCAAAGGCGACCGAAATCGGATCGAATGGATATCTGGCTGTCAAGTTCCGACTCGATGATGAATCGTTGGCCGATCAGTTGGCGATGGGGACCGCTGGTACCGTTGCCGTCTACACGCAAACCGGAAAGATGTTTCACGTGATCAGCAAAGTCACTGTGAGAATCAATGCCTGGATGTATTATCTGATTCCAGCCTAAATTTCGATGGCCTCCTGGCGAATTGAAAACGCAAATACAACAACGGAATTTGAACCTTCGGTTCTCTCAACAGGTGGTCAAATGCGAGTCGAATCCTTGCTGCGAAACAATGTCTGGCTGGGATGGTTGTTCTCGCTGCTAATATCTGCCAGCGGTTGCGATCGGCTCAAATCGGACACTGATCCATCCCAGCAACCGCCGCCTGCGCCGCCACTGGTCGACGTCATCAAGGCGCAAATGACATCGGTCCAGCCGAAATTCACAGTTCCCGGGGTCATCGAATCGATTGAAAACTCGCGGCTTCGCCCACGCGTTTCTGCGACGGTCATAGAGCGGACCATCATTCCTGGGAAAATCGTTGCCAAGGATGAATTGCTCTACAAATTGGATGATTCCGATTATGTGCTGGCGCTGAAACAGGCGGAGTCCAAGATGGCCCAGGCGCAAGCCAACCTGACCGACGCCAACGGCGAATGGGAGCGGGCGCAACGGTTGAAAGAAAAAGACGCGATCGCCCTGGCCGACTACGACGCCGCCAAAGCTGCTGCTCAGGTTGCTGCCGCGACGATCATGGAAATTGAATCGGAAATCGACCGCGCCAAACTTGATCAGCAACGGACTGAGATCCACGCGCCCTTCGCCGGGAAAATTAGCGTCGCCGGCTATGCCAAAGGTGACTACGTCACACCCAGTTCACCGGATCCGCTGTGCGAAATTGTTCGGCTTGACCCGATCTATGGCACCGCTCAAGTCAACCAAGACATGTATTTCAATTACCTCAGCCGTCATGAGGAATTGGAAGCGGCCGGACAGGACATCCCCGATTTGGTTTTGGATTTGTTGTTGCCGTCGGGAAAACCCTTCGCACACCAAGGCGTGTTCGAAAACTGGGACAACGCGGCAACCGCTAGCACGGGGACCATCTCCGCCCGGATTCGGTTCCCCAACCCCGACGGAACTTTACTGCCCGGGACCAATGTGATTCTGTCCGGCAGCATGATCTTCCAGGTACAGCGTGTCGTCGTTCCCCAGGCGGCGGTCGGCCAGGACCAACAGGGACACTATGTGATGGTCGTTGACGAAAATAGCGTTGTCCAACGGAAGAATGTCGACGTCGGACTTCGTATCGAATCCAATTGGGCGATTCGCTCGGGGTTGGACGAAGGCGAACAGGTCATCGTCCAGGGACTGCAAAAAGTCCGTCCCGGCGTCACCGTCCAAGTTCGATCCGAACCACAATCTGATCCGAAAATGGAATCGCCGGCCGCGGTGCCCGCAACGATCGATTCCCCGTCCAGACCGGCCGATGCCTCGTGACCCAGCCCCGATGACCAATTTGCTTTTCGTCCGTCGTCCACGATTCGCGTTTGTCATCTCATTGGTGATCACGCTGATGGGGCTGTTGGCAATGGGCGTCATCCCTATCGACCAATACCCAGACATCACCCCACCCAAGGTCACGGTCCGCGCGCTGTACCCCGGGGCGACCGCAGAAACACTCAACGACACAGTCGCTTCGCCGATTGAAAACGAAGTCAACGGCGCCGAGGGCATGGTCTACATGGACTCCAAATCGTCCAGCGACGGCGTCTACCTGCTGACCGTCACCTTCGATATCAGTCGAGACTCCGAACTGGCTCAGGTCGATGTGCAAAACCGCGTCCAGTTGGCTCTGCCGGAACTACCCGAAGACGTTCGCAAACGTGGCGTCGTCGTCAAAAAACAGTCGCCCGACCTGTTGATGGTTGCCAATCTGTTTTCACCGGACAATCGCTTTGACGAAATCTTTCTGTCCAATTATGCCACCCTTCAACTCGAAGGTGAACTCAGCCGCGTTCCGGGAGTCGGCGACGCCAGAGTCCTGGGGGCACTCGACTACGGCATGCGGGTTTGGTTGGATCCGTTGAAATTGAAAAGCCACCATGTCTCAGTTGCCGATGTGATCGGGGCGGTCGAGGAGCAAAATTTGCAAGCTGCGGTGGGTCAGCTTGGCGGGCCTCCCAACCCGGATTCGACACAGTTTCAATACGCACTGACGACCAAAGGCCGTTTGGACTCGCCCGAAGAATTTGGCGACATCGTAATCCGGGCCGACTCGGCTGGCGCAGTGACTCGACTGCGCGACGTCGCCCGTATCGAACTGGGCGCCGAATCCTACAAAGGATTTGGGGAATTCAATAACCAGCCGGGCGTCCTATTGGGCGTTTTTAAATTGGCCGAAGCCAATGCGGTCGACGTCGCCGCTGCGGTCCGTGCAAGAATCGCCGAGCTGGAGAAATATTTTCCCGACGGACTGGAATACACCATCGGTCACGACACCACCTTGTTCATCAAGGAATCGTTGCGCGAAACGGTGCTCACGTTGCTATTCACGATCGCGCTGGTGATCGTTGTGACCTATTTGTTCCTCGGCAGCGTCCGCGCGACGGTTATTCCAGCAATCGCTGTACCGGTCTCTCTGATTGGGACGGTCGCGGTGCTCTACGCCTTTGGCATGTCCATCAATACGATCACTCTTTTTGCGCTGCTACTGGCGATCGCGATCGTGGTCGATGACGCGATCATTGTGGTCGAGAATGTGGAGCGGTTGATCGAAGAAAATCAACTCGACGCCAAAGAAGCCACTCGCCGAGCGATGAAAGAAGTTTCAGCGCCGATCATTGCCACGTCGTTGGTGTTGGCCGCCGTGTTCGTTCCCACCATGTTTTTGCCTGGCATCACCGGCCAGATGTTCAAACAGTTTGGTGTGACGATTGTGGTGTCAGTCATCATTTCGATGATCAACGCAATGACGCTTAGCCCTGCCCTGGCATCAATCATTTTAAAACCCGGCTCACATCGAAAGAACTTGCTGGTTCGCGGATTTGACGCGGTGTTTGCCAAAATCACACAGGGATACTTGGCAACAGTGACCTGCATGACCAACCATTTGGTGGTGAGCTCTGCGCTCGTGTGCGGGCTATTTGCGCTCCTGTATGGACTGGCTTCTCTAACACCGGCTAGTTTCCTGCCCGATGAAGACAAGGGATTCTTTTTGGTCGATGTGCAGTTGCCGCCGGCTGCATCACTCAATCGGACCACCTTGGTGATGGACGAGATCACGGAAACATTGAAGAAAGACCCACACATCGAAAACGTGCTGTCGGTCAACGGCGTCAGTGCCGTCAATCATGCAATGCAGCCCAACACGGGGCTGGTGATCGTCAAATTAAAGCCGTGGTCCGAACGAACGACACCCGATGCCACACAGGCCTTTTTACAAAACAAATACCAACATCTGTTCAACAAGATTCCTGCCTGTCGCACACTGGTCTTTGGTGCCCCCGCCATCCCCGGGATGGGCGTGATCGCCGGGAACGCCTTTGTCATCGAAGACACCACCAGCCAGGGAGCCGAAAAGTTGGGCGAGACTATGAATCAGATGATTGCTGAATCAACGGCGCGTCCCGAAATCAGCCAAATCCTCAGTACCTTTCAATCCGCAACGCCGCAGATCGCGCTGGAAATCGATCGCATCAAAGCCAAGACGCTCGGCGTGGCGATTAGCGACGTGTTCACCGTCTTGCAGACGCAACTGGGTGGTTACTACGTCAATGATTTTAACCTTTACAACATGTCCTATCACGTCATGTTGCAAGCCGATTCGCAATTCCGGCAAACCGAACAAGACCTGAGTTCGCTGTATGTACAAAACAATTTGGGCAATCAAGTCCCGCTCAGCGTTTTTGTCACGGCGAAACCGTCGTTTGGACCAGACATCCTCTACAAGTACAACACCTATGACTCGGTGACAATCACCGGCGTCACCAATGCCGCCGACGGATACAGTTCCGGCGACGCGATGGACGCTATGCAGCAGGTTGCCGATTCTAACCTGCCGGATGGATACAAGTACGAGTGGACGGGGCAGAGCTACGAGGAACGCAAATCAGGGAACATGGCACCGATCGCGTTTGCACTCTCGTTGGTTTTCTCCTTCTTGTTTCTAGCCGCGTTGTACGAATCGTTTGTGACTCCCATTGCCATTTTGTTGTCGATTCCGGTCGCCATGTTCGGAGCCTTCTTGGCACTCACGTTAAGTGGGCAAGCACTCAGTCTGTACGGACAGATCGGGCTCGTGCTGCTGGTCGGGCTGTCCGCCAAAACCGCGATCTTGATCGTCGAGTTCGGCAAGATGCTCCGCGAACGCGACCAGCTTGATCTACAAGCGGCGACCGTCAAAGCCGCGCGATTGCGATTCCGTCCGGTGATGATGACCAGCATTGCATTCATCGTCGGCGTCTTCCCCTTAGTCACCGCTACGGGCGCTGGTGCCGGAGGCCGTGTTTCGCTGGGACTGGTGATCTTTGGCGGCACTCTCATGCTGGCCCTCGTCGGCACGCTGTTGATCCCAATCTTCTTTCGCCTGGTCCAATCCCTCCGCGAAGCCATCCACCGCGGCCCAACCACCGCTCCCTAAAAAGGGGAAAGGGGTTTTATTGCTGTTGCGAGGCCGATATCGTGGTGTCAATTCGATTGACCTCGATTGGAGAGTATCACCATGCCGCGTACCAAACGGCCGGATGAGGCCGGGAAGATCTATCACGTCGTCAACCGCGGGAATAATCGACAAGAGATTTTTCACAAGGCCGAGGACTACGAAGCATTTCTGCGAACTCTCGCCGAAGGACTGGGGAAATACCCGGTCGATTTATTCGCGTTTTGCTTACTACCAAATCATTGGCACCTCGTACTACGGCCGCGGAAAGACGGTAGCATGGGAAGACTTGGTGGATGGCTGGCGTCGACTCATACGCTGCTGTTACCACGCGCACAACCAGACGCGTGGGCGCGGTCACCTGTATCAGGGACCTTTCAAGAGCTTTCCCGTTCAAGACGATGCCCACTTTTTGACCGTTTGCCGTTACGTGGAACGCAATGCCCTGCGTGCCAAGCTCGTTAAACGTGCTGAAGACTGGAAGTTTGGCTCGCTTCACCGCTGGCAACACCATTGTGACCGAGAGCCAAAGTTGATTTCTACTTGGCCGATTCGACGGACCCAAGCGTGGACCACTCGGGTCAACACGCCGCTTTCCGTGCAAGAGATCAAGGCAATTCGAATGTCTGTCAAGCGAGGCCGTCCGTTCGGGAGTGAAGAGTGGGTTGAAGAGACTTGCGAACGTACCGGAACGTGGTCGACTATCCGTCCTCGAGGGCGTCCGAGGAAGCAACCGAAAACACCGCGGGTGCAACCTTTACCGACTGGCGATCAATAAAACCCCCTTCCCCTTTTTTTATGCTCGAGATTCACCAACCGATTCGATCGTTCATTCAAGCGAAGCTCGAGCAACAGCTTGGACTCTCGGAACAGCTTGCTTCGTTGTTGACCGCCGCGACCGGCTTTCTGGTCGTCTTGCTGATCGCGTTCGCAGTGGATCGCATGGCGAGTTGGGCCATTCGATCGCTGGTGCCATCGATCATTGCTCGACTCGCCGTCGAAAAGCATATCCAATGGGTCCAAGCGATTCGTCAACGCTTGGTCGCTCGCCGCAGTGCCCATGTGATCGCTGCTTTGACCGTTTACGCGTTGGTTCCGTATGCGCTCGATCAGCACCCCGATTTCCTGGCGCTCGTCAAGAATCTAATCGAATCCTATATGGTGATCGTGGTTGTGATCGCCCTCAACGCGATGCTGCGGGCTGGAAGTGACGTGATCGTTGACGAACGGTTGCCGTCTGGTGTCTCGTTGCGATTCGCCAGCCAGGCGGCTCAAATCGTGCTGTGGGTTGTCGGCTGCATCTTCATTGTTTCGGTCCTGTTCGATGTCTCGGTCACCGTGCTGCTAAGCGGTATGGCGGGAATGACCGCCATCCTCGTGCTGGTCTTCCGAGATTCGATCCTGGGATTTGTGGCCGGGATTCAACTCGCTGGCAATGATTTGTTGCGGATCGGCGACTGGATCGAAATGCCACAATTCGGAACCGATGGCGTGGTCACCGACATCGGCCTCACCACGGTCAAGGTCCAAAATTTTGACAAGACGATTTCAACCATCCCCTCCTATGCGTTGGTTAGTGAAAGCTTTCGCAACTGGAGGGGCATGAAAGAATCCGGCTCGCGACGAATCATGCGTTCGATCGCCATCGACATGGATGGGATTCGATTCTTAGATGACCAGATGCATGCCAGACTTAGCAAAATGCAACTGTTGCGTGACTATTTTGCGGCTAAAGAAAATCAGCTGACCGACTTCAACACTCAACTTGGAAGCACTCAACCCGATGGCTCCGAATGGTCAGCAGCCGACAAACGTCGACTGACCAATCTGGGGACATTTCGTGCCTATCTCGAACAGTACCTCCTGCACCATCCCGACATGCGAAGCGACATGACGGTGATTGTCCGCCAACTCCCACCCGGCCCCGATGGGTTGCCGATCCAGTTGTACGTGTTTTCCAAAGTCCAAGACTGGAACGAATACGAACGGATACAGGCCGATGTGTTTGATCACGTCATCGCCATCATGCCCGAGTTTGGACTACGTCACTTTCAATGGCCTAAAAGCAATCCCGTTACGCCATCAACCGACCAATAAAACCCCCTTCCCCTTTTACAGGTCTTGTTCGAGTAGCTCTTTGAGGCGCTGTTGGTCGTCGCTGGGGGAACTGGGTTTGTCGTTGACGTCAGCGTCCAATAATTCTTTGAGACGCTGGTTTTCCGGTTGGGTTGATTTGGGTGGCGCAGTGGTGGTCGGCGGTGCATCACTGGGATTTTTAGGTTCAACCCCTATGTCGCTTCGCGAATCATCCTCTTCAATCTCGGGGATCTCGCCGATCATTCCGCCATCGGCTTGGTCGGAGTAGGCTGCCAACGGGACATTGTCCTGCCCCGTGGGGCAACGGATTTGCCAGCCGCCGCCGAGTGATTTGTAGAGATTGATCAGGTTGAAAACGACACTGGCACGGCTGACCACAAGATCATCTTGCTGCGCGAACTGGAACGCCTGGATCACGAACACTCGGTTGAAATCCGTTGCTCCCGTTTGGTACAGCGTCTCGGCAATCTTTTCAGCTTCGTTGACCTGCGCGACCGCATCAGCCAATTCATCAGCTTGTTCCTGGGCTTTGAGAAAGCCGATCATGGCATCTTCGACTTCTTGCTGGGCCGTCAATACTGTCTGTTGATAGTTGTAGACGCTTTCCCGAAACCGCTGCTGTTCAAACTCGATGCCGTTGCGCAGTCTGCCATAATTCAAAACATTCCAACTGAAACCGGGGCCAATCAATCCGAAAATGCTACCGGAGTCGAACAAGTCGTCTGACGATTCGGCTTCCCACTCAAATGATCCGACCAGTGAAATGTGCGGATACAACTCGGCTTCGGCGATACCAATTTGCTCACTCTGAGCCTTCATCAAACGTTCCGTGCGCCGGACGTCGGGCCGCCTTCGCAACAAGTCCGCCGGAACGCCGACTTGAACGGAACGCGAGACCGTGGGGATCGAACCCGGCGACAACTCGGCAACCAAATCTTGAGGGGGGATTCCCAGCAAGACACACAGTCGGTTATTCGCCATCCGCAATTGTGATTCCAACGCCGGGATTGCTGCTTGAGTGACGTCGATATTGTTTTGGGCTTGAAGCACATCTAGCTTGTTCGTTTGATTTGCGGCGTAGCGGGCCTGAGCAATCGCCAAACTTCCCTGCTGGAACTCAATGATGGTTCGGGCGATCTGCAATCGTTCTTGAACGGTGCGGATTTCTACATAGCTGGCGGCGACGTTGGCCAGCAACAACACGGTGATTTCGTCATAGCCGGCGATGGACGCATCGAGTTGGGCATCGGCGACTTCGACACTGCGACGAAAGCGGCCCCAGAAATCCAGCTCCCATCCGGCCTGCATTCCCAGATCATGTTGGCCGAACCGCCGTACCGGCGATGGGACGGCAATGTTTTCACTGGTTCGAATCGATTGGATATCACCAACAGCTTGTTGAACCTGGGGAAACAGGTTGCCAACCGCGATGCCGCGGATCGCTTCCGCCTGTTGAATTCGTGTGCCAGCCTGACGGATTGTCAGGTTTTGCGCATAGGCCATTTCGATCAGACCATTCAGCGTCGGGTCGCCCAGCTGACGCCACCAGTTGGCGATGTCGGCCGTTTCGTCGATCAAACGTGGCTCGGATTGCATGTCGATCCATTGTGGCTCCAGCGGTGCCGAAGGACGACAGTATTCGGGACCGACTTTCAGACCGTTCTTCACCCAGCTGCTGCAAGTGGTCATCTGCGTGCAGGCCATGCTAGTGAACAAGCACAGGCTGAATAGCATCAACATTGCACCGCGCAGAGTCGCTGTGCGAACGGTTGCCCTGGCTTGAGCTGGCTGCATGAGACTTTCCCTCCCTGGAGAGTCCAACGGTGATTTTCTCAGACAATGAGTTTAATCGTCGTATCCGGTGCAGCAGTGCATTCCGACAGAACCATTCGCCAGCACCGTCACAACTGGTCTAGTTTACCAATTTCATTGCTCCCATCGAAATCGGATGTCATGTCGCTGCCAGGAAACACATCAAGTGGGTCAACGGATCCAGTCGATATCTGCCACTATTGGTGAACGAAAACTTCTGCCACCGGACCACAAGAGACACGATTCAAATGTCCGCTCTGTCAACCAGAATCACACTCGTTTTCAGCTGCTTGTGCCTGTTGTGTGGCATGCAACCCCGCTGCCTGGCACAGGGGGAGGGATTTGGTGGAACGGCAACGGACGAGATCGAAACGGACCGGGATTCGTTCACACCGGCGACCACCACCGCCGGTCCGGGACGCTGGATTCTCGAAGCGGCTTATTCGTTCATCGACAACCGCAGTGTTCCGGAAACGCACAGCTTTCCTGAAGTGCTGCTGCGACGCGGTATCGGCGAGAATCTGGAATTACGGTTTGGCTGGAACTACGAAGTCGGCGGCGCCGGCAACCCGGTGTCAGGCAACTCGGTCATTGTGCTACCCGACGAAGCGGAACTCGAACGTGAATCGAGAATGCTGTATGGAATGAAGGCACTGTTGCTGGATCAGGAGGGCTGGGTCCCGGCGAGTTCAGTGTTGCTGCAGGGGTTTACACCGACCAGCGGTGACACCAGCGACACCCAGATCTCGGCGACCTACATCTTTGGTTGGGAATTGCCCAGCAGCCTGTTGCTCGACTCCGCGATCCGCTACAGCACCAGCAGTTTGGACGAAGACCAGTTCAATGTCTGGTCACCCTCGACAGTCGTGAAAATTCCAATCGGTGATCAATGGAAAGCACACCTGGAGTACTTTGGCATTTACTCCGAAGGTCGCGCTCAGGAGACGGCTCAGTATTTTATCAGTCCCGGTGCACATTACTTGATCACATCCGATGTCGAAGTCGGTGTGCGAGTCGGCTGGGGACTCAACCAACAGTCACCCAACTTTTTCTCCAATGCCGGTTTGGGTTGGCGTTTCTAGACGGCAATCGGCATGGCTATGGCCAGCGACAAAGGCGACTGCAGGAGGCAGACAAATCGTCTAAACTTTAGCTTTTGATCGGCATGTGAATTTTCCATCACGATTGGGAGCAGCTTGAATGAATAGCCATCGTCTTTTCATCGCCACATTGATTTTTGTTGGGTTGCAATCGGTTGCCAGCGCGCAAACGGCTTGGAAAGACTACTATCAACGACGCGCGGAGCAGGACTATGAACTGGTTCTGGCCGACCAGCAGTCGCCGTTGGTCTTGAAACCGGAAGCGATCGTGAATTGGACAAATCCGTTGGAGCAAGGGCAAATCAACGGTTCCACATTCGTCTGGGAGAACGAGGGAAGGCCGATTGTTGTCGGACAACTCTTTTCCTACCTGATCGGTGACGACATCCGCAGTTTGTGTCACGTGTTCACAACGCTGTCGGACCGGCAGGTGACTGGGCGCCGAAACGGTGAGGTGTTCTGGCAACCGACTCCCAGTGAAAAATCCAGTTGGCACGCCTTCGAAACGGCTCCCGCGCCGGCATCCAATCGCGCCGCCAGGCTATTGCAAATGCGCAATCTTGCTCGCCAGTTCAGCGCTTACACCGACGAAGCGAGTCGAGGCAAACGCGACCTGCGGTTGTTGCCCCAACCGCTCTACCGCAGTGACGAGACGATAACGGACTACGACGCTGGCCTGTTCGCGTATGTGGTTGGCACCGACCCCGAGCTACTGATTTTGATCGAATGCGCTGCGACGCAGAAAGAATCGTCGTGGCGATATCGCTTCGTCCAGTCGACTCAAAGCACGACCGTCGCGACGCTGAAAAATGAACAGGTGTATCATTATGAAAAATCACGTCACGATCCTGGGTCTCCAAACGCAAGCTATCTGTCGCGTCACGGCATTGAAATCATTGATGCGGAGCTAAAATAGCAAAGGCCCGAATCAAGACTGATCCTCAACTAACCAACCAGGCGTTCTATGTGCGACCAAGACCACTTTGAAGAAGACCTAAAAAAGTACTCTCGCCGAGACATCGGCGCGCTCGCCGCGGTGGGTGTCGGTGCAGCCATGCTGCCCCGTTCCGCCAATGCGGCCGAAGTCAGCGAAAGCGATGTGAACATCACCACTCCCGACGGCGACTGCGATGCCTATTTTGTGACGCCCTCCAGCGGCGCTCACGCAGCCGTGCTGGTTTGGCCGGATATCTTTGGATTGCGACCGGCATTTCGCCAGATGGGTAAACGGCTGGCTGAATCAGGCTACAGCGTGTTGGTAGTCAACCCGTTTTATCGAACCAAGCGAGCGCCCACCGCGGCCAATGGTGCCAACACGCCGATTTCAGACGTACGTCCGTTGGCACAATCATTGACGCCGGCCACACAGACGACAGACGCCAAAGCGTTTATTGCTTGGTTGGACACCCAGCCGCAGGTCGACAAAAACAAAAAAGTCGGCACGACGGGCTACTGCATGGGCGGTCCGATCGTCTTTCGTACCGCGGCGGCTGTCGCTGACCGCGTCGGCGCCGCGGCGACGTTTCACGGTG
This sequence comes from Stieleria tagensis, assembly GCF_024129865.1. Lineage (GTDB taxonomy): Bacteria > Planctomycetota > Planctomycetia > Pirellulales > Pirellulaceae > Stieleria > Stieleria tagensis. The sequence continues at coordinate 32,620 of NZ_JAMYFE010000092.1, read as the reverse complement.
GCGGATTGGTGAGCGATGCTCCGGACAGCCCTCACCTGTTGATCCCCGAGATGAAAGCGCAGTTCCTGATCGCGATCGCGGAAAACGATGATCAGCGTGACCCCGATGCAAAGGACGTGCTGAAACAATCGTTCGCACAAGCCAACCTGTCGGCCGAAATCGAGGTCTACCCGGCGGGGCATGGCTGGTGCCCGCCGGACACGCGGGTGCACAACCCGGATCAAGCCGAAAAGGCTTGGGGGCGGCAGTTGGCACTGTTTTCAAAAGCACTCGCCTAGCGGTCAGCCAGCTAGAGCGTGGTTGGACAGTCGCTAAACCGTCAGCACGATGACCGGCCCCAGCAGTGTCAACAGCACGTTGGAAATGGCATAGGGAACCGTGTAGCCCAACACCGGCATCTCACTCTCTGCCTCCGCCGCAGCCGCGTTAAGCGCTGCGGTGCAGGTCAACAGCCCACCCAGAGCGCCGGTGACCAGGACGGGGTCCATCCCAACGACCTTTCGGGCATAAATCATCGAAGCAATCATCGGCACCATCACGACGATGATCGATAGCACTGGCAACATCAGGCCCCTCTCACCGATGACATCCCACGCTTGGGGACCCGCCGCCAAACCGACGCTGGCGATGAAAATTGCCAATCCGAAATCACGCAAGTGCAACGCGGTGGCCGGTGGCAAGTTTCCAATCGACCGAATCCGGGACTGGAACCATCCGAAGACCAGTCCCGATATCAAACAACCGCCGCCGATTCCCAATGAAATCGGTGATCCGGCGATCGAGACAGTGCAGTCACCAACAAGTATTCCGGCGATGATCCCCAACGCCAAAAAGACATAATCCACCGCGTCGCTCGGCTCGAGGGCATACCCGAGTTCCTCGGTGACTCGGTCCACTGATTGCGGCAGTCCGATCAAGCGCACCACGTCGCCCCGCTGAACTTCCGTGCGGGGGTGAATGGGAATCTCGCGATTCAAACGAGTCAGTCGAATTGCAAAGGCACCGTGCGGTGCTACGGGCGAGATTTCTTCGCGCAGCATCGACACCGTTTTACCGCTTCGGTCCTCGCGGGTGACGACGACATCACGAATCTCGCCGACCAGTCCCTCGGCCAACCGCGTGTCGGTCGATTCACTGCCGAGCATCCTGCCGGCGGCCACCACGGCGGACGGCAGCCCGACCAAACTGATCAAATCGCCGGCCTGCAATCGCAACGAACCCGTGACCACCAGTGTCTGTCCCCCACGATCAATCGCTTGGATCGACACCGCCTGTTTGAACCGTCCGCTCACATCATCGATCGACAGGGAAGCCCCGGATCCCTCGTCGACCCGATAGACTCGCACCACCATGTCACGCAAAAATTCGAATTGCCCCGGCTCAAGCTGCGTCGACGCACCAAGTTTCTGCTCCAACGCCGCGGCCGCCTGCTTCAGGTCACCAACGCCCATCAACCGGGGCGCGATGCGGCTGGAAAAAGTGACAACCAGAATCAGGCCAAACAGGTACGTGACGGCATAGGTGACAGCGATGTTGTTTTGCAATTGTCGCACCTGGTCATCATCAAGACCCAGATTTTGCAACGCTTCGCTGGCGGTTCCGATCGATGCCGATTCTGTGGTCGCGCCCGCCAGCAGCCCCGCTGCGGTTCCCTTGTCCAGATCAAAGATCTGCGCCAACGTCCAAATGGTGAGGAAGATGACGAGGGTCGAAAACAGGGCAAGGTGGACCTGCCCCAAGGTCTCTCTGCCCAGGCTGCCAAAGAACTGTGGACCGCTGACATAGCCAAGTGAATAGATAAACAGAGCAAACGCAATCGTCTTGATGTTTTCGTCGACGTCGACACCCACCAAGCCAATCAAGATGGCTGCCACCAAGGTCCCGCCCAGACCGCCGAGTGAAAAGGGACCGATGCGAATTCGACCAATCCCGTAGCCGATCGCAACGGCCAAAAAGAGAGGCAGAATCGGGCTGTCGGCAATCAAATCGCGAATCAATTCCATCAGTTGCATCACCTCGGCTGGTTTCCTTTCCCGCTAGTTTACGAAAAAGTTGCCGTCGGAGGGGACGCGAGGTCACTGACGATCCGATTAGGTGATCCTGGGAAGCTCAAAGCGTTCACGACGCGGTCGATCCAGCAATGAATCAGCTTCCCTGTCGTCGACAAACTGTTCTTGATCCGGATCCCATTGGAGCGCGCGATCAAGTTCTCGGGCGATGTTGACCAGATGACACACGGTTACCGTACGGTGCCCGATTTCGACCGATGCATGTGGTTTTTGGCGAGACGCGATACAGTCGATCCAGTTCTGTAGGTGCGGCCGGGCAACGATTCCCTCTCCTTCCCACAGCGTTGCGGCGGATGGATCCGGCTCGTTCTTGACCAGACCCTGTGGATCACATTTGAAACGATTGCGGCTGATCCGCATTGATCCGCGTTCTCCGTAAAAAGTGGTTTCCTTAATGCCGGGCAAAAGACGGAGCGTGACTCCATTGGCATAAGTGACTTTCACGGGCATGAAACGTCGATCGTCGGCGAATCGTCCGCTTGGATAGGGAGTCTTGCGAAACCATTTCGTTTTCCAATCGGATGCCAATGCGGGTTCCGAAATGTTTCGAATCGGTTCAATGCGGACCGGTCCCGAACGATCCATACCCAGCGCGTATTGCACCATGTCGATGTTGTGGGCGCCCCAATTGGTCATTAAATGTCCCGAATAGTCGCGAAACAAATCCCATCCACGCCACATCAAATCACCGACTTTGAATTCGTCTTTGACCCATAGCTTTCGGTGATGTGGTCGCTGCGCCGTGGGACCCAGGAACAATTCCCAGTCCAATCCGTTCGGAATGGGTTGCGCGTCAAAGGATGGCGCAGTCATCGGCCCTGGGAAATTGGGAAAGTCGACATGCGAAACCTTTCCCAAGCCACCATCACGAATGAATTCACATGCAAACCGGTTCATTTCCATCGATCGTTGTTGACTGCCCACTTGCAACACTCGCCCGGTCGCTTGGACGGCATCGGCCAGCAAACGTCCTTCGCGAATCGTGACCGACAGCGGTTTCTCCAGATAGACATCCAGACCCGCTTGCAATGCCAACATCGCCGCCTGGACATGATGATGATCGGGTGTCGCGATGATGACGGCATCAAGTTGGGCGACGTCCAACATGCGGCGATAGTCTTGGTGCGTCGAACAATCAGCGGCCCGTTCCGATTGAAAGCTGGCCAACACCGTTTTGAATTTCCCGGTCGGTTGCAGCGTTTCCGCCATGCGCGAGGTCGCACAATCACAAATCGCTTGCACCTGCGCCGACGCTGGCAGGTCGCCGATCAATGACTTGCCGCGAACCCCCGTTCCGATCACACCGACACGAATCCGACTGGCGGGACTGTCGCCCCGAACCAGTGACGTCCAACCTTTAGCAGACAACCCGGCACCGGCGACAAAGCCGGATGAAAGCCACTGTCGACGGGAGAGTTTCATAGTCCAAGCTCCTGAGCCGCATACTGCAAACTTGCGCTGATATTGGTGTCTTCGATTTCGACCTGTTTTGGCAATGGCAGCGAACTGATCGTCTGTCCGCCCGCCTGGTGATCACGTGCAAACCGCAATGTGCGTGCTAAATCACTACCGCTCGCCTCGGGAACCGATTGCCAGTATTGGTCGGTCAGACACGGCACCTTCAATGCGTCGCGGGTGATGACCTCAAGCGAAAAATACAGTTCCGGTTTCTTCGCTTTCAGGATCGCGGCCATTCGTTTCAAATCGAAACTTCCTTGGCCGAGCGGAATATCGCCTAACAAGAAACCATCGTCATAGTGGGTGATTGCTTGATCTTTGAAGTGAACTGAAAATGCGTAGGGAGCGAGTGCTTCGATCGATCCGTAAAGATCATCGAGCAAGGCAAAGCTGTTTCCGGTGTCAACGCAGGCACCAACGAATTCACTGTCGATGTGTTCGTACAGACGCAAGCGATCCTCGATTCGTTGGTCCTTATGGTTTTCAATCGCCAACCGAACACGATGACGCTCGACAATCGGTGTCGCAATTTCGACCATCCGCCGGCCACGACGCTCAAACTCCTGAAACGCTTCAAAGGTCTTGAATCGTTCGTAACGGCGTCCGGGAATGATGACGGTCCTGGCGGATTGCACGCCCACCTCGCTGGCGGTTTTGATCTCTGCCTCGAAACGTTGCAGATCGTTTTCGTCGCCAGGTGGGCTCACGATTGCGTCCACAAACATTCCATACTGCTCGGCCTGCTCGCGAAATCTCCCGGCCTCAACCGGACTCATCACGCCCAGTGCCAGATGGGCGCCGCCGGCACCTAGCGACCGACAGTGGCTGAGAAATGAAAATGGGTGGTAGAGATCAAACGAACCGTCCTGCTCTTTCATTAAACTGCGCCGCAATTTGCAGTCGTACATCACGATCCCCAGTCCGGTCGTGGGTTTCGAATCAGCGGCCAGTGTTTTGTCAGCCCATGTTTCCTCAGCCAGTGTTTCATCAGCCAATGCGACCCCGGCGGTCAGAGCGCCCAACTGTGTGATGGCTGAGCGTCGGTCGATTTTGTTCATCGTGCTTCGTCGCCTAAGGTTAAAGTTGCAATCGCAGGGGCTTGGTCGATTGATCGGATCTCTACCGTGCCGTCCAGCCTCCATCCACGGTCAACAGGCTGCCGGTCATGTAACTTGACGCCGGACTGGCCAAGAAGATGGCGGCGCCTTGAATTTCATTCAGTTCGCCCCAGCGTTCCAACGCCGTGGCGCCAACAATGAACTTCTTTGCCTCTTCGCTCTCCGCAATCGGCACATTCATGGGGGTCAAAAAGGGGCCTGGGCAAATGGCATTGACCGTGATGTTGTCGGTAGCGAGTTCCAAACCCAAGGCCCGGGTCATCTGTACGACCGCACCTTTGCTGGTTGCGTACGGAGTCCGATTGGCCAAACCGACTAACCCAAGTGTGCTGGCCATGTTGATGATTCGGCCGTACCGGCGTTCTTTCATCACCGCGGAGACGTGTTTACAGCACAGCCACATCGCATCGACATTGATGCGTTGCACGCTACGAAAATCTTCCAATGAGAGTTCGTCGATCGGACCGCGGATATTGATTCCCGCGTTGTTGATCAGGATGTCGATGCGACCAAATTCTTCCATGCAACGTGCCACCATGCCCGTGACTTGATCTTCGCAGGAGACGTCCGCGGCCATGCCAGTCGCGTTGACGGCGTATTCATCGCTGATCGTCGCTGCAGCCGCTTTCGCTTCGTCTTCGTTGCGACTGACCAGCAATAGATTTGCACCAGCGGACGCCAACCCGGCGGCCATCGTCTCCCCCAGTCCTTTGGAACCACCGGTGACGATCGCGACGTTGCCGTCCAGTCGAAATTGAGAAATACCAGGCCATCGATTCATAACGGGTTTTTTGTTGAAAGGAAGTTCATCGGTTGCCACACACAGTCAAGCGGGCGCAATCATTCCGGGGAAATACAGCTGCTTCCCAGCGGATGACAGCCCGCTGAGCTGATCTCATGCAAATTCCAATCCCCGCATCGTGCCGGTACTGGTTGCGAACTGGTCGGTCTCGATTCCCATGCGTTGCAACACGCTGACGAACAGGTTTGGCAGCGGGTAGTCGTATCTGCCACCAAGGGCAAGATGCTGGGCGTGGCGAAAACCGCCGCCGGCAATCAGCACCGGCAAATTATTGTTCGCGTGTGAGTTGCCATTGCCAAGCGAAGTGCCATAGATCACGGACGTTTGATCCAGCAGCGATCCGGATCCGGCATCTGAATCTGCCAATCCGCCTAACAGGTTTGCGAGCTCTCTGAACTGAGCCTCCTCGATGCGACGAAGCTGATCCAGTTTCTCCGGTTGGTTGCCATGGTGGGTTAACGGATGAGTCCCCGTGTCGACTCCGGCAATGTTTGGTTTGGCATCGTTTTGATGGATGTAGATCGAGATCAAGCGAGTGGAATCGGTCTGCATCGCGATCCGAGCAAGGTCGAACATCACGCGTGTTCGCTCGATCAACGCGCCGGGGTCGTCATAGTCTCGCGGCGGTTGCATCGCGACGGAAGTCTTCGGTTGCTGTTCCCACTGTTCGGACTTGTGCAGACGCTTTTCCAAATCGCGCACTCCTGCGAAAAACTGGTCCAGTTTCTCGCGGTCCGAGGGCCCCACGCGGCGACCCAACTGGCGGGCCCGTTCACCGACAGAATCCAAAATACTGCGTCCGCTTCGCAGCTTGGCGACCTGTGCTTCGACCTCCTGTTTTGAACCTTGCACGAACAGCTTGCGAAATAATTGCGACGGCGACTCCTCGCCCGGTATCTGAACGCCGGACTGCGTGTACGAGAGGCTCTGCTTTGTACCGACCGCCAGAGAGAGCGATGGAAATCGTGTCAGGTGTCCGATCCGCGACGCGGCGTACTGGTCGACCGAGATAGAATTGCGAAATCCGCCAATCCCCGGGTGTGGGGCTGCGGTCAAAAAACACTTCTCAGCAGCATGTCCGCCATCGACCTGCGGGTGCGAGACGCCTGAAAGAACAGTCATTGAACGACGGAACTTGTCCAGGATTTTCAGGTACGGCGATGGTTCGTATTCAGCCCCTTCTCCCACCGGAAAGAAGTACTTCGGCAAAATCCCTTGGTTGGTTTGGATCGCGATCAATCGCTGTGGACTGACCGCTGCGTCAGGTCCGGCCAATGCCGGCGTCATTGCATCAAGCAGTGGCAAGCTGACGCCAACGCCTAGACCACGTAAAACAGCACGCCGGCTGAGATGACGCTGTGAAAGTTTCATAGATAAGTCTCTGTGGCTTAGTCGGTTGGTTGGTGCTTGTTATTTGTTGCGAAACAGTTCGCTTAACACGACCGCTTGAAACAGGGAACGTATCGGATAGCCCTGTTCGGAATTTTCATCCAGAATCGATTCAATGACATCACGATCAGCGAACGACACGCCCGCACCAGTGGCGAACGTCAGCAAACGTCGGGTCAGGTTTCGAGCAAGCTGTTCGTCTTGGTTGGCCAGGTAGTCACGGAACTCGTAGATGTTCTCAAACACCTGTCCTTCCTTTGTGACGCCCGAAGCGTCGACCGGCGGGCCTTGTTTGTACTTCACTTTTCGCAAGGCAACCTCTGCGTCTACGTCATCACCCGTGCCAAGACTGCGGTAGTGATCGCGCCAACTGCCCATCACGTCGAAACATTCAAGCGCAAATCCCGGTGGATCAATCGACGCATGGCAACCGGCACACGACTCGGATTGACTGTGTTTGGCCAGTTGCTCGCGGACAGTCGTCGCACCGCGTGTGTCAGGTTCGATCGACCCGGCGCCCGGTGGCGGAGGAGCCGGCGGCATGCCCAAAATTCGATCGATGACCCAGACGCCACGAAGCACTGGCGATGTGGTCAACCCGTTGGCGGTCACCTTCATGATGCTGGATTGAGTCAACAGTCCACAGCGTGGTGTGTCCGCGGAAAGTCTGACAGGCCGAATCTGCATCCCATGCACGTCCTTGATGCCATACAACTCGGCCAGCCGTTCGTTGACCATCGCAAATTCGGATCGCACAATCGTCTGGATCGGCTGGTTAGCGCGGATCATCTCGGCAAACGTCTGTTCGGTTTCCGCGACACCGGATTCAACCAGATGATTGTCACAAAAGTATTCTGGAAACATCAACGGGTCCGGCGAGGTGTCATGGACATTGCGCAGATCCAGCCATTGACCGGTGAAGTCGCGGATGAAACGCTGTGATTTTGAATCGCGGAGCATTCGGTCGAACTGATGCTTCAATCCTGTGTCGGTCAACAGTTCACCGGAATCTGCGGCAGCGATCAATTCGTCATCCGGAAGCGATCGCCAAAGCAGATAGGAGAGCCGCGATGCCAGAGAGCGCCCATCCAACTTGCCTGGCATCTCTTGCAGATACAAAAAATCCGGTGAACAGAGCGCGGCCTTGTAACCCAATCGCATGGCATCTTGAAAACACGCTTTGCGCTCGATTGCTTCACTGGAAAATGCCAAACAGCGCTGTACTTCAGATTCTTCCGGCACCCGCCTGTAGGCTCGTTCTAAAAAGCTTCGTAGTAATCGCTCGGCATCCTCGTGCGGATTTGCAGAAACCACCATCATCATCTCAGGCGGCAGCTGAAACGTTTCCCGCAGCCCGCGTTTATTGGCTGTCAGATCGGGCAAATTCAGCGGTTCCGGAGGTCGCAACCCACTGGCTTTGGTCCAAGGCTGCATCGGCAGATCACCAAACAATCGTCGATAGCTGTCTGCTGGCCAAGGTTGTGGATCGGCATCGCGGTCGCACGATTCGTCCGCAAAGGGACCTTCGATTTCAAACCAATCCACCGCGATGCCATGCCCGCGATAGGTCGCCATGAATTCTTCATGAGCCTTGCGTTTCGAGACAGCGTCTTTCTTTTGGGTGCGATTGGAAACCTGTCGATCGTCCATCGTCGCACAGAAAAATTCCAGCAATTCATCTTGTCGTTGCCAGGCAATGAATTCCACGATTCCGCCATCTTCTGCCTCTGGCACATCGAATTTCGCGAGCACACGTTTGGCGGCGGTGTTGACCCACGCGACCTGGCCTTTTTGCGGCGGCAACAACTGGCCGTTGTCCCAAAGTGCGGCACGGCAGCGGACACGAAAGCGATACCATCCGGGAACTTGCTGCGACGTGTTGCGAATTCGCCGCGGCGCTTGCGCACTATTGGGTTGTTGCCAAAACCACGTCCATTCGGGACGATTGTCTAGGCTTCCCAGACGCTCCTTCCAGTCTCTGCCAAGATAACGCCCCTCCTCAGAAAACCAAGTTCGCAGGGTCGTTGGCTTTGGCGCGGGCCGCAATCGCATCGCGCCGTCAATTGCGACTTCGGCTGCGTCCAGATAGCGTGCGAGCTGCACATACGAGATCTCTTGTGCTTCGGCGACGTTGTCGAATCCGTGAGCTTCCGGGTCGGGCGGCAGCATCTCTTTCAATTCCAACCAGGGCGCTGCCAACAAATCACGCAGTGTGTATTCATACTCCACCGGGTTCAGCCGTCGACCACCGACACGGCCCCGCGTGGCGTAACGTTGTTTCCATATGTCTCTCAGCGTTGCTCGGGTCAGAGCAACAAATTCAGACACCTCGCTGTCGTCCGGTCGTGGTTCGTCTGCTGGGGGCATTTCACCAGCATCCACTCGGTCGTGAATTCGCGCCCACTTGGCAAGGTTCGCCGGATCATCGGCATCCAGTTTCAAGTTCGCCAGATCCAATCCGCCCTCGGCCGTTGCATCGTCATGACAGTGATTGCAATGCTGCTGCAAGAATGCACCGCCAATCGCCGGTTGTAGCGACTGGTCGCCGCGCGCCGGCAACGCAGACGCACACTGTGCCGCCGCCACCATCACAAAAACGAACGTTGAAAGGTTTCTCATTCTTTGCTCTCCAATATCGGAGCCACGCTACGCCACGTCGGACCAATCCGTAGTTCATCGATCAATCGAGCGGTTTTTCCGACGCTGCTAAGTAGCACCAAATCCAGATGGGCGTCCAAATTCACGCCCCGAGTGACGACATGCCAGGTTGCCGGTTCGGCATAGTCCAACACGTCGGATTCGCCATAGACCCGGAAATAGATTTCGTCTTCACCCTGTTTTCGTGAAACGATTTTTCCGATCCACAGCGTGGTCTGTTCGGCCGGCAACAGGATTGGACTGGTGTGGGCCACCCCGTCGCCGGTTTGGACCGTGGGACGGTAACCCGGGCCATGGCCAAAACTGATCGCCTGGGTCCGGTAGTCACGCGATGAGCGAAATGTCAGACGCAAACGTTCCTTGGGTTGATCGGAGTCCATGCGCCGCTGGGTTTCCCGAACCATCAGACAGAAAAATGTCACGCCATCGTGATCTAGGTCGATGGTCCGCTTGAGAGGCCGCACGTAGTAGACGTTGTCACCTGGCAGCTTCAACATCCCCAGTCGCCCACCCGGCACCGGCCAGGTCACGTTCATCTGGCCATGCACAATTTCAAGATCATCGGGTGAATCATCGGTGCTTGGAATGGTTCGTTCTTGGTCGCTGCGTTTTCGCCACGGTCCCGCCCATCCTTTGCCGACAGTGCTCTCCGTCAGCGGCAACACGCCGGGCGAATAATTAAATCCCTCGTAGGCAATCAGCAGGTCAGCCCGTGAGCCTGGATTCACACGATTGACGAAATCCTGGAACCGCGGCGAGTTCATCGGTACGGCGGTGGGACGGCCCTGAGGATCGATCATGACTCCCTGGCCGGCATGCAAGATCTCGGTCAGTTCTTGTGCCGCGTTGATTCCGCGATAACTGACTTCCCCGTCCATCACATGAACCTCCGTTGCCCCACTGCGACGGACCTTGACCGCGAATTCGGTACCAAGATCAATCACTTCGCTGGTCGGCGTCAGCACAACGAACCCCTCGGCCCCGTCGGTTGCCCGGACCACCACGTCACCCAAGTGCACCAGCACACTGGTCGACGTCTGCAAATCGATCGTAGCCGGTCCCACCAATACCAATTCCGCGCCACCATCAAAACGCAATACCGCTGTCCCCTGATCGAGTCCGACACGACCGGGGTTTAGTCGTTGGCCTTCGCTAAATCCCCCGCCCTGCCAGCGGCAATCATCCGACAGTAGCATCGTCGCGATCGCGGGCACCGCCGCAACGGTAACGCTATTGCGATTGGGCATTTCCACCGCCGGGCGACGGAGCGCCAGAAAGCCGAATCCAACTGCAATCAGGATCGCCGCCGCAGTAGCAATCCAACCGAGCGCCGCTCTTGTCTCGCTGTGATTGTGGCTGCCTGTTTGCGCCAGGACACCGCGGTGTAGATCAGTGCGGTGCGGATCAGTGCGGTAGTCGACAATGTCTGATTCAAAGGTCGGCAACGCTTCGTCGCAAAGCGCCGCGTGCAGGTCGACATATCGCAGGTATTCGTCGCGGGCGCTGACGTCGCTTCGCAACCGCTGGGCCAACTGAGCCAGCTCGGATTCGGTCGCCTGGTGATCGCAAACTCGCGAAATTAGATTCTGCAAATCTTCGTTCATCTCTCCGCTCCCAACGCAGCGTCTTGCCGTCGCTGAACACATTGCATCAGCGATGACCGAATGCGTTGCAAGGCCTTGTAGATCGCCTGCACACTCCGCTGTGTTGACTCGGCGAGTTGTTCGATGGAGTGATCGCCAAAGTAGTAGTTGTCCACGATCGACCGCTGGTGCGGCGGCAGTTTCCGCACACATTCGCGCAAATGAATCCGCCGTTCATCCAATTCGTTCGCCAATTCCCGGCGACGACTGGCCAGCACATTCATTGTTTCGTCGTCCAGAAAATGCTTCCAACGCTGGTCGGTCCGCATGAACATCCGCGTCTCGTTGAGCGCAAACCGACAGGCCCAGGGCATGAAGGGCTCGGCGGCGTCGTATTGGTCGTGCTTCTTCCAAAGCGCGACGGCCGTGTTCTGCACAATGTCACGCGCATCATGGGCATTGGGTACAAAGCACATCACATACCGCAACAACCCCCGCTGGCATTCCAAAAAACGCCGCATGAATTCTTCATGGCTATCGATTTTGTTGGTTTCAATCGTCATCACATATCAGGTCTGCCGTCCCGCTCGCGAATTGGACAACCATTTCAAAAAAATTCGCAATCACTCATCAACTCGGTGGTGGCACTGTGAATGGAGGCCCCTGCACCAAGGCACACCGGCCGCAGCGCATCGACACCGCCCACAGGTTCAGTTTTAACAATTGATTTTGTGGTTTCGCGTCAGGCACTGGTTTGGGGAAACTTGACGCGTCAGTTTTGAAGCCAGCGTTTACTTAAGCCCAGCGGGCGACAAAATGACTATCTACTTTGGCACCAAAGGGGTTGGTTTTTGTTAGCGGCAGGGCGAGCCCTCCGGTATTTCACGGTGTTTTTGCATCGCGTCACCGGACGGCTCGCGCCGTACCGCTACAAAGTAGATGGCATTGAGCTCACTCCGCCGGCACTTCGTGTAGCGCCCTCTGAGGCTGGCAAAACCGCTGGCTCCAAAAAGCGCCAGCGAGGGATTTAGTATGTTAACGGGATCCCTCGCGGACACGTCACGCTTGCGATTAAAACGCAGAGCTCAAACGTTTAAACCGGCGAGACGGTCTGTGTGCTATGAAGCCGGTGACGAGAGAGCTTCGATCGCATCGGCAATTTCTGCTGCCACCGTCTGCACACAAGAAACACTCTCGCAGGCCGCCAACTTTCCCCGGTAGCGTGCCACGGTGAGTGCCAGACCGATGTCCTGTTTCCGTGTGTTTCTCAATTCCATCAACAACCAGCCGCCGACGCCGCCGGCGCCACCGACAGCGGACAGCACGCCAATGATTTCGTCGGTGGAATCTTCCCCGGAAACCAACTTGACCAATCCGAAAACAAGGATCAGGACAAACGCGGCGAGAACGATCCAGCGAAGTGCCTGCAAAAGCCGTGTGTCACGCAGCGACAAATCGAACTTCATTTCCAATTGATTGATGGCGGTTTCGACACGCCGCCGCGTGGCTTCAAAATCCATCGGGGGAACCGGCGGCGGCGTGGACTCCGCTCCATCGACGGTTTCAGTGATCTTTGATTCCGGTCGCGAAATCGAATGTAGGTCCTGAACAACATGCTGAAGTTCATGACCTAGCTTCGCCTTCAAACTCTGATTCAAGATGCTCACAACCTGACCTCATGGTACTTGGTTCGTTCCTGCAGAATTACCAGCACTCATTGTATCGCCCAGGTGTCCAGAACTTCTCACCGAAATGCCAGTTCGCACGTGGGCGTCTCAGCCGACCGCTGCGCTAGATCGTTTGCTCGAACCACCTCGCCAACTTTCGATCGTCGATTCCGTCGTAAATCACCAGTGCCTTATCGGTGGTTCGGCCCAGTTCAACTTTCCGATGATCGGATTGCTATCTCGGCAATGAATTCGTCGCATCAATCGACATTCAATGACATGACATCGCGACCATCCAAATGCCAGGCCCCAGGCATTCCTTCATGGTAGAACTATCCCTGCCAACCCATCGCAACGCGTTGCTGTCTGAACGTCGATTGGCAGCGAAAACTCGCAGCGGGGCGTTTCTTTTTTCGAATCTGACCAGGAGAACAACGTGGGAAATGACATGAAAATCGTTCGAGCCGACTCGGAGGCTGCGCGGCAGGGTCCGGCTGACTGGTTCACCGGTGCGGTGCGGATGGTCCCCCAGTTTCAAGCCGAGGAACCATCTTGCGTGTCCTGTGTCCAAGTGTCCTTCGATCCCGGTGCGCGGACGGCATGGCACACACATCCGCTCGGCCAGCACCTGATCATTACCTCTGGGGTCGGCTGGGTGCAGCAGCAAGGCGGGCCGGTCGAAGAGGTTCGTACAGGTGATGTCGTCTGGTTCCCGCCGGGCGTGAAGCACTGGCATGGCGCATCGCCCACCAGCGCCATGTCACACCTTGCGATTCAAGAAGCACAAGATGGCAGCGCTGTCGATTGGCTGGAACACGTCAGTGAACAGCAATACCTGCAATAGCAGTGGATCCATTTACATGGTCGGCTTCTTGCGCTCGATCACCTTCATTTGGTCGACCACGCGACGGATACCCTGGACGGCTGAGACGCAGCGAACAATTGGTTTTCGCTCAAACTCGTTTTTCAGCGTTCCCGTGATGATCGCATCACCACCGCGAACGGTTGCAACCACTTTGGCTCCGGAACATTTCTGCATCAATTTGCGTTCGACATTCTTCAACAGCGTTTTGTCGGGGATTTGATTTCCAAACATCATCGATACTCGGGGTATGAATTCGAAAGGGCATAGGTCGGTTCAACTACTGAACCGAAACGGGAATCAAGACTCTACTCAGCTGGGTTGTGTTTCTGCCGGGCGGCTCGTCACCTGAAATCCTGATGAAATTGGATCCACACGGTAGGTCTGTGAGGATCGATCGAGCGTCAACTGAAACGAGAGCGTCACGTGGGGAGCATTTTTTTGAACTGCTTCCAAAACGGCTTCCATGGTGACCGCAGACAACTGAGCTTCCTGCGGTCCGGAGGCATCAACGACCACCAAATGAATCACCTCTGCTGATTCGGCGATTCGGTTCTTCAAATAGCCTTTGACCAGTGGATAGGGCATCAGCGGACGATCGCATTGGGCGGCAAACCTGTCATAGGGGCCTTTGCCTGAAAACCCATAAATCACTTGGTATTCTTGGTCGCCTTGCTGCTGCGACAGGGGCGGCCCGAGACGCTCTGTGCCGTCTCGCAAGACGTCGCAGGGGGTGTTGGCTGAGAGAGCGTTCATTGAACAGAGCCTTTGTAGGGATCGATTGCAGAGCCAACCAATTGGCTGGCTGCTTATTTCGGTGAGGATTCAATTGAGTTGCGGAGGATTCTCGTAACCGACAATTCTCGATTGGTTGTCTTTGGCAGCGCTGGTCGTTGTCGATCGACGATTTCGGGATCGATTCAAAGCCGCTTGCTGCTGCGCTTTCGACCGCAACTGTCCGCTGCGGAACGCATTGGCCAGTGCCGTGGGCACCTGTGCTTCGACCAGTACCAGTTCGGCGCGGCACTGCGCCGTCTTGGCTCTCATTTTCTGCACCTGCGCCACCGCTTCGGCGCGACGTCCTTCGGCCTGCGCTTGAGCGATTCGAGTGTCGGCTTCCGCCTGGTCCCGTTGCAGTCGAGCACCGATGTTCTCGCCGACATCGATATGAGAAATATCAATCGAGACGACTGAGAATGCGGTGTTGGCATCCAAGCCATGAGCCATCGCACCTTTGGAGATTTGCGATGGCATCTCCAGCACGTCCGTGTGTGAATTCGCTGATCCGACTGCGGAAACGATTCCTTGGCCGACGCGTGCAATGATCGTTTCTTCGGTCGCCCCGCCGATCAGTTGGTCTAGGTTCGTGCGCACCGTTACCTTCGCACCGACCAGCAGCTCGACACCATTTTTAGCGACCGCGCTAAGCCATTTCTTCGCATCGCCATCCTGGCGCGGGCAATGGATCACTTTGGGTGAAACACTGGTCTGCACGGCAAGCAGGACATCGCGTCCGGCAAGGTCGATTGCGGCCGCGCGATCAAAGTCCAAATCGATCCCGGCGCGCTGCGCGGCGATGATCGCCCGCACGACGTTCTTCACATCTCCACCGGCCAAGTGGTGAGCTTGCAAACGATCCGTACTCATTCCGCCCGCGCGGTCGATTCGTAAACCTGCCTGCCGCCCCATGATTTTGGCGGTCACGATCAGCTGATGATCGATCCTCAGAAAGCTCATCACGATCAAGCTTTTCATGCTGACGTCCGCGCCCGACATGTACGCTTGAAACCACAACGCTCCCCACTTGGCGAACACCGCAATCAAAATCAAGACAGCCGCGACCAGGAACAACGCAACACCGACGGCGACTTGCTCCAAACTTGGAAACCAAACACTCAGAATCAGTTCCACTTCGACTGCCTCCTAAAATAGGGCAGAAGCCTTGCGGTTTGCCGAGAAAACAAATGCTCCAGACACAACCCTCATTGCCCCCCATGGGACAGTCATTGAGCCCGACGCAGATCGTCGACGTCTCGTCACCGCGGGGTGCTGTCTTGCGAACAGACCATTTGATCGACGCACCCAACCCGTTTAGAAACCGCGCACAAGAAAAGCCGATGCGGTATGACACTCCAAAGTGCTTCGCCGCATCGGCTTACGTTTTAACGAGCCCTCACACGCATTTCGACGAATCGGAATGCCAGATTGCTCTTTATCTTGTCGTCC
The DNA here is from genome assembly GCF_024129865.1 of Stieleria tagensis. Taxonomy (GTDB): domain Bacteria; phylum Planctomycetota; class Planctomycetia; order Pirellulales; family Pirellulaceae; genus Stieleria; species Stieleria tagensis. The sequence goes on along the minus strand of NZ_JAMYFE010000092.1, from coordinate 16,788 downwards.
GGTTTTCGCGAAGAAGCGGTTGACTGAACCGCCCTTTCAACACCTGTATTGTACCCCGCTGGATTAATAAAACAAGAGACAACAGCTGATTTGGCCTGTACGACATTTGCACACTCACTTCATTCTGCACGCAGGATTTTCTCCATCTTGCGCCCTTTTGCCAACTCATCCACCAACTTGTCTAAGTATCTGGCCTTTTGCGTTAACGGATTTTCAATCTCCTCTACCCGATGGCCACAGATAACACCGGTGATCAAGTGTGAATGCGGATTCAATTTCGCGCGCTTGAAAAACTGTTCATAAGTCACATTGTCGCTGATCTGTTTCTGCAGCATTTTTTCATCGAAGCCCGTCAACCAACGAATCACCTGATGCAATTCTTGTTTGGTTCGGCCCTTCTTTTCAACCTTTGCAAGAAGGTGGGGGTACACCGCGGCAAACGTGATGTTCGCGATGCGTTCATCAGGGTCGTATTGGCGGTTCATCTCAGACGATTCTCCCAGACGCGGTTTTTACTATCAATTTGACATCGGTTGGTCGCATTTGGTCGTGTTGACCAAACAGCAAGATCAGTCGCGAGTTTCTCTCCGATGCCAAACCCTCCCGGCAACTTTTAAAAAAAATCCAGGCCGGTGTCGATTCTACTGATCGCTGTTCGACAAATTCCCAAAGGATTATAGAAGGTGGAATCGTTCGGAGCTACAAATCAACAACGAACCAGTCGATTTCACCGGTGGCCTCCGCGCCGATTCCAATGATTTGTTGGACTGGATTTTACTGTCAGAACCTCGCGATTTGATCACGCTATGAAGAAGAGAACGATTGAGATGAAACCAGCCAAAAACACGATTTGTCTTTGGTACGACCAGGATGCCGAAGCCGCCGCCAGGTTTTACGCCGACACGTTTCCAAATTCCACGGTTGGTGCGGTGCACTATGCACCGAGCGATAACCCATCGAGTCAGGCGGGCAGCGCGTTGACCGTCGAGTTTACGGTGATGGGGATTCCCTGTATCGGGCTCAATGGTGGACCGGGTGTCGAGCATAACTGGGCGTTTTCGTTTCAAGTCGCAACCGAAGACCAAGCTGAAACAGACCGCTATTGGAATGCCATCCTGGCGGGCGGCGGTGAGGAAAGCCAATGCGGCTGGTGCAAGGACCGCTGGGGAGTCAACTGGCAGATCACGCCAACTGTCCTGACAAAAGCATTTACCGGCTCAGACCGCGCCGTCGCCAAGCGTGCCTTCGATGCGATGATGAACATGAAAAAAATTGACATTGCAGCGATTGAAGCAGCGATTCGTGGATGAGCTTGGTCGTGCCACCACAAATGCGTCATCACCATCGGTTCGTCTCCAGCGTGCGTAGGCAGATGGCTAGGACTCGTTGAGTACATGCTGCCCAGTGGTGATTGACCCGGCGATGAAAAAACAAAGTGATCTGATAACAGCGTCTGAACCAAACCCAATCAAGGAGAAATCTGATGTCCAAAATGATTTTTGTGAACTTGCCCGTTGCTGATCTCAAAGCGTCGATGGCATTCTATGAAGCCCTTGGATTTGAGAACAATCCACAGTTCACTGACGACACCGCTGCTTGCATGGTATGGAGCGAGGCGATTTATGTGATGTTGTTGACACACGATAAATGGCGGACGTTCACGAGCCGTCCAATCCCTTCGGCTGATTCAAGCGAAGTGATGTTGGCCCTGTCCTGCGATGACCGAGCAGCGGTCGACAAACTGAATGACATTGCGTCGCAACTTGGTGGCACTGCCGACATCAATCCCAAGCAGGATTTGGGGTTCATGTACAACCGCAATCTGGCTGATCTGGATGGCCACGTTTGGGAAATGATGTGGATGGATCCAAACGCGATGTCAGACCCAGAATCAGCCACCGAGCAATAGCCCTGCACTTAAGCACGCAAAGAACTGGATTAATAAAGGTGACATCAAATTAGCCTGATAGATAATGTCAGAGTCGCGGACGGTCCGGCTCAATCAATCGCAGGCTCACTCGACGGAGTGACCATGATGAAACGTCGTACCCTAAGATCGTGCTTTGACACGGCTAAATGCGTCGCAGAAATCGACGACTCAATTGGCCGTAGTCGAGACTATCGATGTCACCGTCGTCATCAAAATCGAATTGCGAATCGAAGTTGCTGTCTCCGAATTTTGATTGGAACGCCAAACCAAAACTGACAAGATCGTGGCCATCTACGTCCCGATCGCCATCGAAATCGCCGTAGAATCGAAAGAACCGGTCGTTCTGCGTGGCACCAAATTCGAGTTGATCTCCGGTGATTCCGTCTCCGTTGGCATCCAACCCGCCGCCATCGATGCTGACAATTTTGCTGCCGTCGATGCTCAGTTGATAGCTTCCGTCCACTAGTGATCCGGAATGGACGTTGGACCCACTGAAGGTCAGATCGGCGATCGTATGCCCGGCTGCATTCATGCGGGTCGTTAGCGCGACGGTCACCGCGCCGCCGTCCCCATGTTGGATGACGGTGAAGGCCCCTTCGCCAATCGTGACCTCCGCATCAAATTCAATGGACAGCGACTCGACACGCGATCGCTGTGCGGAACCGTCCCCGATGACAATGTTCTCCGAAGAAACTTCGACCAAGTTGTTGACGGCCAGTGTGAGATTCTTTTCAAACATCAGACCAGCAGCGTCGGTGACGCGAATCCGCACTGCGTAGCTGGATTGCGACTCGTGGTCGAGCGATTCGCCCTGCCGTAGATACAGTCCGTTGGCATTGATCGTGAATCGAGCATTGTCAGTGTCACCGCTGCCGGTGACCAACTCAAAGCTATGTGTGTCAGCGGGATCGTTGTCAACGGCGGCCAGGCTTGCAAACAGCAGGTCAGCCGCTGATGTGTCTTGATTCTCGTCGATCGAGTCTTGTGACAGCGTGACGTCCGTTGGCGCATCCGGTGGGTTACTGCCAAAGTCAAGGTTGGCAGCGATGGTGGGAGTGGTGATTGAGACCAGATACTGGGCGGACGCCGGTGCGGTCGCTTGCCAATGGACAGGTACAACTTGACCGACCGCGTAGTCACCCGTCGTCAACGGCTGACCGGGTGATGATTCGGTGAACCGATACGTGCCAGTTTCATCGATCGGCGTGCCGGCATCATCACTGGCAGTGACCAGCGATGGTTCGCCTGCATCGAATTGACCATTACGATTGAGGTCCAGGTAGACCGTCCGGCCCGCAACGCCGGATTCATTTGGATCAAATAGGCCGTTGCTGTTGTCGTCCTGCCACAGAGTTCCCGAAAGCGATGAATTCGGGAACGTGGGCGGTGCCGCGATCACAAAATTTTGTCCGTTGAACTGCGCATCGGGGACGACGTGTAGCGACTGGAATTCGGCGTCCGCAGTATCGGCCGCGACTGCGAATGGACGGTATCCAACCGGCAACGAACGAATCGTATCGCCCGATTCCGTTTGCACGCGGATCGAATTGGTCGAAGAACCGTAGAATTCACCATCTGCCGCAGCGAGTCCCCATGACTGGTTTGTGGCTGGCAGGATCGATTCAATCACTCCCGAGTCCGGATGGATGACTAGCCCTTCGCCGGATCCCGTGCGTGTGAACAACCGTGTGCCATCCAGCGATTGACTTAGGTTGCTACCGAAGACGTGACTGCTGCTGTTGATCGTATTGATGTCCAGCGTGTTCAGCACCACTCCGTTTTGAACATCTAGTCGGGTGATCGTCCCCGCGTCGCGATTGAGAACGAACACGTCGCCAGCTAGCGCGGTCAATCCCTCGTAGGCGGCATCGGGAAGGTCGAAGAAGAGTTCGGTCTCCCCACTGACTGGATCGAGCACCCAAACGCCAGCGGTCGACGAGTAGTACAGTCCACGCTGGTCTACCGCCAAACCGGAAGCGACCGTGGAATCTCCGGGAGCGGCAAAGGACCGTAGCGTTTGCCCGGTGATGGGATCATGTTGCGCAATGGTGGACGTGCCCTCAAAAACCTGCAAGCCGAACAAGCGGGTTGCCTGTGAAGATGCCGTGACCTGCAGCGTTGATTCAACCGCGACCCAGTAGTCGCCTGGCAGCAGTGATTCAAAGGCATAGATTCCACCGGCGTCGGTTTGTGTCCAGGCTTCCCCGGCATTGCGAACGCCATCTCGATTGCTGTCCAAAAAGACAACCGCATCAGCGACTTCTTCGCCGGCATCCACACTGCCGTTGCCGTTCAGATCATGGCTGACAATGCCGCCGACGCGACTGAAAGTGGAACGATGTGCCAGTTCAACTGACGATTGTGTACCAGCGGTGGCGGTGATGGGAACACCGGTCCGTTCAAAGTGCCCACCGATAAAACCATTGACAAACGGATTCCCACCTTGAGAAACGACCTGGAAGTTCGCATCCAGCTTCACTAAACCGCCGCCCGTTCCCAGACCCCGAACAAGGTATTGCCCCTCAAACACAGCAGCTGACCAAACAAATCCGAAGGTGTCCGGGACGTGATGGGCTGCGGTCACGCGGGCTGTCTTGGGGTCGACAACGAAAACGCGATCGTCGTCGCGGGAGAAAACGATCAGCGACGATCCGTCGATGGATTCAGTGACGGAGGTCGACAAGCTGGGCAGCAAAGGGACCGATGGTTGGTCTGGATACGCCGAGATTGGCATCGCACCGTAGAACTGAGAGCTGAGCGGATCGAAGCGTGCCAGTTCATTCGGGCCACCGATCGATAGATAGACCGTTTGGTCAATGACGGCCAATCCATAGCCAGTCACCGTCGCACCGCTGGAATTGACTGGCAACGGTGTTTCGCTGATGAAGGTTCCGTCGAGAGCGACTTGGATCAAGACGCCGCGTCCGTTATCAACCACCAGTAATCGGTTGCCAATTCTTGTGACTGAGTCGGGATAGACGGTTTCAATCTCCGTCGTGATGACTGACTGGACGATCCCTTCCGATGAAACGAATCGTATCTGTAGCAGGTACTCCGGACCGGGGGGGCCATTGGGATTGCTGACCCGAGTCACGCCAATCAGCGATTCTTCCGAACCGCTAACCCCCAATTGCACATATCCGGCCAAAGGTTCAGTGTCGACAAGGTGATTGCCCGGTTGCACACCGGAAATGATGTAACTGCCGTCAACACCACTGACATCAAACGGTTCATCGAGATCACGGAAACCATTCCCGTCGTAGTCGACAAAGACAGTGACGCCTGCGAGCGGCGCTTCGCCGGTGTCAAAGATCCCGTTCTGGTTGCTGTCGATGTACTGGGTTCCGCTGACCGTATGTGTATCTGCGGTAATGCCAAAATCCATTCCGGCCAGATCCTTGCCAGCCTGCACACGAACACGATGCGAACTGGCCGTGACTTCGGCAGCCCCCAGCCCGTAGACGTATCCATAGCCCGGGGCCGGAATTATACGAACGAACGAACCGAATGGATCACGCACGGCGTGACTAAGCTGATCCTGGCCACTGATGGAATTCGGTTCGTACAACTCGCCTGCTGCACCTGCGGCACCGGATCCCATGTAGATGTTGCTGAACGTTTGCAGGATCAATCCGGTGTCGGGATCGACAATCAACATGTCTCCGTTGGTGACGTTGACGGCCAAGTTTTCGCCGTCCGCGGCTTCCGCCAAGGACCAGCCGATGTTGTATAGACCGGGAATGCCCTCGTTGATTTCACCAAGATCCCACGTCGTCACCAAACGCCGCCGCGTGAGGTCGACAACGTCGATCGTATTGGCCGCCGAGTCGACGACAAAGGCTCGCTGGCCGATGATTGCCAAGCCATCGTTTGTACCACCGGGAACATTGATGGAATCGACGATTTCACCCGTCTGTTTGGACAAGATGTCGATCGTGGACCTGTTGACCAAGTACAACCAATTGGCGTCCACTGCCAAACCAACTGCGATGTCGGTGGGATAGGGCGATGGAAACTGGTGCAGCAACTCTCCGGTTAGCGGATCGATCTGTTGGATCACCGCGTCTTCGCTAGCAGGCTTCAGATACTCAAACAATTCGACCGTGTCGTCTGTCCAAGCATGGGCCATCACATCGGCTGTCGGGACGACCCTGACGTCATACTCGCCGGGTCCGAGTCCGCTGAAAGCGTAGGTTCCCGTCGCGTCCGTCACCTGCTGCGGTTCATTGATGTCCAGTGACCCGTTGCGATTGAGGTCCAAATAAACTTCGACGCCGGCCAGAGTGGTTTCCCCACCGTCGAGGATTCGATTGCTATTCGCATCGCCGATGATCGTTCCGGAAATGGTCGAGTGGGTCGAAAGCATTTGGAATTCGACCGAGACGGCTTGGTTTTCAGAAACAGAAACGCTGGCGCGGGCCACTCGGTGTTCACCGCCGGCCAGGCTGTATTGACGGTGTGGAACGTTGAAAACGCGATTCAGGTTCAGTGCCGAATCAAACACGTGGATGTTGAAATCACGATCGGCAACATAGATCTCGCCGCCTAGTGTCGCGGCCGCAATTTTATCCAGTGGTCCGTTTGCGCCAGGCGCCGGCGAAAAGGTCGCCGTTGCTGATGTCGGGTCTAGAGTGAACCATTGATCGTCGTCGGTGGCGATCAGGATCGAATTTCCATCCGCCGACTCGGTCACCGCCTTGAGTGCCGTTGGAACTTCGATTGCATGCGTTAGCGGGGGAGGTGGGTACTGGATTGTTACCGGGCGGACACTCAAAAACGCATTGGCGTGGGGATCGTATTCCGCCAGCGACAACCAGCCGCCCACTCCGGTCTGAATGTAAAACACCGACCCGCCCACCACGGCGGGACCAAACCCATTGACCGGCGAGTATTCGAGCTGACCGTTGGTTGGGTTGATGAACGGCTCGCCGAGCGGCAGACTCTGAATCAACCGACCATCCGTTGTCAATTGATACATGATGTCATCGACATCATCGACTAGCAGCAATCGGGTCCCGTCAAACGCCAGTCCCACGGCGCCAGTGGTCAAGGGGATGTCCGTCAGCACATGTTGTAAGACGTCGCCATTGATCGGATTGAATTCCCAAAACTCCGCGTACAGCCCGGTCGGCGAACTGCCATCGGGATAGGGTTCGACACCGAACAAACGCCCGTCGGGCGTGTAAACATCGCTGGCTCGATAGCCTGCCGGTGCCAGCGTACTGATCTGGTAGTTGCCGGGCGCGAGATTCTCTAGCGTGTAGGAACCGTCGGCGGCACTGACCGTGGAGACTTCGCCGGCATCGGGCCAGTCGTTGCCGTTGGTGTCGATGAACACCGTCACGCCTGGAATCAACGTGTCGTCGCCGTCAATGATTCCATTGCCATTGGCATCTTCGCCGATCACGCCAAAGATCGTTCCGCCAAACGACTGATATCCCTGGTCCAAAGTAATGTCAGAGGATCCTGTGATCGGTGTGCCGTATTCCACAAATGATGCGGCCCCCAAACCGGGTGCGTTTGGGTTGGCGATCGTCCGCACTAAGTTCAGGTTCTGGTCAAAAACCTGAAGCGATCCATTGGTGCTTGCATTGCGGAGAAACAGTTCGCCGCTGAAGCTTGCCGCGGACCAGATGCCATTGGCGGTCAGCGGGAAATGGAACACGTCAACGATCTCCGCGGACAATGGGTCCAAGACCAGGACCCGGTCGTCCTGGTTGACGAACATCCATATCGATAGACCGTCCGGCGATTCAACGAGATTTCCCGAAGATGGGATCGACGCCAGTTCGCTGGTCAGGGCGGAAGCGATCGTAATCGGACGCTCGTGGAACAGGTTTCCGGTCACCGGATCCAAAGTACGAATCTTAAATTCGTTGCCCGTGATCCAATACACCTTGCCACCGACCACAGCCGGGCCTTGGCTGTAGGGTATCCCACCGGTACTGAGCGGCGGGATCGGCAATTCTCGAACCAGACCGCCTTGGGGCGTGAGTTGAATCAGCACGTCTCGGTCGTTGTCGATGGTGTAGATGTAGCGACCATCAGTGGTTGACAGATTCGGCGATAGGACCGGGATTTCGGTTTGGACCTCACGAACCATCGAACCGGTTTGTGGATCGAAGTATTTGATCAACATCGATTCGCCCGTCGGGCTCGATGAATCAGCCACGTCGCTGGGGCCAACCAACAAATCGCTCACCGAATCGAACGACGTCGGACTGATCGTCGACGGCCAGATGCGGCGGATCCAAACGTCGTCCTGCGGCACATGGTTTAAAACGTAGGTCCCGTCCACTCCGCTCACGTCTGCTGGTTCCCCAGCGTCCAGCAATCCGTTGTCGTTCACGTCGGCATAGACCGTGATTCCAGCCAGTGGAGCCTCACCTGCATCAAACTGCCCGTCAGCATCTGTATCTTGAAATTGGATGCCAGAAACCGTGCGAACTTGCAGTAACACGCCAAAATCGTTGCCGACAGACGATTGATCGAGAGCCAGCGTAAGCTGGTACGAATGATCGATGAAAAAGTTTGCTGCCGCAGAGTTGGGCGCAACACTTAGATTCTCAGTCTGCAGCACATTGCCACTGGCATCCAAAGTCGACAACTGCCCGGGAGCATCATGCGAGAGAAAGACTTGGCCTTCCGCTCCCGCCATGCCTAGGTGCCGTAGCGATCCGGATGGGACGGGAAAATCATCCAAGACGATCCCGGTCTGCGGATCGACAACCAGCACGCTGTCCGACAGATTGCGTACCAAGAGCGCCGCGCCGTCAGCCGATTCCCCCAGCGAATACGCCAGATCCAGTTCGCTGGACGTGTAGCCCGACGTCGCATTGATATCTGGAATCGAAAATGCAGCGTTCTGCGATCGCGTTGTCAGATCATAGCTGTAGATAATGTTGTCGATCGCATTGAGCAGATACAGATTGTTTCCCAACACAGCGGCTCCCTCGGCAGGCAGATTTCCTGTAGCCACCGCGAAGCGATCGATTGCCTGAAAGGAAAAGGGATCAATCACGATGACCGCCGGCGCGCCGGTGTTCATCTTCCCTGCAGCGTAAATCCAGTCCCCGTCAAATGCCAAGGCACCGCTGACCACATAGGACCCCAATGGACCGCCGACCGCCGATTCGCGAATCACGCCCCCTGTGGTCGGGTCGACTTGCTGGATTTGATTGCTGCCATGCATCACAAAGACTTGCGTTTGATGCACATTCGGCAAGGTGATTGCCGCTGAAATCGGCAATGAGATCCGAATCGCCGTTTGCCCCGGAATCACATCCTGTAGCAAATAGCTGCCATCGCCAGCGGACACGGTCGACAACTCGCCTGGATCCAACTGCCTGTTGTTGTTCGCGTCCACATAGACCGTCGCACCGGGATATCCGAGCTCGCCTGGATTTTGCACACCATCCAAGTTCAAGTCATCAAAAACAACTCCCGCGACCTGGGTTTGGTTCGCATGGATGGCAAAGTCGACTTCGACTTGAGCGGTGTGTTCGGCCAACTCGACCACCACCGGCGATGCGCTCGTCACGACCGATCCCGGTTGTTGCTCGATCACCACCCGGTGAAATCCCAGCTGCAACTGATCGAAATGATACTCACCGGTGCCCGCAGCGGATGTCGTAAATGGCTCCCCCGCATCACGAACTCCATCCGCATCGGCATCCAAGAACACGGTCCATCCAGCCACGGGCAACTCGCCGCTGTCCTGTGTCCCGTTCCCATCCAAGTCATCAAACACTGTGCCGAAGATCGATGTCGCATTGGTAACCAAGCCGACATCAAACGTTTCGACCTGGTCCGGAGTTTCATAAAGTCGACCGGTTTCGACAGGCGACGTCGTGATCCAGGCAGGGTACATGTCATATCGGAAAGTGAAAAAATCAGAGGACAGCGGATTCCAATCAAACGGCACCGGTGTGATCTCGTATTGCCCGTCCGACGATGTCAGCACGTTGGTTTCAAACGAATCAAACGTGTTGTTGCTGTTGGAATCGCGATAGATGCGTTGATTGGCAACACCCGGTTCACCAATATCTCGGACGCCATTCTGGTTTAAGTCCTCAAACACGAAGCCGCGAATCGCCGTTCGGTTCCGCGTTGCGGGAATCTCAACCTCGAGCGACTCGTTCTCAAACCCAAGTTCCGCTGTCACGAGATGACCGGGGGAACTCAGATAGCTGAACCAGTAGTCCGCGACGACGACATCAAAGGTTCCCAGCGGAACGTCGGTGAACGTGAACACGCCACCTTCGTCGATGCCCTCTGTACTTGCATCGTCGTAAGGCGTCCTCAATAGCGGTTCACCTGTATTGCGAACTCCGTTTTGGTTGTAGTCCAAGTAGACGCCCGCGTTCTCCGCACCGACTTCACCGGCATCTCGGATTCCATTGTTGTTGACATCGTCAAACACAACGCCGGTGACACTGCGCCGCGGATCGCGTTCCACTGGAACCGCGCTTGAGGATGCGTCTCCGTTGCCGATCCCCATCCCGCCAAGGGGGCGTCCCGAGGAGTCGACGATTGAATCATCGTCTGCCAAACGCAACGCGATCGTGCCGTCGCCCGTTCCGGTATCGACCAGGATGTCAAAAACCGTGGCATTGCCGCGGTCAGTGATGCTAGAGATCGTGGCGTCGGTAACGCCGATCGAATCGAGCAAAAAATCACTCCCGTCGACACCGCTCACGGGCTCGGTGAAAGTGACCACAAACGGAAGCTGTTCCGTTCCAATCACATACGGTAGGGTGCTGGCGATCGAGGCGACATTGGGTGACGTGGAATCCACCGGCAGTTGCTGGGCGGTGTTCTGCCCCTCCAATACTTGGACGTCGGCCACCCGATCAAACGCAAGCTTTGCATGCACCAATTCTGCGGCGCGGCTATTGACCCGCAGCACCGATGTCGATCCTAGCGCGATCATCATCGACGAGGACGATTCATTGATCCCCAAACCGGATGGATCCTGCGTGCCATAGATTTCACCGACAGTCAGATCACCGGTTACCTGGTCACGATCGAGCACCAGCACGGAGTCGGTCAGCCCCATCGATACAAACACTCGCTCGCCATCCGCACTGCTCGCAAAGTCCAGCGGATAGGTTCGGTCGGTACTCGTCCCCACGGTCAAATCTTGAGCGTATTGAAGACTCCCGTCAGGCTGAATGCGATAGTGCCAAATTTTTTGCTCCGTCCAGTTGTTGGCAAAGTAGAGATCGTTGCCGTCCGCTGAAAGTTCCGCTGCAAACATTCCAGAGAAGGACTCACCCGTGGGCGCTCCAATCTCCTCCAGTTGGCTCAGTAGACCGCTGCTCAAGTCACGCTGAAAGACACGAAGTCGGACGTTACCGGAATCAACCGCGTACAACCGAGTGCCGTCGGCACTTAACTCCATATCCTTGACTCTTGCTACGCCACCGGTCGCCCCAACAAAGGACAGTGTGCCGTCGACCGGATCGATGTCATAGCGACTGATGTGATCGATCCCTCCCACATACAGTTGATCACCGGCTGGCGTTGCCTGCAGACTGTACGAGTACGTGTAGGGAATGTTGGTCGTTCCAACAGCGGTCAACATTCCAGTCGAACTGTCGCGAGAGTAGACCCGGATGGATCGCGTTTGATGCTCCAGGATGTACAGGAACGCTCCGTTGGGTGAGAACGTCAGGTCGCCAGACTTGTTGGTTGTATCGCCGAACTGATCGGGTAAAACTTGGATTTGGCTGACCGTGCCGGTCGCAGATGAAGGCAGCTGGTAAACGATGACATTGTTCGTCAAATGATCAAAGACGACCGCATGTTGATTGTCCGGACTCTTGGCAATCGACTTGTTATCGCTGGACAGATTGACGGGATCGGGAACACTGTGAGAGCTAGTGGCACTCCAGCCGGCGGCTTGTATGACCAAGTCGTAGGTTGGATCCTGAAGTCGGATGCGGTAGTCACCCGGTGGCAGCGCAGCAAAATCATAGTTGCCCGACTCGTCCACTTCCGTGGTGGCCGGATCATCAAAATCGGATTCGACCGTTGGCTCGCTGCCGACATCCAGCACACCGTTGTCGTTGATGTCCAGGTAAACGGTGACGCCACCGACGCCCGGTTCACCGCTGTCCTGCTGGGCATTGCGATTCGCGTCTTCATAGACGTGTCCTGAAATCGAACCGGGCAGCACTTCATGGATCCCAAAATTCGCCAACGAGATGCCATTTGCAACCGCGACCGGAACGGTTTGAGGCCCACCGGAAAACGGTAGCGTTTGGATCCAGGGAGCGACCGGTTCCCAACGCACCTGGTAGGTTCCATCGACGAGATCAGAGAGCGTGTATCGTCCAGACTCGTCGGTTGCGACGGTCACCGGATCATCGCTGGTGGTGATCGCACTGGGTTCGCCGGGATCGAAAACGGCGTTTTGATTCAAGTCCAAATAGAGTGTCATTCCGCCGACACCCGGTTCCGCAGCGTCTTGGAAACCATCGTCATTCAGATCCGAAAACACAAACCCTTGGATCTGACTCAATTCAATCGTGAATATGCCCAGCGCCGTCGTTGCCACTCCGACGCCATCAAGCGGAAGGCCGACCGCATCGAGGATACTGTCATCATCGTCCAGTGACAGCTCGATGGTGCCCTGGCCCGATGCATACGAAACCGTGACCGTCCAATCGGTGCCTGATCCCGCGACCGAATCGACTTGCCCGCCGGTCAAACCATTTGTGACCACCGAAAAGTCGTCCGTGGTGATTCCGGAAACCGGTTCACTGAAAGTCAGCAAGTAGCGAAGCGACGTTTGATTGGTTGGACTGGTATCGAGCATTGTTGCGGATACAAGGGTCGGATTTGCGCGATCCACTTCGACGACGTCGATCACCGCCGATCCATTTCCCATCAGCGGTTGGCCTTCGGAATCGGTGATGGAATTTCCCGTCTGGATTTGCAGCGACAGGCTGCCTTGGTGGCCCAACGCCAAGTCGACCGTCACCGTATACGTTGCCCCACTGCCGCTGACTTCGCTGACCGTCGCGCCGGCAAGTGAACCACCGAATCCAAAATCGCTAGCGTCCACGCCCAGCACAGGCTCGCTGAAGACGACCTCAAATTCGATCGAGTCGGCTGTGACGGGGGTTGAACCGGAGTAAGTCATCGACTCCAACATCGGAAACAGATTCGCCGCGGCAAAGGTGTTCATGGTGGTGGTGACTCCGGCGCTCACCGACGCCGAAACCTGCGTCGGAACCCAATCACCGACTTGGCGATCAAATGCGTACACCGCGTCATCGTAGGCCGCGACCAAATACAGTGACCGGCCGTCGTTGGAGAACTCAACATCCCAAGCCCCAAACAGCTGATTAAATCCGCCGACGTTGTTTTTGTAGGACTCGACCAGCGAAAGCGCACCAGTCGTGGGATTTCGGCTGTAGATCGCCAAGCCACCGGCGGTTTGATACGTCACCGCCACATGGTGCCCGTCTGGACTGACCAACACGGAAACAGGATCGGGGTTGCTGGTAACAAACGGATGTGACACGAATTGGTTGAACGAAACATGCCCCGTCACTTCGTCGCGGTTGAGCACCGCGACGCCTTGACTCAACCGCGAAGCGACGTACACATTTTGTCCGTCGGGGCTGACCGAAATGCCCCATGGTTGACTCAGTCCCGAAAAACCAGGTGTCGCATTGCTGACCGTTTGTGTCAGCGTCAGAAGCCCGGTCGCTAGATCACGTTGGTAAACATGGACCGCGTTTGAATTGCCAGAGGATAGATAAACGTGTCGCTGGTCGGCGCTTAAATCGACCGAAAACGATCCGCCGGTAGAACCGCTTAGCTTCTGTGCAAACGTCACCAAACCCGTCGCAGGATCACGGTTAAAAACCGCCAGCGAATTGCTGGACACGGCGGCCACGTATAGATTCTTGCCATCGGCACTGGCACGAACCGCCGTCGCTTCATTCAAACCGTCGACGCCGCCAACACCCTGTTTTAGCTGCCCTAGATAATCCAGTAGCCCAGTGACTTGGTCGCGGGCAAACATCACCAAGGTATCGTCGAGCGCCGACACCACGTACAGATGCTGGCTGTCCTGAGTGATTGCGATCGACTGTGCCCCAATCAATCCCGATACGCCGCCGCTGCCGTTGGCGACGGTTTGAACCCGAGTCAGTGCGCCGGTTGACGCGTCGCGCGAGTAAACGGTCACGGCGTTGTCCGCATAGGCCGCGATGTAGACAAAGTTTCCGTCAGGACTTTCGGTGACCCCAGCAACTTCTTCTAAAAAGTTGTTGCCACCGACGTTGTCCTGGAGCAATTGAATCTGCGACAACTGCCCACTTCCGGCGGTTCGTAGCGCCGGGTTCGTCTGCTGCCATCCCACCGGCTGTACCATCCGAACGCTATGAGGACCGGGCGCCACGTCAGCGATCAAATAGTTTCCCGACTCATCCATTCCGGTTGTTCCCGGATCGTCGGTTTGGGTCAGCGCTGATGGCTCGCCAACGTCAAACTGCTCGTTGAGATTCTGGTCAACATAGACCGTGACACCCGCAATCCCTGGTTCACCAAGATCGGCATACCCGTCGCTGTCGAGATCATTGATGACCTGTCCCGCAATGCTGCCGGTCGTGACCACTTCGAAACTGCCCGAAGCGAAATCGCCGTTGTTGTTGCCGACTCCACCCAACGGATTGAGCGATGCATCGACGATGGAATCATCATCAATCACCGACAAGCTGATCATGCCGCTGCCGCCGGAATTTGTGACCGTCACCACATAGTCAGCGCCGTCCCCGGTCACTGAATCGATGGTCGGCGTCACGTCTCCGGTCGTCGCAAATGCAAACCGTTCGGCCACAACACCGCTCACCGGATCACTAAAGACAACTTCAAAACGGAACGTAGGAGCAACGATTGGCGCAGGATCGATCAGTGAAATCGATTGCACGTCGGGTCCTGCCCCGGCCAGCAGATGCCGGGGCTCCAAGCTTTCAAAACGGCGTGCAGGCCGCCGTTGAGACCGCGAAATGAGATGATCGCGAAATCGCTGCCGTTTCGCTTTCCGTCGAAAGCCTGTGGATTGCGTAGATCCCATGTGGTCACTAATTGCGTGTGAGTCACCTTCGAATTACCACCAAGGGACATCAGGATACCCTAACCTTGCCCACTGATGGTGCACAAATGGCAACTTCGCCCGCTGCTTCGAGAAACCCAACTGCCCTCGAATTGGGATCCAAAGCGGGGCCCCCCTCTACGAGTGGGGTGCTGGATGCACCCTCGGTGAAGCTTGAATGACGCGAGACTGGGGTGTGAAGGCTGTGCCAGGACAATGGAGCGGTTATTGCTGACCGGCCGCCCATACTTGCGTTGCCGATTGTTGAGCGCTAGAAGTAAAGGAGTCGCAAATGCAATTCACTTGCGGCTTTCATCATGCCAGCGGTTACTGCATCCATGGCAGTTGAGTTGCAGCGCAACTGACGAAATCCCAGCATCAACGCAGTGTTCAATGAGAGACGCAATGAAGAAGATTCAACGCATCATCCGCAATGTTCCACTGCACTGGGTCGGTGATGGCTTTCCCGTCCGAAGTCTTTTTTCGTACGGCAGCGGGAACGAGTTCGATCCGTTTCTGTTGCTCGACTATGCAGGGCCACATCAGTTCTCTGCATCTAATGAAAAACGGGGTGTGGATGTGCATCCACACAAGGGATTTGAGACGGTCACGATTCTTTATCAAGGCGAACTGGCCCACCGTGATTCCAGCGGTGGCAGCGGACATCTCGGTCCCGGGGATGTTCAGTGGATGACAGCGGGAAATGGCATCGTTCACGAAGAGTATCACAGCGAGGCATTCACACGGCGGGGCGGCACACTCGAAATGGTGCAGCTTTGGGTCAATCTCCGCAGTGCCGACAAAGCAACGCCAGCAAAGTACCAGGACTTGCGTGACAGCCAATTTCCGCGCGTCGACATTGACGGTGGTGCGGGATCGGTTCGTGTGATTGCAGGACAATTCGGGGACGCCGTGGGAGCAGCCAGCACGTTCTCCCCGATCAATGTCTGGGATTTGAAATTCAGATCGGGTGCGAACGCCACACTAAAAGTGCCAGTCGGACACACGACGATCGTGATTGCTCAATCAGGCAACGTGAAAGTCAACGAATCACCCCTGAAAGCCGTCGAGTTAGCCTTGTTCGATCGCGACGGCGACTCGATCACAATCGAATCGGAAACCGAATCGCAACTGCTGGTCTTAACCGGCGAGCCCCTCGAAGAACCCGTTGTGGGGCAAGGTCCATTTGTGATGAACTCTCGCGAGGAAATTCATCAAGCAATTCGAGATTACCAAGCGGGAAAGATGGGACACCTGGCTTAATCATCGTCTACGCAATCAACCCCAGATCTGACTCCCGCCACTGCGCCTGCGGCCAATTTAAATGAGTTGCGTTAGCATCGGTGGCGAAACCATCCGAACGCTGCACCGACGACGATAGGAACGGGTAACACGCCGAAAAGGTAGACGAAAAAAACACCGATGAAATGACCCGCACTAGGACCAATTCCAGCTCCACCTACGTCGGCACCAGGAGGCGAGGTCAAACCGCCGACTAAAAACGTCACCACAGCGGAAAGAATCGAGAGAGTGATTGCAGCGCCGAGTGCACCGTAAAGCGGGCCGATTTTTTGACGCGTCACAGTGAGCCACAGTCCAACGCCTGCAACGGCGCCCAACCATGCTCCATTGAACGCAGGGCCGATGATCATCCACAAAATGTCATCGAAGTGGTCGAACCAATCTGTCCATTGTCCCGCTTGAAACAAGCTCCGGTCCAGCTTAGCCCGGGGTCACTGTCGAACCT
>NZ_JAMYFE010000091.1 GCF_024129865.1 Stieleria tagensis | reverse complement strand
ACCAGAGTCAAAATCTTCGCCGCAAGTTTTCCAATTGTTGCCAGCCACCGTTTGTGGGTATTGGACTGAACCCTGGCGGGCCCAGCTACCAAGAGAGAATTCAATTGAGCGGCACTTGGGTGGGGCTCATCAGATAGGCGATCAGATCCCGAATTTGTTCGGGTGACAGTGTGGTCAGCAATCCATCGGGCATCGGCGATAGCGTCGTTTCATTGATCTGGTCGATGGATTCCAGCGGCAGCGTTTCCTGTCGCGACTGGGTTTGAATGACCATGGTTTTGTCGTTCTTTGACACCACCAGTCCATTCAACACGCGTCCGTCGTCGGTCAACACGATCGTCATCCGATAGTCTTTGCCGACCACGGCGCTGGGATCCAAGATGTTCTCCAACAGGTAGTCCAAACTGGCCCGCTGGGCGCCGGTCAGGTCAGGACCAATTTTCTCTCCTTCGCCAAACAACCGGTGACACTGCGCACACGTTTTCTTGAACAGGGCGCGTCCGGCAGACAAATCAGCCTCGGCGAGCAGTTCAGGTGTTAGCCGGTCTTTGGTCGTTTTGATGGCATCCCGTCGGTCGGTGGGTGAATCACGCAGTGTCCCCCAGACTTGACCGAGCTTGTCTCGCAAGCCGTCGTCGCCCAGACTTAAAATCTGCCGCGCATGAAACGCAGTGATGTCATCGCGCGGGATTGCGTCGCGATCAGCGCCCATCTGATCCAGCAACCCGGCTGCGAAACTCGGGCGTGAAACTAGAATTTCGATCACGCCAGGTCGATCATCGGATTGGAAACGACGATAGGTCTTGGCAAGTTTTTGGCCAATCGCGGGATCGTCAAACAACGCCAGGCCTTGAGCTGCTGTGGCATTGAGCCCGCGTTGGCCGAGTAGTTTTTCACAGATTTGGCGCAAATCATCCGGGCGAGCATCGATCAAGGTCCGCAGCGCTGATTGTCGCGTTTGCAAACCCTCCTTGGACGACAGCGCTAGTTCGCGCAGTTCCTCGACGGCTCTTCCATCGCCAAACAACAGATTCAGCTGGCGCGTGGTGTCGGGGCGATCCAGGGCTGCTACTGTCTGGGAAAACTGTGGCCAAGTGTTTGGCATCGAAACTTTCAACCAGCCACGAAACGCATCCGACATGCCCGCCAAAACACTCGCTTGCAACGCCGGCGGCATCTCAATCGCGGCGGCCAATAAATCATCCAGCGTGCCCGGATGGGACTCGACTTGGCTGGCGACTCCGCGAGTGATCGATTTGAGTGTCGATGGTAACCTGCATTGCTTTCCAACCGCAACCAAAGCCGCGGGATCATGGCCGACCAATGGCATCAGTCCGTACCACACCAGCGCGGGCAGGTCTCGGTCATGGGCAAATTCCTGACGCCGAACCAACTCGGTCGCCAGTTCGGCGCGATATTGCAATGGCAATCGTTGTAGCGTCGATGCCAATCCCATCAGCACCAATCCGGACGAATCGTTGCGAGCGATGTTGATCAGGGCCTGCCGCGTTTGCGGATCGTCTGGATAGGTGGCGTCGGGCAGTGGTCCGTGCAGGGTGTCGATTGGCCAATGATCGGTGAGCAAACGAATCGCCCAAACGCGGACATGTTCGTCGGGGTCCTGCAATCGGCTTCGAAGTTGTTCGGGGGTGGTCGCGCCAGATTGGTAGTCACGCCAGAGTTGTGCCAAACCGCTTTCACCACTCAGGCAGGCTGGTTTACTGAATGGACGCGTGGACGGTTGGCCGGCATCAAAACTGATTTTGTAAACACGTCCGCTGGTGCGATGAACGCCGGTGTGATCATGGCATTCCCCGGTATCACTCCAGTCCAACACATAGACATCACCATCGGGACCAACATTGATTTCGATGCCGCGAAAAAAGGGATCTTCCGCGATCAGAAAATCAGGTTCATGGCTAGCCACATATCCGGCGCCTTGCCGCCTGATGCGTTCCACGTTGGCACGCAATCCGTGCATGTTCAACGTGAACAATTTGTTCCGATAGTTTTGGGGCCAACGATCCGATTGATAAATCATCATCCCGATGTGTGCGTGACCGCCACCGAGACTGTTGGCCGCTCCGTCACGACTCGCCTGCCAGGTGCCGGTGCGGTCGTAGTGATAATGGTCGGCAATCATATCGATGCGATCGTAGACCAATGGATTCGCGCTGTCGCCAAAGGACTCCTTGAAATGGGCGCCGGAGATACAGTGCCACAGGTGACCGATGACGGTGTTGATGAAAAACAATTCACCGTTGGCGTCCCAGTCATGTCCCCAGGGGTTCACCGTGCCGTGACACAGGACTTCGACGGTTTGACGGTCGGGGTGATAACGCCAGATCCCGCCACTGATCGGGATTCGCTGCGTATCGGGTGTGCCCGGCACGCCAAGATTCCCAGGACACGAGTGCCCGCAGCGCCCATACAACCAACCATCAGGCCCCCACCGCAAACCGTTGGCAAAATTGTGATAGTTACTGTCGGCAACGGTGAACCCATCCAAGACGACTTGGGGCGGACCGTCCGGCACATCGTCTTGGTCGGCATCGGGTATGAACAATAACTGTGGGGGACACATCAACCAGACGCCGCCGCGCCCGAGTTCGACACTGGTCAGCATTTGCACCTGGTCGGTGAACACCTTGCGCGAATCCGCTTTTCCATCGCCATCACTGTCATCCAAGATGATCACTCGATCGCGCAGCGACAGGTCGAAGTGCTGGGTGCGATCGGAGTAGGTGTAGTTTTCGGCAACCCACATCCGCTGGCGATCATCCCAAGCCATCGCGATCGGGTTTTGCACCTCGGGTTCACTGGCGAAAACGGTGGCCGAAAACCCATCCGGCAACTGCATCGTCGCAGCGGCTTGTTCGGCCGGCATCGGCTGGGCATCCGAAGTGCTTTCGTTATTGAACACGACTGGAAAATCGTCGCCCAACGCCGTTGCGCTCGCCCAGGGAATTGTGGCAAAAACTAAACCGGCGACAAAACGAACGGCAGTCGGTGGAATGGAGTATCGAACGTTCACGTCGCAGAATCTTGGGCAGGAGGAGGAGAGAGGGGGAGGAGGCGTGGGAGATGAGCAATACGCGGCGATCGCGTCATCCCGAGCGTTTAATTTCGAATCAGCGTTTCAAAGGGTCTTTCACCGAATAGGTTGCGATAGCGTCCTGCGAACCGGCCAAGACTGGTCACTCCCCATTTGTGGGCGACCTGTTCGACGGTCGATTCACCGTGCTCCATGGCCAGCAATTCCTTGCGAATTTGGTTCATTTGGGTGACCAAAAACAAGCGACGCGGCGAAATGCCGTAGACCTTTTTTACTTTGCGTTCAATCGATCGCTGACTCATTCCAGTTCGGGCACACAGCGTTGCCATGCGAAACGGTTCTTTCAATCGTTCGGTTAGTTGGGTCTCGATACAGCGTACCAACGAACGTTCGCCGCAATCGCACCAAACCTGCTGCCCTTCGGATTCGGTGGCCAAGCGGAGCACGGCGTCTACCGATTCGAACAATTGCCTCTCCAAGCGAGAGGCCACTGCAACCAGTTCCGACGGGCACAGCGTTGCTGCGATTTGGAGGATCGAGGCGGCTACCGCGCGTAGCGAATTGACCGACGGTTTCGGGACTCGCAGATTGGTCGTGCCCCGAAGCGGCAGACGAAGTTCTTGCGAAGATTGCATTAAAGCGTGTCGCTGCAGTTGTTCGCGACGAAACTGCAGTGCGTACCAAGGTGAGGCGGGAGAACTGCGATAGTCCAACGTGCTGCCTTCGGCATAGAACTGGATGTGTGTGTCATCAAGTTCATATCCATTGACCCACGCCGGACGGACAGGACAGGGTGTCAAGCCGATCATGAGCCAGCCCTCAGGCACGGCCCCGATCGCGAAACAAGGAAGTGAATAGTGTCCCCGGTCGAGACGGCAATGCGGGAGAACCACTCGGTCAAGTTGACCTGTGAAGTGACCACCGCACAGCAGTCGATGTTCAAACCCGCTGGCACTCACCGCCTGAAACAGACACTCAGGCTCGAAAGTCTGTAACGATTGATGTCTGTTAATCGGGGCCATCTCGTTGCCTGGCGGAATGTGCACATTTAATTCAGTCTCAAACCGAAGATCGATATTTTACGTGATTCGAAACCCGATGCGGGTTTACCACCCAGAATAATTCCCCGCAGTGTCACCGGGCTCACCTAGCGATCGACCAAAAATCCATGGCTACCGAGTTCGTCATTCGATTCCTTCCCACGACTACACCTTGGAAACGCCACATGAAATTTCGACCACAACTCCTCTTCGCGGCGATGACAATCATTGCTGTCGCGTCGATTCCACTCGCCCAGGCTGCGGACAAACCAAACATTGTCGTGATCTGGGGTGACGACATTGGTGTGCATAACATCAGCAAGTACAACCATGGCATCATGGGGTATCGAACGCCGAACATCGACCGGATCGCCAATGAAGGAGCGTTCTTTACCGATGCCTATGCACAACAGAGTTGCACCGCTGGTCGCGCCGCATTCATCTTGGGGCAGCATCCGTTCCGAACGGGTTTGTTAACCATCGGCATGCCGGGCAGCGACCACGGGATTCCCGACTGGACGCCCACCATCGCCGATCTGTTGAAAGATCAGGGCTATGCAACCGGCCAATTTGGCAAAAACCACTTGGGTGACCAAGACAAACACCTGCCGACGAAACATGGCTTTGATGAATTCTTTGGGAATCTGTATCACCTCAACGCCGAAGAAGAACCCGAGGGATACTACTACCCAAAGAATCCCGAGTTCCGCAAAAAGTACGGTCCGCGGGGAGTCATTCATTCACATAGCGACGGCCGTGTGAGCGACACCGGCCCGCTGACCAGCAAGCGCATGGAAACGATTGACGAAGAAGTCCACACCCACGCAATGGACTTTCTGGAGCGAAGCGTTGAGTCCGAAAAACCTGTGTTTCTTTGGTACAACACGACTCGGATGCACGTCTTCACGCACTTGAAAGAAGAATCGAAAGGTCGCACCGGAATCGGGCTCTATCCAGACGGGATGGTCGAGCACGACGACTACGTCGGCAAAGTCCTGCAAAAACTAGAGGACCTCGGCATCGACGAAAATACGATCGTTGTCTACAGCACGGACAACGGTGCCGAACCCTTCACTTGGCCCGATGGCGGCGTGACCCCGTTCTACGGTGAAAAAGGAACGACCTGGGAAGGCGGCCACCGCGTGCCAATGCTCGTTCGCTGGCCAGGTGTCATCAAACCAGGAACGATTTACAACAACATCATCTCCCAGGAAGACTGGATGCCCACCTTCCTGGGCGCCGCCGGCGTTCCAGATGTCGTCGAAAAGTTGAAAGAGGGCTACACGGCCAACGGTCGCGAGTTCAAGGTCCATCCCGACGGCTACAATTTCATGCCGTTTTTCAAGGGAGAAACCGAGGAGAGCCCGCGCAAGGAATACTTCTACTTTGGCCAGGGCGGTGAACTCAACGCGATCCGTGTCCAAGACTGGAAGATCCACTTTGCAGTCGTCAATGGCAACATCGCTGATGGCGTTCGCCAAGTCCCGAACTGGCCGCTCTACATCAATCTGAAAGCGGATCCCTACGAACAGATGTGGAAGCGAGCCACGATGGGCTACTGGCGTTGGTATGCCGACAACATGTGGGTCATGGTTCCTGCTCAAGACTACATCAAAGAGTTTATGAGCACATTCAAAGATTACCCCTTTCAAGCCGGCGCTAGCCTGAACGCGGCAGGCATCAACTACCAGTCGCTCAAAACAGAGGACATTCTCAAGAAACTGGAAACCCTGGAATACCCTCGCAACTAGGATCGAAGAAGTATGAGTAAGTACATTGTTTGTGTATTTGACAGTGAAGACGCTGCCTACGCGCTCTCCTGAGCGACTTGGTTGGCGCACCAATTGCCGCGTCACCCTTTAGGCGTTGGACGACTTTTCTCTCTCGGCGGATTGCAGGCATCCGCCGAGAGTTTCGTTCGGCCCCCCAGGGTGGCACCTGAAATCCCCGCGACGGACCACTGGCAGGTTTTCCACACTCTCGCTCACGTTTCTGACTATCAACGTGTCGCGAGGAAAACCACTCAAAAGTCGCATTGATGCTGCTACAAATCGCCGGTCTCAATCGACCGAAATGCAGCTACAATCTAGTGATGATGCTCGCCTGCCATTCCACGCCCACCCCCCCGCTGATGCGTTTTATGCTTCCCTCTTGCTGCTGGAAATTCGACAAACGTCTGTCGTCGGCCCGACTAGCCGTCTCGCTGGCTGGAATCGCGTTGTTTTCAACGCTTGCCGTTTCTGCTGAACCGACCGTCGATTTCAATCGCGACATTCGAACACTGCTGTTTGGAAAATGCGTGACCTGTCACGGCCCGGACGAGAACGAACGGGCGGCCGGATTGCGGCTTGATACCCCCTCGGGGGCGCACGAGGATTTGGGCGGCTATGCGGCGGTCGTCCCCGGCGATGCCGAAGCCAGCGAATTGATGTTGCGGATCACCAGCGACGACGAAGACATGCGGATGCCGCCGGCGGGCAAAGGCAAACCGATGACGCCAGCCGAGATCGAACTGCTGCGTCGTTGGATCAATCAGGGTGGCCAATATGCAAAACACTGGTCCTATCAAGTTCCCGTTCGGCCTGAACTGCCAACGGTTGTCGACCAGGATTGGCCGCGTGGCGCGATCGATCGATTCACGTTGGCCAAGATGGAATCGGCGGGATTGCAACCGACCCCGGCGGCGGATCGATTGACCTTGGCCCGGCGGGTCGCGATCGATCTAACCGGGCTGCCGCCGACCTGGGAACAAGCCCAAACGTTTGTCAACGATCCAACCGACAACGCCTACGAAACCTACGTCGATTCCCTGTTGAGCCAGCCGGCGTTCGGCGAACGCTGGGCACGTGTCTGGCTGGATCTGGCCCGCTATGCCGACTCGGCCGGCTATGCAGACGACCCACCGCGAACGATCTGGGCCTATCGCGATTACGTGATCAACGCGATCAACCAAAACATGCCGTTTGATCAATTCACGATCGAACAGATCGCCGGTGACTTGTTGCCCAACCCCAGCGACGATCAATTGATCGCCACCGCCTTTCATCGCAACACGATGACCAACAATGAAGGCGGCACCAACGACGAAGAATTTCGCAACGTCGCCGTCGTCGATCGAGTCAACACCACGATGGCGGTTTGGATGGGCACCACCATGGCCTGCGCCCAATGCCACACCCACAAATACGACCCGATCACTCACGAGGACTACTTTAGCTTCTTTGCATTTTTTAATAGCACCGAAGATGCCGATCGGCGTGATGAAAGCCCACTGCTGAAGGTTTGGAGCGAGTCACAAAAACAACTGCAGAAAGAACTGCCCCAGCAGATCGCCGCATTGGAAAACCAGATCAAACAACCCTCGCCACAAGTCGACCAGCAACGCAAGCAGTGGTTGGCGGGATTCACCACGCCGCCAGTGTGGACGACAGCCACCAGCAAAATCATCGCTGCAAAACGCGACTTGCAAATCGACGCCGACAAATGGATCACCGGCAAAGACTCGGCCCCCGTTGACGGTGACACCTACCAGTTGCAAATCCCAACCGATTCACAATCGGTCACAGGCCTGCGATTGCAGACATCGGCTGACCAAGCCGACAATTTCGTGGTGACCCAAATTCACGCCCATTGGACGCCGACCGAATCGTCCCCGACACCGGCGCGTTTCGTCCGCATCGAATTGCCCGGCAAAGCAAAGCATCTGCATTTGGCGGAGATCCAAGTTTTTGGCAACCAACAAAACTTGGCTCTCGATGCCGTGGCTACGCAAAGTTCGACCTACAGCGATGCGATCGCCGCAAGGGTCAACGATGGCAACACCGACGGTGACTACCACCATCAATCCGTCCAGCACACCAGCCAACAATCCGATCCCTGGGTCGAACTTGATTTAAAAACCACTCGGCCGATCGACGAACTGGTGATTTGGAATCGCACCGACGGCAATCAAAGCATTCTCGATCGGCTGGATGGATTCAAAATTTCCCTATTGGACGAACAGCGAAACGTTGTCTGGAGCCGACAACCCGAACAACGTGGCCAAAAACGCTACTCGGAATCCACCTCCGGTGTGCGGCAAATCCGATTCCGTTCCGCATCGGCTGATTTCCAGCAACAGGGTTTTCCGGCTTCCAGCGTGATTGTCAGCCCTGCCGATCTAAAAACAGGCTGGGCCGTTTCGCCAGAGCAGGGCAAGCCGCATCAATTGACGTTGTTGCTGGAAACGCCGACACCAGCCGACCCAGGCTATTTGACCGTCTCCATCGAACAGCAATCGGTGCACAAGAATCATTTGCTCGATCACTTTCGATTACAGATCAGCTGCGACGACCAACTGACACGCTGGGCAGACCTGCCGCAGCCGATGCAAGAAATCGTTGCCCGGCGGCCTGAACAATGGAGCGACCAGGATGTGGCGGCTGTCGATCAATACTTCCGCACGATCGCTCCGGCGCTGGAACCCCAGCGCATCAAACTGGAATCCCTGCGAGCAGAACTGCAGAACATGAAACCGGTCACAAGTGTTCCGATCATGCGGCAGTTGCCGGACAAAGATCATCGTGTGACCAAGATCCAGATTCGCGGCAATTACCAAAGCACTGGTGACACGGTGACCGAGGGTACTCCGGCGGTGTTCCACCCGATCGAACATGCCGACGATCCAGACCGACTGGATTTGGCAAGGTGGTTGATCAGCCCCGACAACCCGCTGACGGCGCGTGTGATTGCCAACCGCCACTGGGAACAACTGTTTGGAATCGGGATCGTTGAAACCAGCGAAGAATTCGGCTCGCAAGGTGAACTGCCTTCGCATCCGGAATTGCTGGACTGGTTGGCCGTGGAATTTCGTGAGAGCGGCTGGGACATCAAGCAGTTGATTAAATCGATCGTGATGTCAGCGACCTATCGGCAAAGCAGTGTCACCACAGCCGAACGGGTTGATGTTGACCCGGCGAATCGGTTACTTGCCCGTGGGCCTCGGTTTCGCGTGTCTGCGGAAATGGTGCGTGATCAAGCCTTGTTTGTCAGCGGCCTGCTGAGCGACAAACGACTGGGACCGCCGGTCAATCCGCCACAACCAGAACTGGGATTGAAGGCTGCGTTTGGTTCCGCCACCGACTGGAAAACCAGCAAGGGCGAGGACCGTTTTCGCCGCGGGTTGTACACGACCTGGCGACGCAGTAGCCCGTATCCCTCGATGGCCCAGTTTGATGCGCCCAATCGCGAGGTCTGTACCGTCCGGCGGATCCGTACCAACACGCCTCTGCAAGCGTTGGTCACTCTAAACGATCCGGTCTATGTCGAAACCGCTCAAGCGTTTGCACGGAACATCATCGCAACCGGCGACACAGCGGAACAACGCATTCGCTATGCGTTTCACACCGCGTTGATCCGCGATCCGGACGATCAAGAAACCGAGCGTTTGGAACAGTTGGTGGTTCGCACCCGGGAGGCGTTTGAGCAATCACCGGACCAGGCCGTCAAACTGGCAACCGACCCGATCGGCAAATTGCCCGCGGGGGCTGATCCGATCGAATATGCCGCCTGGACGGTCGTCGGCAATGTCATTTTGAATCTGGACGAAATGTTGATGAAGCGTTGACCGCTCACAAAATCCGAACCGTCTTTCGCACCGCCACCCGCAATCAGCTCCCGCCTCCTTTGAGAGCCGCCGACATGGATCCTCGACTCACCCGCATTCACCAAAACACACGCCGTCACTTTCTACAGCAATCCACTGCCGGAGTCGGCGGGATGGCGCTCGCCGCGCTGATGGCGGATCCATCGGCTGGGGTGGCCGCACCATCGGCAACCCAGAATAACCCGCTGGCGGCACGGCCGCCGCAATTTGCGGCCAAAGCAAAACGGGTGATCTATTTGCACATGACCGGTTCGCCGCCGAACTTGGACCTGTTCGATTACAAACCCGAACTGATCAAACGCAGCGATCAAGATTGTCCCGACCAGTTCTTAGAAGGCCGTGAATTCGCCTTCACCTCCGGCACTCCCAAACTGATGGGATCGCCGCGCAAATGGAAGCAGGTCGGCCAAAATGGGATGTGGATGTCGGATGCGATTCCGCACTTCCATGACATCGCAGACGAAATGTGTGTGGTGCATTCGATGTACACCGACCAATTCAATCACGCTCCCGCCGAGCTGTTGGTTTACACCGGATCACCCCGCAGCGGACGTCCGTCGATGGGTTCCTGGGTGACCTATGGACTCGGCAGTGAGAACGAAAACCTGCCCGGCTTTGTGGTGTTGATCTCCAGCGGTGTGCAGCCCAACGGCGGCAAAAATTCGTTCGGTAGCGGATTTCTGCCATCGGTCTATCAAGGCGTTCAGTGTCGTTCCCAAGGCGATCCCGTGCTGTATTCCTCGGACCCGCCCGGCATGGACCGCAAGCTGCGACGGGCGACACTCGATGCATTGGCCGATTTGAATCAGATGCAAGCCGACCAGATGGGGCACCCCGAAACACTGACCCGCATCTCCCAGTACGAACTGGCCTACCGGATGCAAACCTCGGTCCCCGAAGTGATGGACATCTCGGCCGAATCCCAACAGACGCTCGACGAATACGGCGCCACGCCAGGCGGATCTAGTCTGGCCAACAACTGCCTGCTCGCCCGACGATTGGTTGAATCGGGTGTGCGGTTCGTCCAGCTGTTCGATTGGGGATGGGACTTTCACGGCACAGGCGCTGACACCGGCATCACCGATGGCCTGACGCAAAAATGCGCCTCGATGGACAAACCCATCGCGGCGCTGATCCGGGACCTGAAACGGCGCGGATTGCTGGAGGACACGCTGGTGGTCTGGGGGGGCGAATTTGGTCGCACCCCGTTCCGCGAAGGCCGCACGGCCAAGAGCAAGATCCTGGGCCGTGACCACTATCCAGACACGTTCACCATGTGGATGGCCGGCGGCGGGATGAAAAGCGGCTTTGAGTACGGCCAGTCCGACGAATTGGGATTCGGAGTCGCTGAAAACCCGGTCCACGTGCATGATTTGCAAGCGACCATCCTGCACCAGTTGGGTTTCGACCACGAACGCCTGACCTATCGCTTCCAAGGCCGTGATTTCCGACTGACAGACGTCCACGGACACGTCGTCAAAGACCTGTTGTCGTAAATCTTTGCCGCGAAGGGTTTACACCACTGATCGTTGTGGCTAACCTTCTTTGCTATTGAGATACATTCTCATTAGCTTTCAAAGTGTAGCAAGCCAGGCACTTTCCGGGCTCGAGCCGGTGCGATCGTCGCACCACCGGGACCTTGGTCACTGTGAGCCAGCTAGCAAGAAACGAAGCTATGCACCACATCGCATTGTGCGGTGATTGGGCATCCCGTTTCCTTGTTGGATGATCAGTTCTATGCGTGTCAGGTTGTTATTTGCTGTCGTGATCGGACTTGCGGTCGGTGTTTGTCACGACCTTTCGGCAGCCATCGTGGTGCCTGGTGATTCGGTCCCCGGTGTCGCCGGCGAAATCTTCACCTGGAATGAATCCCAGACGCACAGCACCTACGCGTCATGGCAACGTTTCGACGATTTTCCGGGTGGCACGTCCCCCGGATTTCTGCCGGCCGGAACCTCACCGGCGTCACAGAGCAGCTTCAACGCTGGCCCAACGAACCACTCGCTGACATTCGAATCGGATCAATCTTTGGCGTCCAGCGGCAACGCCTATGGTGGTCTGTTTGGTCCAGGCGACAGTTCGTCGTTCCTGACCGACGCCTACACCACCGTTCGCTCGGGCACATCCGGCGGCAACTTCACTCGAATCGTGGTGCAGTTCGATACGCTGGGATCAGAACTCGACTACAGCTCGATTCTGTTGAGCCCCTCAGCGGCCACCACCGGCACGGTCGCGCCGACGTTTGCGGTCGAGACCGAGCGCACCTCGCTGGGTGGTACGTTTGGCGGTGACGCAGTCAGTTATCTATCTAGCGATGTGGGACTTGAATGCGTCGCAGGACGAATACCGCGTTGATTTCATGGCCGCTGCCAACAGTATGTCGATCGACAATTTTCGCGTTGATAGTTTCACGCAATCGATGGCGTTTGTCTCGCCCAGCGCCGTACCCGAACCGAGCGGATTGGCGTTTTTGGCGATTGCCGCCGGCGGACTGCTGTGCCGACGATCGCGGCGGCGTCAATCGGTCGCTCCACGGTCCATCACTACCTAGTCGACGCTTCCTATTTCAAAGCACAAGACAGCGCTATGAACGCCAAACCAAACCGACGCGATCCACTTGGGTTCACCTTAATCGAATTGCTGGTGGTCATCGCGATCATCGGCATTCTGGTCGGATTGCTATTGCCCGGTGTGCAAGCGGCTCGTGAGGCGGCGCGGCGAATGTCATGCAGCAACAATCTGAAACAATTCGGATTGGCAATGCACAATTACAACACCGTCCAGCGTAGTTTGCCGCCATCGGTATTAGGAATCCGCGTAAGCAGTGCTCAAGGCCAACCGGTCAATCGTGCCGGGTTGACGGCCTGGGTTGCGCTGTTGCCGTACCACGAAGAAACGGCCCGCTACGAAGACTTTGATTTTAACTTGGATGGCGAGGCGCCCAGCAACGAAGCCGCAGCCAAGAACACACCGGCCGTGCATCGCTGTCCCTCGATGTCGTTGCCCGACACGTCGGATGCACCGCGAGGCTATTCGAGCTACGCCGTTTCGACAGGAACGAAAAAATACCGCAATCAAATGCACGACGGCGCCATCATTGATTCCATGAACGTGTTTCGTGGCGAACGCATCACGGGGGGGATTCCGTCAGCCGAGTCGTGGTTGAGCGGTGTCACCATCGCCGACATTTCAGCGGCTGACGGCACGTCCAATACTCTGTTGCTCGGTGAATACGGCGTCCAATTTCGCGACACCTCGTCGTTGCCCTTTCCCTATCCGGGAGCGAGCGGTGAGAGCGCAGGGAAATGGGCGGTCAGCTATCCGTATCATTCCACGGCATCGGTGTTTGGCCAATTCAACGCCAATCGCATCTCGCTGTTCGATATTCCGTCCTACGAATCCTTTCGTGGCCCACATCCAGGCGGCGTCCAATTCACATTAAGCGACGGCAGTGTTCGGATGCTGACTGAATCGGTCGATGCAGTCATTCTGCAGCGTCTGGCCGCACGCAATGATCACCAACAGATCAATCCGGAGCCCTGGTGATGACCAGCTTGCTACGATGCCTGCTAGGGATCGTCACAGTCCTACCCTTGCTAGGATGCACGCCGTCGGCTCGGCCGGGCGTTACCACGACCGGGACGGTCACCGTCGACGGCCAACCACTCTCGGGGGCCGTCCTGACCTTGGAACCGATCAATGAAACAACCGGTCCGAATGCGTCCGTTCCCGTCTTGGGCGGTCGCTTCGAAATCGATGCCAGCGCGGGTTTACATGGCGGCGACTATCGCGCGCGCGTGTCCATGATTCCGGCGGAGATCCGGGCATCGATCCCTGCAACCGCCGGCTACGAATTGCCACCGCCGAGTGCCGTGATCGACCCCGCCTTTGACGGCGATAGTCAACTGAAATGCCACCTGACGCCCGACGACGACAATCCCTTGGAATTTGCAGTTCGCTTTTTGGCACGCTGATAATTCCCCCCTTCCATCCACTCCGCTTCACTTCCCCCAACAATCGACGAGTTACCACTCATGTCACGAATTTGGAAACGGCTAACGGTTGCCGCTGCAGCATTGACTGCACTTGTCCTCATTGCCGGCAGCACGGCGCACGCACACTTCGCTTGGCTGGCAACCAATGCCCAGGGGCACGCCGAAGTCTGGTTCGGTGAATCGGGCGAGGATCACACCTATCCGATGCCCAAAACGATTCATTCCATTGAATTGCACAGCGATGGAACGGCGCCGGCAATCGAGATGAAACCGGTTGAGCTGGAAAATTTGGTGGGATTGCAAAGCGCCGCACCGGTTGATTCCAAAGCGAAAATCACGGGCAGTGTGACCTACGGTTTGTACCACGGCACCAAACTGACCTATCACGTCGAACACCTGCCACAATCCGATCCCGCCAACTGGCCGACGCAACCCCGCGAAAACGCCGCGCTTCAAACAGTGATCCAACAAACCGCTGACGGATCGTTGACGGTCAATGTGCTACGTGACGGCAAACCACTTGCTAAAACCGATGTCAAACTGTTCGATCATCAGGGACAGGAAGCGGACGATCAACAGACCGACGAAGCAGGCACCGTGACGTTTGCCGCCGACAAACTCTCCCCCGGATTGAACGCCCTGCTGGTGGGCTGGTCCGACGAAGACGCCCCCGGCAAATACCAAGGCGAAGCGTACGGCGGTACCACCGACTACTTGACGGCAACCTTTCGCATTGGCAAACCCTCGGAGCCCGGAGTGAGCAAACCAGCAGCGAAAAAGCCGCAGGTCGATGTCAACAGCGGCGCCTCCATCAAACCCGCCGGGTTGCCCGATCTGCCCGAGGAATTGACCAGTTTCGGTGCCGCAGTCGCTGGCGATGAATTGTTTGTTTACGGCGGCCACACCGGCAATGCCCATTCGTATTCGTCGCAGGAACAGTCGGACCGTCTGTGGAGCCTAAAGCTCAATTCGAATGACGACACTGCCTGGCAAACTCGATCCACTGGCCCGTTGCTTCAAGGTTTGGCATTGGTTGCCTATCAAGATCAACTCATTCGGATCGGCGGATTCACCGCACGCAACGAACCCGGCCAGGATCATGATCTGCATTCACAAACCGCAGTTGCCAGTTTCAATCCCAAGACCGATCAATGGACCGATCTTGCCCCACTCCCGGAAGGACGCTCGTCAACCGATGCAGCTGTTTTGGGTGACCGCGTGTATGTCTTTGGCGGTTGGAAGATGAGTGGTGACCAAGAAAACCAGTGGCACCAATCGGCTTACTCATTGGACTTAAGCGACCCATCGGCCAACTGGCAACCGACGGCACAGCCACCCTTCCAACGCCGCGCCGTGAGCGTGGCAGCCCACCAAGGCAAATTGTTTGTGATCGGTGGAATGCAACCGGACAACAAACCGACGACCCGCGTCGACGTTTATTCCCCCGATGATGACACCTGGACACAGGGCCCTTCGATCCCTGGCAGCGGGATGTCCGGATTCGGTTCGTCGTCTTTTGCAACCGGCGGGCACTTGTACGTCAGCACGATGGATGGATTTGTACATCGCTTAGATCCAAGCGGTGATCGGTGGACGACGATTGCGGCAATCGACCCGCCGCGATTTTTTCATCGGATGTTGCCGCGTGGCGAAAAGCAATTGCTGCTGATCGGCGGTGCCAACATGGAGATCGGTAAATTCACAGCGATTGATGCCATCGACCTGGCGGACAATCATTGATGACTGCGGACGATCGATCAAAACCGAGCAGTGACACCAGCGAAACCCAACCGGAGACCGTCTGGCGTCACCCATTGGGAATGAAGGTCATCCGCTTTGACGATCTGTCGCGATGTGGGGCAGAAGTCTGGATCGAACATGAAGGGCAACTGTACCGGCTTCGCAAAACACGTCATGGCAAACTCGTTTTGACCAAGTAGGCGTTCGAGGCGATACAATGCTTGGCGGTCGTTTTCCGATTCGCCAGTTGAGGTTGTCACGATGCCAAGATTTTTGACCGCTGCCCTACTTGTGCTTGCTCTGTCCACTCTGGGGCGCGCAGCCGATTTCCCTCCCGGAATGCAAACACTGGAAATCGGTGATGCCGCGCCCGATTTTAAGTTGCCGGGAATCGATGATCGCGATTGGACGCTGAAAGATCTAGACGGCAGCAAGCTGTTGATCGTCTATTTCACGTCGAATCACTGTCCGGTCTGTCACGCTCATGATCCCCGGTTCATGCAGTTGGTCGGTGAGATCGAGGCCGCCGGCCATGGCGATGACGTCAACATCGTTGCCATCAATCCCAACTCGGGTGACGGGCTGCGCCCCGATGAACTGGGCTATTCCAAATTCGATGACAGTTTCGAAGACATGGCACCCTATGCCAAATCGCATGGGTTTTCCTTCCCCTATTTGTACGATGGGGAAACGCAACGGACGGCAAAGCAATACGGTTGCCTGGCAACACCCCACGTGTTCATCTTCGACGCCCAACGCAAACTGCGATACAAAGGCCGCTTGGATAATTCGCGGTATCCCGATCCGAAAACGGTCAAATCACGTGAGGCACATGACGCCGTGTTCGCCTTGCTGGCCGGAAAACCGGTCGCTGTCCCCGAAACCAAACCGTTTGGATGTTCGACGAAGTGGCGGGAAAAAATCAGCCAGGTCAAACAGGACGAACTGAATTGGCAATCCGCCGACGTGACGCTGGACGAAATCGACACGCAGGGATTGGCCAAGCTGGTCGCCAACAAGACCGACAAGTACCGATTGTTCAATGTCTGGTCGACGACCTGCGTGCCCTGTGTCGAAGAATTCCCGGGCTTGATCCGGGTGTCACGGCGAATGGGGTTGCGCCCCTTCGAACTGATCACGATCAGCACCGACCTACCCAAGAACCGCGATCGAGTGAAAGCCTATTTATCGGCTCAGCGAGCCGTGCTGCCAAAGCGTCTGGCCGCATCGCTTGAGGCTGAGGGGCGGACATCGAACAACTACTTGCTAACCGATCCCGATATCGATGCCTTGATCGCAGCCCTCGATCCACAGTGGGAAGGCCCTGAACCGCACACCGTGTTGGTCGCACCCGGTGGCGAGGTCGTGTATCGACACAACGGCCTGCTGGAGGAATCCAAGCTGCTCGATGTGTTACTGAAAGTGATGAAAGACACGTATTAACATCAGCCGGATGGGGTCAGCGCGACGGCGCACGGTCATCACTCAGCCGCGGCTTCTTCCTCAGGTGCTTCGGGAAGGGTACCGCCGTTGGCCTTGGCACTGGCCACATCGGTTTCAAGTTCACGGATGATCGCCGGGTTGATTTGCTTGCCCAGCATTTCCCGTGTCTCTTTGAA
Organism: Stieleria tagensis; assembly: GCF_024129865.1. Lineage (GTDB taxonomy): Bacteria > Planctomycetota > Planctomycetia > Pirellulales > Pirellulaceae > Stieleria > Stieleria tagensis. The sequence continues at coordinate 33,017 of NZ_JAMYFE010000091.1, read as the reverse complement.
CATCAGGTCGACCTTGCGGCGTTGATTGGGGTTCCGCCCGATCTCTTTCAAGAACGCGCCCTGCTTCTTACCCATGTCATTCGCCAAGACTTCGTTGGTGGGCTGTTCACGCAGGGCGTTGAGCAACGATTCGGCTTCCTCCATTTCGCCATTCTTCAGCCGCAACCGAATCCGTGCCGAGAGTAACTTTCGCAGCGCGACCAAATCGATGATCGCGTTTTGTACGCCGCGCACATAGGCCTCGGCCTGCAACCGCATGTCGTCACCGGCCAAATCGGCGACCTCCATTTCGGTTAGACCGGGAACCATCGGTAACCGAGCTAGAACGGCACCACCGTTTTTGACGTATAGCAGACGCAGTGGATCCTCGGTCTTGGTGATCGACAAACGCCCATCCCAATCCGTTCGGCCCACGAACGTCATGGTTTTGCTTTGCAATTCACGCTCGTACAACTCGTACCCGATCAACGGCAGATCAGTGCGTCCCTTGGCGTGCAACCGCAGCAGTGTGGCGTCCTGGGCTGGTCGCAACAGCATGCCCATTTTAAAGGTGCGTTTGTTTTTCCGTCCTTGTAATCCGCCGGCCATGCCGGAGTAGTAGTCCATGTCGACGTTTGGTCCCTTGCGCTCGGTCGCAATCAAATAGGCCCAATCGATCGGACCAGCAGCGATCGGTTTGCCATTGCGATCGTCTTTCCGAATCATCGGTTGCAACACGCTGCCGACAGGCACGTTGGCAGGGGACTCAGGATTCATGATCAGATTTGCAGCGCGGATCATTCCCGTCGCCGTTTGTTGTCCGGCATCGTCGATCCGAACCATCGGTGAAAACGCTTGGGTGATCGCGTAGCCGACAACGTTGTGAACATCAAAGGTGGACGTGAACGGTGCGGTCACCGGCGCACCAAAGACACGCATCAGCGTTTCTAATTCTGCCACCGAAATGGTTGCTCCATTGGGGCGGTCATCAACCCGAACGACGTAAACCTTGTCGTACTGGTCGACGGCCGAGGCAACTTGGTCCGTGATCGGCAACGGGATAATCTTTGCGCCTGGTTTTTCGAACGTCGCAGCCTGGCCACGCGTGACCAGCAACGCCTCGGTTGATTCATTGTTCCACGTTTGGGCGAGCGCGAACGCATCGCCGGCAAATGTTTTCAGCCTGGCATCGGTGCCGCCCAGGGTGATGTCACCATAGGCTTCGGCACGACGCAAAACATCGGTACGCAATCCTTCGGTGACCGAAACCGCGCTGACATACTCCGGCAAACTTCGCACTGATTGAATACGAATCGCATCTTCGTGGTCGCGTTTGACGGCGATCACAGGATCCGACGCGGTGATGCGATCGAACGACAACTCATGCATCGAACGAAAGGCCGCGGTCGCGACCGGCGGCGGGGCATCGTGAATCGTCGTCCGCCACAATGCATTGAAATCCCGATCGAGATACTCCAGCAGCGGTCCACGCAGCGTGTCGGCGGTGTAACGAGGGTCACGCGATGCGATCCAGACCAACACCCGGTAGGGAGAATAGTCCCACGGTTCGGCTTCTTCTTCGACGGTCTCCGTTTCGGAGACATCCGCGCCATCATCCGCTGCATCGGATTGGGACCAAGCCGGCCCGGCAGCAAATAAAAACAACACAGACAATGAAACCACCAACAGTGACCCGAACCGCACTTGCGCCGGAGTCATTTCGATAGTCGGGAAACGAGTAACAGAACGACTCAAAATTCCAATCTCCAATTTCCGGCATTTTGATACAAGTTCACCAGCCGGTTGCCCATTCCGGTCAGGTTGGTGCGATAGGCAAACGAATCGACCATTTGCCACAGCGGCAACACCGGTAATTCATGGTGCGAAATCGAGTGCAGGACCAACAGGCGATCGCGGACTTCGCGCCAATTCATCGCCTCTTCCAAGCGTCGCAGGCCCAGCCCGATCAATTGGTCTTCGCATTTTGCCAACCCGCGTGGCCCCAGCAATCGCCGGGCATCAATAATCGGTTCCCAAATCGCCGCCGAGACATAGACGATGTCGGCGGTGTCCGGATCGGGATAGCTGCGACCGATTGGCAGTTGAACCAGTTCGACCTCCAGCCCGATCAATTCCCATTGACTGCGGATCGCTTCACAAGCAACTCGTGACAGGTTGTCCGCCGGAAATGCCAAACGCAGCGGCCGCAGTTTCGGTGCCGGTTGATCCTTGCGTTTCGCTTCGGCCTCTTTCAGATTTTTGCTGAGTGCGACCAACAACTGCGCCAGGCTGGGTTCAAAACGCCGCGGCAGAATCGAGGTGTCATAGGCATAGCCCAATGGATCGTCTTCGCCGGTCCCCGCCGGGAATGGGCCTGACAAAACACGACACCCTTCGGATTCCTTGTTCTCCAACAGCTCGCCTTTCAAGATGTCTTCGCGATTGATCCCGTACAGTAACGCCCGGCGAAAATTCTTGTCCGCTAAAAAGGCATGGTCCGAACAAGGCACCAACATGTGAATGGTGGGCAACGGGTACTGCACGACTTTGATATCGCGTCGAGACTTCAGCGCGATCGCGTCGGCGGGGAACAACTGATCGAGCACATCGATTTCACCCTGCAGCAATTTCGACACCGCTTCGCTGCCAGAGGTACATTTGACTTCGACAATCTCACGTGGTTTGTTGTTGTCTTTGCTGGCTTGGCGAGCTTGATCGGTCAACACAAATCGAGTGAGTTCGTCCGTCACAGAATCGATTCGATAGTCGCCAGTCGGGCCTCCCTGTTCACCGCCGAACCAGCTGGCGTCGACATTGATTTGCAACAGACAGGTCGGCAGGACGTGGGGGCGCCGCAGGACAGTCTCGATTCGACTGGGCCCATCGATTCCGATGCCAATCACCGAGGCGGCCCACGGCGAAAAATAGGTCTCGGAATCCGGATCGGTCCGCCGGGCCAATTGGTCGGCCAACACATCGACTTCGATCTTGTTCAACGGGTTGGGCAGCTTCGCGGTCTGCAAAATCAGATCCAACCCCAACCGATCAGGTGTCGTTTCTGCGGTGCCGAATAGGAAGTCATATTCGCCACCCTCGGGTGCGGCACCTTGGATTTCAAACAGGTTTCGATACAGCAAGCGTCCGGCTCGGCGGGCGGCCCAATTGTCCAGACGAACGGGGTCATAGACACGCGCCGATTGCAACACACCGACGGAAACCAACGGATAGATTTCGTCGATCTTGCGAACCAACTCGCGGCCACCTTCGATGTCGGGTTTCAGATACAGACTTTCCCGCGCCAATTGCCGCGCTGTGCGATAGTCTTTGGCACGTGCTGCTTCGATCGCTTCGGCACGTTTCTTGTTTGCCATCTGCAAAAAGACGCCATCCCATTTGCTGATCGCGGCCAGATCATAATTCTTGTAGTCGTTTCTCAGGCGAGCCAATAGTTGTTGGGCATTGTCCAAATCGCCTTCGTCGACCATCGACTGCATCAGGGCGCCGGTGGTGGCGCTGATCGCCTTGAGAACGTCGGATTGTTCAAATTGGGGATTGTAGCGGTGAAGTTCTTCCAACATTGCCAGTGATTCGGCACGCTGCTTTCCCTGGGCGCGTTGGATCGCGTTGCGCCACAAAAAGTTCGTCCGCAGCTGTTTCAAACCGGGACGATTTGGGTAGTCACGAATCAAAATCGACAAGAAGGGATAGGCGCCCGAAAAGTCATTTTTCGCGATCCGATCGGCGGTTTCGCGTTCTAGACGTTTTTCCCAAAAGTCGATGCGTTCGATGTCAGACCACTTGGCTGCGAACTCGTCGGTTTCAAAACCGAGGATTTCGAATCGCAATGAACCAGACGGCTTTGCGGGCATCTCGCGAATCGGCAGCAGACGCACTTTGGCCCAACCGCCACCAGAGGCGGCTGTCAGATAAATGATGTCGTGCGGTTCTTCCTGCAGCAGTCCCAGCCCCGGATTTTCCGGTTGCCCCGACTCGGCATAGGTCAACAACTGGGCCGTCGCTGCGCGTGGGCAGATAACACCCGTGACGCAAAATGATGCGACGACCAGTAAACAGCTCCGCAGAACCGTTCGCGTTTGAACGTGGGGGAATTGATTTCGTTTCATTGCCCGCTCACCTCACTGGGAATCGGAATCACATACACGACGCCTTCTTGGCCGGGAACCAACAACCGATCTTTTAACACCAGCGGAGTGGCCGATAGCGGTTCGCCCAATTCACGCAGTCCGGTCAACTGGTTGCCCGCCGGATCGATCACGGCAATCCAACCGGCGTCCGCCGAAACGATCAGTTGTCCGTCGTGAACCAGCACGTCGCCGACCGGAATGCCTTGAGGGACCGGGATCGCGAACGTTTGCTTGCCGTCGGTGGTCACGCCTCGCAGAACTTGATCATCCGTTAGCACAATCGCTTGGTCGCCCGCGGTGGCGGGTCCCCAAATCACGCGACCGTCCATCAGCGTCTGGAACTTTTCCTTTAGTGTCACCAAATCACGACCGATCACAAAGTCAGCCGCCGGACCGCTGATCGCTGCGAACAGGGTGGTGTCCACCGCCGCAATCGTGCCCAACGTGGCCGAGGGCAATTCAGCGGTCGCGAGTTGATTGATACGATCACCGACACGCAATCGATACAGCCCCTTGCGACTGTCGGCGATCACCACCTGTCCGGGATCGTCGGGCAAACGCACCGTATTGGTCCAGCTGACTTTATCCACCGGATTGCTGACCGGTTGGAACGGGGTGCCGAACTGCGAACCGGTTTCATAGTTCATGACAACGGCGCGGCCATTGTCCAAGGGCAGGAACAACCCGCCCCCGGCGACCAGTCCACGCCCTGACGGTGAACCGGACAGCACGTTCAAACTGACCAAGCGAAGTTTTTCGCTGGCTCGCGTTGGATCGTACACCGCAACTTGCTGGCCGCCTTCGCCGCCGGCTTGATTGACCAACACGCAGCGTTGGTCATCAATTGCCAACGGGTCTTCGAATCGCATGATCACACCCACGCCGCCGCGGTTTTCGATCGGGGCACTCGTGGCACCACTTTGTAGCGCCCCGGCATCCAATGCATACAGCGCCGCTTGGCTGGTCAACGCGTGCACGCCGGCGTCCGTCCGGCGGATCATTTCCACCGGAGCACCGATGTCGTTGCGCCACAGTTCTTCCCCGGTTTTAGGATCCACCGCGGTCACCCGCGTGCCAGTGGTGCCGCGCAGCTGTCGGGCGTGCACCAGGGCATCACCAATCGCCAACGGTTGGCCGACAAACGTGTCGCCTTCGTCTTTAAACCAATCGGGAACGACACGCCCACGATTGACTTGCAATTCATAACGACCGATTCGCGAACCAGTCGTCCACATCTGGCTGCGACCGACGGCCATTTGCGTCAGTGTGGGAGTGCTATAGGAGGCCAACTGTTTGGCGACGACCGATACCTTGTCCGTTTCGCTGGTCACTTCGACATCAAACACGGCGATTTCGCCCAAGTCGGTCAGCACAACCAGACGACGTTGTTCGGCAATGATCGGTGGCACCACAACGTTGCCGCTCATTCGGATCGAGTCTTGCACCTTTTTCACCTGACCGCCATCGGCATCCACACCCAAGATGTGGACGAGGCAATAGTCCGGTCCCTTGTTTTCGATCACGAACAAGTGTTCCAGCAACGGTGCCGGTGGCACGGCGATCGTGCCCGCAGCGTGTCCGACGTAGTAGCTTTCGATGCTGCTGCCATCATTGCTGTTGAGAACGTACAAATTGCTATGGTCACCCGGCAGATAGGCAACCGAACGACGTGAATCAACGCCCGGTCCGACTTCCAAGTTCTGGGGAATCTGTTGTGCCCACTTGGCGTCTCCGGTGGTGGCATCGATCGAAATCAATCGCCCGGATTTGGTCGACAGAAAAACTTCGTTGCGGCTGACGACAGGTTGATTGAACGGTTCGCCGATCTCGACACGCCAATCGACATCCCCCGTGCGCCCGTCACTGCGTTGTACCGCCAGAGCGGCCGATTCGCTTAGCAACACCGCGGTGCCCTCGTCCAAACGGATCGGCGAATGAGCCAGCGAATCGCCTACGTAACGTCGCCACAGCAACGTTCCGTCTTCGCCATTGAACGCCAGCACGCTGCCCTTGGTTTGGATAAAGATGACTTCGTTCCGCAAATCCGCGACGCGACGACCGCTACGCGCGTTGAGCACGATCGGTTTCAGCCCTTCGCTGGAAGCCGGAGGAATCGACTGTGGCAATTTTGCTGTCGTTTCAACCAGTTCCTGCTGGATGGCACTGGCCCGTGCGATCAGTTTCGTCAGCCGCTCGTTATCGCCCAACTCGGGAAAGTCTCGCAACAATTCATAGCGAACGTCATAGGCCGCCTTGGTCTTTTTGTCATTCAGCAGTTGGGTCATTTCATCGACCGATGCGTCCAAGCGTTCATTGCGTGTGATGTCACGCAACACCCGCCCTCGTTCCTCCTCGACCTCCTTCAAACGACCGGACAAAGTGGTCCGCATTGCCCCGGTCATGTACATCGGGTTTTCGGTCAGCGCGATTTGTTCATCCAATTTCCCCAGCAGCTCACGCTTGGCGGTGGTCTCGGATTTCTCAGTCGCTTCGGCGGCAATGTTCTCTGCGATTTTGACCAACAACGCAGCCAGATTCCCGCGTTCCTCGTTGAGTCCTTCTTCCTGTTCGATGCCTGGCAATTTCTGTTGTGCCAGCTCGGTGGCATAGGTCGGATCCGTCATCCCTTCGGCGCGATACAATTCAGTCATCGTGACGCGTGTGCGAGCAAGTGAACTGTGTTCATTGCTGTTACCAAAGGCATCTAGGAACTCTAAATAACGTTCCTGTGCGGCGGTGTAGTTTTGCTGGTCGTACAGTTCGTTTGCGATCTTGATTCGTTCGTCGTAGTTGCCACGCGCCAGCAGGAAGTACAGGCCGGCGCCGGCGAGCAACAGAAACCCGATCACGCCTAAAAAGCCATAGACCTTGAACGAGTCCCATTGGTTTTTATCGGGTTCGGGTTTGGTCCGACGGGCACGCGGACGATCCTGGTCCGGTGCGGAGGACAGATCGTCACCGCCGACCGCCACCGCTTCGACCGGAACCGCTTGGGCAGAACCAAACGTGTCGGCAAACGGATCGTCTCCGGCGATGGCTTCGACCGCTTCGACTTCGACCGGTTCAAAGTCATGTCCATCAATGGCCGCCAAATCATCCTCGACGATTTCGGCCGCCGCGATGGTGGTTTCATCGGCATACTCGCCACTACGCAATTCACCAATCAACTTGGTTGCTTGGAATCGAGTCAACTGGCCATTGTCGACCAACAATTTGGCGACAGCTTCGGGCGTCACGCCGGCGCCGCCTTGGTCGAGTTGTTCGCGGAGAGCTTCGATGATCTCCTGGTCCAACAGTCCGCGTCGTTCCAGTTGGTCAATCAGTTCGTTAGCAAGCATCGTGATCTAGGAAGAGTGAATTGGGTGACTAGTTTTTTGGGCGTTGCTGTTTAGGGTCAAACGCTGATGACCGAATCTGGAATCTTCGAATTGCCGTCTCACCGAGGGCGTGTGCGACAGACATTGGCGTGTCTCCAGAGCGTGGGATGCGAAACCAAGGCGTTGCTAATCGAATTCTTCGACTTGCGTGACCTGTGTTTCAGCGAATCCGGCGATCGTGCCCGCATCCATCGCGTCGACTAGGAATTGTAGTTTGCACATTTCGTGAACTTTAATCACCAGTCGCATTCCGCTACTGCCTTCGATCGCCCGTTTGAGTGCGGTGGTCAGATTCTGTTTCCCGGGTGTTTCCTCTTGCCATTCCGGAGCCAAAACCAAGAACGATCCGAATTCGTCGACTTGAACCTCGGTCATCTCCAGTTCGTCTTCCTCTTCTTCCACCACCGTCGTACTCGGGGCGTCAGTTTGTTGACGCGGCATCTCGATCGATTTTTGCAAACTGAATGCCGCCGTCACCATAAAGAAGATCAGCAGCAGGAAGGTGACGTCGACCATCGGCGTCATATCCAATTCTTCGTCTTCGCGTTTGGTTCGGACCAGTGCCGGTTCGTCATCGTCGTCATCATCATCGTCGCCGATATCAAACGGCTCGGGTTCCAATCCAGCGACCGGACTGGTCGATCCGGTGTCAGCGGGCGTTTCGGGATCAACCGCGATGGCATCCACCGGTTCGGCTTCGACCGCAACGACTTCCATCGGTTCGGAGTCAACCGATTCGCTCTCGGGCAGTGCTGGCGGTTGGGCATCGACATCCCACTCCGGCACGTGCACTGCGGTATCGCATTCGGGACAGCGCACGCGACGACCGGCCAACCGATCGTTGACTTTGTTGGTAGCGCCGCATTGGGGACAGGTAACTGGAATCGACATGCGTTAAAAATACTTTGGTACAACAACTATCGAGTGCAACGATTTTCAAATGATTTCCGATTCGATCACTTTGACATGATGGAATCCTGCAATGGTCGCCGCATCCATCGCGTCGATTCACTGTTCTTTCACCGCAATATAAGTGGAAGTGATGTCCTCGAATGCATCGCCAATGATCTTTTGCACCCGCGTGACTTCGCCGACCGTGATCTCGGCATCCCCCATGATCATCACATGGTTTTTCTCATCGCCGAGTGTGCTTTTGAGTTCCTTGCTGATGTATTCGATCAATTCGGAAGTCTGAGTTTCCTCGTCGCTGCTGAATTCTGATCCGTCGATTCGTTTGAGCACCACCTTGTCTTTGCCGGCGGCTTCAATGAACACCACCGCCGATTCTTTGGCGCTGATTGCGACACCGTTGGTCGCCTCGGGGATCTTGCCCATCTGCGTCGGGTCCATCTTGGAACAGACGACGAAAAAAATCAGCAACAAGAACGTGATGTCGATCATCGGCGTGATGTCCATCTCGTCATCGTCACGTTTCTTACGTGGCAATTGGAAGTCATCTTCCTCGTCTTCGGAAAGGTCTTCGATCACACTGCTCATGACGGGTTATTGGCCTCCGGTGCGGGCCAGTCCGGCTTTGTAAGCGTCAAAGAAGCGACCGAGTCCGGAACCGACCAAGTCTTCCATCTTGGCGATTCGAATGTTGACGTTGGCGACCAAGATCATCAGCGGAATGGCGATCGCCAAACCGCTGGCGGTCGTGACCAAGGCGACTTGAATGTCACCGGCCAGTGCACTCGGTTCGACGGTTTCGGCGGTGGCCAACGTCTTAAACGCCCCCATCATCCCGAAAACGGTTCCGAACAACCCGATCATCGGAGCGCTTTTGATCACGGTGCTGACCCAGCTGAGCCGATATTCCAGGTCGCTCATCACGTCGCGTTGGAATCGGTCCATCATCAGTTTTCGCGATCGCTTGTACCCGAGTTCGCGATTGCTAACGGCCAACTCGATCATTTGCGGCACCGCTCGCGTGTCGCCTTGGCAGTAGTCCAAGGTGCCTTCGAAATCACCGGCGGTCAGCATCTGCTCCACGTCGTCCATGAATTGATCTTGCTGTTCTTCGGTCTTGAATCGTTTTTGTGCCACACGATTCCAAACCACGACGATGCAATACAACCCCCAAAGCGCCACCGCGGCCAGTGCGAAATAGGTCGCATCGGCGATCATATTGAACAGAGAATACGCAAACAGCATTGACATTCGTGTCCTTCCAGAGGGTTGGATAAGGTGGATTAGTTGTAAACGGGGACGCGATGCCAAAGGCATCTGTTAGGTCGTGGGTGTCGCCGGCTCAGCGGCCTTTGCGGTACCGTTGGCTGACAATTTTGAACTCAAAACCACTGCCGTTGGAGGTGCTTTCGAACACCGTTTTGGCAATGTCGTGGGGAAACTTTTTGCCTTTGCTTTCGGCGTATTCTTTTTCCATGTTGGCCAACAGGTTTTCCAATTCGGCGGGGATGAAACGAATCACGTTTCGCCCGGCGTACTGAATCCCGGCGGCCGCCAACAGTTGACGGTCAAATTGCAACAGCGGATTGGAAAGCTTCCAAGAAAAGTACAGTCGTTTTTCAGTCGGTGGGTCGGTGTTGACCGTTTTCTTCGGCGATCCGGCCAGATTCGATGCCATCTCGATGACATTGGCTCCGCCGCCGCCGAATGCGGCCAATTCAATTTTGTAAAAATCCAGTTGTTGGGCGTAATCTTTTTTGCCTTTGGCGTTAAACGTCAGCTCCCAACGCTCCCAGCGGCCGATGATATCGTCGCCTTCGCCCTTGGGACCGGGTGGGCGGCTGTCACCGGCACCGGTTCCGGCGGTTGATGCAGCGGCATTGGTGTCCGAGGTCGTCAACGAGGCCGCCACACTGCTGACCGCGTCGGTCACCGCTTCGATCGTGTCGGCCAAGGTGGGCTCCATCAGATCCTCCACCTCCTCGGCTCCCGGCGGTTCAAAGTCACGCTCGAACCCCTCGGGGTTTTCACCGCGACCGGCCGGATTTTCGATGATCGGCGCCAACGCCAACGGTTTCGGTTCGCCACTGAGTAACCAGACGACAAACATCATGAAAACGAACGCCCCGAGAAACAAAATCAGGGCCAGGAACAACGACGTCAGCGAATCAAAGCGGCTGATCCGCAATTTGGCTCGCTCGGCACCGCGTTCGTCCATGCGATCATCGTCCGCCGCAGCTTTCGACGACGATCCTTTTTCTTGTTCGCTGACCGTTGCCATCGCTAGTTGTCTCCGTCCAAAAATTGGTATCCGGGCCGCATCGTCGTGTACCACTGCTTCCATTGCCGCTGGGCATTACGAAGTTCAGTGTTGTTGGGATCGTCCGGCATTCCGAAACCTTCAAATTTGCGGCTGATAAATCGTAGCCCATCGCGAGCGTATTGCCGAACGCTTTCATCGGGGTCACTGAGCGCAAAAATCAGCGCCGGGACGACACGCAGTTCGTCACTCATGCCCAGCAGCTTGGCCGATACCCGCCGGGCTTGCCAGGACTTGCTGCCGCGGACCAATCGTTCCAGCCGGTCTAATTGGGCGGCGCGTTTGACCGGATCGGTCGGCAGCACCGCGTTGTCGGCCAGCGCCTTGCCATCCAGCGCGTCGGCTCCGTCGGATTCCAACAAGTCCAACATTCCGGTGACCGATTGCGCCGGGGCGTTTTGTGTCGCCTTGCCGCCTTGCAGTTTCGCATCGCTAACGTCGGCGCCGAACTCGCGACCACCAATTGTCGTCGCACTCGCACCGCTGCCCAGCGATTTCTGGGTGCTGCGAATCAGGAACAGGATGGCAAACGCGGTGCTGACCGGTGGTGATGTGTGGGCCGTCGGACTCGTCCATCCCCCTTCTTCGGTCTGCAGAGATTTCAGTTCGCCCACGATTTGGTTGTACCATGCCGGACTTTGGTCGGCCGGCTGGCCTTTGGCGATCTCCAGAAAACTCTCGTAGCGTTCAATCGTGTAGACGATATAGAAATACCAGTATTTCAAACCGGCATCATTGGCGGCGTTGGCCTGACGCCATCGGTCCATGCCATCAACCGCACGCAAAATCGGCTCTTTGGGCAACTTGGCCGTCTTCCGTCGATTGGCATTGAGGTCTTCCTTGTACAACTTGATCGCTTTGGGAAGCCCGACGATTCCGGAGTCATCATCCAAGACCGATTCACCCCAAACCCGCAATGCGTCGCCGCCGATCAGCACGCTACTGCCGCCAGCGACGGCCATCGAAAGGCTGGTTTTTTCCTGGGTAATCAACTGGTTGCCGGGCGGTACTTTGCCGTGGTAGGGCCAGGGACCGTTCACGTCCTGAACCCGCAACAGCCACTGCACCGCAGCGACAACCCGTTCGTATTTCAATTTGAAACCGGCCCGGTCAAGCGTCCAAATCGCCAGCATCACATACTGGGTTTGGGAAACGTCGCCGAGTTTTTCGCCGGGGTACCCGAACCCACCATGTGGCATTTGGTGTTCATCGAAGTAGCGCTGGAACGTTGTCAATTCCGAACGAAATCGGTCGGGGCTAATTGCCGCCAGCAACAACACCGACACGGTCGCTTCGTAGTGCCCCTTGCTGGAGGGTCGGACGCTTAGATCGGCGGCAAATTTTTTCGCTTGCCTGATTCCCTGCGCCACGACCGGGTTGGATTCGTCGTGTTCGACTTTGAAATGCGCGTAGGCACAAATCACCTCTTCGCCTGGAGATTTACCGGCCTCCTTCTCCAAGAATCGCAATCCCCGATCGACCATCTGGACCACCACCGGATCGTCCGGCGTGTAGGCCAGCACCGGGCCGGCGATCAGCCAAGTCAACAAAACAGAAAAAATTGCTGCCCGGCCTGGTGACGGGGCCAAGGAAACGACCGGCAACCGGTTGCCAGTCGCATTCGGCACGGATTTCTGCGGAGTTGGCCGTACAGCCGGTAAAGTCTGTCGATCGCTCATGATCGGTTTGATTCGTTTATGAGAGTTGAACTTTCGATGTTCGCTGGCATCGTTTGCGATGAACCAATTGACGAGGCACGGCATCATACCCTACTATCCCAAAAGTTCGAATGAACCTTCCAACGGGTCAGGTAGCTCAGTTGGTAGAGCACGGCCCTGAAAAGGCCGGTGTCGCCGGTTCGAGCCCGGCCCTGACCACTCTTTTCGCTCGCCCCCCCAAAGAAATTCATGTTCTTTCCGGGGGAATCTGCCAGGCAGTATTCCAACAAGGTCGGAATTGTTGCCCATCGCACTCGGTTGCAAAATGCGTCTTTCAGAGATTCTGTCCGAGAAATTTTCTGTGCAGCTGACTTGATTCACCCAAAATGAATCGCGTTGCAATTCTTTAGGCGATCTTCTCGCGCGATGCTGAACAGCGATTTACGGTTTTTTTGAAAAAGTTCCGCCGTTCGGACGCCCACTTCTTTCACTCCGTGATTCTCGGACGCATTCGCTGCGCCGCCCCGATGGAAAACGCGGTTTCTGAATTCGCAACGCGTTCGCACAGCCACATCCGCCACGACAAAAACGATTGGTGGCGGTAAACTGGCCGCACGACTGGACTGCTCGCTCCGCACCAATGACTGGAAAAACGTGGGAAATTCATCTGACGATCCATCCAATCGCCCTGCCGCCGCTCCCAATCCCCCATCTGCTGGGACTCAAGACTCTGGGACGCAAGACTCTGGGGTCCCATCAAATTCCGACCCCGGTTCACCCCAGCAATCCGGTGGTGATCAGCATTCCGGTGGCGAGCAATGGGGCACGCGACTGGGAGTGATTTTGGCGGTCGCCGGTTCGGCGGTCGGACTGGGAAACTTTTTGCGTTTTCCGGGCCAAGCCGCGGCCAATGGGGGTGGCGCCTTCTTGCTGCCCTACTTCATCTCGCTGCTGATCCTTGGGATTCCGCTGTGCTGGGCCGAATGGACGATGGGTCGATTCGGCGGTCTGCGAGGGTTCAATTCGGCACCGGGCATCTTTAGCGTGGTCTGCCGAACACCCAAAGCCCGCTACTTGGCTGTTCCGGCATTGTTGATCCCGCTGGTGATCTACATGTATTACGTGCTGATCGAAGCCTGGTGCCTGGCCTATGCGGTTGCCTATGCCAATGGAACGTTGATGCAGGGGGCGGATTCGGAAGCCTACACTTCCTTTTTTGATGGCCTGGTCGGCACTGGCAAAGACGGCGCGGTACTGGGCGGCAGCACCAACCTGCTGTACTACGTTGGTTTCACGTTCGTCCTGAACTTCATCCTGATTTACCGCGGCGTCGCCAAGGGGATCGAAACGTTTTGCCGCATTGCGATCCCATTGATGGTGATCTGTGCGTTGTGTGTCTTGTTCCGCGTGTTGACGCTGCCGGCGGAAAAGGTCAACGCGGGTCTGGGATTCATGTGGAACCCTGACTTTTCGGCACTGTTCAACCCCGAGACCTGGTTGGCAGCCTCCGGACAGATCTTTTTCTCGCTGTCGGTCGGCTTCGGAGTGATCATCAATTACTCCAGCTATTTGAAAAAGAAAGACGACGTGGTGCTGAGCGGATTGACCGCGTGTAGCATGAACGAGTTCTTCGAAGTCTGTCTGGGCGGATTGATCACGTTGCCGGCGGCGTTCATCTTTTTGGGTGCCAGCGCCGGTGAGCAAGGCACGTTTGGACTCGGATTCATTGCCCTGCCCAATGTGTTCGCCCAAATGCCATGGGGCGGCCAGTTCTTTGGATTCCTGTGGTTCTTCATGCTGTTCCTAGCCGCCATCACAAGCAGCCTGTCGATGCTGCAGCCGGTGATTGCATTTTTCGAAGAAGGATTTGGGCTAAAACGTCATGCGTCGGTTTCGATGCTGGGTTTCATCGCCCTGTGCGGCAGCGGATTTGTGCTGTACTTCAGCGCCGAGATGAAAGCGTTAGATACCTTCGATTTCTGGGTGGGAACTTTCCTGATTTTCTTGCTGGCGATGATCCAGGCCGTGATGTACGGCTGGGTGTTTGGCATCAAGCGCGCCGCAGTGGAATCAGAGGTCGGGTCTTTCATGAAGATTCCAACGGTCGTTCAGTACATGCTGAAATACGTTGTGCCGGTCTACTTGAGCGTGATTTTCGTCAGCTTCATTTGGAACAATGTGCTGGACAAGGTCAACGCCGAAACCGGGGAGCGAACGCCGGGCTATCTGTCAAAAATTGCCAACGATGACGTGATTTTCATGTCCCTGTTGTTCATTGGCGGAACGATCGCGTTCCTGACGCTGATGGTTCACTTGGCTGGAAAGCGTTGGATCAAACAAGGTCGGTTTGACAACATCGGTTGAACGCCCGTCCGGATACCCATCAACGGAAACTTTGCATATGAATTTTGCTGGTTGGATTGTGATGACCGCCTCGGTCGGATCGGTCATTTCGCTGCTCGTTTTTTGCCTCTACCGCGTGCTAACATTGCCGCCGGCCCCGGATGACGATGCCAAATCATGAAACCGGTTTGTGTCATCAATGTTGTCGGGCTGACGCCACGATTGCTGGCTCACGCACCGACGATCCGATCGTTGGCGGGAAACCCAACGCCTGATCAATTAAAGAGCGGCTGCGAAAATTTTGCGCCGTGGACCAGCCCGTTGCCGGCGGTCACCTGTGTTTCCCAAGCCACCATGCTGACGGGAATGTCGCCCGGCCAGCACGGTATCGTTGGCAACGGATGGTATTTTCGTGACACCCAAGAAATACGTTTCTGGCAACAGGCCCGATCGCTTGTTCAGGGTCCCGCATTTTATGACGACTATGAAACCGCCAAAATGTTTTGGTGGTTCAATCAATCGTCGACCGCGCGGTACAGCTGCACGCCCAAGCCGCATTACGGCTGCGACGGCAGCAAAGTCTTTGACGTGCTCGATCACACCGGGTGCCAGCTAACCCAGCGTCACGGGCCGTTTCCGTTTTTCAGTTTCTGGGGCCCCGGCGCGGGACTTCCATGCAGCCGCTGGATTGCCGATGCGACGGCCACGGTGCTGCGTGAAAAAAAGCCACAGATCACGCTCGCCTATCTGCCCCACCTAGATTACGACTTCCAACGGTTGCCAGAACAAGATCCGCAGCGGGTTGCCGAAGTCGACCAATGTGTGGGAACCATTGTCGCCGCCGCCGATGACATCGGTGCGCAGGTGGTTGTCGTTTCGGAATATGGTCTGGTTCCGGTCAGCCGTCCGGTGTATCTCAATCGAGAATTGCGCAAGCAGGGCCTGCTGTCGGTCCGTCGTGGTCCGTTCGGCGAAATTTTGATGCCCGGCGAATCCAAATCCTTTGCCGTGTGCGATCATCAACTGGCGCATGTTTATGTCGCCGATCCCGATCTAAAACCGATGGTCCGATCGACGCTGGAATCGATCCCCGGCGTCGGCGGTGTGTTTGAACCCGGCGAATTGGAATTGGATCATCCACGCAGCGGAGAACTGATCGCGTTGGCCGATTCGGATGCCTGGTTCAGCTATTACTACTGGGACGACGACCAGCTGGCACCTGATTTTGCTCGCACGGTCGACATCCATCGCAAACCCGGCTACGACCCTTGCGAATTGTTTCTCACCAGCAAACTGCGCGCTGCGGCCCGGTTGATGCAAAAGAAGCTCGGCATGCGGTACAAAATGGACGTCATCCCCCTCGATGCCACGCTGGTCCGTGGTAGCCACGGATTACACGTCGATCCGGACGACGGACCGTTGGTGATCGGCCCCGCTACAGCCGGCCCGCTGCCGACCGACATGCGAGAGTTCGCAGCGTACGTTCGCGCGTTGTTGACCTAGGCGATGCGTGCGGCACTGGAATACCGCCCGGCCATCGATGGGTTGCGGGCGATTGCCATTGTTCCGGTGGTCCTGTTTCATTTGAACCCGGCGCTGTTACCCGGCGGCTACCTAGGCGTCGACGTGTTCTTTGTGATTTCGGGTTATCTGATCACACGCGTTCTGCTGCGAGATCTGGCCAACGAAAAATTTCGCATGCGGGACTTCTTTCTTCGCCGCCTGCGTCGATTGGCACCGGTGATCTTGGCTGTCGTTGCGTTCTGTTTGCTGAGCGCCTGGATCTGGTTCACTCAGGCCCAATTTGTTTTTGTAGCCAAACAGTCCTTGGCGTCGCTGCTGTCGGTGTTCAATTTTTTTGTGCTCAGCACGCTGGGCGACTATTGGGGCCCCGCGGCATCCAGCACCAGCCTGTTGCATCTATGGTCACTGTCGGTCGAAGAACAGTTCTATCTGATCTATCCCTTGTTGCTGGCGTTGGTTCACCGCTATTGGCCGCAGCGGATGACAGGGTTCTTGATCGCGCTGGCGGTGATCAGTGGCCTGGCCTATTCGATCGTCTCGGCGGTCAGCCAGCCGGCAGCGTTTTACTTGCTGCCCACGCGAGCCTGGGAACTGACAGGTGGCGGAATCCTGGCATCGATCGTCAGTCGCCCGCCTAGCCAGCGCCCTAAAACCGCTGCTGATCTGGACGTTCGCGGATTGCTGTCCGGCAATGTGGCTGGCGCTGTGGCGCTGGCGATGATCATCACGCCCTATTTTTTCTCAACACACAACCAATCCTCGATGATTGGCATGATCACTGTCGTGGTGGGCACGATTCTGATGTTGACCAATGATCAATCCGGTTCAGATCAATCGGGTCCAGCCGTCCCACCCAACCATCCCTCACGCTGGTTGGCGTTACCGGCACTGGTCTACGTCGGTTGCATTTCCTATTCCTGGTACATGTGGCATTGGCCCCTGATTGTGATCAACGATCTTGCCGGATTCTATTTTTCACCGTGGTCGGTTGGGCTGGCCGGATTTGTCGCGGCGATGGCGTCGTACCACTTGATCGAACAACCGACACGTCGTCGACCAGGTGTGGTCCGCTGGATCGCCGCGGGGTTTGCCGTCGTAGCAGCAGTGGCAATTTTGGGGCTGTTCCCACGGCCGACACCGACCATCGATCGCGATCTGTTTGCCACGCCGGTTTGGTACGGCAGTTACTACAACGCAGTGAAAACAGACACTTCCGGTCAGTGGTACCAACAGATCATGGCTGATGTTCGCGTGCCACAACGCGACGGCGCCAGCGACGCTGGCATCGAGCACGGCATCTTGCTGGGCACCGATGGGTCGCCACAGGTGGTTTTGTTTGGCGATTCCCATGCCACCATGTGGGCGCACCTGATCGCCGATCAAATCCGCCAACGCGATCAATCGCTCGCCGTGTGGGCGATCAACGGGATGGATCCGGTCCCCCTTGAATACTCTGTCGATGCAGCCGATCTGGACTCAAAGGGTCTGTCGAACAAACAACGCTATGACATGGCCCGAATTAAACAACTACGGCGATGGAAACCAAAGCTGACGATTGTCGCGATGCGCTGGTCGTGGCGTGACCCCGAGCGATTGCCGGAGTTTATTCAATTTGTCGCCGACAATAGTGACCAGGTGTTGCTGATCGGTGCCACTCCGGAATTGCGAATCGGTGACCAAAATGCCATCGACTACCTGGCATCCAGCGGCATCGCTCCGACCCAGGAAAACCAGTACCTGCCACGCGCCCTCAGTCCCAAGATTCGCGATTCAACCGCGCTGGTTCGCCGACTCGCGCGATCGATTCCAAACGTCCAGTACTTGGATTTGCAACCGCTGTACGAATCCGAATCGACCGCACTGGTATTGATCGGCAACGAGTGTTTGTATCTCGACGACGATCACCTGACTGAATTTGGCGCCCAACGGGCCGGCGAAACATTCTCGCGGGTGTTTGATCAAATCCTGCAGTGACTGATCACCGCGTTTCACTCAGCGGTCGCCAAGACTTCTGTCGCATCGGTCCCCAGATAGCGCTGAGCGATCTCAGCGATCGCGGCTTGATCGACCGCGCGGATATTGGCCAATGACTGGTCCAGGTCGACGTAGTCGTTGTGCATCAGGAAACGACTGCCGACGCTGAACAGGCGATTGCTCGGCCGTTCGCTCTGCATGATGTAGCCGGCGGTGGTCTTGTTGATCGCTTGGCTCAGTTCATCGGGCTTCACACCATCATCGACGATTTGCTGGATGATCTGGTCAACGAACCGACGATTGGATTGCATGTCGTCTGGGGCACAGACCAGGTAGGTGAACCAGGCACCTTGGTCACTGAACTCCTGCGGCCAGCAGGTCGCGACTTCGGCGCGACCGGTGTCGATCAATTCCCAGAACAACCGACTGCCGCCCTCATCACCCAAAACCGATGCCAATAGACGGGCGGCGTAGCGCTGCTTGCTGCCCGAGGTGGGACCCTCGGCGATTCGAATCAAATAGGCTTGAGCGGCATCCGGGATCGCGACTCGAGGATTCATTTCGATGCCTTCGGGCAGGCGATCCAGATCATCCGGGGACAACGACTCGCTCGCACAGCGATCCGACCAGTGCGCCGTCCGCTGTTCGATTTCGGCGACCAATGAATCAAAGTCGACGTTGCCGGTCGCAGCGAGCACGATGTTTTCGGGACGATAGCGCGAGCGAAAGTAGTCCTTCATTCGCGCGGCCGTCATGGCTTCGATCGATTCGCTGGTCCCCAACACGCGGCGGCCTAGTCCACGCGGTGAAAAATGAATCTCCATCGCGCGTTCGAACCCGCCAAACGGCGGCTGATCTTCGTACTTGGCGATCTCTTCCAAAATCACTTTGCGCTCGGTCTCAAATTCGCTTTCGTCCAATTCCGGTGACATCATGTCGGTCAACAGATCAACGATTCGGTCTTGGAATTTGGGCAGCACCGTTGCGTAATAGACGGTTTGCTCTTCCGAGGTGTACGCGTTGGACTGGCCACCGAGTTCGTCCAGTTCGCGGTTGACGTCTTCGGCGCTGCGACGTGCCGTTCCTTTGAACATCATGTGTTCCAGGAAATGGCTGAGCCCTGATTGCGGGTCAAGCTCGTTGCGTGCACCGGCGCGGACGAAATACCCGAGCGACATCGAGTAGCTGCGGGAGTCTGTTTCGGCAACGATCCGCAGACCGCTCGAAAGCGTAGCGTGTTTGAATTCAGGCATATTTGTTTGTTAACGTCGGCTGGTCAAACCGATAATTTTTCCGGTCCCAGGGTCACGATTCGATAATCCGCCGGCGGATGGGTTTCCCAGTAATCTTTGACATCGTCGAGCGTCAACGACTGAATGATCTCGCTGAGTTCTTCGGTCGTCAGAGCGCGGCCGATCTGCAGGAAATCACTGGCCAGCGAACTGGCGCGAGAGGCACTGGATTCTTGTTCCATGATCAAGCCGCTTTCGATGCGGACCTTCCATCGATCCAGTTCACTCTGCTCCAAATCCACGGGCAGGTTTTTGATTTCGCCGAGTGTCACGTCCAAGGTTTCTTGGGCTCGCGCCGGAGTGGTGCCGGCATAGCCAAAGATCCCACCGGCGTTGACCAACGAATGACAGCTTGCCGAGACGGTGTAACACAGTCCCCGTTTTTCGCGGACGCGGTCGAACAATCGGCTGCTCATCCCATCGCTTAGGATGCCGACACCGGCACGCATGCGAAAGTAATCGGGATGCCCATACTGGATGCTCGGGAACGCAAACGCGATGTGTGTTTGGCTACTGTCGGCTTCCAGATGTTCATAAGCCGGATGGCCGTCCGGCGTCGGCGCTGCGGGCACCGGATTGGATTTCCAATCACCAAACACAGCTTCGATTTGCTCCACCACCGCGGCTGGATCGACGCATCCGGCGACGGTCAAAATCGATCCGCCGGCATGGTAATTGGCTTGATAAAAATCTTGGACGTCTTGGCTGGTCAGTGCCGACAGCGATTCGCAGGTGCCCTGATTGCCGCGTCCCAAACGCGACCCATACTGCAATTCACGGACACGTCGCATCACCCGCTGGGTCGGTTCATCCTCGATCGCACGCAGTTCTTGGATCATCATCATCCGCGCGTCATCGAACTGGTCGGCCGGCAGGTGCGGTCGGCGGACGATGTCGCTATACAGCTTCAGCGCCTCACTGAAGGATTCGGTCGGCATGGCCGATCCGAACGAGACCGTGGCGGTCGAAACGCCACTGTTTCGATCCATGCCCAAGTTATCTTGCACGGCGACTAAATCGCGACTGCTGTAGTGGCCGGCACCGCGCTGCACCATCTCGCAAACCATCGATGCCAATCCCGCCGCAGGGCTGGATTCATATTCGATCCCGCCTCGTAACGACAGGGTGAATGCGGCGGTCCGCAGCCAGGGCATCGGCTGGACCAACACAGTCATGCCATTGGACATGGTGTGGGTGGTGATGTCGCCCGCGACAGAAGTTGCAGGGATAGGCATGTAGGAATTCGTTAAAGGGAGATGGGGCGCGAGTCGACAGAAACTTCGCTCGCTAGAGCCCAATTGAAACCACATCGACGGTTTTGACGCGGCCGATCAGGGTGTGGCTGCTGACGTCGTCGACATGAACGTCCAGCATTTGGCCCGCTTGGCGACGATTGCCGTCAAACACAACGATCCGGTCACAATGCGTCCGGCCGGTCATTTGCAGAACCATTGCGTCCGGATCGCTTTGATCGGCTTTCTTGCTGGGGCCCTCAACCAACACCTGAACGTCTTGCCCAACCAGTTTGGCGTTCTCTTCTTTGGCGATGCGATTCTGGACGTCTAGCAAGCGATGGTTGCGATCGGCTTTGACCTCTCGCGGCACATCGTCTTGCAAACGCTCGGATGCCTTGGTCCCAGGGCGGACACTGTATTGGAAGATAAAGCTATTTTTGAAACGACAGCGTTCGATCAAATCGATCGACTGCTGAAAGTCTTCTTCGGTTTCACCACAAAATCCGACGATGAAATCGCTGCTGACCGCGGCGTCGGGCAAAATGTGTTCGATCCGCTCGAACATTTCCATGTATTCGGCGATCGTGTAACCGCGTTTCATTCGTTTCAACACCACATCGCTACCGCTTTGGGCGGGCACATGCAGATACGGTGACACCTTGGGCAGATCACGGACGGCGATCAACAACCGCTCAGTCATGTCTTTGGGATAGTTCGTGACGAACTTGATCCGCTCGATCCCGTCGACCTCGTGTAACATTTCCAACAGCGACGTCATGTCAGTCGTTTCGCCGTCGGCGTTGTACTTGTAACTGTTGACCGTTTGTCCAAGCAGTGTGATCTCACGACAGCCCTGCTCGGCCAACAGACGGGCTTCGGACACGATCTGCTGTGGCACACGTCCTTGCTCGGGACCGCGGGTGTTGGGCACCACGCAATACGTACAGAATTTGTCACAGCCGATTTGGATTCGCAGGTAGGCCTGGAACGGTGTCGGCCGCATGCTCGGGTCACGCAGCGGGTCGAATGTTTCGTGACTGCGTGCGACGACGGCTTGCTTGTCGTCTTTGCGGCCCAACGACACCGCCATCTGACGTCCTTCGCCATCACGAATTTTGGTCAACAGTTCAGGGATCGCGTGCAGTTGGCCGGGACCGACCACCATGTCCACGTACGGCGCACGCTTGAAAATGATCTCCTGGTCTTTCTGAGCCATGCAGCCCATCACACCGATCAGTTTGTCCGGATTGGCTTTCTTGGACTCGCGGATCTTGCCCAGCGCGCTATAGATTTTTTCCTCGGCATGCTCGCGCACGCTGCAGGTGTTGTACAGCACGCAATCGGCTTCCTGCGGTGTGTCGACGACGGTGTAGCCGTGACGTTTCAGGTCAGCGATGACCATCTCGCTGTCCAAGACATTCATCTGGCAGCCGACGGTATGGATGTAGACGCGGTGTGTCATAACAGTGGGCTTCGTTTGAACGGGCGTCGCCGGCGAGTGGTCTACGGTGACCCGCTGAACGCAGTGGACAGCGGGCAAATAGACAGGAACTAAGTCGTCGGCGCCGGCTTTCGCTTGGGTTTGTAAATTTCAGTGGCGGTGCCAAAGTGGACCTCGCCGGCGTTCATCAACGTTTCGCTGAGCGTCGGGTGCGCGTGAACGCTTTCGGTGATGTCATGTATTTCACATCCCATCTCGATCGCCAACACGGCTTCGGCGATCAATTCGCCGGCGCCCGAACCGACGATTCCACAGCCGACCACGCGATGAGTTTCAGGATCGATCAGCCACTTGGTCAATCCATCGGTGATGCCCAGTGCCTGTGCCCGCCCGCTGGCCGCCCAGGGATAGACTTCGACTTCGACTTGAATGCCATCGCGCTTGGCTTCGGTTTCGGTCAGGCCGGCCCAGGCGATTTCGGGGTCTGTGAAGACAACCGCCGGGATCGCTTTCTTGTCGAAACTGGATGCCTTGCCCGCCAAGACTTCGGCAGCAACGCGGCCTTCGTGGGTCGCTTTGTGCGCCAACATCGGATCACCGGCAACGTCACCGATCGCCATGATGTGGGGATCGGCGGTGCGTTGTTGGGAATCACATTCGACAAATCCCCGGGCGTTGACGACGACAGAGGTATTTTCCAGTCCCAGCCCGCGGGTGACCGGCCGCCGACCGATGCTGACCAAAACGCGATCGAATTGTTCGTGCCCGAAATGACTCGGACCCTCAAACGTGACTTCGATCTTGTCACCGACCTCGGTCATCGAACCGACTTTGGTGTTGATCAGCACGCGGCCTTCGCACAGTTTGTCGATTCGTTTGGCGAGCGGTTTGACCAAGTCGCGGTCGGCACCGGGCAACAGGCCTTCGGCTAGCTCGACCACCGTGACCTTGGAACCCAATTGGGCATAGACGCTGCCCATTTCCAAACCGATGTAACCGCCACCGACGACCAACATGGTTTCCGGGATGTCTTTCAATGCCAGCGCCCCGGTGCTGTCCATCACACGGTCGCTGCCGATATTAAAAGCCGGCGGCATCGCGGGAACGCTGCCAGTGGCCAAGATGCAGTGGTCGAATGTGATTTGGTTGCCGACAGGAATCGACTCGTGATCGCCTTCGAGCTGCAGCGTGGTGGAATCGATAAACGAGCCACGGGCTTGGATCACGGTCACTTTGCGACGTTTGGCCAAGTTCCCCAGACCGCCGGTCAGGTTCGAAATCACTTGGTCCTTCTGCGCGCGAACTTTGTCGATATCGATCGTCGGCGGACCGGGATACTCGACTCCCCATTTGTTCTTCAGGTCGTCGACTTCATGGATGACCTTGGCAACGTGCAACAAAGCTTTGCTGGGGATGCAACCGCGCAACAAGCACGTCCCACCCAGACGCGGTTCGGCTTCGATGATCGTAACGTCCAGCCCTTCGTCGGCGGCTAAGAAAGCGGCTGCGTAACCACCGGGCCCACCGCCCAAGACAACAATGGGACAATGCATGGATTTCTATCTTCGATTCGCGTGGATGGAAAGCTCGTTGACGTTTCGATCCGCCCCCAAAAAACAACGGACGCCGAAGCGTCCGCGGCGGATAGTCCGATTGTATTAGCAAATCGGCCACGCCCATAGCGGAGCGTAGCCGAATGCATCGTGCAGGTTCGCGTTAACGCGACAAAAATTCGACGACGGCGTTGGCGTCGACCGGCAGGCTGATGTCGCTGGTTCCGGGCAGACCCAACATGGTCGCTTTCAGATTTTCGCTGTCGAAAGAAACCCAATCCAACGCGTCGGGAGTCGCATTGGCGATCACGCCACGGTAAACGTTCTTCAGATTCTCGCGGCCGCGGACTTCGATGATGTCACCCGGACGCACGATGTAGCTGGGTTTATCGACCTTGGCACCGTTGACCAGAAAATGGCCGTGGGCGATGCCCTGACGCGCTTGGGGACGAGTCTTGGTGAATCCGACACGACGAACGATGTTGTCCAAACGACGCTCGCACATCAGCAACAACAATTCACCGGTGTTACCCGATTTACGGCCGACGGCTTCAAAGTAGCGACGCAGCTGACGCTCGCCCAACCCATAATAATGTTTGATCTTTTGCTTTTCCTGCAATGCCGCCCCGTAGTTACTCGGACGACGACCGCGGACGTGCATCCCGGGCGGAGTGTTGCGGCGATCAAGCGCCCGGACCGCGCCGGCTGTTTCGTAAATCAGGGTGCCAAGACGACGGTTTACGCGTGCTTTGGGGCCAGTGTAACGTGCCATGAAACGTAGTTCTCCTGCGTCGACGACCGCGTCGGTTCAGACCGGATGCGGCAATCATGGGTAAAGGGGGGCTGCGAATCGCGAGGCCCAATTCGGGTCCGCGACAGAATCGCCGCCGGCGTGATCCGCAGCTGCACAGGGCAACAATTCCCTGTGGCGGTCACGCATCGGATTTTCGGAAGCCGCAGAGTGTCGCTGCTCAACCGGGATTTTTCAAGGGCAACGCCCCATTTTCGAGCACCGAAACATTGCCGGCCACCGGGGTCTGTCCCCAGCGGGATGCCAGCATCACACTGTTGATTCCCGACCCGATACCCAACATCGCCACCCGATCCCCCCCGCTCAGCTCGCCCCGCGCCGCCGCAGCAGCCACCGTCAGGGGCAACGCCACCGAACCGGTGTTGCCCAGCCAGGGAAATGTGATGCTGTCTCGATCCAACGGCAATTCCATCGATTCCAACATCGCAGCTCGATGGCGCCCCCCTACTTGGTGGCAAATCGAGCGATCAATCGAATCGCGACTCCACCCGCTTTCGGACAATAATTTCGCAAACCCGGCAACCCCCGCGGCAATCCCCTCGGCCATCAACTGCTCCGAATCCGTCTCCATCAGCGGATTCATGTTCGCACCGGCGGAATCGCTGGCACTGACGCACAAATCGTGAAACCGGGTCCGCGCCTCGGCGATCCCAACATCGACGCTGGAGGCATCGGCAGCCAATCTCGCATGGGACAGCAACCAAGCACAGCTGCCCGACCCGATCGTCAACGATGCAAATGCTCCCTTGATGTCCTTGCGTTTAAGGGTCGAGTCCGCAATCAACGCGTTCATTGTCGATTCCAACAACATCCGGCTGTTCTCGGTCCCCACCACGATCCCCGCTTCGATCGCACCGGATTCGATCATCATGGCGATCTGAACCGCTCCGTTGATCACTCCCAAACAGGCATTGGAGACGTCGTACACCCAACAATCCGACGACAGCCCCACGCCGTGGTGGACTCGTGACGCGGTGGCGGGTTCCAGAAAATCCCGACAAACGCTGGCATGTATCAGACAGCCGACTCGTCCGGGATCGATCCCCGCCGCCTCGATCGCCAGTTTGGCCGAGCGAATGCTGGGTCCGCTGGGCATCGTGCCCGTCGGCCAAACGCGTCGCTGGGCAATTCCCGACATCATCTCCAGACGGCCCTCGGGAAGTTTCAGTCGTTCGTACAGCGGTTGCAGCCGGCGTTCGATGTCGTCGCTCGACCAGACTTCCTCAGGGACCAACGCGCCGATGGACGCCAATCGAACGTTCTCAAACTTCACGCGTGGTTTCTCCGTCTGTCGCTGATTCAGTTGGGTATCTACCCGGTGTTGCCAGGTTCTGGATTTATAAACCGCTGTGAAATGTTTCAACAGCCTTGGTGCGGTCAATTGCAGGGATATCACGATCGCAGTGGCACCTAGCAAACAGCCCCCCCACCAGCCGACACGTCAGTTTTGAAGTTGTGATTTGATGGTAACCCGACGCGTCGGGCTACCAAAAACCAATCCCTCACGCCGCGCCGCTAGTCGATCGGAAAGCCTTCTCTCACCTCACATCAAACGCCCCGGGCTTCCTCATGGGCGTGTTAGCTAGCAAAAGAAAGGGTTGCTAGCACTGCCTGTCGTGCTAGCACGAGGCAGTTTTCACAAGATGTAGAGAATGTTTGGTTCTGGTGAAAGACACGGCTATTTTCCTCGCCGCACGGGAGACACGTGGATGTCACGCGTTTCCGACTGCCACCGAACCGCTGGGCGGTCCTGATACCAAGGACGGATAAGAGTGACTCCATGATGGATGTAAAACGCTCAATCCCTATTCATCTTTTCAGTCTTATTCGCCGCCGTTTTCGGCTCCGATTGGCGCTGGTCCTTGACCGGTCGACCGATCGATGTGGCCGATTTCTGCTCGGTTCGGTGCAGAGTTTCTCGACTCTTCCCTGCTCATTCATTGGTACAGCACGCTGCTGCGCCACCGTTCATGCATTTCGCGACTTTTATGAGGAAACGTCGGATGTCTAACCAAGCTGTTCAAAGCAAACCTGTGATCGGCATCAATTGCGATTTCAAAGCTGCTGATCGAAATAAGCCGGGGTTTGCCTATCTGGCTGCCGGTTATTTCCAGTCGAT
Organism: Stieleria tagensis; assembly: GCF_024129865.1. Taxonomy (GTDB): domain Bacteria; phylum Planctomycetota; class Planctomycetia; order Pirellulales; family Pirellulaceae; genus Stieleria; species Stieleria tagensis. The sequence continues at coordinate 6,337 of NZ_JAMYFE010000091.1, read as the reverse complement.
CCAGTCGGCCGGCGGAATCCCAGTTGTGATTCCACCCACGGATGATCCCGAAGCGGTGGCCCGAGCCCTCGAGCTGGTCGACGGGTTCATGATGATCGGCGGCGCCGATTTAGATCCTCGCAACGATGGGTTCATGTTGCACGCCAGCGTGCGACCGATGGATCCGGTTCGCGAAACCAGCGACCGTTTGCTGATCGCTGAAATCGCCGAACGACGCATTCCATTGTTGGCGATCGGTGCCGGCATGCAACTGATGAACATCCAACAGGGCGGCAACCTGTTCCTGCATATCAAAGAAGACTTGCCGTCCGCCGTGCCCCACCTGGACCCGCATGACCCCAACCATCGCCACACGTTGGAAGTCGAAAGCGACTCGCTGGTCGGACGTGTCTTTGGCGACGGCGAAATCCGAGTTAGCAGCCGCCACCACATGGCAATCGATGAAGTCGCTCCCGGTTTCCGGGTCACCGCACGCTGCCCCGATGGCGTCGTCGAAGCCATCGAAAGTGAAATGATGGACTGGTTCGCAGTCGGCACCCAGTTCCACCCCGAATGCAGCGCCGCCTCGGCGCTGGACGTCAGGATCTTTGAAGAATTCATCGAAGGCATCTGCGAAGCCAAGGCCCAAGAAGCCGACAAGCTACGCCTAGTCGCCTAGGCGCGGATGATTCATGGCATTGGCATTGATCGACACAAATTCATCGTTGGTCAAAGCGCTACGAGAGCCTGTCAGAAAACATTTTTCGCCAATCAGCCGGCACGCACTAGCGCCGGTTCCTTGGACCGTGCAAAGCTGGTAGCAAGGAACCGTGAGTTAGCCCTCAACGGCTGATAATCGGCTATCTTGTGGTGATGACACGCCAATTCTTGCCATTCGTTTTCAGCTCGCTGTGGGTGCTGTTTGCCGCTTCCCAGGATCTTGCACAGGATCCCACCCAGCTGCCTGCACCGCGGATCATCACCTGTGGCTGGAACGCGCCAACGGCTTCGCAGTTTGCACGTGACATCGACCAGATGCCTGGCGATCTGCCGCTGACCGGTTGCGTGATGACTCTGCACGCCGATTCGGGCAACCCCAACCCGCTGGCCACCGCACACAGTCGCGACGATTGGAGTCGGTTGAACGTGCAACGGTCGATCGATGCGGTCACCGCGGCAACCAAGCAGCAGATGGCTGACAACTACCTGTTGCTAAAAGCCAACCCGGGCGACATTGATTGGCTAGATGACGACGGTTGGCAAATCATCAGCGAACACTATCGCATCGCTGCTCGGCTTGCACGCCAGGCAGGATTGAAGGGGTTGCTGTTTGATGCCGAACCTTACACGAAACCGTTTCGGCAATTTCATTACACGCGGCAACCCGGCGCCCGCAAACATGGCTTTGACGAATACCAGTCGGCGGCGCGTCGACGCGGTCGCCAAGTCATGCAGGCGATCGCTGATGAATTTCCCGATGCCGAACTCTACAGCTATTTCCTGCTCAGCTATCTGATCGATGATCACCCCCATCGCGGACCCTCACCGGTCGGCCGATCGGATGCGAACTGGTGCTTGGCCGCGCATTCGTATGGATTGTTGCCGGCGTTTGTGGATGGCTGGTTGGATGTGATCCCGCGGACGATGACGATCATCGATGGCTGCGAGAACGCTTACTGGTTTGAAACGGAATCGCAGTTCGCCGACTGTGCCGAGGGCGTCCGCAGTCGCGGGCGACAATTGATCGCCACCGAGAATCAACCCAAATACGACCGGCAAATCCGTGTCGCCTTTCCAATCTACCTGGACGCGATTCATCCGACGCTGGCCGGGACCTACACGCTGCAGCCCGATCGCAGGGATCGACTGGAATTGCTGCGTCGCAATTTGTCCGCCGCACTGCAACACAGCGACTCTCTGGTCTGGCTGTATGGTGAACACGGCCGTTGGTGGCCGCCGGCGACGGACCAAGCGTTGTGGCATGGCAAAGACACGTTCCCGCATTGGGAAGAACAATTGCCCGGGATCTCGCAAGTGATCCGTGACGTGGTCGCAGCGACTCGATCGCCGCAACCCGATGCTGTCACGACAACGGACAATTCAGCATCGCCAAAGCCAACTTCACTGAAGCCCTCGGCAGCGGACCCCACGCCAGCGTCGGTGTCCGCCGAGGACGATCAACTGCACGCAACCGAATTGGACGTTCAACCGGTGTGGGAAAGCTGGCGGGACAACGATTCCGGCGCGGTCGTGTTGCAAGACGGCCAAGTCACGATCACCGGTTCACTCGACGGCGCCGGACTGGCGATGCTGCCCGTCGAACCCAACACGCGCTATATGATCCAAGTCCAGGTGGTGCAACAAGGCCGCGGATTGACCTGTCTGTCGCTGCGTTGGAGAACCTCCGACGGCAAGTGGGCGTCGACCAAGCATTATGACGTCGTTGCGTATCCGCCCGATGGTGATCCGACACAGCCGCGTACCATCACGGCGGTCGTTCTGTCCCCACCGACGCCGCATCAAATGGTGGCCATTTGTAGTGCCTCGCAGCAGTTGAGCGATGACGACGCCGCACTGTTTGGCAATCTGATGATCGGCCAAGTGGAAGAGTAACGCAAATCGATGTTTTTTTCGTTTCTGTTGTAAGACGGTGTGACTGCAGACGTGTAGAACAACGAGGTCCTGATTGTTTGGCGATTTCCATGTCTTTACGAGTCACCCCTTGTCCGTTGCACCGCTGACACGACCGAGTTTGCTGCTGCGGCTGCGTGATCGCGGTAACCACGAAGCGTGGAGCGAGTTTCTGGAGCTGTACGAACCGGTGATCTATCGGATCGCCAAACGCCGGCAAATGCAGGACGCCGACGCCCGAGAAATTGTGCAAGAGGTGCTGCTGCGGGTGGCACGAGCGATTGATCGATTCGATCCGGACACCGCCGGTTCGTTCCGTGGTTGGCTGTCACAGACCACACGCCGCGTCACCGTCGACCGATTTCGCCGCATGGCCAATCGTGAATCAGCGATCGGCGGTCCAACCGATCTCTTGAGCATCCAGCGTGACCCGGTCGTTGACCAGTTGCAGTCGGAGTTCGATTGCCAGCAGCGACGCCAACTGTTTCATTGTGCGGCCCAGCACGTTCAATCCATGGTCTCCGACACCGCCTGGCAATCGTTTTGGCAAACCGCGGTCGAAAACCGGACGGCCGACGAAGTCGCCGCGCGATTGGGGACCAGCCCCGGCGCGATCTATGTCGCTCGCTGCAGGGTGCTGAAACGTATCCGAGAATTCATCGAGCAACGGGAGGCGGATTGAGATGGTTGCTGCCAACTTCCCCAGCCCGACCGAACAGCCGGACCAACATTGCAATCAAGCCACGCTGCTGCAACTGTTGGACGAAACGTTGCAGGGCGATCCGCTGCGCGTCGCCGAGAGCCACCTGTCGTCCTGTGTCATCTGCCGCCAACGATTGGAAACGCTGGTCGCTGATCCATCCTGGTGGCAGGAAACAAGAAGTGTTTACACGTCCCATCAACAGGCAGCCGTCAACGATGGCTGGAGTCTGGGACGTCCCTCCGCCGCATTGGTCGCGGGCTCGGACGCCATGCTGGTTTGGCTGCGATCGATTTTGCGTCCCGATCAGCACGGCCAGGCATCGGTGCAGCATGCGACTTCACTGGGGACCCTTGATCGCTATCGAATCGACTCCATTGTCGGCAGCGGCGGCATGGGTGTTGTTGTTGCCGGCTATGACCAACAGCTGGCTCGTCCGGTCGCAATTAAATTCCTTGCGCCACACCTGGCCGGATTGGCACCGGCACGGCGACGCTTCGCCCGCGAAGCACGCGCGGCCGCAGCGATCACGCATCCAGCGATCATGCCGATCTATGGAGTCAATGAGAATTCTCACCCGCCGTATTTAGTCATGCCGCTGATCGGATCCGACTCCGCGGGTCGCAGTTTGCAAGACCGGATCAACGACGAAGGCCCGTTGCCGCTGGAGACAGCGATCGACATCGCAGCCCAGATCGCCGAAGGGTTGGCTGCCGCGCACGAACGCGGTGTCATCCACCGCGACATCAAACCCGGCAACGTCCTGCTGGAAGAAAACAGTCCCCGAATCCTGATCGGTGACTTTGGTTTGGCGCGAGCCATCGATGATGCAACGGTGACCGTCAGCGGCATGGTCACCGGCACGCCCCAGTACATGAGCCCTGAACAGGCGGCCGGCGACGACATCAGCCGGCAAAGCGATCTGTTCTCGTTGGGCAGCGTGCTGTACGCGATGATAACCGGCCGCCCTCCATTCACCGCCGATTCGCCGATCGCGGTGCTGCGCAAAGTCATCGACACTCAACCACGACCGGCCACGGTTCGCATCGAGTCGCTGCCGGCATGGGTCGACCGCTTGTTGGAACGGTTCCTGGCCAAAAACATCACCGAGCGGATCGCCACGGCGGATGATGCGGCGAGATTGCTGCGCAAAGTGGAACTGCATCTGCGTCAACCGTCTGCCAACGAACTGCCCAGCGAGTTGCAGCCGCCCACCAGTCGCCGCGGCCTGGTGGCGACAACCACAGCTACCCTGACCGCAATAGCACTGGCCGTAGCGACTCTGGCCGGAACAACTCTGGCCACAGTGCTCGTCACATCCGCTCTGACGCAAAGCCCGTCGAATGACGAACCGATGGCAACTCAACTGGCGACAGTGCCATCCACGCCGGCCGCCAAACAGTCAACACGCAAACAGCCAACCGACGCGCCGCCACCGGCGGACAATGATCGTGAACCGATCTGGGAATCGATCCGCCCCACTCGCAATCCGGTGACGATCGCTGCAACGCCCCCAACACCCGAACCCAATCTGCCACCGGAAATGTTGTGGCTGTGGCCGACATTCCCATCTGACGTGCAGCGGATTCACAATGAATTGCTGCAGATCGAAAACCAGACTGCCGGTGGCCGACCAGCACCGGTCGCTTCATCCGCTGACCACTTCTCCCCCTCGTTCTGACCAAGGATGCAAACATGACTCTCAAACATCGATCTTGGAAACCGATGCGGATCGGCAATGGCAAAATTGCATTGCTGATCACTGCGGTTGCCGTAAGTTGCTCCGGCACTTGGTTTGGCTGGTCGGCAACTCGGGCGGTCGCACAAGACGACGAGCCAACGGTCACCCGATTTGAAACCTACTGGGAACCGCAACAAGATGGCGAAACGACCCGCTTGGTACCAAGAACAAAGACCATCACTTCTGCCGGCGTAAGTTCTTTGAACAGATTGTCGACCTTTGAACAATTTCCCACCAACGCACCGACGCTGCCGCACGCTCGCGAAGTGGCCGAGTTGGCGAAGCAAATCGTGTCAGCTTTCGCGGCGGACGTGTCCACAGATGCCCCGGTCGGCCAACCGTTGCCCGGCGATGACAACCCCAACAGTCCGAAAACCAGATTGATCGAGATGTTGGGCGACCAATTTGATTTCATGCACGATCAGCAACAAGCTCAGATTGACGGCTTGGAGGCCCGACTGGAAAAACTGAAGTCCCAACACCAAGCCCGCGCAGAGGCTCGCGAGGAGATCATCACACGTCGCACGAATGAACTTCTCGGGCGCCCCGATCCGCTGGCATGGGATCCCAATCCGTCCGCGCGCATCAACTATCCCGCCCGCACCGGCGGTTACCCAACCGCCCCAGTGACCTTCGGTGCACCCGCAAACATACAGTCCCGCCCGCAGATATCCACGGCCCCTCGAGAACTGCCGCAACAACCATCGCTTTCCTTCAGTGCTCAACCACAAACCTCATCGTCAAATGGTTCTTCAGGCCGGCCATTTGCCAACCGTTTTGATCCCTCTTCTGCACTTCCTATCGATGGGGCATTGACTCGGAATTACGACACCCTGATCCAAGCTTTGGGAGAGTACTCGGTCATCGCAGGGAAATCGACGCGTGAGCGATTGAATGATTCGGTCAGGCAAACAAAATCACTGTTAAAACGCGCCGAAGCCCAATTGAAAGAAAGGCGTGAGAAATCGGGCCAACCGGGGGCAGAGGCATTGCAGTCGTTGATCGAAAAAACCGAGCGAACACTCAAGGTCGCCGACGATAAACTCAATCAACTGCCCACGCCAGCGATCTCAGCACCTGCCTTGCCAACGAATCGTGAGACGCCAACTTTTTCACTGGATGAATGAACCGTCGACTCGGCCTTCCATCCCGGTCACCGGCATCGGGCAGGCCGGATTCATCGTTTCCGAACGGGCTCACTGAGCCCAGTCGGATGAAGAAGCCCCACGCACTGTCGCGCTGGTATTCAAGCTGCGCTTCTATAGGGTAACCCGACGCGTCAGTTT
>NZ_JAMYFE010000090.1 GCF_024129865.1 Stieleria tagensis | reverse complement strand
AGTGAAGAGATCGAAGCGGCAATTTGCCGGTCCATTTGAGTTGAAAAGACTGCTTGCTTCACTGTCCAATCCTTAGAGACTAGGACGGCACATGATCTCACGCAGCGTTGCATCATTGTGTCGCCCGCTGGGCTTAAGAAAACGCTGGCTTCAAAATTAACGCGTCGCTGCCGCCGTAACTTCACCCAAAATTCATGGCTCTATGGCTTGTTGGTTTTCCGTAAACATTGTTTGATGTTCCGACATTGACTGAACCGGCAGATTTGTCCGGTGCGATTGCTTGATCGCGATCAAGTGGGACATTGAACATGATTTTCCGCTCCGATTCATTGCTGATTGTCGAGGCGGCGGAAAAATGGATTCAACAACGCAGCAACACACGAGTTGGATCAGTAAACGACTGGCCAACGCAAACCCGGCTTGGTTTTCAACCTACTGCATTGTTGCGGCATTCGGCACCTACTTTTGCATGTATGCGTTTCGCAAGCCATTCACGGCGGCGACGTATCAAGACACGGTGTGGCTGGGGATCGGTTTTAAAACGATCCTGGTGTCTGCACAGGTGGCGGGCTACACCCTTTCAAAATTCATCGGCATCAAAGTCGTTTCTGAAATGCCACCACGATACCGCGCGGTGTCGATCCTCGCGCTGATCGGTTTGGCCGAAGTTGCTCTATTGCTGTTTGCGATCACGCCGGTTCCCTGGAACTTCATTTGGTTGTTCGCCAACGGCTTGCCACTGGGGATGGTGTTCGGGCTGGTTCTCGGTTTTCTCGAGGGCCGCCAACTCACCGAATCACTCTCTGCCGGCTTGTGCGCCAGTTTCATTTTGGCATCTGGTTTCGTGAAATCGGTCGGCCGCAGCTTGATTCAGGATTATCAAGTCGACGCGTACTGGATGCCATTCCTGGCGGGATTGCTGTTTGTCATCCCGTTGCTGTTTTTCGTGTCGATGCTGTCGTTCATCCCCCCACCGTCAGCCAACGATGAACGATTGCGTACCAAGCGAGCTCCAATGAATCGAACGGACCGCAAAGCATTTTTTAAACGTCATGCGTTAGGTCTAGTGGGACTGCTGGCAATCTATGTGCTGCTAACAATCGTTCGCAGCCTGCGGGATGATTTTGCGGTTGAAATCTGGCAAGAACTGGGCGTGAACAACAAACCCGACGTCTTTGCTCGTTCGGAATTCTGGGTGATGATAGGAGTCGTCATCATCAATGGCATGACGATTTTTGTACGAGACAACCGTTTTGCGTTTTTGTCATCGATTGCCCTGTTGGGAACCGGTTTTTCAATTGTACTGGCGTCTATCGCAGGTCAGGAAGCGAACCAATTGTCACCGATGGCGTTTATGGTGCTGCTGGGGCTAGGCATGTACGTTCCCTATGTCGCGTTTCATACGACCGTTTTCGAACGAATGATCGCAGCGTTCCAAGAGACCGCAACGATCGGCTACCTGATGTACCTAGCCGATGCGCTTGGCTATCTTGGCTATGTCGCAATCATGATCCTGCGCAATACAGCAACGGGAGAAGTTGATTTTTTGAATTTATTGCTTTGGACATCCGCCCTCGTCTCGATCCTTTCGCTGTTGATCACGTTGTTGTTGGGCGTTCACTACTACCGTACGATTCCAAGACGCACCTTCTGACCGGCGAAACGCCAAATCGTTCACCCAATCCAAATTAGACTCGGATCCCAGACCGTGGCAACAAACGCAGACAAAGTGGACCTGTTGATCATTGGTGGAGGAGTCCTTGGCGCATTTCACGCCTACCATGCGCAACGTCGCGGGTTGAGTGTCAGACTGTTGGAACGCCATTCCGCACCGCGAGCAGCAAGCGTACGCAATTTTGGACAGGTTGTCCCATCAGGTCTGGACTCACAATGGCAGCCGTTGGGTCGCGAAAGTCTACAAATCTATCAGTCGATTCAATCAGAATTTGACATTTCGGTTCGTCAGCAAGGCAGCATTTACATCGCATCGGACGAAGAAGAACTGGCGTTGATCGAGGAACTACACACAATCAATTCGGATGCTGACTACTCATCACAGCTTTGGACCGCGCAGCAGTGTCAATCCCGCTATCCGCAATTGCGTTCAGACTACTGCGTCGGCGGGCTGTTTTTCCCCGACGAAGTTTCCGTCAATCCGCGAACGATGATCCACCGGTTGCATCACTATCTGTCACAGCAATCGAATTTCCAAAGCCACTTTGATACGTGCGTCAATCAAATCGTGACATCCAGCGCGGGTTCCGTCACGGTGACAACCACCGATGGTGGAACGTTTTCGGCACAAAAACTGTTGCTCTGTTGCGGCAGTGAATTCCAAACCCTGTACCCGGAACTGTTTCGCTCCAGCGACCTAAAGCTTGTCAAACTTCAAATGCTGCGACTGAAACCTCAGCCGGAATCGATTTTGCCGGGGAATATCCTGACCGGTCTGTCGATTCGCCGCTACGAGAGCTTTTCCCAATGCCCTTCGTGGGCGGCGATCAAAGCACGTGAATCCCAGGCCAATTTCGCTCAGCAATGGGGAATTCACTTGCTGTTTAAACAAGAGGCTGACGGAGGAATCATTCTAGGCGACTCCCATGAATATGCCCCTGCAGCGAAACGCGACAACCTGAACTTTGATCTCCGTACCGACATCAACCAGTACTTCATCAGCGAAGGTCAAAAGATCTTTCAGCTGCCATCCTGGGAGACTCAATCCAGCTGGTTCGGAATCTATTGCCAAACCAGTCACCCGGCCGGCATTTTTACCCACAACGTTGGCGACAACATTCACATTGCGACGGGCATCGGCGGCAAGGGCATGACCAGTAGTGCTGGGTTTGCGAAACATCATCTCGGAGAAATTTACAATGATTGAACTCGTTGTTTTTGACATGGCTGGAACGACCGTTGACGAAGACAACGTCGTTTATAAAACGGTGCGCGCGGCAATCAACGCCGCGGGCTACGCGTTCACTCAGGAGCAAGTCCAGACCGCTGGCGCGGGGAAAGAAAAATCACAAGCGATCCACGACGTTTTGGCGCTTGACGGCAACGATCACTCAGCGGAAGAAGTGGCTACGATTTTTGCGAACTTCAAGCAACAACTTGCTTCGGCCTACGCGACTCTTGAAGTTCGTGAACAACCCGGCGCCTCGGCGGTCTTTTCCAGTCTACGCGGGCAAAATATCAAAGTCGTTCTAAACACAGGCTACGACCGATCCACCGCCGAAGGGCTTCTGAAAAAGTTAGGCTGGGAAATCGGAAAGGACATTGATGCCTTAGTCACCGCCAGCGACGTTGCCAACGGCCGTCCGGCAGCGGACATGATTGAAAAAGCAATGGAGATCACCGGCATCCGAACCTCGCGATCCGTCGTCAAAATTGGTGACTCTCAAATCGATATCGAAGAAGGGCAAAACGCGGATTGCGCGATCACGCTTGGGATCACCACGGGTGCGCAAACCGAACAGCAACTCAGCGAATCAAATCCCACCGCGATCATTCACCATCTCTCTGAGTTGCTGGAGTTGATCAAAACTCATCGACCGACCTGATAGGGATATGAGTGCTGGTCTTTGTGCTTGGAGAGCTTTCCGTGGATCATTGCAGTGCCTCGGCAAAGGCTTTGCCGATTTGGGCCATGATTCCGGCAGAACCCATGTAGTGAAAATCAAAATTTGATGTGCTTTTCTGCAAAAGCTCTCGTTCGCGTGGACTGAATGTTTCGTTATATAGCCTGTCGATTTTTTCTTGGCCTTCGCTACGACTGATTTCGCTGCGTTTCATTGATTGCTTGATCATGTCAATCATCGGTTTGATCGCATTCTCGCGTCTTCGCAATTCGGCGACTTCCTTGTCCCAGTAGACCTCGGTCAACACCGTCACAACATTGTCGCTAAATTCGGGAAGTTCAGCCGGTGCTGCCATCGCGTCCCGGAAATGTTGATGGGTCGCCTTGTGGCGTTGCTGATCTGGACCATAGTCCTGCGTCGGACCACCGACTCCCATCACACCGATCACAAAGGGCATTTCCGGTGCCGATAGGTCCCTTCGGACGTCGCGAATGAACTGGGTCAGAAGTTCGCTGTATTGGTCGAATCCGCCCGGTTGGTCACGATCCGGGTAGGTCCCGCGATCGACCATGTCGTTCCAGCCCTGAAACCAGACAAAGCCTGCCAACTCAAAACCCTGTCCCACGCTGTAGTCCGGATAGACGCGTTTGATGTCCGACAACACATGCTTCACGTGATCGACCATCTGACGATAGTTCTTCCCGGTGGCTTCAATCTTGTCCGCTTTGATCTGCTCGACATCTTTGTTCTGCTTACGAAACGTCTCTATTTGGGTTGATGTAAATTCGTAGGGTTTTGCACTCGGTGGACGAAAATCCGTATGCAGACTCTTTCCGCCCCATGCCGTTTTGATAATTAAAACCGGTTCGTCCAGCCATTTTTGCATCCAGATTCCAAAGGTGAATTCGGGGCCGATTTTGGGGCCATTGGCAGACGCGCCAAACCCAACGGTTAACCGCCCAGTTTGTTCTTGGTGCGCCGAACCGATCGATGATATCCCGACGTCTTGGCAAACCCGGGGCGTGCCATCGGGGTGATGCATTTCGGTCAGCAGTGCGGCCCCTTTGGGATTCAGTCGCATGGCGTCCATGGTGCGCACTTGCGCGTGCCCCTGCATGTTGGATTGACCGGCAAGAATGAATACCTTTAGTGGTTTGGTACCCGGTTCGGCTGCAGAAACCCGTTGCTGAGATGGCGTCAAAACAAGCATCCATGCCGAGAGAACCATCACTCTCACAAAGCTTAAAATCTTGCCGAAGACGATCATCTTGTTTTCAATTGGGAGCGAGGGCTAGGCGAAAGCGAATCTCGTCAAACCGAAATGAAGAGAACCGTTTGAACTGGATTCTAACATCATCCAAAATCGTTGATGACCGTCACACCAATGTCCAAATGGCTGTTCAGACTGGTGAGTGCACGCACAGATTCATCGAGGTTGATCATCTTTGTAACCAGTTTTTCCGGCTGAAGCTTGCCGGATCGAATCATGGCGAGCATTTCGGGGTAGCGATGTGCTTGCATGCCGTGGCTACCCAAGATTTCCAATTCGTGCGAAATGACTTTGTCCATCGGTACCGATGGATGTTTATCGTCGGCCAATAACAAACCGACCTGAATGTGTTTGCCCTGTTTTCGAAGGCAATGGATTGAATTGAAACAGGTGGTGGGACTTCCCAGTGCATCAACCGAAATGGCTGCACCGCCTTGACTGATTTGAATGACAGTGGAAACGACATCTGCGGTGGTACTCGCATTGATTGTTTCCGCGGCGCCCACCGACCGAGCCAAATCAAGCTTGTCGTCGCCGATGTCAATCGCGATGACATTGGCACCCAGTGCATTTGCGATCATCACCGCAGACAGCCCGACGCCTCCACAACCATGAACGGCAACCCATTGACCGGCCGAAACTTTTGCTTGATGGACGATCGCACGAAAGGCGGTTGCAAAACGACATCCCAGACTTGCCGCGGTGACAAAATCCATTTCATCGCCTAGCCGGACAAGATTTGCGTCGGCGTAGTCAATGGCTACGTATTCAGCGAAACAGCCCCAGTGGGTGAACCCGGGCTGGAACTGTCGATCACAAATTTGCTGCTGTCCCGATGCACACTGCGCACAGGATCCACAGCCACACACAAACGGCACGGTGACCCGATCACCGACATTCCACCGCCTAACACGACTGCCAATCGCAACCACCACGCCGGCAAATTCGTGACCCGGTACGTGCGGCAAACGAATGTCGGGGTCATGTCCCATCCAGCCGTGCCAATCACTTCGGCAGATCCCCGTCGCTTCGACTTGAATCACCACTCCGTCCAATTCCGGCGTGGGATCGGCTAGGGATTCGATGCGAGGCGTCTCTTTGAACCCGCGATAGAGCACCGCCCTCATCGCTGATCCCCAGGGGTTTCACTAAACATCGCGGTAAATCGCTGTTGCATTTGAATTCATCGTGTTGCCGATGGGTGTGGTGTTTCAGATATTTTAGAGTGAAACTGCAATGTGCGTTTGACGAACACAACCGAGGAACGTTAGGGATGAAATACATCGTACTTCTTTATGCCGCTGAAGGGGCGTGGCCACCGGAGGAGCACAAGGCGGCACTCTCTGAATCAGTTCAGTTGTGCCACAAACTTCATGCCAACGGTCAGTACATTTCTGCTGCGCCGCTGGAGCCACCGGAAGTCGCGAAATGCGTGCGGGTTCGCGATGGGAAAACCGCGGTCTTCGATGGCCCTTTTGTCGAAACCAAGGAGCAATTGGGCGGTTACTTTTTGATTGAAGCCAACGATATCGATGAAGCCATCTCTGTTGCGGCAGAGATCCCCGGGGCCCGACGCGGCACCGCTGAGATTCGTCCATTGCTTCCGTTGCCAGATGGCCTGACATTGCCGTAAACGGTGAATGGGCTTGCAGTACGGGATGGAGTGAGGCCCCCGCCATTGGGCGACACAGCTAATATCCCGCCAAACGAGCCATCCGTCGTTCAAGATCGGACCGTTTTCGGATAGATTTTTGTGCACGCACGCTTTCGATACTTTTGGCGGGCACTCTGCGACGCAATAAACGAGAATCACCATGATCACGCGTTACCTTCTGCTGCTGGCCCTCGCAGGGCTAGCTTGTACGTCCACGCCGGCACAGTCCCCAATGACTCGCACTTCGCCCACAGTCGACTCCTATCACGGGATCGAAGTTCAAGACGATTACCGCTGGCTGGAGGATTGGGACGATGCGGAGGTTCAACGCTGGAGTGAAAGCCAAAACGCCTACGCTCGCCAAATCTTGGACGGGCTGCCAAACGTCGAACCAATTCGCGAACGTGTGACCGAGATCATGTCGGCCCGACTGATTTCGTACAGTGATGTTCGCTTTGCCGGTGGCAAGTATTTCGCGGTCAAGAACCAGCCGCCCATGGAGCAACCCTATTTAGTCACATTTGATTCACTCGATTCACCAGAGGATGCCCGCGTCCTGTTTGATCCCAACGTTGTCGATTCAAACGGCACCACATCGATGGACTGGTACGAACCCTCACCCGATGGAAAACTGGTTGCCATTTCGATCTCGACCGGAGGCAGTGAGGTCGGTGACGTCACAGTCTATGACACTGCCAACGGAAACAAGTTGTATGAAGTTGTGCCACGAGTCAATTCCGGCACAGCTGGCGGTGATCTCGCCTGGGCGGCTGATAGCCAAGGCTTCTATTACACGCGTCATCCACGGGCAGGTGAGAGAGCCGAGGCGGATCTGAATTTTTTCCAACAGCTGTATTTTCACCAACTGGGCACCAGCAGCGATCAAGATCGATTCGAACTTGGCACCGACTTTCCACGGATCGCAGAAATCGAAGTCGAAGTCCACGCACCCTCGGGAATGGTATTATGTAATGTACAGAACGGTGACGGTGGCGAATTTTCGCACTACGTCCGCTCGACCGACGGCAGCTGGGATCAAATTAGTCAGTTTGGTGACAAGTTAGTCCAGGCAACGTTTGAACCCTCAGGATCGATCTTGGCCATCACTCGCGAAGCCGCTCCACGCGGGAGGATCGTTCGCATTCGCGACGTGACATCGCCCAAGCGATCGACTGAAGAGTTGATCGCCGAAGGCCCCGATACCATCGTCACCAGTTTTTATCGCGCAGCCCCCAGTTTGGTCGCGACGCCCAGTCGCATTTATGTGACTTACCAGCTGGGCGGACCGTCGGAGATCCGAGTGTTTGATCACCACGGCAAATCACTGGCGATGCCAAAACAGTTACCCATTTCCAGTGTCGGTGGTATCGAACTTTTGAACGGCGATGACATTCTGTTTCGCAATACCTCGTATGTCCAACCGACACGGTGGTACCACTACCAGGCGGCGATGGACCAGACCAACCAGACGAAACTTTCGAGTGAATCGCCAGTTGATTTGAACGACGTTCAAGTGACGCGGGAGTTTGCAACCTCGAAAGACGGGACCAAGATTCCGATCAACATTCAGCGGCCCGATTCAGTGACCGGCGCCGGCCCGTTGGTTCTGTACGGATACGGTGGCTATGCAATTAGTTTGACACCGCGATTCAATGCAGCCAACAAAGTGTTGTTCGAACAAGGTGTCACCTATGTCGTCGCAAACATTCGCGGCGGCGGTGAATACGGCGAAAGCTGGCACCTGGCCGGCAATCTGACCGACAAGCAAAACGTCTTTGACGATTTTTATGCTGCCGCGCAGTACTTGATTGACAATGGCTACACGACGTCGGACCAGTTGGCGATCATGGGCGGATCCAACGGCGGATTGTTGATGGGGGCAACACTGACCCAACATCCCGATTTGGCCAAGTGCGTGGTTTCGCATGTCGGCATCTACGACATGTTGCGCGTCGAACTGTCGCCCAACGGAGCGTTTAACATTCCCGAATTCGGAACCGTCAAAGATTTGGAACAGTTCCAGGCGATGCGAGCCTATTCGCCGTTTCACAACGTGCACGACGGAACCAAGTATCCAGCCACCCTGTTTTTCACCGGGGCAAATGATCCTCGCGTCGATCCGATGCAGTCGCGGAAAATGACGGCTCGAATGCAAGCCGCTTCCCCATCCGGACCGCCGGTACTGCTGAGAACCAGCGCCAATTCGGGACACGGCGGCGACACCGGATTGTCACAACGAATCGAAGAAACCGTGGACACAGACGCGTTCCTGTTCGACCAACTGGGCGTCCAGTACCGACCGGTGAATTGAAATCGAGTGCCGCTGAATCGCGCAGCGGCGCAGCGGCGGCACGGGTGGCCTTACGAGGACGACGCGGAAGGGGGTAGGACGTTGCACTTTTATCGCAAGCGTCAGTGCTGTGGTGAGAAGGTTTCGCAGGGAATACTCCATTGCACTCAATCGCATCTCTACGCCAACGGCGTT
>NZ_JAMYFE010000009.1 GCF_024129865.1 Stieleria tagensis | reverse complement strand
CCTGACCCTAGGCTAGGCTGTCGAACGCCGTTGGCGTAATGAGACCGCAACCAGAGTCAAAAACTTCGCCACATGGTTTTCCACGGTTGCGGCCGCTGGCGTGCCGCTGCGGAGACAGGCCTGCTCGTGCTAGCTCAAGACGTGAGGCGATTGTTCAACCTCACCCTGCAAACCACCCTGTTGAGAGGCCGGAGCCTGGTCACAAGCAGATCGACCAGCTGGGAAAACGGCGAGTTTCTAACGTTGCAACACGGTTCTACCGATCGCAACGGTTACTCGGTGCGATCAAATCCGCAACCTGGCCGCAACCGCTAGGAGTGGGAACACCAACGCAGCGAGAAACTTGTTTTTGGGCTCGGTTGACGGCCTGTGTGCCGGTCGTGAACTAGGGTTGAGTGTGCCAGACACGCCGCCCTTTTCCTTCGAGAACCCGACTATGTCGCTTTCTAATGCCGCCTCAGCATCAAGTGATCAAGCCATCAGCGACCTTCCGTTCGTCGATCGTCGCCGCGGCGGAACCGCTCATAACGCCCCCGAGCGGCGCCAATTCGCAAGTTCACACGAAGAACTCACTGCGGCCGGGCGTGAGTTGGCGATCGCAATCGACCAGTACAAACTGCAGCATCATCGCCGCTACATCACCTGCGATGAAATGCTGACGGTCATTCGGCAGCTCGGCTACACGAAATAAGCCCAGGCGACTACTTGATCATCGGCTGTAGCAATTGGCGGCGGGTGACCACCGAGCGTGCATCGCCATGCTCATCACACAACAATGCGACTTCACCGGCGACATCGTACAATCGCAACAACGTGGTTAAATGTCGTTCGGTCAGACTGACGCGAATCACCGGCCGAACTTCGACTTTTCCCTCGCCGGTCAACAGTTCGGAATAGCGCAGGTAGCCGACGATCCGATCGCCGCGCAACACCAACACAATCGGGTGGTTCCGTCGGCGCGCCTCCGACGCGATTGATTCACGATCGATCGGCAATCGGACGGTTGACAAACGCCCCAACGGCACCGCAAACGAAATGGCCAGTTGATTGCCGACGTCAAACAATTGCCCTGCCAAGGAACGTTGGCCGGCGTGCAAAATCCCCGCCTCTTCACCGGCGCGTAACACCTGTGCCAACTCGCCACGGGCCATCGCCAAACGCAGGCGAAACGGGGTCTGGCCGGTCAACGCCCGCAGTGCGACGGCCAACGCGGCCAATAACAGCGACACGGGCAGGAACAGGACCGTCGCCAACAGCAACAGCGGTCGCACCCGACACAGCAACCGATAGGGCGCCTGAAAAAACCAGTGTTTGGGTAGCAGTTCCCCAAATACAAACACGATCGGCGTCATCAGAATCGGGCCGATCAATTCCGCCAACGCCGATTCGGCATACAACGATCCGATCGCCAACACCAAAGCAAAACTGGTCAAGAAGTTGGCCAGGTTGTTGCCCACCAGCGCGGTGGCAACAAAGAGAGTGGGATGATTCAACAACCACACAATGGCTTTGGCGCCGCGTGAACCATCCAGTCCGTCCAATACCAAACGTGTTCGCGAGACGCGGTACAAACCGGTTTCGCTGCCGCTAAAAAACGCGCTCAAAACCAGCCCGAACAAAAATAGCAAGATGGCAAAGACGATCATCCGATATCCCGCGGGCTAGCGTCATCGGAATCATCGTCGTCATCACCACGCCGTTGGACTTCGATCCACAATCCCCCTTCGGATTCCTCCACCACGGTCAGCCAGCAATCGCCCAAGGGCGCCTGGTCGCCGATGCGTGGCAAGCGTTCGTTCTGTCGCTGGATAAAACCCGCCACCGTGGCAACCGACTCGTCCGGGATTGCGACTTGCAGATGTTTTGCCAATTGGCGAACCGAGACACTGCCCAGCACGCGGTAGCGATCGCGGTCAACCTGTTCGATCGCAATCGCATTTGGCAGTTCTTCGAATTGATGATGCTCTGGGCCTAACATCCGCCGGAAGATTCGGTCCGTCGACAGTGCGCCGATCGCATCCCCGTATTCATCGACGACCACGGCAACACTCAAATCATTTTCGGTCAGTTGGTCCAAAACGCGCGCGACCGGTGCCGACCACGGCACATAGATCACCGGTTCAACCAATTGTTCCACATCGTCCAACTGACTGGGGCGCAACATCCGCACGCCCAGTGCGCCGATGATCCGTTCTCCCGCCTGGTCGGTGATCATCGCATAGCCACCGGGCGGCGTTTGAGCGAACAAAATTTGGCGATCGATTGGTGTTTCGACCAATTGCAATTTACTACGGGGGCGCATCAACTCGCTGGCCCGCGTCTCTGCGATCTCGACCAAACTGCGCAGCGCCATCCGTTCGCGCTGCAACAGCGCCGCATCGTGTGTACTCAACTCAACCGCGCGTTCGATGTCCGCTAAATCGATTTCGTTTTCGGGAACGAATGAAGGCCACAACAAACGGCTGGCCAGCATGTTGGCCGTCTTGATCAACGGCAGGAGTGGGCTGACAACTCGCACCGCCACGCTAAGCGGACCGGCGATCAAGATCGATGCTTGAACCGGCGAAAGCACAGCGATGCTCTTGGGCAACATCTCACTGAAAAAAATAATCGTCAGCAGACTGATCGCCGTGAACAACACGGCCACACTGGTGCCGCCCGCAACGGATGATTCCAATTTACCCGCAACGATCGACGCGATCGCAAAGTACGTCATGTTGATCAGCAAATTCCAAAACAGAATGGCCGAAAGCAACCGTTCTGAATCAGCCAGCAGGCGGTCAGCGATCCGACCACCGACACCACTGCGCGAGAGTTGGCGACGATGGCGTGGTGTAAGCGAAAACAGAGCCGCTTCGCTGCCACTGAACAGCGCGCTCAGCAAAATCAGCACCAACATCGGCACCAACCAGCCGGCATACTCCGACAACCAGTTCAATCAGCCATCTCCCTCGGCTCCGCGATCACGCTCCAGCGAGACATCAAATTCGCTGAGCGCCGGAATCAACAATGCTGCGACAGTGAAACCATAACCGACCGCCATCGAAAAGAAGACAAACAGGTGATCGGTTTGCAACAAAAACTGAGTGATCGAATAAAAGGTGATCAACGGCAATGTGAACGAAGCCAAAAAGATCGCCGACGACGGGTTTCGCCATCCTAGCGAGGCAAACAAAGCGGCACCGCCGCCCAGGATCATCACCAGGAACGGTGCCAATTGCAGCTGAAACGCGCCCCGAAAACTGACCATGATCGTCATGCAGATGGCGATCCCCACACACAGAAAGAACACCGTTCCCAGACTAGCCAGCGTCGCCGTCCGTCCGGCCACGTAGTTCAATCCCGAATGGATGCCAAGCGTCGAGACAAAGACATACAACATCGCAGCGCCCAACATGGCATACACCATGTTTTCATAGGTCATCACGCCACGCACCGCCAGGTACAACAGCAACAGCATTGGCAACAGGATCAATTCCTTGCCCACGTACAAGACACCTAACAATTTGCCAAACACGAACTCGCTGGGGCGTAGATCTGTGACCAACAATAAATCGAGTGCCAACCCGTCGCGTTCGCCGGTCACGGAATTGACCGCCAAGGCATTGATCAAGACCAAACTGACCACACCAATCGCCGCCAGGGGCAACGTCACGGCGGGCAACGCACGACCGATCCGAGCCGCCGGCTCGTAGGCCGTTCCGTCCTGGATCTGGCCATAGATCACGGCCACGCCCAACAGAAACAGCATCGTAAACGCCACGCGGATGACGACCACCTTGCGGCCATAGGCCCAGGTGCGGATCTCACGCCACAGAATCGGATTCTTCCAAACGTTGCGCGGCGCGCGGACTTTCCAGCTGCTCGGCGTCGCCAGCGACTGCTGTTCTTCACTGGTTTCCGGATCGGGTGCCTTCAAGCGGACTTCGCGTGACGGATTCCAGACACGCACTTTGGCCACACCAACCGCCAGCACCAACAGCGATCCCATCACAGCCAACCCGGTGAACAATCCGACGCCCAGCGACGTTGCCGCCGACAAACTGGCCAGCGGCGAAGCGGCTGCGGCGAGCGCACGCTGCGGGCTAAGTGCCAATTGAACCGCCACCGGCAATTGCAGCAGATGGATCAAGATCTCGCCCACTCCGACCAGCATCAGCAGGATCAACACGGTCAGCGCGATCGCCTGAAATGTCTTTTCTCGCCACAGACCGACAACGGTGCCCACCGATCCGGCAAACAAAATCGTGGCGGCAGTCACCAAAAAAACCAACAGCACCTGTTGGGGCGAAACGCCACCGAGCAGCGGCAGCACCAGAAACAGCGGCAGCGCGGCCAACAACATTGCCAACGGCCCCAACAGCGTCGCCGTCAGTTTTCCGACCACCACCTCGAAACCGCTCAGCCGTGTCATCAACAACAAAATCAGCGTTCGCCGGTCCTTTTCCTGGGCCACACTGGCGGCCGATCCGACCGCCGCCAGACTGGACAGCACCAACAACTGCAGCGGGGCGAGTAGGAAAAACATCCAGCCGCCGAAACGGGCCGCATCGGAAACCGTCGCCAGTGAACGCGAACCGTCCAGCACCAGATAGCCGGTGCACAGCAATCCGAACAGTGCCAGCAGATACAATCCCCGGGCCAAATAGGTTTTGGATCGCTTGGGAACGACCGTCGCCTCGCGATTAAAGACAGGACCGAGCATCGGTTTTGATTACCAAAATGAAATGAAATCGCACGCCAATCAGATTCCCGCTGTGATCGCGTCGCCGCGTGGGTGCATCAGATTAGAACGCAGTGCTTGCAAACACAACGTGCGGTGAAGCCAGATCCCCCGGGGGGACAGCCTAACCGGAAAAATCGGTACGACCGGAATCATTCGACAGTGGTCTCCTGATCCTCCCCCCCAAATGTGAACACATTGTCAGTGATTACGTGGTTTCGTGGCCTATGTTTCGGTGGCTATGCCTTTTTCCTGTGAAAAACTAACCACTAAATATAACTACGATGAATCAACAACAAAAACTTCCCCCCAGCCAGTCTTTCTGGCGCGAAGAGGAGGGCACAACGGCGGTTGAATACGCTGTGATGCTGGCCTTGATCGTTGCTGTTTGCCTTGGCTCGATCGCGACATTGACAAACGAAACCGAAGAAAGTTTCAACAGATCTGGCAACGCGATTGCGGGCGCGATGGGCAACTAGTCCATCCAGCATTCTCGGCCGCCTCGACGGCCTCTCACTAAAAAAATCGCTCCCACAGCAGCAAACCAAGCATGCTGCTAGGCGAGGGCGGTTGTCTGCTTCGCGAATGTTTTCGATCATTGTCGGTGAAGCCCCCGTTGGCACAGCCTGTTCGATGCGGCGTCACGCCATCGAATCCCCCGGTGATCCACCATGCCTGAATTTCAAATCGTTTTGCCTGCGCGGCTGGCATCAAGCCGACTGAGTGAAAAATTGTTGCAGCGGGCTGGCGGAAAATCAGTCTTGCAACACACCTATGAAGCTGCGTCGCGAGCCCGCTGTGGCACCGCAGGTGTGGTTGTCGCCGTCGACGATCAACGTTTGGCCGACGAAGTCGACTCGTTTGGCGGTCGCTGGTTCATGACCCCGACCGACTGTGCCAGTGGGACCGACCGCGTCGCTTGGGTAGCGCGGCAATTTCCACAGACCGAAATCTTCATCAACGTGCAAAGCGACGAACCTGAGATCGATCCGGATGCGATCGACGCGGTCGCTGACGCACTGGCCGCCGACCCGACGGCCGACATCGCCACCGCCGGCACGCCGATCCACCAGGCTCCGTATCTGACGGATCCGAACGTCGTCAAAATTGTGATGGCCGACTTTGTCGAAAACTCTCCGGCCGATGGCTGCGGGGCAGGGCGGGGCAGGGCGGTGTACTTCAGTCGCGCCTGCGTCCCCGCCGACCGCGATGGCGATCCGGCGGATCGGCTGACCGATCGGCCGCCTGTCTATTGGCACCATCTGGGACTGTACGCCTATCGCCGCGATTTCCTGCAATGGTTCGCAAACGCCCCCCCCGGCACACTGGAAAAAATTGAAAAACTAGAGCAGCTTCGCGCCCTGGAAGCCGGAAAAAAAATTGTCGTTGCCCGCGTCGGACCGGCCCAGCCGGGAATTGATACGGCCGACGATCTGCGGCAATTTCAGGCTCGAATCCGCGCCGCCGGTCAATCGCCTCGCTGATCATCCGCACTTCCGGTTTTTCGCTTGCGCGGTATCATCCGCGTCCATGACCAAAAACATCTTTGTAACCGGCGGCGTCGTTTCCTCATTGGGAAAGGGCTTGACCAGTGCCTCCCTGGGCATGTTGCTCGAATCACGTGGCATACGGGTTCGAATGCAAAAATTGGACCCCTATATCAATGTCGACCCGGGGACGATGAGCCCCTATCAGCACGGCGAAGTGTACGTGCTAGATGACGGCAGTGAGACCGATCTGGACTTGGGGCACTACGAGCGTTTCACCAGCGGGTCGCTGACGCGTGACTGCAACTACACCACCGGCCAGATCTATCTGTCGGTGATCGAAAAGGAACGCAAAGGCCGCTTCTTGGGCAAAACCGTCCAAGTCATCCCGCACATCACCAACGAAATCAAATCCGTCATCGCCCGTATGGGAGGTGACGATGTCGATGTCGTGATCACGGAAATCGGTGGCACCGTCGGGGATATCGAAAGCCTGCCGTTTCTGGAAGCCATCCGCCAGTATGCCCAAGACGTCGGCCGCGAGAACGTGCTGTTCATGCACCTGACGTTGGTGCCGTATCTGAAAGCCGCCGATGAACTAAAAACCAAACCGACCCAACACTCGGTGGGTCAAATGCGAGAAATCGGTATTCAGCCCGATGTGCTGGTCTGCCGCTGCGAACACTCGATCTCGCGCGAAGACCGTGACAAAATCGCGTTGTTCTGCAACGTGCCAACCGAAGCCGTGATCGAGGAAAAAGACAAAGACTTTTCGATCTACGAGGTCCCGATCTCGCTGGTCGACAACAAACTGGACGAACTGGTCGTCAAAAAGCTTGGTCTGCACTGTCAATCCCTGGACATCACGCCCTGGACCGATCTGCTGCACCGACTGCGCAACCCTCGACACGAAGTCAGTATCGCGGTGGTTGGCAAATACGCCGAACACAAAGACGCCTACAAATCGATCTACGAAGCGATTGATCACGCCGGGATGCATCATCAGGCCCAAGTCCGAATCGGTCGCATCCAAAGCAGCGACATCGAACGCGAAGGCGCCGAACGACTCCTGTCCGGCTACGACGGCATTCTGATTCCCGGCGGCTTCGGCGAGCGCGGCGTCGAAGGAAAAGTCCAATCGATTCGCTACGCCCGTGAACGAGGGATCCCGTTCTTTGGCATCTGCCTGGGAATGCAGTGTGCCGTCATCGAATACGCTCGCGGCAAGTGCGATATGGAAGGCGCCCACTCCAGCGAATTCGACAAAGACACGCCCTATCCGGTGATCTGCCTGCTGGATGACCAACAGAATATCACTCAGCTCGGTGGCACCATGCGGCTCGGAAGCCAGCCCACCAAACTAACGCTCGGTAGCAAAGCACAGCAGTGTTACGGCAGCGACGAAGTCCACGAGCGGCACCGACATCGCTATGAATTCAACAACGAATATCGCGAGCAATTCCAAGAAAACGGGATGCAGTTCACCGGCACCAGCCCCGACGGGTCATTGGTCGAAATCGTTGAACTGGCCGACCACCCCTGGTACGTCGCGGTACAATACCACCCCGAATTCCAAAGCAAACCGTTGAAAGCCCACCCGCTGTTCGCCGGGTTTGTCGAAGCGGCGATCGATCGTGGCAACCGCAAACACGATCGCGATCAACCCGCTGTCAGCCAACGCTAATTTTATCTTCTCTAACCTGTTTTGCCCCCCAAACATCATGTCAGAAAACAACGAGAAAGAACCTGATTTGGTCGTCGATTCCGATTGGAAAGCACAGGTCGAAAAGGAAAAAGAAGCCGTGGCCGCTGAATCGCCTGCGGAAACTCCTGCTGAGACGCCGGATGCCGAAGATTTCAGCGGCGAACTGCCGCCGGCTTCCATGGCCATGCTGATCAGCACCTTCTACAGCCAAGCCATGATGGCGCTCGGTGTGATGCCAAATCCGTCGACCGGTAACAAAGACACCGATTTGCGAATGGCCAAGCACTTTATCGAAACTCTGGAGATGCTGGAGACCAAAACCAAAGGCAATCTGGACACCGAAGAAACAAAAATGTTCGACGAGGTCCTGCACCTGTTACGAATGGCCTACGTCGGCGCCACCAAGTCCTAATCAACTTGATGCAGCCCTCATTGCCGCGTCGTCAAACGCCTCGCAATCGTCTGAAACCGTGCCGCTGCGACCGGGTCGACCGAGGCATACAGTCGCGCCAGTGACTGATAGGGTTGTGGATAGGCGGCGTCCAATTCAATCGATCGCAGCAAGGCCGATTCCGCATCTGCGAGTCGCCCTTGCTTTGCATAGCAGAGTGCCAAATTGTACCAATCCGGCGCAGCGCGGCGGATTTGTGTCAGTTCCTCGTAGGACTTGATCGCACCAACATAATCCTCTTTGACCATCTGCTGGTCGGCTAACGTTTCTAGTGCCGATTGATGCGGCGTGTCCGGTTGATCATCGATCTGTAGCGCTGCCTGGGCATCTCGCATCGCCAATGTGTGATAGGCGTCGGCCTGATCCCTCGACGCCGCATTGCCTGTCAATACTTCGGCCCGGTAGCGAGAAATTCGCGCCAGCAGGGCGAACGATTCGGCATCCGCATTTTCGACGGCGGATTGCCGCAGCGGATCGGTTTGCAGTGACAATAGCTCTTGATGCTTCCCGCCCAACGTCTGCTGAATCGCCCAGTAGCCCCGCGCGATCATCGCCCGTCGATCGCGCTGGTCGCTCTGCAGCACATCCGTTGACGGCGTGACCCAACGCAGCGCCATCTCCGCCGGAACCGTTGCCTGGTCCACCGCATCGGTTTGGTGAACCGCGATCCGATGGTTGGTGGTGCTGGTATGCGGAATCTCAGTCTCCGAGCGTGGCATGTGACAGGCCGTGCAGTCGTTCTGATTGGTCTCGACGCGGACCGCCAATGCCTTGGAACACCCGTCATCTGAATGACATTGGTTGCAGATTTCTCGGTAGACCGCCCGTAATTCTTGCGGCGCTGTTTCCCGGTGTGGGTCATGACAGGTCGTACAGGTCAGCGTTTCACTGCCGAGATAACAATCGCTCTGCCACATCTGATCAAAATGATTGGAGAACCTTTTTTCAGTCGCTTTATCTCCTGTGGCCTTGTAGGACGATCGAAGATCCGACAGATCTTGTCCCGGACGAAAATCCCAGGCGTCCTTGCCGAGGGCATAGGCAACCACATCGCCGTCCAAATGACACTGGGCACAAATGGACTCGCGTTCGCGGCGATTCAAACTTGCCGGATTGACGATCAGCGAATCCGCCGGTGGCGACTGTCGAGCGTCCGGACCGAGTGATTGGTATAGCTCGCTATGCGCCGCCCCGGCGCCGTGGCAACGCTCACAACCAATCGCCAACTCGTGAATCATCGGCTTGTTTGGATTGTGGTCCGGGGTCGAAACGATGCCGGCGTGACAGACCAGACAATTGTCTTCGATCACGCGGTTGCAACCGCGATGCGTGGTTTCGTCATATCCCGGCGCGATCGCATAGCCGTCTTTGGCCGTGTACCAGGTCACCGGCGATTGCAGCAGGTAGTCTCCGTCACGCAACAAATAGCCTTTGGCAAACGCACCGCTGCCGATGACATACTCGACCGGATGCTTCGCGACAGGCATTCGCTGATCCGTTTCCGGCGAACTGCCAAAATAAACTTCTTCCTGATGAACCAACCTGTCACCGGATTTTTGAACCCGATAGGTTCGCTGGCTGGGTTGATGATGAAACGCCAAACCAGTCGGCTCCCCCGCCACATCAGGTCGGCTGAGTGATCGGCTATGATGCGTCAGCAAATAGCTTTCGTGTCGCGATTGATGACAACCGGCGCAGACAGCCGTGCCGACATAACCCGCCGGAAGGCGCTCTGTAGATGCTTCGCCGGGGTCAACTAGATCAGACGACACTTGCTGCGGCGCGGTAGGAGGATCAGGAGATTGGAAGCATCCAACCGATGCCAAACAAACCCACATCCAGAGTGTCGAATTCCTCATGACGAAAATTCAGGTATGCCGCAACGAGACAGCCAACGCGATGGCGACAGGCACTTTTTCGGCTTACCACAAACACCATCAACCGTCGCGGCAGCCGGGGACGTTGCCCCGTTATACCACAGCCCCCAGATGCTCGCCGACACATCGATCCTCGCAAGCGGCTGGTATTTCCCCGCAGCTGGGTTTTCGGCGAGTGGACCTTGTTAAAGATCCACCACGGCTCACCCGAGGAATGGCTGACATGAACTACTAGTGCTTGCTGCGGTATTGTTCGACCAGATAGCTGATGAAATCTCGGATCGACCCCAACGACAATTCAGCATTCTTGAAATGTTCTTCCAGATGATCCAATTCGGCATCCTGCGCCGCAGCTTCACGACGTCCCAGCTCCGATTTCAGCTCACCCAGCGTGCCTTCGGTTTCAGCAACCAAATGCCGAATTTTTTCTAAAGATAGACGTTGTAGTTCTGACATTCTGGCACCTTAAACCAAGCTTGTAACACCAAGGCACACGCCTGGAACAATGAAGAAAACGCCCAAGATATAGGCCAAGGCGACCAACTTGTTTTTGGAAGCCGTTTCCCCCAACCACTCAGCCGCCTGAACGGGCAGGTAGCGTAGGAACGGCAATCCATAGATCACCAGGACACCCAACACGTTATAGGTCAAATGGATGAATGCGATCTGCAATGCGGCGGCGGTATTGCCCGTCACCGCGGTCGCCGCCAACAACGCGGTGATACAGGTCCCAATGTTCGCGCCCAATGTGAACGGATAGATCTCTTTCAACCCAAACGTTCCCGATCCCGCCAACGGCACCATTAGCGACGTCGTGGTGGAGGAAGACTGAACGAGGACGGTAACAAGCGTGCCGGAGACAATCCCAGAGAGCGGGCCCTTACCAATCGCAGTGTGCATGATTTCTTTGGCACGCCCGACCATCAACCTCTTTAGCAGTTTGCCGACATAGTGGATCGACAAAAAGATCAGCACGATTCCGACGAGAATCAATAGCGATCCACCGACCACATGCCCAAACCCCTCAACCATGTGTTTGAATGAGTTGACGACCGGTGCCGTCGATGCTTTGACAAAATTCAGCCCATTCATGGATGCGTTCTCGACCACGAATAGCCCTGCCAAAAAGCTGCCAATCTTCTCCAATAACCCGAATGCCATCTCCAGCGGCAAAAAGATCACCACCGACAGCAGGTTGAAAAAATCGTGTACTGTCGCTGCCGAAAACGCACGTGCGAACTCCTTTTTTTCACGCACGTGCCCGAGCGACACAATCGTATTGGTGATTGAGGTCCCGATGTTCGCACCCATCACCATCGGAACGGCGACTGACACCGGCAATCCGCCGGCCACCAATCCGACGATGATCGACGTCACCGTGGATGACGACTGGATCAATGCGGTTGCGACCGTACCGACGACTAACCCCGCAAAGGGATTCGTCGCAAACGCAAACATCTCTTTCGCTTGATCCCCGGTCGCGGATTTGAAACCCGAACCGATCAATCCAACTGCGCAGATCAACAAATAAATCAGCCCGGCAACCATCAACCACTGCGTCAACTGCTTTCGGTCAGCAGTCGCGAACGGTGTGCTCGGTGAATGTTCCTTCGGCAACGCTTCGGCAGAACGCGATTCAACATGCATCGGATTGATTCAACCAGAGAAATGACATCGGTCAGCCGATATCGGTTTGCGATTCAGATTTGAAAGTTTCAGGCTTGGTCACCGTCGCCATCGGGCGTCATTCATTAAACCCAAGGCCACTCACTTTGAGATGCCCTGTTCAGACAATTCACAAAAGCTTCACCTACCGGCATGAGTGGCCGCGAATGTCACCGCCGGGGAATCAAAAAGCAACTGAAATGATCGCGTGCAAGAGTCGTCAACATCGCCCCCGTGGATTCACCCAACGACGGATCCATCTCCGACGCGATTGCCGCATGCTTGGCGGCCAGCGACGACTTTTGGTGGTCGCGATAACACTTGGCAAGCAACTGGTGGTGCTGGGCCGTGGGCGCCACAGTCACCAACGATTGATATGCCTGTTCCTCCTGACGACGCCGATCCAATCGCCGGGCGGCATAGGCGACGCCTTTCCAGCCGCTTGCGATAGCACTGCGATTCTTCCCGGACTCGGTTTGCGCACTCCAAAAATCGATCGATCGTTGATAGGCATCCATACTCTCCTGAGCCTGTCCCAATCGCTGATAGCACAGCCCTGCATAATCCAGGCTGATCGGGTGAAATGATTCGCCAGTCATCAACGGTCGGATCAATCGCAACGCCTGTTCGTTTTGGTCCAGGTGGATCAGTGCTGCGATGCGACCACCGAGTTGCCCCAACGATGGATCGGGACCAAGCGGACGCGCAACCTGATGCCGCAGCTTCTGTTCCCAATCCCCCATCTGCTGCCCCAGACGCTCTAGCGGCACTCCATCGACCTGCAATCGTGGACGCAATTGTTGCAGACAACGAATTTGGTGATTGGCGCGTGCCACGCGCTGATCTTGTAATGACTGTTGAAGCGTCAACTGCATCCCACGCGTGATCGAGTCGCAATACACGGCGGGAATCACGGATGCAAACCCCAGCACAATGGCAAACGTCAACCACCCAGGAAACAGATTCGGCGACGTCTGTGGGTCAACTAGCCAAGCCGTTGATAGACGTTGGACCTTGGTACCGACAAGCAATAAACCCGATAGCGCCACGCAGGTTGAGATCGCCACCCGTCCGAGCGCCGCACTGACCGGGCCAACACTGGTCATCGGCAACAAATTGCCAAGCAACTCCGTCAGTGAGAGCGACACGATAGCCAGGCCGATCGCCAACATCAATCTGGTGGTGCGCTGTACCGGTGGCAACTGCGTCTGTAACCAAACCGCCAGTGGCACTGCGCATATCAATCCGCATCCAAAGACATCCCAGCGACCGAAAGCATTGAGACAACTGAGTGCTTCATTCATCCGGTGGTTACCCCCAACGGTGGCGTGGGTGCCGGCTTTCGTGATTTCCAAATCATGCCGTCAAAGCAGTAATGCCAAAACGCGACGATCAGATTGATGGTCACCCAGATTTCGAAAAAGCCTCGTGACAGCAGGTAATTGCCGACTCCGATCACCACCACAAACAGAACTAGAAACAGCATCCACGTCCGTGCCAGGCGACTGAATACCGTTTGTTTCGTCAGATTCTTTTTCCGCTGTGCCGACCACGTCACAATCGACATGTATTCCAAGGAATGAAACACAGCCGACGCCAACGCCAACTGAATCACCAACTGGCTGCGTTCAAAGTGGGCGGCCATCAACATCGCGGTGAACAGCGTCAACATGCTGGTCAAATAGCACAGTCCCCCCAGCGCGGTCGTAATACTGCGACGACACCGAATCAGTTCAACCCCCAACAGACAGACCGGTACCGTCAACGCGACCCAATCGAGTCCGACGACACGCTCACTGCCGGCGAACGGCCCCTCGCTCCATCCCCACCCGGCGACTCGAGCGATCACGTACAACAAAAATCCACGGAAAAACAGCTTTTCTAACCTCGGGCCCCAGACCCTGGTTCCCGTCGCGCCGCCCGTTGTCTCTGGGGCCGGTCCCGCGGGTTTTGTTTTTCGTTGATAGATGCGAAAGATCCCATGATGCTGGGAAGCAAAATGCCAAGCGTTCCACACGTAATCGATCACTCCCAAACACAACAGCGTTCCCGTGCCCCAACGCAGCGTTAAACAACCGACCGCAATCGCAATCGCCACCATGGCAAACAGGGCCCGTCGGTCACCTGTTTGCTGATGATCGAATGCAACTAAAATCAACGTGATCCAGCGATGGGGTGCAGTGATGAAATAGATCTGCCAAAAAATCAAACTCTCGTGAGTCGAAACACCGCCCATCACATCGATCAATAACAACAGTGGCCAATACAAGTTGGCTACAAAAACCAAATCGATCAACGGCGAAAAGAGAAAGGCTCGACTGGAACGGTTTGTCTCCGCGCGATCTGCTGGTACCGGTTGACGTTCGCAGTCGAAACTTGATCGTCGGCCAGTGCCCGATTTGGAAAATCGGATCCGATTGCCCGGCAGCGTCGACACAGGGCAACTGCGCATCACCAACCCACTGCGTGAAACAATCGTTGGTAAATCGATTGCCGGATAGCGGACAGATTTAGCGGTCGACTGCATCGCTTGCGGTTTTTTTGGGGGAACGTGAATCGTCATCGGGTAAACGGATCCAATGATCATGAAAGGCAATCCCGGCGGTCCATTGTGTTTTCGGCATATGGCACTCGATACAGTCGCCACGCAGTGGTTGGGGGCAACTGCGCTGGGTGGTTTCACTGTGACAGGACTGGCACTTTGACACATAAAATGCACGATCATGCGAAACGGTGTCGTGAGGATCGTGACAGGTCGAACACGTCATCGACTGGCCGGATTTCAGGTAACAGGCGCTTCGTTTAAGACCATAGGGCTGAAACCGAGCCAACTCGTGTGGCAATGCATCGGCCGCAACCGAGCTTTCATCGCGATGGCAACCGCTGCAGATATTCATGTAGACGTCGGGATCGTCCAGTGAAATCAACGGTTTGGCGAGTTCGGCCTGTCCACGGTGCGCCAGATCGACATGCTTTTTTCGTGGGCCATGGCAACGCTCACAGCCAACGTTTTCGACCACCAATGCGTCCAGAAACGGTAACTCCGGCGGCGCGCTAACCGTTGCATGACAACCGATACAGGAGCGGATATCCGCGCTGTCCATCGGGCGACCAAAACATTCGACCGACCGGTTTCGAAACTGCTGGTAACGCGTCTGATCGGGCGTGACCCCCAACCCGTTTTGGCCGGCCAAAAACGACCAACGCAGTTCGATGCCACGCTGCGTTTGCAGATCGACCGTGACAGGGGTCTGCGCGTGTGTGCCGGATCCCAACAACCAAGTGACCGGCACTTTGATCGACTGCGCACCCGGCGAGACATCTTGAACGGTGAATTGCCCCTCGTTCATTTCAAACTGGAACGTTTGCGAACGCAGCGGATCAGCGTAGGTACCGAGTTCGATCAATTGTTTTGCCAATGCCGAATCGGCCATCTTGATCGCGGTGTGTGAATGACCGGATCGTTGATGTGCCTGGCTTTCACTGGGATGGCACTGCACACAGGCATCGTCACCGGCGAAGTTTGCCGCAATCATTTTTTCCCAGGCGCTGACGCGGGCAGCAACCGACGGGGGAAGCGCATCAGCGTTCAAACGCGTGGAAGCTGCTGGACGGATTTCCCGTGCAGTCGCAGCGCCACTGGTCGACGGAAATTCGTGTTCCATGCAGAAATAGAAAAAGATCACGCCGCCGACCAGAACCATGGCTCCGATCGACAGCGTGAAACGTAAAGTCACCGACGGCTTCAATTCAGTTTCTCCATAGGAAACCACTTGATGGTGGTTTAACCCAACGGTGCGTCTTTGATTTTCCAGTTGTCGTCGACCAACTGCAAAGTCCAGGTTTGTTGGGAATCCTTGATCCCCGTCGATGCACGAGAGTGTCCGTCACCCGCAGCCGAATCAACCACACCGCCAAAGATCTTGACGGTCACCGAAGCGCTGTCACCTTCGATCGACGGCTGGCCGGTCACTTGGTAACCACGAGCGCTGTAGTCTTTGCGATTCTTGGGTTCTGCACCGGGCACAAAAGCCGATGCAAACATCTTCTCATCACTGGCCAAGTCACCCAGGCCTTCGACACGTGCATAGGCGTCTTGCTCTAGCGTGGCCGTTTGCGGTTCATAGGAACTGCAACCGGATACCGCAATCAACAAACTGACAACCAACGTCGTCGTAAAATTCTTTGAGTTCATCTTTTGACTTTCTAACAAACAGACTTTCATAGGGTGGAGGAGGGGGAAATCAAGCGACTGCCGACCTATTCTTCGTTCGGCAACACTTCGTTGTTTTGCACGGTATTCATTGGCCGCCAAATCTTGAGATTGTCGATCGATTCAGTGACAAAGCGCACCGAACCGTCGGCCATCAACGCGTTGACACCGCCGCTGTGGTAACTACGCGATGCGGCGTAGACATCCGCCGTGTCACGTTCTTCCAGACAGGCGATATTGGGACGCACTTCATCGCCGATGGTTTCATCGCAGGCGGCCAGCGTGTCCTTCTCCCGAGAATTAGGATTCAAAAACGCGGTAAAAATGGTCGCTCCCATCGCCGGTGACATCCAAACGCCGCGGATGTCCGTTCGCTGATCCGATCCGCCGGAGGCGGAACTGATGACTTCGGCCAAGGCAACGGTGTTACTCAAGCCATCGGTGAAATCATTCGCACCACGACCGTTGCGGTTTTGGTAGCGATCGCCGGCGATTCCATTATTGATGATTTTGTCTTGATGAACGTAGTAGGTACCGAACGCTCCACGTGTTTTGGGGTCTTCCCAGGACAGCATGTTTCCAGAACCCCAACTCGCCGCGTAATTGTTGCCTTTGGCTAACGACTCGAGCCCATAGCTGCCATCGGTGAATTGAACGTTGTCGGTGATGGCTGACGGGCAGTGCGAGAACGCCGGCAACTGGTCACGACCAAAGTTGTCATTCGAATCCATGTATTCGCAGTGGTCACAAGGGTTTGCTGTATGCCCCGATTGGTCGGCGTCACAACGTTCGACTTTGTCCCACAAACCCTCTTGCTCGATGTAGGGAAACAGCATCGGCAACCAGTGCCAGCCCAGTTCGTTTTGACCGTGCTGCCAGCCACCGGTTTTGAAGCGGTTGCCATTTTCGTCATAGTTGACGTTTCCAGGTGGGAAAGCGCGAAACACACTCATGTGATTGTGTAACGCTAGTCCCAGTTGTTTCATGTTGTTCTGGCATTGCATCCGCCGCGCCGCTTCACGGGCCGACTGAACGGCGGGCAGTAACAGCCCGACCAGAATTCCGATGATCGCGATCACGACCAATAACTCAACCAGTGTAAAACCAGACTTCACGTTTGGTTGGTCAGCACGTCGTTGTGGAATGTTGTTGTCCACGTAGTGGGTTCCTAGTTTTTAAGGAAGGTTTGAACTGCTTTTTTGTTTACAAGGAACTGATCGAGTCACTGTGGGAGCCAACAAGCTGTAGGAGCTAACAAATTGGCCGCCAGTAAGACCCAACCGGTCATCTGATGGGCGGGGATTAGAACCAGCGATGATGAGAACGGAGTGATCGATTGATGCAGAAACGATGAAGGCCGCCGAGTGACGCTTGCCCGCCAACCCAGCGTTTCCGATTGCCACTGTCATTGCGTTCAACGGGAACTGCATCCCCATTAGTGAAAGCTGAGCCGAACAAAGTTTTTGGAATTTCAAAAACCGCGCCCGCTATCAGGTGGCACCGTGTTTCTGTGTCGAATTTTTTGGCGTGTACAATCGGGCCCGGTAGGCTCCGTTAGTGAGACGACATTTGCCCCCTTTTCTCGAGAGATTCCCTGATGCCGGATGCAGTTCGCCCAGTCGCTTTAGTCACCGGATCCGCAACCGGCGTCGGTCGTGCTTGCATCCTTCAATTCGCGCGCCGCGGATACGATGTCGTCGTCAACTACTCACGCAGCGAAGCCGATGCGTTGCAGACCGCAGCGGAGGCCGAAGCACTGGGGTCCAAGGTGCTGGTGATTTGCTGCGATGTATCCGACGACACCCGTGTCCGCGAGATGATTGCTGAGATCGACGACCAGTTCGGCCGACTAGACGTGCTTGTCAACAACGCTGCGACGACCTCATTCATTGAGCACCGCGACTTGGAATCACTGACCGAAGCGATGTGGGATCGGATGCTGGCCGTCAACTTAAAGGGAGCCTTCTTTGTCACCCGCGCCGCGGCGACTCTGCTGCGCGCCAGCGGCGCCGGAAGCGTGATCAACATCAGCTCCGTTGCCGGAATCACCGGAAACGGTTCGTCGATCGCGTACTGCACCACCAAAGCCGGGCTCAACACGATGACTAAATCCTTGGCACGGGTGCTGGCGCCCGAGGTGCGTGTCAATGCGGTCTGTCCGGGCCCGATCGACAGTCGTTGGATCCGTCAGGCGGACACCGATTGGGACTTGGAAGAAATGGTCGCCGACTACCCAATCCCCAAAGCATCGCAACCCGACGACATCGCTGACGCTGTGTTATTCTTTGCCACGGGAACTTCGATGGCGACCGGCCAAATACTCAGCATCGACGGCGGCCAAACCCTGTAGAACCGTTTCATTCTTCGCATCGGCCCCCATGGATGTCACCGTCGGTCGAGTTCATCGTTCAAAGAGGCACTGCGGTGAGCGACGTTTTCCTATCCCTGTCGGGCCCGATTCACCAAACGTTCCTAGGCGTCGCGATCGCATTGCTGTCGGCCAACGTGGTGCTATTTTTTCGCCGCCGCATGAGCGGAAAGCGGGGCGATCCCAAAGTCGCACAGCGGATTCGAACCTGGTGGATCACCTTGGCCATCTTTGTGGTCATGCTGAGTGTTTCCCAGACAACCGCGGTTGCGTTCTTCGCCTTCGTCAGCTTTATCGCGTTCAAAGAATTCTTGTCGCTGATCCCGACGCGACGTGCAGATCACCGCGTGCTGTTCTGGGCCTACCTGGCGATCCCGCTGCAATACCTGTGCGTCGGCACACATTGGTTCGGAATGTTTGTGATCTTCATTCCCGTCTACATGTTCATGTGGCTGCCAACACGAATGGTTCTGATCGGCGAAACCAAAGGCTTCTTGCGAGCGATCGGCACGGTCCAGTGGGGGCTGATGACCACGGTGTTCAGTCTCTCTCACGCGGCAATGCTGCTGGCGATCACGCCCGTCACAACGGCACGTGTGGCAGCCAACTGGCCGACCGATCTGTCAAAGGAATCCTGTGGTGCAGCACTGCTGGTCTTTTTGGTCGTGTTGACGCAATTCAATGATGCCGCGCAATTCTGTTGGGGAAAATCAATCGGCAAAACGCCGTTGCTGCCCAAGGTCAGTCCCAGCAAAACGGTCGGTGGTTTGGTCGGCGGGATCATTTCGACGGTGATCTTGTCCGGCTTGGTCGGACCCTGGCTAACGTTGATGGATCTGCCGCGGTCGTTGTTGGCCGGACTGATCATCGGTCTCGCCGGATTCGCCGGCGACATTTCGATTGCCGCGTTCAAACGAGATTTGGGGGTGGACGAAAATGCCGGATCACTGCCCGGACATGCAACCACCTTGGACCGTGTCGACAGCTTGACCTACACCGCGCCTCTGTTTTTTCATTTCATCTATTACTGTTACGGTTGATCGATGATTCATGCACTGCGCTATTTGTATTTTCTGGTGATCGTTCGACCGGTGATTTTGATCGTCATCGGATTGAATGTGCGTCGTCCCAATCGATTGCCCAAACAAGGCCCCGCGGTTGTCATTGCCAACCACAACAGCCATTTGGACACGATGGTATTGATGACGCTCTTGGGGATGAATCGATTAAAGGATGTTCATCCGGTCGCCGCAGCGGACCACTTTTTACGAAACCCACTGATGGCCTGGTTTTCCACCAAAATCATCGGCATCATTCCGTTGGACCGCGAGGTCAAAGGGGCGCGTCGCGATCCGTTGGCGGGAATTTGCGAAGCGTTGCGACAAGACAAAATCCTGATCCTGTTCCCCGAAGGCAGTCGCGGCTCGCCTGAGCAACGGGACGAATTCAAAACCGGAATCGCCCACATCGCCAAACGTTTTCCAGAAATCGGATTCACGCCCGTCTTCATGCATGGCCTGGGCCGTTCACTACCCAAAGGCGAAGGAATTCTGGTGCCGTTTTTTTGCGACGTCTCGGTCGGCCAACCGATTCACTGGACCGGCAAAAAAGACAGCTTCATGCAACAGATTCACGAGACGATGAACCGGTTGGAATCCGAACTGAACATCCCTCGCTGGGAAGCCACCCCCTAGCTTCCCCGCGGACGCATGGTGTATTCCCAGGTTCCCTGCAATGCCCGAAAGGCCGTTTGAAAGTGCGTTTTCAGGGGAAACGCATGGGCCTGAGTTTTGAAGTTGCGCTAAACTGCATTCCCAATTCAAATGGATCGGCAAATTGCGACTTCGCTCTCGTCACTCTCCCTTAAGAATTAGGCTGCCGGATACAACTGATACAGCATCAAGTACACCAGCACACCGGTGACCGACACGTACATCCAGATCGGGAATGCGTAGCGCACTAAGCGTTTGTGGGCGACGATGCGGCCTTTCATCGCCAGATAGACCGCACGCAATGCGAGCACTGGCACTGTGATGGCCAGCAACAGGTGAGTGCCCAGGATGGCGTAGTAGGTGTAGCGAGCGGCCAACGGTGCGATCGCGGTGTCGGTGGGAAAGCGTTTGTTGGGCGCGCCGGTGGTCTGGTAAAGCGCGACCTTGTGCAACAGATAGAGCGCCAAAAACACGGCACTGATCCCGAGTGCGGTGAGCATCAATTTTTTGTGCACCCGCGCCTTGCCCTGGCGGATTTTAATCAACCCTGCGGCCAACACCCCCGCCGCCAGCGCATTGAGTAGCGCCGTGCAGTGCGGAAGATTATCCGCCAGGATTTGCCACATCAGTGATCCCCCAGTTGTTTTTCAATTGCTTCTTCAAGCTTCTTGAATTGTTTTTCGTTCGGCCATTCATAAAAGCCTTCGATCTTGCCATCGACATCGACCAGGGCAAACTTTTCGGTATGAAATTGCTTGTCGACCGGTTGCTGAAAAATTTCGGCACCGATGCGACGGGTGTACAACAGATCGCCGGTCAAAAACAACCACTGGTCTTCGTCAGCACCAAAACGAGCGGCGTATTCACGCATCCGCTGGGGAGTGTCATTTTCGGGATCCACCGAAATCGCGATGAACTTCACGGCCTGCCCGGCAAACTTGTCTTGCAGTTCCTTCAGCTTCTGGTTTTGCTGGACACAAATACTGGGACAGCGGGTGAAGAAAAAGCTAACGACATAGGGAGCGCCCAATAAGTCTTCGCTGTTGACCAACTTGCCACTTCGCTCGGTCAACTCGAACCGACTAAGCCAAGCTTCGTCTTCCGGCGGGTGAGCGACTTCATCGTTGGCGATCTGGGACGCGTCCACCAACGGTTTTTCACCGGGAGCGACGTCCGGTGTGTGGACGATGTCGTCCGGGCCTGGACCGGCTGGTTCGGGAATGCTGCGTATCGATCGACCGATCAGACCCAATACGGCTCCCACGGCAAGGATTGCAATCAGATTAGTCGCAGTTCTCATGACTCACCAAAACACACGAATCGTGACGACTGCCAACACAGCCGGCAAAACCAATAACGAAGAACGCAGCAGCCGACGTGCCGTCAAATCATCGCGTTTCACTGCGAATCGAATGGACGCTTTTAACATCGGCAAGGTGGCTGCCAAGACGGCGACGCTACCGACGATGGCCGCGGTGGTTCCCGGCGACAGGAAACAGAGCCCGACCCCACAAGCGATCACGGCGATCGAGCCGACGATGCTTTGGATGGCCGCCGACACACCGGTCGGTTCCACCGTGGTCGACATGCAAAAACCAGCTTCGTCGTATTGCCGTCGGTACAACCAGGCGATCGCCATGAAGTGCGGATATTGCCACGCGGCCAGCACGCCGAACAACAACCAACCCGTCGGGCTTTGCAGCGATCCGCCCAGCGCCGTGTATCCGATCAGCATCGGTAAGGCGCCGGCAATCGCGCCCACGGTGGTGTTCCAGGAGGTGCGAGTTTTCATCGGCGTGTAGACGAACACGTACAACACCCAAGTCGCCAACCCGACCAGCGCTGGTGTGACCCCAAAACGCATTCCCAACAAAGCCAACCCCAGCGTGCCCATCGAACAGGTGAATGCAGTGGCCAGTCCGGTCGACATCCGCCCCGATGGCAGCGGTCGAATCGCAGTCCGCGGCATGCGGCGATCGATCACCCGTTCCCAAATCTGGTTCGCCCCGCCTGCGCTGCCGGCGACCATTCCTGTCCCCAACAACAACAACGTCATCATCTCCAGCGACACCGCACCGCCGGCTGCGATGATCGCGGTGGAAACGGTGG
This sequence comes from Stieleria tagensis, assembly GCF_024129865.1. Classification (GTDB taxonomy): domain Bacteria; phylum Planctomycetota; class Planctomycetia; order Pirellulales; family Pirellulaceae; genus Stieleria; species Stieleria tagensis. Next base: position 39,348 of record NZ_JAMYFE010000009.1, on the reverse strand, counting down.
TGACCAAAATCATGACCACAATGCGTGGCTTGGTCAGCTGAACCAAATCCGATAGCACAACGCTCCAACTGGCCTGTGCCAATGCCGCCTGCGAACCGCTGGCCTGCGAACCGGGAATCTCAGTCGTCGGTGATAATTCAACCATGGGGTCGCGATCCGAATGCAACGTGGACAATTCTTTTTCCGGGTCCAAGACCGCCACGTTGGAACAGGAATCAAACGCCCGGGGCGGCAGGGTTGCCTGCCGCGAGGCTGCGGTGTCGAGAACGTTGGAAGACATTTTAATTTGATTCGTGGGCGACTAGATACTTTTGACGCAGGGTCTGGACCAAGACCACTGCGCTGGTCGCCAAAATCAACGACCCTACGGCGACATGCGCCGTCACGATGATTGAATCGAGAAATCCTTTGCTGCGAACGAGGAATCCTTCGCCAAAGGGCAGAAAATCCAAGACGCTCGGCCAACCATAATTGACGATCCAACTCCCCGTGCCGAGCAGGATCTGCGTGCCTACAAACAATATCAGCCAACCGGCCGGCCTGGACAGCGTCAAATCGCCGCAGCGACGTACCAAAACAAACAAAATCGGCGTCAGCAGCCATAACACGCACGCTGTGACAATGTGGACCGCGACAATCAGCGTGAATGTCCGCGGCGTGGTTGCCGGCTGGACGTGCCGCAGTTGGGCCCCCAACACCAGTTGCAAATAGCTTAACAGCACCGGCAAAACCGCCACCACGACCACCCAATTGGCCAGTGGTTTCGGCGTCGCTGATACCGCCCGCCGTCGCTGCCACCACGTTCGACTGGTCACCACTGCGGCGATACAGCACAGGGCAAACACGAGCGGACCAAAACAGCCGTGAATCATGGCAAACGTCCGATCACCCAACAACACCCGAATCCCACCAAGCACGCCTTGCGAAATCACGGCCAACAAGATCCCGACGGTCAACCATCGCACCCAGCGACGACTGCGCTCGACCACCGCTGCGACCACCATTCCGATCGCCACCAACCCCACCACCGCGCCCAATAATCGGTGGCCGTGTTCGATGAACAAATCAAACGGTCCATACAGCCATGTCGACAACGGATACAGAAACAGGTTGTAACCGTAGGTGCCCGGCCAATCGGGAACCGCCATCCCCGCGTCATAGGTTGTCACCAACCCGCCCACCCAGATCAGCGGCCACACCAGCAACACCGACAACAACGACAAACGGTGCAGCCAGCGCGAATCCGCCGCAGGGCCGCCGGACGGTGGGGCAGCGTCGCCAGCGGTTTGCAAGTCGTCAGCTGACGTCTCGGTTGGTGGGGTCTGGTTCATCGCTGCCTATGCCGAAAGGCGTGAATCCGTTCGCCGATCACGCCACCAGCCAACGCCCCGCCGGCGCCAAAAATGGCACCCGGCAACACGCCTCTCTGGCCGGCCAACCACATGACCAGGATTCCCAGGACCAGTCCCAGGACAGCGCCGATGCTGCGAAAGCTCTCACGACTCATTGTTCGACTTGGTCCTCGGAGAGTGAATGAACCCCTGAGAGTGAATGAAGATAGTGGACCAAATCCCAGACCTGGGCTTGGCTCAATCCGGTTGCCGTGGCCTGTTGGGCAATGATTTGGCTTGGCATCGGCGTCCCGGCGATGCCACCGACAATTCGGCGATAGAGTGTGTCTCCATCCCCACCGCCGCGATACACGCCGTCAGAGAGTTTGCGAGGATGGATTTGGCGTGGACGCAGCGCACCGGCCTGGCGGAATGGTTTGACCGCTTCGCGATCGCTGGGTGTGATCGCCAATCGAGTGGTGAATTCTTTAGTCCAATCGTCATAGTCCAACGTCGCGACTTCCGCGTTGCCACCGGGACCATGGCATCCCACACAGTTTGCGATTTGGCCATGGAACAATTCCCGACCTCGACGAACAGATTCCGCATCGTCAGGCGTTTCGGCGGGCACCTCGATCACCTCTGCGGTGGCATCGACCCATTCGCCACAGATTTGATCGAGTAGTTGGCGGGCTACCTGCATGGCATCACTCGACTCTGCCGGGCTGTCCCCAGTGGGATCCAATAACGTCGTCAGACTGGCCTCGGGATCGGGACGCTCGATTTCGTATCCCAACGTATCGACAGCCTGACTGATCAGCCCCCGTTCAAATTCGCCCCGTACGGACAGGTAGATCACGTAGTCCACCAGTGCCTGTAAATCTTCGGTCGACAAACTCGCAAACGAGGGCATCCCGGTTCCGGGCACACCGTGTTGCAAAATAGTCGTCAAATCATGACGCGTCGGTTTGCTCGAGCGATGGGTGGATTTCCACTTAAAGACCCCGGCGCGAAAGTCACGGGGATAGGGATTCTGCAACAACGACGCCGGCCCATCGCCGCCACCGGCGACGCCGTGGCAGGTCACGCAGTGCTCGTTGAACAATCCAAAATGCCGGTTCTGTTGGTCGCTGTAAACGCGGCCGGCCGCACGCATCAAGTGATCGGGATCGACCAACTGCTTGGCCGCCGCGCCGGACATTTGATCGACAGGCCAACGGGGCCGGATCGGTGTGCCGAACCAAGCCTCCACCACCGCCGCGCTGTCTTGGGCAGCGACTTCGGTGGGGACATGGCGACTGGTGGCGACGACCAGCGCATGCAACTGATTCGCCGGGTATTGTTCCACCGGCACATCACAGCCGCAGAAAGCGGCCAGGGCGAAAATCGGCAACAGAAAACGAGCGCGTCTCATAAGCCGTAGCCTACCCGAATCACTCGTTCTGGACCAACCGAATGAATTGTCGCAGCAATGGGATTACAGCGGCGAAATTACCGGTTTTATTGACGTCGCGGTTTGCGCGAGGCATTTGGTTTTTGGTAACCCGACGTCAAAATTCACTCCGCGGGCCACACCAAGACTCCGGCCGTGGCTGGGCTCTGTGAGCCCAGTTTCGTGGCGGCGATTAGCCGCATGGCCCAATGCGGCTTATTCGAACGCAGCGGCGGGAACTTCGATCGTTCCCATATCGTTCATGCCGGGTTTGATTTCGACCTCAAACTTGCTGGCACGCCAGGAGGCCGATTTGCCGTCGACGATCACGTCGGTCAACGAACCCTTTTCGTGATTGGCGCGGAAAATGATTTCCTTTCCGACTGGCAAACCGGTGATTTCCAGCACACCGTCTTTGTCGCTTGACGCGGCAAAGGGGTGATCCACGACCAACAACCGAGCCTGCATCCAGTTATGGATGTTGCAGGAAACGGGAATCACCGACGGCTCGGTGTCTTCCAGTTTGATGTCAACTTCGGCACCGGCCGGAATGGTCGGATTTTCGCTGATGTTGAAGCCCTGGAAGTTGGCGTTGTGACCGACCTTGTCGGGGTTGGTGACTTTGATCGTGTCGCCTTTCTTGGCCAGCACGACGTGTGGCTCAAATCGGCAATCTTCGTTGGCCAAAACGTGCGTCTTGGGCTCCAGTTTCATCTCTGGCAAATCGGTGCCGCGGCGACCGGTGTAGACATAGACGATGACATCGCGAATGCCGTTGTTTTCCGGGTTAACGACCAAACTCTCATTGAAAATTTTCTTTTGGCCACAAAACGCCTGGTCGACGTTGGGCACGATCGCAGCCGGTGCTTCGGCGGCGCCCTTGTATTTGAACGTCATCCGCAGCGTGCCGGTTTCCTGTGCCATCGCCGGCGACAAGCCTAGGGATAATCCGACGACGATGCCTGCGGTCACACACACAAGCCGAGAGGCTGAAAATACGATTTGGTTCACACCGAAACTCCAAAGGTAGGGATTGCCAACGACACGTCGACCTCGATTGGGGATCCGTAACCGGCTTCCGAGGTAGCGATTGAAACTGTCGCGTCGCGCACAGGCATAGAATAATCCAAGACGACGAATGAAAAAGGCGGTGGCCGAAAACAGAGTGGGGATCTCAGTCGGCCACCGCCTTCTCAAAAACAAGTCGGTAGGGGATTCGCGTCGCCATGGGGGGGTGGGATGGAATCTGGCGACAGAATGACGTTTCCCGGCGGGACTGCGGGAATTATACGACGCATCGCCGGAATGTCCACCGCTAATGATCGATAAAGTCCACCCAGCTTCCGCCATGCAACGGCGAACGAACTGCCCCGCTAGGCATCCGACGCGAGAGTTTTGCAGTGGCGTTTTTCTCGATTCACTCTCCCGACCCGCGGGAGAGTTCGGACGACTAAGCGGCCGGAGAGGGTTCTCGGGCGCGCCCCTCTCCGGCCCTGAGAGGCCGACTCTCCCCAGGGAGAGTGAAGAGAACGAAGTCGCGATTTGCCGATCCATTTGGGTTGAATCGCCAGCTGAGCGCAATTTAAAAATTCACGCGTCGCGCTTGTGATAAAAGTGCAACTTCCACACTGACGCGTCGGGCTGCAATGAAAATCGCAAGGGCAAAACTCTCGCGTCGGCTGATGCTGTGGCCTGCCAACATCGTCGGCCAGCAATTACATTGCCAGCGTTAGAGTCAGAACTCAACTCAGTTTTTCCAGCGGTAGCAGCGATGAAGGTATTGGTGGTTGGTGGCGGCGGACGTGAGCACGCCTTGGCTTGGAAACTCGGACAAAGCCCCAAAGTCTCACAAGTCTTCGTTGCTCCCGGGAACGCTGGAACCGCTACCGAAGCGACCAACGTCGACATCGCGGCAACCGATGTCGATGGCATCGTCGCATTCGCCAAACAAAACGAAATCGAATTGACCGTCGTCGGCCCCGAAGCGCCGTTGGTCGCCGGCATGGTCGACGCTCTGGAAGCTGCCGGCCTGCGTGTCTTTGGCCCCTCGGCCGCCGCCGCCGAACTCGAAGGCAGCAAGGTGTTTTGCAAAAACCTATTGCACACCGCTGACATCCCGACCGCGGACTACCGAACGTTCCGCAACGCCGACGATGCGTCACGTTTCATCAAAGACAAATACAGCGATCCCAATGACGCTGTCCCAGTGGTCGTCAAAGCCGACGGGCTGGCCGCCGGCAAGGGCGTGATCGTCTGTGAAACACGCAGCGATGCGTTGCAGGCGATCGATCGCATCGCCGGCCAAAAGGAGTTCGGTGCCGCCGGCAATGAATTGATCATCGAAGAACGATTGACCGGACAAGAAGCCAGTGTGCTGGCGATCACCGACGGCGAAACCATCATCTCGCTGCCCGCCGCGCAAGACCACAAACCGGCTTTTGATGGCGATAAAGGTCCAAACACCGGCGGCATGGGCGCCTACTGCCCCACGCCCATCGTTGATGAAGCGATGTTCGAAAAAATCGAATCCGACGTGCTGGTCCCTGTCGTGCACGCCATGAAGCGAGCTCGCAAACCGTTCAAAGGGGTGCTGTATGCCGGCCTGATGCTGACACCAGCCGGCCCCAAGGTGTTGGAGTTCAACGTGCGGTTCGGCGACCCAGAATGCCAACCCCTGTTGATGCGATTGAAAACCGATTTGGTCGATGTCCTGATCGCCGCGGCCGACGGAAAACTCAGCGAGATCGAACCGCTGGAGTGGGATGAACGCCCCAGCATTTGTGTGGTCATGGCGAGCGAAGGCTACCCGGGTGACTATGAAACCGGTCGCGAAATCAGCGGGCTCGCTGCCGCCGCGGAAGTCGAAGACGTCAAAGTCTTCCACGCCGGAACCGCGCTGGTCGACGGCAAAGTGGTCAACACCGGCGGACGAGTGTTAGGGGTGACCGCCATCGGCAACTCCATCAGCGCGGCCAAACTCAACGCCTACACCGCGGTCCAAAAAATTCGCTGGGCCGGAGCCTGGTGCCGCAAAGACATCAGCGACAAAGCGTTGCGATAACCAGTAGGCCAGGTGAAACCTGGCGCAGACCAGTAGGCCAGGTGCAACCTGGCGCATTGAATCCCGCCAGGTTTCACCTGGCCTACTACTACTGGGCGACGGATTTGGATCCGCCACCGGCAAAGTTCACATAGACCGGGCTGCCAGCGGAGATCGGTCGGGCAGCCGTCGGATAGCCTTTGGCATAGATCTTTTCTTTCAACTTGCGAAACGCACCGTAGCTGTCCGGATAGACCGCCACGGTCACGGTGGTTGTCCCCGTGGGAAAACCGGACAGTTCGACGTCCAACCAATCGTCATTGGCCAGCACTTGCTCGATCGGCACCCCGTGCGGTTCCTGCAGCGGTTCGAATGACGCGATCATCACCCGCGCCCGGGTCATTCGTGCGATCTTATTGCCTTGCGGGACCAGTTGGTTTTCTCGATTCATCACGTAGCGGGCGACATAGCCGCGGACGGGGCCGACCGCCGCGTCACTGACCCCTTCCCGACCACCGCTGGCGGTGCGATGGAAATCCCGCTCGATTTCATCCGCCAGGGCTTCGAAAGGAATCACCGACACGCGATTCTCCTTCAAACGCAAATACAGTTCTTCGCCAAACACCGTCTTGGCCATCGGCGTCGGCAGGTGCGAAACGGCGATCACTTTGGGAGATTGGTTTTGCAGTTGCTCGCGCGTCCCGGAAAGATCGGCAATCTTGTCTTTTAATGCTGACACTTCAGCGTCACGCTGCGATGCGGCACGACGTTGGTCATCCAATTTGGATTGTTCTTCTTGCCAGGCCGCTTCGGCTTGTTCCAACAGCGTCAGCATGACCGTCCGCCGCTCGGATTGTTGATCGATTTTTGCGTCCAGCACTTTGACCGTGCGTTCCAATCGTATCGAGTCGGATTGCGCCGATGCCGCGTGAGCCGCCATCAGTGCTAAACCCTGCATGTCTTTATCGCCGGCGGCACGCAAATTCGGATCCGTTGATTCGACCGGCGATTGTTGAACTTGCTGAATGACCGCGTGCGACTGGGCGCCCAGAACGACGACCAAGATGATCAGGATTCCGACCAGGTTGGCAACAATGTCCAAGAACGCATCGTGACCGACCGACACTCCGTCTCCGTGACGTTTACTCATTGAACTGCTCCTGGTTCAGCGGTACCGGCTTGCCGATAGGCCGCCCGCTCGATCGGAATGCCACTGCCGTTCATCAGTTGTCCCAATTGTCTGTAACGCGCTTCGCCACCGCTCATCACATGCACTTGCAAGCGAGGTGACCAACGACCGCCCGGAATGGCCGCGCCCCAGCGATCGATGCGATCACGGATTTCGGTGGCCATCAACACCGTCGCCGACTCCACTCCGGTTGGCTGTACATGGAACGTTTGCGCGGCGCGGCCACCGGCACTGGGCCGCAACACGAAACGATCCGGATAGACTTCGACGTTCAACGAACGCACGATGTCATTGCCTTGTGCCATGGCGACGTGACTGGGCAACGCCCAACTGGCTCCTTCTCGGCGAACCATTTGTTTAGTGTTGTTGGCGGGCTGTTGTTGATCACTCGATGATGAACTCGTCGATTGATTGGACCCGCTTTGTGCCTGTGCCCCTGCCGGTGGACGCTGGGATGTCTTGGGCTGGTTCATCGCCTGGGTACGTGGCGTCACGCCGGCGCTTGGGCCGACGCCGGCGGGTGCACCGTCGATCGGTTTTGCAGCTTGAGAGTTTGCCTGCCGCGACCAACCTTGGTCTGAATTGCCAACCGCCATCGCCAATGCGTCTTGGGCGGTTGATCCGCTGGTCGAATCGGCATTTGCCGCGTCGAATTCGGATTCCTGTTGGCGGCCATCCGGCGAACCTTGATCACCTGTTTGTCCCAACAGCTGCTGGGCGGCTTGGCCCAAGGACTGTTCCCCGTCACCATCAGCCAGCAACGATGCGGACTCTTCCAATTGGCGTTCCAAACGACGCTTGGCAGCTTCGGCCGTGACCGGTTGATCGCTGCCATAACTGCCGCTCCCACCGCCGCCATAGGTTGGCAGTGGCAGGGTACGGTGGTCGTTGTAGCCGCTCCGTCGGCCTTCGCGATCCATCTGAGAAACAGACAACCGCGGCATGTTGCCACCGGAATTCGAACCCGACGGATCGGCAGAAGCCACGCCGGATCCAGCCCCGCTAGCGTAAGGTGAACCGCTGGTCTGGGCCGAACCGGGGCGCCCGGTCCCGCGTCCATAACTGCGTTGCACGATCGCTTGGGCTTGGACACGCTTGGCGGCCTGGGCCACTGCATACTCGATCCGCTTGCGCATTTCCGGATCCGGTTTGGGATACGCCAACGCGACTTCGTCGGGAACCAGTTCGTAACCGAATTGGTCATCCCAGTCCAACATGGCGGCGCGAGCGGCAAAGTAGCTGTCGACGCCATCGGGCCGAACCACCAACATCGGATACGGTGGCACTTGGTCGCCGTATTCCTGCATGGCGTGATACCGTGCGGCGCGGAGCGCATCGTCTAGTGGATTGGCATCGCGTGAGGAATGCTCCAATTGCCAGGTACTAATCTCAACCCCTTCCGGCCAGATCGTGACGCCTTTTCGAGTGCATTCCAAATAGATCGGACGGCGTGTGGTTCCGTTGGGTCCTTGATGTGGCACGATCACGATGCGCGGCCGTTCCGACGAGACTTCGTCGCGCAGCTTTTCGACTTGGCGTTGTTCAGCGATCAATCGCTGTCGCAGCGCTGCGATTTCATCGGCCGACACGGTTTGCATCGGCTGGTCGGATAGCGCGCGTTGCATCGCATCGCCGATCTGTTGCAACCGCTCGCGAATTCGCCGCATGTGGTCGTCCAGGTGCGCCAGTTGATTCCGTCGATCTTCTAGATCGCTGGTCTGTGCATCGCGGAATGAGACCAATTCGTCCAAGCGAAACTGTTCTTCCTCGATCAGTTCCTTGACTTGGCCGACGGTCAAATGGTTCTCCATTTCAGACGCTTTTTCAGCGGCCTGTTCGGCGATTTGTTCGGCCGCATCGTTTGTGTTCTGAGCCACCAAGGCCAACAACAAAATCAACGTCCCCAGCGTACAGACCAACACGGCTAAGAACGGAAACAGAGTCGGCGACAGTGTCTGGCGTCGACGTCCGCTCATGCAGCACGCCTCTGGTTATCAGTCGCTGCGGTTTTAGCCACCACCATCTCACGTGTCAAAACATCGACCGCTCGGGCTAACACGATCATCGCATCCGCCATCCCATTTCCGGCCGCAGCACCGATGTTTGCGTCGATGCTACGATTGGCTTGATCCAATTTTTCTAGGTTGGCGTTCAAGGTCTGCTGCATCTGCAACAACGCATGCGCTTGCTCGCCCACCATCACGGTTTGATCAATTTGGTCCAACACCGTCTCTTGATGTTTGGTCATCGCATCGGCGCCCTCGATCATCGTTTGTTGCCAAGCGGACAATTGTGTTTGCCACTGATTGAATTGGCCCGCCAACTGAGCTTGGTTTCGCTCGGTCGCCGATTCCAATCGCCCCGCATGGTCTCGCAGCGCCGGCACCAACGTTTCTTCGACCGCCGTCACAATGCTCTTTGCCTGGACGTTGTGCGCCTGTTGCCAATACCCTTGGGCTTCGTCAATCGTCACTCGCCACAACACCGTCTGGTTGCTCAGCGATTCCGCAACCGCAGCGCGAACGCCTTCGCACAAACTGGCCAGCAATTCGAACTGATTGTCAGCCGCATCGTCTCCGGGCAAATACAAACCGGTCAGATAGCTAGCGCGGTGGTCAATCGCCGCCAACAAATCCTGCTCGCTCTTTTCGACCGGGAACTGTAAAAAGATTGCCACGATCGATAGCACCAAACCCAATGCGGTGGTGTCAAAAGCGACGTACAGCCCGCTTTTCAAGTTGTCGACCGCCGCGTTGCCATTGGAAAAATCTAATCCGCCTAGCGTTTGTGTGATTCCGATCACGGTTCCCAAGAACCCCAACATCGGAATCGCCCAAACGATGATTCGGATCAGCGTGAACGAACCGTGCGCGACGTCTGCATCACGCCCCGACAATTCACGCAAGTCATCGGCCAAGTGTTTGGTCGTTCCACGGCCCGACTGACGTGTCAAAACCTCGCGCAGACGGCCGACCATTTGCGATCGATTCAGCCCCCGCGGTAGCTGTAGCAAATCATTTGCCCAGGCGCGAGCGACAAATCCAGCATCATGTTGATTGTGAAATTGATCCGACGGCGAATCACTACCAGCACGGGGCGCCAACACGTCCTCATCCGTCGCAGCCAACAGCTTCCATTGCCGGCGCACGCTGAAGAATTTTTCGGTCAAAATCGCAAGCGCGACACAAAACAAAACGGTGGCAGCGACCGCGACAGGGTGCCCTAAGAAATAACGCTCAAGCGGCGCCCATTGGGTTGCAAAAACAACGCCATAAAAGCCTGCCGACAAGGCTACGCCGCCGATGATGACCAGCAATCCACCACCACTCTTGGTAGCGGTCGGCCGGCTGCTTGACAGCGGCGAAGGAGACGTGCCAGTCCCTCGCGATTTGCTAGCGGACGTCGTTTTTTTGCCAGCAAGCGAATTCTGGCCTGCGGCAAACGAATCGGCAGTGTCAGAATCGAGTTTGCCAGCGTTTTGCGGATCTAACTTGCTCACGCGTCAGCGTCCTTGCCGTGCGGCATCAAAGAATCAAAATTCGGGGACAGCATAATCCCTGTCACCCCATCGACCTTCCTCTCCCGCTATCTTTACCGGATCCGCATTTTTTAACACAACCGCATTGTCAGCCGCCAAAGCGGGGGGCAATTGTTTTCAGGTTGTACGCAATCCTCCACAGGCCGGACTAATCCTCCGCAGGCCGGAGGCCGACAGATCCACTGCCGTGGCCGTCAGGCCACGGAAAACCAACTCTTTCCAACAACAGCCCAGCGGGCGACACAAGCAAACGTGCCGCCCTGCGGGCTCACTTCAACACGCTCAAAACAATCCGGTTGCTGACGCAACCGGCAAACGATATTTCGGCCTCCGGCCTAGTCCAAACGCCCCCGTCCGCGACATCGCAATCCTCCGCAGACCGGACTAATCCTCCACAGACCGGACCAATCCTCCGCAGGCCGGAGGCCGACAGATCCACTGCCGTGGCCGTCAGGCCACGGAAAACCAACTCTTCCCAACAACAGCCCAGCGGGCGACACAAGCAAATGTGCCGCCCTGCGGGCTCACTTCAACACGCTCAAAACAGTCCGGTTGCTGACGCAACCGGCAAACGATGTTTCGGCCTCCGGCCTAATCCAAACGCCCCCGTCCGCGACATCGCAATCCTCCACAGGCCGAAGGAATCCTCCGCAGGCCGGAGGCCGGCAGATCCACTGCCGTGGCCGTCAGGCCACCTGCACTACTCGCCGGCGGTGTCTTCGTAGATCGGCAGGTGCCGGTAATAAACTTCCAGATTCAACAGATTCATGGTCGTCACATACAGCCGTCCGGCGTGAGTGCTCCAACGATCGGGCACGGGTAATTCCGGATCCCAGGAGCCGGCTTCCGGGCCCGTTTTGATTTGGGTTTCCAACAACAGCGGATTCAGAAAACGATTCCATCGGTCCCAATAGTCACCGCCCATGTGAAACATGAATTGGGTGGCGTAATACCAATAGTAACCATCGCGTCGCGGTCGTCGGCGATCTCCCAATTGTGGCGGATACTTCAACAGGTACTCGGCGGCCGACTGCATTGCCGGTTCATCGCGGCGCCAGCCGTTGTACATTCGCATCAACATCCCGACCGCAGTCATCGTCGGGGTGGGAACCCGGCCGTGACGCTGCTGAGGCGTATCGAGTGCAAAGGGGTTGTAGCGATAGCGATCCAGTCGGTCTTCGCTTTCGCTGGACAGCGACAACCAATGATCAATTCCATCGTAGCTGGCTTGGGAAACATCCAGACCGGATAGTTCGCCACTTTTGAGCGCCATCATCATCCATCCGGTCACGCTGGTATCACTGCTGACCTGTGGCGAGTAGCGCCAACCGCCACGCTCTCGATGTTGCGTGGCCATCACATAGTTCAGAGCTTCCTGGGCGGATTGGCGAAGCTCGCGATCCTGCGTCATCCCATAGGCTTCGCACATTGCCAGCGCGGCGATGCCGTGCGAATAAAACATCACATTGCGGTCACTGATCTCGTTTTCACTGCGATACAGGTTGCCACTGGTGCGTTGATTGTCGATCAGAAATTTCAACCCTTTGCTGACCGTTTGCGCGTATTGATGTTGGGTGTGGGTGTAGCCGGCGCCCTGGAATGCCAACAGACACAACCCGGTGGCGGCGGTGTCACTGCGCAGCAACACCGCATCGCCGTGTCCTTGCAGCGACCAGCTACCGTCGTCGTTTTGCACACTGGCCAGAAACGCCAATCCACGTTCGATGGCTTCTTCGGTTGCCGGGCCGCCCAATCCCGGCGCGCTCGACGCGTTTCCACCACTGGTCCGCATCACCCGTCGCGAAAATGATTCGACCGCCGCGATTTTGGTCCCCGCCGGTGTCGCCGGCCCACCGATTTGGCGGCGTGGTCTGGCCTGGCGTGGCAATTCCATCGCGGCGATTTCGGGTTGCATGTCGCTGGGGGTCAAACCGGCGGCGGGTGCCGGCACCTGACTGATGCCGACCGGCCCTCGATCCGCCAACAAATCCAGTTCCAAACCGGGCGCGCCACCGGCCGCTAAATCCGGCGTGACCGAACCGCCGTCATCGTCCCGCCGATCCGCTAACGATTCCGACGCACCAAGCCGATCTTCCATCGCCTGGAACGTCCCCGACCCTTGCGTACCGGCCGAACTTGCGGGGATCGATTCGGCTGGGTTGATCGAACCGATCGGTGCGGCGCCCTGGGCCACATTGATGCGTCGTGAACGTCCCGGTGCCCGCGCGGCCGGCCCGGCATCGACATCGGGTGCGCCCGCCGCTGCCGACAGGGTGTTGCGCGCGATCGCCGAGCCACCGGTCGGTTCGGGCTGTGTCTGGTCGGCCATGAAACTAGGGGCTTGGCCGGTGGTCATTTGCGCGCCGGTGGTTTCACCACTTCGCTGCGTCGGCATCTCGACCGGCGACAACATCATCGACGCGTCGGCGGATTGCCGCGCCACGGACACCGTGACCGGCGCCGGTGCTGCGCCGGCGACGGCTGCCGGGCGAGCAACATTGCGCGAGCGGCGTGCCTGTGCCAAACCCGCATCACCGATCGTCGGCAACGCTTCGGTTGGGCTTTGCGAAGCCGCGGTGGGTGTGAGCGCTCGGGGCTGGATAGAATTCGTTGCTTGAGGACCGACCGCAACGCGATCCAACCGACTGGGCGCCTGACGCGAAGCACTCGGTGACGAAGCATCCGCCAGCTTGCGTTCACTCGGCGCGGCCTTTGCTGGCTCGGTCATCTGCAGGGCAGGGGAGGGCACTTCGATCGCGGCCGACTGGGGTTTGGGCGCCGTTTTTGGGGTGACCCGACGTGCCAATTTTCCCGGCGCGTCGGCCGGCATGGGCTGGGCCGCGCTAGGCTGCTGACGCTCCATCAAATACTTTTGCATCGGCTGCGTTTCCGGCTGCTTCGGCTTGGGAACCTCCAATCGAGCCTGTGAGCGTTCGACCGGCGGCAGTTGCCGCTGTTCTTTGGGAATCACCCGCGACTTGGTTTCTGCCTCGACCGGTTTCGACCAATCCGGTGACTCTTTGGATTCCTTGGGTGCCTGAAACAGATGTTCGGGAACGGTTTTGCGGATCGGCGTCCGCTCCCGTTTTTCCCCTTTGGAAACCAGGGGCTGATAGGCCGAAAACACCACATAGTGGATTGCAAAGATCAACAACAACAGGTGCAGCGAGACACTGAACAGGAATCCCAACTGAATCGATTTGCGAAAGTACTGCGATGTCAAACGCCGCAGCACCAGGGCGAGCGCCAACGAGACACAGGGCACCGCGATCAGGTATGTCTTGGCGTTGTACAGCAATCGTGGATCGTCAAAACGAAACTGGGTGACGATCAAAAACAACACCAACCCACCGAGCGCAACGGCCGACACATCCAGCGGCCACATCCGCCCTGAATCGGCCGGTTGGTTGTCAACACGGTGGTTGGAGTTGGATTTCACGGATCGATTCACTCGACTGCGGCTTCGCCAGGGCCTTCCTGTGTGGTCACGGAGTAATCGCTGATGCCCGTTCGATTGCAGACATCCATCACGCTGACGACCGGTTGAAACGATGCCTCGCGGTCGGCGCGGATCACGGCCGACTGGTTGGTGGGGTTGCTGGCCACACTGGCCTTCAACAATTTTTCCAGATCCTCCAACGATGTTTTCTGACCGCGCAGAAACAACTGGCCGGAGGAATCAATGTCGATCACGATCTCACGCGGTTTGCCGACCATCGGCACGGCACTGGTCGCCGTCGGCAGCACAATATCAAGCCGGCGCTCTTCGTCTTCGAATTCACTGGTGACCAAGAAAAAGATCAACAACAAAAACACCACGTCAATGAGCGGTGTCAGACTGAGGGTTCCGGCGACGCTGGAGCGTTTGATCTGGACGGCCATCGCTCAGCTCGCTTTGACAGGTTCGCCCGATGCCCGCTGCACACCGTCGGCATGCGGGGGTGGGACGGGCGGCGGAACGGCACCGCTGGAGACCCCATCGATGGAATCCATGGGCACCAATTCACCGGAACCATCCAACCGGCGGCGTCCGCTAAAGCGTGCCAGTCCCGGCGCCAAATCGAACGCCAACTGTTCCAGATCATGAAACAGTTTGGCGACTCGGTTCTCCAGGTACTGAGCCAGAATGGCTGCGGGAATGGCGACGACCAAGCCGGCCAATGTGGTGACCAGTGCGGTGTAAATGCCTTCGGAAAGCTGCTCACTGCGAGACCGGTCGGCCGACAGCGAGGTCGATTCGTGGAACGCCACGATCATTCCCCAGACAGTGCCCAATAACCCCATCAAGGGCGTTGCTGCGGCGGCCAGACCCAACCAGCGGATGGGCGCTGCATAGCGATCCGCCTCGCGGCCGATCGTTTCACTGGCGGTGCGCTCGATTTCCGCCAACGGCTGACCGGTCCGCATCAACATCGCGCCGACCACGCTGGCCGTCGGCGAAGGGTTTTCCAAGCAAGCCTGGTAGCATTTTGGTGGGTCGAATGAGTCGATCGGATCCGCACTGTCTCGCAGCTCACGCACCAACCGGCGCGGCAGAATTTTCCCCCGCCGCAGACTCAGAAACCGTTCGACCGCCAGCGCCACCACCAACAGACTCATCAAACCGATCGGAATCATGAACCGCCCGCCGCTTAGGATCAGCGACAGCATGTCGATCCCGGACGGTTCGACAACCGGCGGCGCGGTCTCGGCTTGCTCGGCATTCATCACCGCTTGAATGTCGGCGGCATTGATCGGCGGTTCGTTCTCCTGTTGGGCTGACGCGTCGGCCCCACACAGGCAAGCCGCCATCACAACGACGAACAACCACCCCACAGAAAGAAC
Source organism: Stieleria tagensis (assembly GCF_024129865.1). Lineage (GTDB taxonomy): Bacteria > Planctomycetota > Planctomycetia > Pirellulales > Pirellulaceae > Stieleria > Stieleria tagensis. Next base: position 23,994 of record NZ_JAMYFE010000009.1, on the reverse strand, counting down.
GCGTTGTCGCCCACTGGACCGGCGAAGATCGATATGGATGTCTGTCGAATTCACGATCGTTGCAGCGCCTCCAGACGCTCGGCGGATTTCTTGGCCAGGTCATGCCCCGGGTGTTTTCCAACCACGTACTGGTAGAACTGCGTTGCAAATTTCAGAGCACTGCTTTTGGCTTCAGGCGTGCGTGCCGATTGCATCAGTAGCTCACTGCAACGCCCGGCTTCGAACCCGCTTTTGGCTTGCCAATTCTTGATCTCGTCCGCCGCCTGTTCTCCGCCAAAGCCGTACATCACACGTTGGAATTCAGGGATCGCTTGGTCGAATTGTTTTTCGCCAAAATGAATCTCGCCCATCATGAACCGGGCTCGCGCACCGACTTCGCTGCGGCGGTATTGCTCGGCGACTTGGCCAAAGTATTTCAGTGCCTGGGGCAGATCATTTTTTTGCTGGTAGGCGAACCCGGTTTCGTAAAAGACCTGTGGCAAATAGGCCGTGGCCGGAAAACGTTGTTTCAATTCATCGTACCAACCGATCGCGTCGTCCCACTGTTTCAATTGGGCCGCCGACTGGCCGCCGTGCAGCAGAATCAATTCACGGACCTGGCGTTCGGCAGGGTCGCGGACGGTGTCCGCATTGTCATCGGCGAGTTGAATTTTTTCACGACCGGCCACATAGGCTGCCAATGCGGGTTCGTATTGGCCCTTTTTGAACAAGCATTCACCGGCCATCATCACCGCATCAATCGCCAGTTTTCCGCTGGGATGTTTGCTCGCTTGTTGCTCGAACGCCTGTTTGGCTTGGTCCAGTTTGCCATCCTTGTAAAGCGACCATCCCAATCGATAAAGCGCCTTTTCACCCATGGCGTCATCGGTGGTTTGATCCGCAGCGATACGAAAGTGATCGGCCGCCTCCGCCCACTCACCGGCACTGTATTCTTGTTGCCCCACAAAGTAGGCCGCCTCGGCTGCCAACGGCGTGTCAGGAAACTGCTTTAGCAATTTGACGAACTGTTCAGCGGCTTTCGGGTCATCCCCGGACTCTCGTAGCGACCACCCCAATTCGTACAGGACTTTGTCCATCGCCGGGTAGTCGGGGACTTTCTGAACCAATTCGTTTAATCGCGCGACGACCTGGTCATGCCGGTCCTGTTTCTGATCGACCAAAGCCAGCTCGTACAATGCATGCCCCAGGTTGTTGCCGGTCGGCTTGAGCTCCAGATACTTCGTTAGATCCGATTTTGCCGCATCCAGATCACCGACACTGCGATTGGAAATCCCACGTGCCAACAGCGCGTCATCGGTCAACGGATGGTTTGGCAAATCCGTCACGATCTTGCCGAGTGTTTCCACCGCCTGTTGATGATCGCCTTGCTGCATCTGAGACCATCCGAGCCCGTAAATCGCATAGGGAATCAAGCCGGTGTCCCGATCCGCGGCAATGATCTGGTCGTATAACTTGATCGCCGCCGGGTGATCGCCACTGTTACTGGCCAGTTGCGCCAATTTGTAGCGAGCTTGGTCCGCCATCGCCGAATCCGATTCGCGTTCGACCAATTGCGACCAAGTCTGTTTGGCTTGCGCGGAATCACCCGCCGACAGCAACGCGGTGCCTTGCAACAACAGCGATTCGCCGGCTCGCGACCACTGCGGGTCAGCCTTGGCGGCAGCGGCAAATGCCTTGGCCGCGTCGGCGGGTTGGGCGGACAACAACTGTGCCTGCCCAATCAGAAATTCGGCTTCGGCCTGTTGCGCCGGCAGCTTGAAACCGGCTTGTTCGGATCGCAACAACTTGATCGTGTCAGCAAACGCTTTGCCGGAATTCATCGCGACGGCGGTCCGCAACACCCACAGGGGCCGCTGCAAGTTGTCCGCCGGCGCTTGCTCGAGCAATTGTTTGTAGTGCTTGATGGCCAGATCGGTCTTGCCCATCAACAAATCGCTTTCGGCGATGATGAAACGCACATCCGCAGCCAGCGCGTCATTGGGAAAGGCAGCCAGGAACTCCGACGCCAAACCATTGGCTTGGTCGAATTGGTTCAACTGCAGCGCCGAGAACGCGGCGTTGTAAAGCGCGCGTGGCGCCAGTGGGTCATCCGGTGCATCGCGAAAGACCTGCTCGGCGATTTGGATTGATTCGCCGGTCGTGTCGGGATTCATCGCCAATGCTTCGGCCAAATCAACTCGCAGGTCCACTGCGAAATCGCCTTCCGCGCCGGATTTGATTTGCTGACGGGCGACCGAGATGGCTCCCGGCGCGTCTTGAGCGGCCAGTCGGATCCGTGCCAACCAGTGTGCGGCTTCCGTCGCGGCGGCAGCGTTGTTCTGTGTCAACACTTTTTCAAACCGCTCAGCCGCCTGCTCCGTTTGACCGCCACGATAAAAGCTTTGCCCCGATGCCAAGGTCGCGTTGGCAGCATAGGGTGAATCCGGAAACTCGTTTTGCAGGCGGTCGTAGAGCGCTCCGGCCTGGGCGGGTTTTTCGTCTTGCACCAAAGCGTAGGCCTGGCGAAAGATCGCGTAACTTTTATCGGCGTCCTGCTTGGACGATGCGATCGCTTTTTCGAACGCCTCCACCGCTGCGGGGAACTGACGCTGCATGATCATCAGATCGCCCAATCGCAGTTGCACATCGACCGCCAGCTGGCCATCGGGACAATCACTCAACAGTTGCTTAAACGACGCCACCGCTTTATCGGACTGCTTCAGTTCTTCCTGAGCGATTCCGCGGGCGTACAGAGCGTCACATCGCAGCGGCGAATCCTTGGCCGCCGGCAGTGCCAGAAAACGATCGTACAGATCGACCGCTTCCTCACGCCGTCCCAAACCATACGCCGCTTCGCCGCTGTAGAAGTAAGCGCGATCGATATAGTCGCTCTTGGGATTCTCCTTGCGCAACAAATCAAACGTCGCAATGGTTTGTTTGAGCTTCTCTGCATCACGCTGGGGACCATCGCCGGCCGAGGCGTAATAGCACCAACCCTGGTTTGCCAAACTCTCCTCTCGCAACTCGTATTCTTTGTCCGTCAGCGCGACGGAAAACGCTTTGGCCGCAGCGACGTAGTCCGGTTTTTCTTGCTGCATGTAGCAGACACCCAAATAGTGCGCTGCTTTCGAAGCCAGATCGTCGTCGGGGTAGGTCTGCAAGAACTTGTTCCAACTTTCGATGGCAAGTCCGAGCGCACCACTGGTTTGAAAATTGGCCGCGTCGGCATACAACGCAATCGACTCTTCCGTCGACTCCGCTGCGGCAACCCTTTGGTTTGGCGACACGGTCAATGAAACGACGCACCCGGCAAGGAGCATCGCGGTAGCAACAAATCGAATCGATCCAGCAGCAGGCACGGCGACGATTGGGGCAGGATGAAACCGAAGGGCAAAGAAAACGTCAGCCACAGTTTAACGGTGTCCGCTAGCAGTCGATAGTTCGCCGCCCGGATTACCCAGTCCACAAAGTCGCACCGAAAGTCCACTTGGGACGATTCAACACCATCATTTCACGGGTTTTTGGCGTTTATTGCGTCGGTAGCACCACCGAGTGAACCGATCGCTTCCCTCACGACGTATGGGTAAGCTTGCATCCTGTGCCGGCAGAGACACCTTTGCGATTTGCACCCCGCTTCCGGCCGCCTCACCCCACCGTCAACCGATTTTTTGCCCCGATGCCAAGCAGTTCCAACCAGCCAACCAATTTGATCACCGGCGGCGCCGGGTTTATCGGGTCCCACCTTGCCCAACACTTGCTCAACCGCGGTGAAAAGGTCCTGATCGTCGACGATTTGTCGACCGGCCAGGCTTCCAACCTGGAATCGTTCATCGATCACGAGAACCTGGACTACATCGAAGGCACGGTGGAAGACGATCGCTTGGTGGCCGAGGCCGTCGGCCGCGCCGATGTGGTTTACCACCTGGCCGCAGCGGTCGGTGTCGCGTTGATTGCCAAACAACCCATCCAGACCATCGAGCGGAACGTTTACCCGACGCAATTGATCTTGGACCGGTTGGGCGAACGTGCCCGACGCGGCAAACAGGTGCCTTGTTTCATCGCCAGTACCAGCGAGGTCTACGGCAAAAACCCCAAACCGGTCTGGTCCGAAGAAGACGACTTGGTGTTCGGGGCGACCACCAAACCGCGTTGGAGCTACGGCGTGTCCAAGGCGATCGACGAGTTCCTGGCGTTGGCGTTTTACAAGGAGAAACAGTTGCCGGTCGTCGTCGGCCGGTTCTTTAACGTCGTCGGACCGCGGCAGACCGGAGCCTATGGAATGGTGCTGCCGCGGTTTGTCAGCGCGGCGTTAAACGGAGAAAACCTGGTGGTACACGACGATGGCGAGCAGATCCGCTGCTTTGCTCATGTCGACGACGTGGTCGGCGCCGTGGTTCGCTTGGTCGACACGCCGGCCGCCCACGGCCGCGTCTACAACATCGGCAGCGACACGCCGGTCTCGATCCTGCAACTGGCCCAGCGGGTGATCGACCGTGTGAACCCCAACGTCAAAATCGATTTCCAATCGTACTCGGACGCCTACGACGAAACCTTTGAAGACATTCGCCGGCGGGTGCCCGATCTGACACGCATCGCCAACACCATCAACTACGCCGCAACAAAAGACTTAGACGCCATCATCGATTCGGTAGCCTCCTCGATGCGATAGTCCACCCCCGCTGGTGTGGAGGATTTATCCGACTCTGCACGATTCTGCCCGAGCCCCAAACCCGGTCGGATAAATCCTCCACACCAACAGCCAACCGAGGGGCATTGGCAATTGATCAGACAGCCCTTGCCGAATCGGTGCTGCATTGCCTATTCTGTGGGGCTTCGCGGACCTGTACACCAGCCAGCCCCGCTTGCACCCTTAGAAAACAACGAGAACGTGCCATGAAAGAAGGCATCCACCCCAAGTACGAAGCCACCAGCGTCAAATGCGGTTGTGGCAATTCCTTCGACACCCGCACCGTGCGTGGCGGCGAAATGAAGGTCGATATCTGCAACGCCTGCCACCCGTTTTACACCGGCAAGCTGAAATTTGTTGACACCGCCGGTCGAATCGACAAGTTCCAAAAGAAATTTGCCGCCGGTACGTACGGCAGCTTGAAGTCGAAAAGCAAGAAAAAATAGCGATTCGATCTTTGCCGATCGATCTCTCGCACACCGCTTGGCCGGCATCGGCCGCTTGGCAGTCACGCAGAGAATCGACGACAGGCTACGCACTGCCGCATGGTCCGAGCCCTTCTGCCGGACCATGCGGTTTTTTCTTGTCCCTGACTCACCCTCTTTTTAAGCCTCCCTGTCAGCCATGAGCAGCATCCGCGACCTGCTGGAAGAAAAACTCAACCGGTTCGAACAACTCGAACGTGACATGTCCGACCCCGAAGTAGTGGGTGACGGAGCACGGATGAGCGCCACGGCACGTGAACACGGCGGGCTGGCCCGATTGGCCGGAAAATATCGTGAGTTCAAACGACTGTCCAAGGAGATCGTCGGTTGCAAGACGATGGCGGCCGAAGCCGAGGACCATGAGGAAAAGGAGATGGCCGAAGCCGAAATGGCCGATCTGCGTAAGCAGCGCGAAGTGATCTGGGAAGATCTGCTGTCGATGACCGTCGGCGGCGAAGACAGTCATCGCACACGTTGTATCGTCGAAATTCGCGCCGGAACCGGCGGCGAGGAGGCCGCGCTGTTTGCCCGCGATCTGTTCGAGATGTATCGACGCTACGCGGAAATCAAATCGTGGAAGATCGAGATCATGGACAGCAGCGTCTCGGATATGGGCGGGTTCAAAGAAATCCTGCTGACCATGGAAGGCGAGAACGTGTTCCGCGATCTGGCCTATGAATCCGGCGGCCACCGCGTCCAGCGGGTCCCCGAAACGGAAACCCAAGGCCGAGTGCACACCAGTGCCGCCACCGTCGCGGTGATGCCGGAACCAGAAGACTTGGAAATCGATCTGAAGGCTGACGATTATCGCGTCGACAAATTTGGTGCCTCCGGGCCAGGCGGCCAGCACGTTAACAAGACCGAGTCGGCGATCCGGTTGACCCACCACGAAACTGGAATCGTCGTGCAGTGCCAAGACGAAAAGAGCCAGCACAAGAATTTGGCCAAAGCACTGCGGGTGCTGAAGGCTCGGATCTATGAAAAGAAACGTGAAGAGGAAGCCGCCAAACAGGCCGAACAACGCAAAGGCCTGATCGGATCCGGCGACCGCAGCCAACGCATTCGCACCTACAACTACCCGCAGAACCGACTGACCGACCACCGCATCAATTTGACGCTCTACAAACTGGATCAAATCCTGGCCGGTGATGTCCTACCGGTCACCGAAGCCCTGATCGAATATGACCGCGACCAACTGCGCGGCGACATGATCGACTGATCAATGGCTGACTTTCCGCCCCCTCTCACACCACCCAATGTTTGATGTCCGACGATCAATGGACCATCTTGCGCCTGCTGCAATGGACCACGGAGTTCTTTCAGAAACGCGGGAGCGACTCGGCGCGACTGGATGCCGAAGTGTTGCTCGCCCACGCGCGCTCCTGTAGTCGGATCGAACTGTACACCGCGTTCGAGCAGGAACCCAGCGAAGAACAGCGCGCGGCCTTTCGCGAACTGGTGCGGCGCCGCGGCGAGGGCACGCCGGTGGCCCAACTGGTCGGCTTTAAAGAATTCTATTCGCTGCGGTTTCGTGTCAACGAACACACCTTGATCCCACGTCCAGAAACCGAACACCTGGTGATCGAAGCGCTCGACTGCGCCAAAGCAATGACCGATCTGGACCACCCGCTGCGAATGGTCGACGTCGGCACCGGAACCGGCGCGATTGCGATCTCCTTTGCCGTCCATCAACCGGCCGCCGAAATCACCGCCATCGACATCAGCCAACCGGCGCTAGAGATCGCGCAATGGAATGCCGAAACACACTCGGTCGCCGATCGCATTCGGTTCTTGCACGGTGACTTGATGGCGTCACTGGATCCCCAAGAAACGTTTGACATCATCTGCAGCAATCCGCCTTACGTCAGCGAAAGCGAGTTTGCCGAACTGGAACCAACCGTTCGCCAACACGAACCCAAATCAGCGCTGGTTTCGGGCCCCAAAGGCACTGAAATCATCCAGCGTTTACTGGCCGAATCCTGTTCCCGATTGAATCCCGGCGGGCGGTTGATCATCGAACTCAGTCCGATGATCGCCGACGCAGTGGCGGAACTGGTGGGTGAATTCGATGAACTCGGCGAGCTGCGGTTTATCAAAGACCTGGCCGGGCACAAACGAATCGTGTCCGTTGCACGCCTTTAAAATCCTCGCAACACGAACCAGCCGCACTCCCCCCGTAGCTGATCCCGCCAGGGTTCAGACCCCCGTCTCCGCCCGTAGCTGATCCCGCCAGGGTTCAGACCCCCGTCTCCCCCCGTAGCTGATCCCGCCAGGGTTCAGACCCCGTCTCTCCCCGTAGCTGATCCCGCCAGGGTTCAGACCACCGTCTCCCCCCGTAGCTGATCCCGCCAGGGTTCAGACCCCCGTCTCTCCCCGTAGCTGATCCCGCCAGGGTTCAGACCCCGTCTCCCCCCGTAGCTGATCCCGCCAGGGTTCAGACCCCGTCTCCCCCCGTAGCTGATCCCGCCAGGGTTCAGACCGACTGAACCCTGGCGGGCCCAGCTACGGGGGGCATCCCAATCGGTTCATTCCCGACAGACTACCATCGATCTGAGCCGATCCTATGCTACGGCTATTGGCCGGCTATCATGCGAACCGATAACAAGTTTCCTTTTCGTTAGCAAGCAAGACAGATTCAACGATTGAACACGACGCTCCAAACCAGTTCGGTGTTTAACGACGACAGACTCGATCCGCTGGATTTCCATGAACGGCGATCGGCCGATGGTTGCGTGCGCCCCCATTGGTCGTCGTTGACCGACCAGATTGAATCGTTGGGCGTCGATGTGATGCGGCAACGATCCGATTCGATCGAACAATTCATCCGCGAAAACGGAGTCACGTTTCACGCCGATGAAAAAGTCGGGGCACCGGATCGACCCTGGAAATTGTCGGCGATCCCGTTTGTGATCGGATCGAGTGAATGGCAAACGTTGCACGACGGGTTGACCGAGCGAACCCTGTTGTTGGCCGAGGTGCTGGCGGACCTGCTGGGTCCTCAGCGGTTGATCCGCGAAGGCGTGGTGCCGGGTGAGTTGCTGTGGACCAACCCGTACTTCTATCGCGCCTACCACGGCTTGGAAAAATCGCAACAGAAACTGCACATCACTGCCGCCGATGTGGTGCGAGCCTCCGACGGTCAATGGCGCGTCACAGGCGACCGAACGCGCGCCCCCAGTGGGCTGGGTTACTTGCTGGAAAACCGCGTCGTGACCAGTCGCGCGATGCCCAGTTTGATCCGCAGCAGCAACACGTTGCGACTGGCTTCGTTTTTCGAATCGCTGCAAGAACACCTGCAATCACTGGCCCCCAGCCATCGTGAAAATCCACGCGTCGCGCTGCTGACACCGCCTAGCGGCAGCTACCGCGAATTCGAAGACACCTACCTGGCACGCTATCTGGGAATCACGCTGGTTCAAGGCAGTGACCTGGCGGTTCGCGGCGGCGGATTGAATTTGAAAACGCTGGGTGGATTGCAACCGATCCAAGTGCTGTGGCGACACATCTCTGATCGCAACTGTGACCCGCTAGAACTGGACTCCCGATCGCAGGAAGGCGTGACCGGACTGCTGCGCTGCATTCGCCGACGCAGCGTCGCGGTCGTCAACACCATCGGCAGTGGATTGGTCGAAACACCCGGCTTGTTGCCATACCTGGATGCGGCCCAGCAATTCTTCTTTGGCGGCCCGTTGCAATTGGCATCGGCCAAGACCTATTGGTGTGGTGATCCCCGGCACCGCAGCTATGTGATGGATCACCTGGATCAGTTGATCTTTCGCGGCGCGATGGCGGTGACCAGCGAAGCCCCGGTGATGGTATCGCAATTGTCCGCGGCCGATCGCGAATCGTTTGTGCAACGACTGACCGCGCACCCGGAAAAGTTCATCGCTCAGGAACAGCTTCGATTCAGCCAAACCCCGGTCTGGATCGATGGACAAGTCAAATCGCAAAAGGCGGCATTGCGGACGTTCCAATTGTTAACCCCGGATGCCGTTCACGTGATGCCCGGCGCGTTGGCTCGAGTGGGCAACGACGAACTGGAATTGTCGCGTTCACCGGTCTGTGGCCAGATGACACAAGATTGTTGGGTCACCAGCGAGTCGCCGGTCGATCAATCCACGAGCCTGCTTCCGGATTCAACCACCGTGATCCGGCTGCGCCGCGGCGGTGATGAACTGCCCAGTCGTGTCGCCGAGCATCTGTATTGGCTGGGGCGCTACGCCGAACGCGGCGAGGCGATTGCGCGGGTATTGCGAACCACGCTGGCCAGGATCGCGGGCGAAGAAAAATGGGATTCACTGGTCGAAGTGCGACGACTGGTCTACACGCTGGCATCGATGGGCCAAATCGAACCGGGATTCGCCGTCGACTCATTTGTCGTCAACCTGCCGCATGTCGAACAGACGCTACCGGCATCGGTGATGGACCCGGATCAGCCGCGCGGCTTGATCCGCACGATGGAATCGGTGATGCACAACGCCACCGCCGTCCGCGACCGATTGTCCGTCGACGCCTTCCGCATCCTGCAGCGCGCCTCACGCGAACTGACGCGTCCAGTGACGTCCACCACACGCTCCGGTCAATCGGAAATCGGAATCGGTGAAGCCATCGAACGGGTCGGCATTCTGATCGTGGATTTACTGGCGCTGGCCGGTGTGACCAGCGAAAGCTTCGTCCGCACCCATGCCTGGCAATTCCTGGAACTCGGACGACGGCTCGAACGCGCCGAACACACCTGCGAGTTGTTGATCACGATGCTCTGTCCCCCGACCGACGAGGGAAAATCCATCTGCGATGCGGTGCTGGAAACAACCGATAGCCGGATGACCTATCGCTCGCGATACATGAATCTGGTGCGACTGGCGCCGGTGATCGATTTGATTGTCACCGATGAAACCAACCCTCGTTCGCTGCGGTTCCAACTTGATCGAGTCGCCGCGTTGATGGACAAGCTGCCATCGGTGGAAGGCCCTGTGGGGTTGGACGCGATCCAGCGAATCGTGCTGGACCTGCAGTATCGGATCACCACTGCTGATCCAATGAAATTGAGTGAGACCAGTGCCGATGGCACGTTGGAAACTCTCAAGACCCTGCTCACGAAACTTGCCGACGACCTACCGGTGCTCGGTGAAGCCATCAATGCGCGGTACTTGATCCATACCGAATCCAAACAGTTGCTAACGGGCACGGGACGATGAACGGTACGGGTGGCACGACAGCAGGCAGCGCTGCGAACAACGGTGACTCCGCCGCGGTGACGCATTATCGGATTCGTCATAAGACAGAGTATCGGTACAGCAACAACGTTGCGGTGTGCCAAAACCAAGTCCGCATGCAACCGGTCTCCACAGCCAACGTGGCCTGCCAGCGTTCCGAATTGACCATCACGCCGGAACCGACCAGCAAAGACGAACACTTTGACTACTACGGCAATCGTGTGGTGACGTTCTCCATCGAAGCGATCCATCAGTCGCTGACGGTCGAGGCCGATAGTCACGTCAGCGTATTGCGGCCGACGGTCACGGCAAACACCATGTCGGCACCCTGGGAGACGCTGCTGGCGATCAACGACACCAGCGTGTTACCACCGCGCTGCGCCGAACACCGTTTTCTGTCACCGCGAATCACACCCAGCCAAGCGTATGCCGATTTCGCGTTGCCGTCGTTCTCACCGGGCCGCCCCATCGTCGAAGCCGCATTGGATTTGACCCGCCGGGTCAACCAGCAATTCAAGTACGACAGCACTGCGACCAACGTCAACACAACGACCGAAGAAGCGTTCCGCTTGCGCGCCGGCGTGTGCCAGGATTTTGCTCATGTCCAAATCGCCTGCCTGCGATCACTCGGGCTGGCGGCGCGTTACGTCAGCGGCTACTTGCGAACCGTCCCCCCGCCGGGCAAAGAACGTCTGATCGGCGCCGATGAGTCTCACGCCTGGTTGGACGTGTACGCGGGTGTGGAATTAGGTTGGCTGGGCCTGGACCCGACCAACGCCTGCTTGGTCGCGATGGACCACATCCCGGTCTGTGTGGGCCGCGACTACAATGACGTCAGCCCAATGCGCGGCGTCGTGCTCGGCGGCGGCACCAACACACTGAAAGTCAGCGTCGACGTCGAACCAATCGAAAACCCCGACGCGGCCGAATAGCGACTCGGGCCGCTGCGAACGCCAATTCGTTTTCGTTGACAGTGCATTCGATTCGGCGAGACCTAGAGATCCCCAGTGAAACCGCTGGCAGTGATCCCTCGCTGACGCGTTTTGAAGTTATGCTTTCTAAAGCCCAGCGGGCGGCACAAGGACTGCCGGCGGCGTAAGTCGCCGGATCAAGAAGGAATGAGTCCCCCATAGCCCAGCGGGCGACACAATGATGCAGCGCTGCGTGAGACCATGTGCCGCCCTCTGGGCTGGGAAAAAAATCTCCCGCCTTCCGGCGACTCACGCCGCCGGCACTTCGTGTATCGCCCTCCGAGGCTTGCAACAACGCAACTTCCAAACGCGCATCGGCCAGTGCCATGAAATGCTTTGCCCGCTCATTCGCAATCTGCTCGACACTCATCGTCGGCATTCACTTCTCACTCCCCACGCAACTCTGCGCTCAGAGCGATCGCGCGGCAACCGACGGTGCGCCGGGGATGCAACTGCTACGCGATGCCTACCGGGGGCACGCGGCTGAATTGGAATTCCTACTCGCCGATTCCGATACCAAAATCAGTGTCCAAGAGAAGCCGATTTTATCTTGGAACAGTCTCGGTGGATGGTCGGGTGATCTCTTTGTTTACACTGCCCAAGGCCGTATTCAACTGGTCGGCTGTCTGGGATCGCAGTTGCAGGAAACCGGCGACATTCAGTTTTTCCAAGAGTTCCATTCGTTCGCCGATCAACCCATCCATGACGTCGCGTTGGGCGATTCACAGACTTGGCAAATTCCAACCAATGTCCCGCCGATCAAACTCATCGAAGACGCTCCCACACCGGCCAACTCGGCGCCGCGTCGTTTGGTTCAGATGCGCGGTTTGGCGAGATCGTTTTCGCTTGGCATGCAGGTCACCGACTCGAACGTCGAGAACCAACTCCGCTTGCTTCCCCAGCCCATCGCACGTCAATCGACCGACACCGGGGACGTGATCGAGAGTGCACTGTTTGCCTTTGTTTCATCCGCCGGAACCGACCCCGAGGCACTGTTATTGATCGAAGCCCGACGAATCGAGGACCAGTTGCAGTGGACTTATTCGATCGGCCGGTTCACGACGCGCGAAATCTGGATGTCCTACCATCAGCAAGAAATTTGGCGTGTGCCCGCAGACAACCGCCCGCCGACAGGGCTGATACGTGCACCCTATTTCTATCGCAATCAATCACGCAGCAATCTGTCAGCCTTGAAACGAGCCGCAGACTGACGCCGACAAGCCACTCAGGCGTCAATCAGCGAGAAGGTGGACTTCGAATAGCAATCATTTATCTACCAGAGAAACCATGTTGAAACGAAATCTCCGCTCGCTCTCCTGGCTGATTTTCTGCGGCATGCTGCTCGCATCGGCTGGCTACGCGAATCCGGCCGAGAGTGAGAAGAAACCGAACATCCTATGGATCGTCGGTGAAAATTTAAAGCTCGACTTGGGGTGCTATGGTGCACAAAACGTCAAAACGCCTGCGCTCGATGGGCTGGCGGCAAATGGCGTGCGATACACCCACGTCTTTTCGACCTCGCCGGTCTGTGCCCCCAGTCGTAGCGCGTTCTTTGTCGGCATGTATCAGACAACCACTGACACACATAACATGCGTTCGCATCGAACCGATGGGTACCGGCTTCCCGAGGGTGTGCGACCGATCACTCATCGTCTGAAAGACGTCGGCTATTTCACCGGCAACATCGCCACGATGGGGCAAGAACAGATCGGATCCGGAAAGCTAGACTTGAACTTCGTGGAAGAAGGCAAGTTATACGACACCAACAAGTGGGAGGACCTGCAAGGCAACCAGCCGTTCTTTGCGCAAATCAATACGTTGGAAGCAGAGTATGACATCTACGATCGGCAAACCTGGCAGCAGCCCCGTGTGGAGTGGAAAGGGGAAAACAAACATGAGCAGATCGCGACAGCCGACAACGTCTCCCCGCCGCCCTATTATCCCGATCACCCATTGGTCAAACAGGAATGGGCGCGCTACCTGAACTCGATTTCGGGGATGGACAAGACGATTGGCCGCGTTCTGGCACAATTGGAAAGTGAAGGTCTGGCGGATGACACCATCATCATGTTTTTTGGTGACAACGGTCGAATTGAGCCACGCGGCATTCACTGGTGCTATGACACGGGATTGCATGTTCCGATGATCATTCATTGGCCAAAAAACTTCCCCGCCCCGGCCAATTACACCGCCGGCTCCGTCAGCGATCAGGTGGTCAGTTTGATCGACATCACTCCCACCACTCTCGGGTTCGCTGGAATCGATCGACCACTCGGGATGCAGGGACGAATTTTCCTGGGCAATCAACTTGGGCCGGAGCGGCAATACGCGTTTTCGGCGCGAGACCGAATTGACGAGACAGTCAACCGGATTCGAAGCGTTCGTGGCAAGAAGTATCACTATCTGCGAAACTACTTCCCGGATCGGCACTTCACATCACTGAATCGTTACAAGGAAAAGTGTTTTCCGATCAAGCCACTGATGCGTCAGTTGATGGCGGAAGGCAAGTTGTCCGGTCCAACCGCCGCGTTGATGTCGCCGACGGTCCCGGAAGAGCAACTGTTTGATACTGAAAGCGATCCGCATGAGATCAACAATCTGGCGAAGTCGGAGAATCCGGAACACCAAGCAGCGATGATCCGAATGCGCGCGGCGTTGTCCGTTTGGATGATCGAAACGCAGGACCAAGGTGTGTTTCCAGAACCCCGGGAAGTCGTGGCACCGTTCGAAAAAGAAATGCACGACTGGTTCGGTACACCCCAGTGGTATCGTTCAACAAAGACTCCCCTTTCGCAGCAAGGGAAGTAAAAAAGAAGAAGCGAAAACGCTGCCGGACATCAAAATCGCCATCGCGCGGGGGAGTGAGACCGTAGCTGATCCCGCCAGGGTTCAGTCGGCCGGCAGGGCAGGGGAAGCCTGAACCGTGGCCGGTCCAGCTACGGGAAACGGAGAAGCGGAAACACTATCGGCCACCAAAATTACCATCGCGCAGGCGGGCGAAATCGTAGCTGATCCCGCCAGGGTTCAGTCGGCCGGCAGGGCAGGGAAGGAGAGTCTGAACCGTGGCCGGTCCAGCTATGGGAAACGGAGAAGCGGAAACACTATCGGCCACCAAAATCGCCATCGCGCGGGGGAGCGAGATCATAGCTGATCCCGCCAGGGTTCAGTCGTCCGGCAGGGCAGGGGGAGTCTGAACCGTGGCCGGTCCAGCTACGGGAAACGGAGACGCGGAAACACTGTCGGCCACCAAAATGGACATCTCGCGCGTGGGAGCGAGATCGTAGCTGATCCCGCCAGGGTTCAGTCGGCCGGCAGGGCAGGGAAGGAGAGTCTGAACCGTGGCCGGTCCAGCTACGGGAAACGGAGAAGCGGAAACGCTGTCGGACACCAAAATGGGCATCGCGCGTGGGAGCGAGATCGTAGCTGATCCCGCCAGGGTTCAGTCGGCCGGCAGGGCAGGGGGAGTCTGAACCGTGGCCGGTCCAGCTACGGGAAACGGAGAAGCGGAAACACTATCGGACACCAAAATGGGCATCGCGCGGGGGAGCGAGACCGTAGCTGATCCCGCCAGCGTTCAGTCGTCCGGCAGGGCAGGGGAAGTCTGAACCGTGGCCGGTCCAGCTACGGGAAAAGGAGAAGCGGAAACGCTGTCGGACACCAAAATCGCCATCGCGCGGGGGAGCGAGATCGTAGCTGATCCCGCCAGGGTTCAGTCGGCCGGCAGGGGAGTCTGAACCGTGGCCTGTCCAGCTACGGGAAACGGAGAAGCGGAAACACTATCGGCCACCAAAATTACCATCGCGCGGGGGAGCGAGACCGTAGCTGATCCCGCCAGGGTTCAGTCGTTCGGCAGGGAAGGGGAAGTCTGAACCGTGGCCGGTCCAGCTACGGGAAACGGAGACGCGGAAACGCTGTCGGACATCAAAATCGCCATCGCGCGGGGGAGCGAGACCGTAGCTGATCCCGCCAGGGTTCAGTCGGCCGGCAGGGAAGGGGAGTCTGAACCGTGGCCGGTCCAGCTACGGGAAAAGGAGACGCGGAAACGGCGGCCGTTTAACTGCGGCGCAGATCGAAGGTGATCGGGAAATCGTTGGGCGCGTCGATCGGAGGCAGATCGGGGATCACAAGACGACCACCGGTCAGGGTGCCGCTATGGAATCGCGCCGCGCGGCGCGATTCGGCTTCGTTGGCGTTGATCGGGAACACGTCGTGTGAGCGTCCGCTGGGGTCGGCTGCAAAGTAACGACAACCGCCTAGTGAATGCTCCGTGGTGCGATCAACGACATCAAACTGCAAGGGCACATTGACTCCGATCGTCGGATGCAAACAACGCGGCGGCTGCCAGGCACGGAATTTGATGCCGGCTAAATAGCGACCGGCGATGTCGGAGGCATGCATCGGCACGCGACGTCCATTACACAGCACCGCATGCTGCGCCGGATCAAAACCGTCCAAACAAATCTGCACCCGCTCCATCGACGAATCGACAAACCGGGCGGTGCTGCCACCGGACGGTTCTTCGCCCATCAAGTACCAGGGTTCGATCGCCGACCGGACTTCCATGTGGGTGTCGCCCAAGGTCACTTCGCCGATCTTGGGAAACCGAAATTCAAATTGCGGCAAGTACCATTCGTGTGACAAATCGACGCCGTGTCGACCGAGCACCCCGACCAAGTCACGCAGATCGTTCCAGACAAAATGTGGTAATAGAAAACGATCGTATAGCGAAGTGCCCCAGCGGGTCAGCGGCGCCTCGTAGGGCTTGTGCCAAAATGCGGCCACGATCCCGCGGATCAGTAATTGCTGAGCCAGATTCATCCGCGCGTTGGGCGGCATTTCAAAGGCCCGCAATTCGACCAGCCCCAAACGTCCGGTGCTGGAATCGGGCGAGTAGAGTTTGTCGACGCAGATTTCGGCGCGGTGTGTGTTGCCGGTCAAATCGACCATCAAATCACGGAACAAACGATCGACCGTCCAAGGCATGATCGTTTGCCCTTCGCGATAGAATTTTTCCATCTCCGTCAACGCGATTTCCATTTCGTTGACGCTGTCGCGGCGGGCTTCATCCATCCGCGGCGCCTGGCTGGTCGGGCCGATAAATTTGCCACTGAACAGGTACGACAGGGCAGGGTGGTTGTGCCAGAATCGAATCATACTGGCCAGCACATCGGGCCGCCGAATGAACGGACTGTCGGTCGGTGTCTTGCCGCCCATCACGATGTGAGCGCCACCGCCGGTGCCGGTATGAGCACCGTCGATGTCGAACTTTTCAGCGGTCAAACGACACTGGCGAGCTTCACGGTACAACGTCTCGGTCAACTCCACCAATTCTTTCCAATTGGCGGTCGGTTGCACGTTGACTTCGATCACACCTGGATCCGGCGTGACCTTGAACATTTCGACACGGTGATCCGGTGGCGGCAGGTAACCTTCCAAGACCACGGGCATGTCCAGATCGACACAGGTCTCTTCGACGGCAGAAATCAGGTCCAGGTAATCTTCTAGACGTTGCGTCGGTGGCATGAAGACATGCAAGCGTCCGAATCGACATTCAACGCACAACGCCGTCGGCACGATTTCGGCATTGGGTTGTTCGTCTCGCTGCGCCAGATGCTGTTCATTGATTTGTTGGATTCGCTTGTCGTCTTGTTGGATCGTCGACACCGTCGGCAGCGGGCTGCGCGGTGCGGACGGATCGTAGGGCAGTTGATCGACCGGCGAAGCCGCCGAGGCGGCCGGCAGACTGTCGAGTGGCAAACGCAATCCGATTGGTGAATCGCCAGGGATGACAAAGAGTTTTCCACCGCGAACCGGCCAGACGCCGCCGACCCAACCGGGATGGGCTTGCCACCAGGCGCGTTTGATCGGCATCACAAAACCGACCGGCTTGTTCAATCCCTGGGTGAACGTGCGAACCATCATCGCGCGTTCGTTTGGATCTGCTAATTTTGGATCCGCCGGATCGACGTCGATCGGCAATCGACCTTCTTTCCACAGGTAATGAAAGGTGTCTTCATAGACGGGGTAGGTCAATTGGGCGGCGATGTCCAACGTACCCGCGAGGTGTTTGACAAAGCGGTCGGCATCGCTGTGGGTGAACCCATAATCGGCGCCTTCGTCGGCGATGTAGTTTGGATTCTGCCACACCGGTTCTCCGTCCAGACGCCACAAACAGGTCAGTGCCCAACGAGGCAAAGATTCGCCCGGATACCATTTGCCCTGGCCGTAGTGCAGCATCGCCCCCGGTGCGACGGTATCGCGCAGCCGCAACAACAGCAGGTTGGAGAGCACTCGTTTTTCAACGCCGACCGCGTCGGTATTCCACTGGGGGTCATCGGCGTCATCGATCGCCACAAACGTGGGCTCGCCACCCATCGTCATGCGGACGTCATCGCGTTCCAACTGGGCATCGATTCGATCACCGGCCTGCAAGATTTGTTGCCACTGAGCATCGCTGTAGGGCTTGGTCGTTCGCGGACCTTCCTCGATCCGGGTGACCGTCATTTCGTGGCTGAATTCGACTTCGCACGTTTCATGTCCGCCGGTGATTGGCGCGGCATCGGCGTAGTGGGGCGTGCACGCCAACGGGATGTGGCCTTCGCCGGCCATCAGTCCACTGGTCGGATCGAGCCCGACCCAACCGGCCCCCGGCAAATAGACTTCGGTCCAGGCGTGCAGATCACAAAAATCTTCGCTCGGTCCGGCGGGGCCATCGACCGGTTTTTCATCGGCAGCCAATTGAATCAGGTAGCCGGAAACAAAGCGGGCAGCCATACCGATGTTGCGGAACGCCTGAACCAGTAACCAAGCCGAATCACGGCAGGAACCGCTGGCCAGTGTTAGTGTTTTCTCGGGCGTTTGCACCCCCGGTTCCATCCGCACGGTGTAGTCAATGGTTTGCTGTGCGATGCGGTTCACATCGACCAAAAAATCGATCACCCGCTCCCGCGACTTCGGCAACGATTCGACAAATGATTCGAACTTCGGCGTCAGCGGGTCGACCGCCAAATAGGGCGCCAGTTGCTGTTTGATTTCCGGCGCGTAGGTGAAGGGCCACGATTCGGCGGTGTAGGGACCGCTGTCTTCGACAAAAAAATCGAACGGGTTGATCACCGTCATGTCGGCGACCAAATCGACGACGATCGACAGTTCACGCGCCTTTTTGGGAAACACCAATCGCGCGACCGGGTTGGCAAACGGGTCCTGTTGCCAGTTGATGAAGTGCTCGGTCGGGCGCACCGTCAGATCATATGAAACGATTTTGGTGCGACCGTGGTAGGCCGGTCGCAACCGAATCAATTGCGGTCCGAGTCCGATGGCGCGATCGTATTGATAGTGAGTTTTGTGGTGAAGTGCGACGCGAATGGTCATGCGGTTTGGATTGCGTAGAAGTAGTCTTGAACCAGGGAGTCACCGATGTCATTGAGTTCGACTTGCAAACGATCGATGAATTGATGCATTCCACCGGCAAGCACTTCTTTGACATTCGAGTTTTTCAACCGAAGCCGCAGCGAAGTGATTTTCTGGATTGCTTCACCCTGTGTGTCTGAACCCGACAGTTTTTCGATCTCCCGCAGCGATGATTCGACGCCGGCGATACAAGCGTCGACAGACCGAGGAAACGTTCGGTGAAACAGGAAAAAGGCCACGATCTTGTGCACGTCCATCAAATGGTGTTCACGTCGATACGCTTCAAATCCGCTGATGGCCAACAACAGCGTCGACCACTGCAAATCATCGATTGCCGTGCCGACGTCGTCCAGCCGCGGCAATAAATTGAAGTACTTGACGTCCAAAATCCGAGACGTCTTGTCGGCCCGCTCCAGCAATCGCCCGACATTCAAAAAATGCCACGCCATATCATGTGACATGGTGCTATCGAGCACGCCGGTCCACATCAGGGCATGCGAGCGAACCGAATCAAAGAACATCGCGGTCGGGTCGGTCAACTGCGATGTACTGCTGTCACGAACAAAGTGGTAGAACGCGTTTAATTCTTCAAACGCCTCGGTCGACAGCGCCTCGCGAACGCTGCGTGCGTTTTCACGTGCGGCGTGCAAACAGGTCAGCATCGAACTGTGGTATTCACGATCAAACGCCAAGAACTGCACGACGTTTTGACAGGTTGCTTTCCCGTACTTCTTTTCGAACCAAGCGTTATCGCCGGTCACTTGAACCAACGGTTCCCAGGGATCGACCAAGTACTCGGTCTGGTCCAGCATCATGTGCAACGTGACTTCGATGAACCGCGCATGGTTTTCGGCCCGTTCGGCCTGGCGGCTCATCCAGTAGATCGATTCAGCGACTCGCGAGAGCATAGGCTTGGTTAATCTGTAATGTCAGAATGGATAAAATTCAGGAATCGAGCGGTTCGGTGGCACCATCTTTGGATGACGCCACACGTTGGCCTTGTTCAGCAACCACCCACGTGTCTTTGCTGCCGCCACCCTGCGAGGAATTGACGACCAGCGACCCTTTTCGCAGTGCAACGCGAGTCAAACCGCCGGGCAAGACCCAAACATCGTCCGGTCGACTGCATAAAATGTAGGGCCGCAAATCGACGTGACGGCCTTCTAAATGGTCGTCCACCATGGTGGGCGAACGAGACAATTTGAGCGTTGGTTGAGCGATCCAGTTGCGTGGATCTTCAATAATCTTTTTGGCAAATTCGTCTCGCTCGGCTTTGGTCGACTGGGTTCCGATCAAGATCCCGTATCCGCCCGATTCGCCAGCGGCTTTGATGACCAATTCGTCCATGTGATCGAGCACGTACTGGCGATCTTCCTCCAACTGGCAAACGTAGGTCGGCACGTTGGGAAGGATCGGTTCTTCGTCCAAATAAAATCGGATCATGTCCGGGACGAACGCATAGATGACTTTGTCGTCGGCGATCCCGGTGCCCGGTGCGTTGGCCAAGGTCACGTTTCCGGCGCGATACGCGTCCATCAATCCGGACACACCCAGCACGCTGTCCTTGCGGAAGGTCTTGGGATCTAAAAAGGCGTCATCAATCCGCCGATAGATCACGTCGACACGCTGCAGACCGCCGGTCGTTCGCATGTAGACCATGTCGCCTTCGACCACCAAGTCTCGGCCTTCGACCAATTCCACGCCCATCCGCTGAGCCAAATAGGAATGTTCGTAGTAGGCGCTGTTAAAGACCCCGGGGGTCAATACAACCACAGTCGGATCAGAAACGTGCGGTGGCGCGACGTCGCATAACAACTGGAACAGCCGTGAACTGTAATCGTTGACCGGGCGGACTCGCGACGCACTAAAGACCTGTGGAAAGTTGCGTTTCATCACGTGGCGATTCTGCAACACGTACGAAACGCCGGACGGACAACGCAAATTGTCCTCCAACACATAAACGGTTCCGGAATCATCACGGACCAAATCCGTCCCTGTGATGTGACACCAAACGTCATTGAACGGTTTCAACCCCCGGCACTCCTTCAAGTAGGCCGGTGCGGAATCGATCAGATCGGCGGGGATGATGCCAGCCTGAACGATTTCACGTTCGTTGTAGATGTCGCATAAGAACCGATTGAGCGCGCGGATTCGCTGTTTCAGCCCTGCGTCAATGTGTTTCCACAACATCGCCGAAACGATTCGCGGTACCACATCAAACGGCATGATTTTTTCAGTGCCAGTTTTGTCGCTGTAAACCGTGAAGGTGATTCCCATCCGGTACAGCGATTGCTCGATCGCGTGTTGACGCCGCAACAGTTCCTTTGGCGGCAAGCGATTGAATAGCGACACCAGCTCTTCGGCATCCGGACGCGCCAAGTTGTTCACATCAACCAATTCGTCGAAAAAACCGCCCGTCTCGTAGTTGGGCAACTTGGGGATCGGCCCCAAGGATTGGACTTGAGAGGCCGAACCGGTCGAAGAAGATTGTTTTTGCATGACGGGTTTCTCTTGCAGACTGTGTGCCAAGCGTACCGAGCAAGCAGGCTGCATGATTTAAAAAAACGACGAGACTAAATCGTCCGGATCCGCCAAGTTCCAGTCGAGCAGACGCGAGTGTAGTCAGTTCCACTGTCACTCGGCGCTACCAAAGCATCGCGGAATTGGTTGTGGACGATCGCCTCCCCAAAAGTTCCCCGTAAGGGTACTGCATTCCGCTGAACTGCGTGGCACAGACCGCGCAACTTCGTCAAGATTCGTTGCTAGGGGCGGATCCGCTACACTGATTGGTTTGGCTGGTTCCTGGGGTGAATTTATCTGGCGACCATTCGCTAGACGCGGATAATCCACGACATTGGCATCGACCGATGCAATGTTGGCAACCAAGGAACCGTGAGCGAGTGCTCAACGGCTGACGAATAATCCGCGCCAAGCAACGAGCGAATCAATGGATGTCGACGGGGTCAAACGGTTGCCACTGTATTCTCTATCAGCCGGCGCGATCGTGGCCTCGGTCCTCGTGGTTTCGGCGATCTCGGGAATCCGGCTGCCCTCGACCGGTTTGGGTGCGTTGGGATTTTTGCCGTTGGCGGCCGCGCTGGTCGATGCAGTTCGCTTGAGCGGACGCCGGCCTCGTGACCGCAAACGCCGCGACGGGGCAGGGCAGGGCGGCAGCGACGGTCCAACCAATCCGCTGGATGACGAACAAATCGAGTTAAAGGATTGGCTGCAAGAAAAAGCCAATTCGCTGACGACGCGTGAGCAAGCGTTGAACGCACGAGCCCTGGCGTTACAGCAGTGGATGCAGTTTCCCGACGCGATCGGATTCCGCGACGCGCTGCCGGGGGCATCGATTCCGCCGCCCGACGCGACCCTGCCGGCGGCCAACGACCCGATGGCTCGCCATGATCGCGAATTGTTTGAATTGATCGAACAGAAAACACAGGAATTGTTCGACAGTCTGAAACAAGACGCCTATCGCCGCCAAGAGGGTGACAGAATGGCGTTCAACGACCAGAAAATCCGTGACGATTTGATCGCCTTGGTCGCGGATGTCGCCGCGATCTATCGCCCGGGCGAAGAATCCCCCTTGCTGAACACCAACGTCGAAGCCCTCTCCAGAGCGGCCGGCCGCGGGGCATTGCGGTTCCTGGTCGCTGTCGAAAACCTGCCCGGTGGATTGGCCAGCTATGATTTTCGCACGATTTACAATGTGGTGATCCGCGCCGTCAAAACCTACGGCATGTACAAATCGGCCAAACCCTATATCGACGTGGCATCCGGAGTCCTGTTCGCGGGCCGGATCGTGATCAGCACCAATCCGATCACGCTGGTCGCCTGGTGGGCCGCCAGCAAGGCAACGACCTACGGCGCTTCAAAATTGGGCGGCCACGTGATCGACCAACAAGCCGTCGGACTGATCCGCCAATTGGTCGAGATCGTCGCCATCGAAGTCGCTTCGGTATACAGCCCCATGGTTCGCTACCGTGACGCCCACTGGATCTATGGCGTCGAACTCGTACACCTGGCCAGCGAACTGTCGATCAGCGATACCGCACGGGTCGAAGCGATGAAACAAATTGCGGTGCTGACCCTGCGCGACGAATACGGCCGAGTGTCGCTGATGCGGCATCTGGCCAGCGGATCAAGCCCTCGGCCGGCCGGTTACGCACCCGCCAATTCTCTGTCCGCGGCGCAGCGGATGACGGTCGTCGAACGCCTGGAGTCATTCATGCTGGCGCACGTGATGACTCCCTCCCATCATCGCATGGACAAATCCGCCATCGACGCTTGGCAATTCGCCGCAGCGCAACGTCTGGAGATTCAGTTCCACGCCGGCCATGTCGATGCCAGTCGCGAAGAACAAACCGAACGCGCGATCTGGTCACTGGCCGCATTCGCACTGGAACACTTTGGTGATGATCCGCAACAGGCGATCGACCGCTTGCAACGCTCGCACATTTGGAATGCGACCGACACACACACCCAAGCACAGTGGATCAATGATCTGACCGAGGAGCCACCGTTTCTGTATCACTCGCCGATGATCGAACCGTCGAGTCCGCTGTGCGAACAGTTTTTGACGGACCTGGTCGAGATGGCGGCCGGCGGCCGCAAACAAGTTCTGGCCAATTTGCCCGAATCGGAAGCCCACACGGCATTGCTGGCCGGTGAATCGATCCTGCTGCCACCTTGGACGGGCGAAGAAGCCTTGCGTGTGACCGCCTACTTCCTGCGCGCCGATGCCGCACGCACCATCGATCGCTATCACACCGCCAACGCCGCCCGAGTCTTGGAACACTGCGATCAGAAAACGGCGTCTCCGCAAGTCGTCCAGACCCTGGACTACTTGGTCGGCGATGGCGCCCATCCCGGTACGGTGCGCTGTGTCTATCGCGACGCTGAGACAGCCGGAGCGATCAAAAATGCGGTGCTGACCAAGATCGATGCGACGTTGATTTGCTTCACCGTCAGCCAGCCCACACCGGACACCGCGTTGGAAATCAAAGCCATCGCACGCGGGTTGCTTGCAAAAACAACCATCGAAAAGATCGCCGGCTACGTCCGCAGCGATTGCAAAATCACCTTCCCCGACGGAACGTCCGTGGTACTACCCGGAAGCTCCCTCCGCAGCTACGAGTCGTATTTTGCAGGATTGTTGAACTAGCGAGCAGGTCGTCAGAGAGGATTCGAGCGGAGTGAATTTTGGAGGTGTGTTTTCATCCCAACCCGACGCGTGAGTTTTG
>NZ_JAMYFE010000089.1 GCF_024129865.1 Stieleria tagensis | reverse complement strand
CATGTTCACCCGGGGTTCCTGTCGAACCTGCCTCCAGCAGGTTCGACAGTGACCCCGGGCTAAGCTATCGAACGCCGTTGGCGTAGAGATGGGATTGAATGCATGCGACTCTCCCAATGGGTGGCACGCCAAGCTGCACGACTTCCTTGCGGGAGAGTACAGAGATCGAAGCGGCAATTTGCTGAGTCATTTGAGGTGAAGTGACTGTTTAGCGCAACTTCAAAACTGACGCGTCGGGTTACCAAAAACCAATGTCTGATGCGAAAACGCAATTTCAAAACGAACGCGTCAGCGGTCGGGTTTTTGCAGGGAAACGGTGAATGGACGACGCGCGCGGGGCCGGCTGATCGAATAAACTAGGTGCGAGTACTGCCCACTCCCTTTCCTCGCACCCCACCGTTTCATGTTCTGTCGAATCCTATTTGTCGCGCTGGCGATCGTTCCCACCTTTAGCTTTGCGGCCGACGTCGAAATCACCGACGATGGCAACAAAGCGGTCGTGACCTTGGACGGTCAGCCGTTCACCGAATACCGTTACACAGGTTACGCCAAACCGATTTTGTATCCGGTCTTTGGCCCGGGACAAAAACCGATGACCCGGAACTATCCGATGGTCAAAGGCATCGACAACGAAGCGACCGATCACCCGCACCACAAGTCGATCTGGTACACCCACGACGAAGTCGGTGAGATCCGTTTCTGGATGGAAAACGGTGAAGGCAAAACGGCCAAAGATGTCGGCACCCAAGTCCAAACCTCGATCAAGATCGACGGCAACAAGATCGTCACCGAAGACGATTGGCGCAGCGCCGACGGAGAAACGGTTTGTAGTGACCAGCGGACACTGACCTTTGGCGTCATCGGCGAGGCCCGTTACATCGACTACGAGGTGACTTGGATCGCATCCTCCGGCAAAGTCATCATCGGTGATACCAAAGAGGGCACGATGGGGATTCGTACCAACCCGGCGCTGCGGTTGAAGGCTGATCCGAAGAAAGGTAACCACACCGCGGTCGGTCACTCGATCAACAGCGAGGGCGTCAAAGACGGCCAGATGTGGGGCAAACGCGCCGCGTGGGTGGATTACTGGGGCGACATCGATGGTCAAGTCACCGGGGTCGCGATCTTTGACAACCCCAGCAACCCCCGCCATCCGACTTGGTGGCACGCTCGCGACTATGGACTGGTCGCCGCCAATCCGTTCGGTGTCAATCACTTCGAAGGCAAACCCGACGGCAGTGGCGACATGACACTCGAGCCCGGCAAACCGATCACGTTTCGTTATCGATTTTTGTTTCACACCGGTGACGCAGAAACCGCTGACATCGCCGCAGCCTATCAATCGTATTGCGACCAGTAACCAGCCATGACTCTCCATCGCATCCTCGTTTCCGGCCTGGTGTGTTTCACGCTGCTTGCCTCCGGCGACGTGTTCGCCCAGCAGCAGTCTCGCCCCAACGTGTTATTCATCGCGATCGATGATTTGAATGATTGGGTGGATCTGTTCGGCGGGCACCCTCAAGCGGAAACGCCAAACCTGGATCGGTTTGCGCGGCAGGGTGCGGTGGTGTTTCAAAATGCCAGTTGTCCCGGGCCGGTCTGTGGTCCGTCGCGTTCGGCATTGCTTAGCGGTTACATGCCCCATCACAGTGGCGTGTACGGGAATGCCCAGAACATGCGTCAGAGTCCGTTGATCGCGGCCAATCCGACGTTGCCGGAGTATTTTTCCCAGCATGGTTACCGGACGATTTCGCAGGGCAAGATCTTTCATGCGCACGGGACGCCGGGCGGGATCGATCGTGGGCAATGGGCATTCCAGGACTGGTCATCGGGTGAGGGCGGTTCCAAAGTCGATCGAACGCAAGTGACCTCTCGCGACAAAAATTTGATTGCCGGAAAACCCGCTGCCCCCTCCAAGTACAACCAGTCCGGCGGCAGCGAGTTTGCATTTGGCCCCACCGTCGGTGAAGTCGACGACACGTCGGACTACAAGACCGCCGCATGGGCCGCGCAGCAACTACAGCAACCCTCTGATAGTCCCTTTTTCCTGGCCGTCGGTCTCTCCAAACCACACCTGCCGTTCTACGTGCCGCAATCGTTTTTTGATCTGTACCCGATCGAACAAATCCAACTGCCACCGATTAAGGAAGATGATCTGCAGGACATTCAAACACCCGCCGGCAAAGTCAAGTTTTCGGCAACCAACGACTACCTGTGGCTGCGTGAACAAGGCCAAATGAAACAAGCCGTTCAAGCCTACTTGGCGGCGGTCAGTTTTGCCGATGCGTGTATCGGCAAAATCCTGGAAGGATTAAATGATGGGCCGAACGCTGACAATACGATCGTTGTGATCTGGGGTGATCATGGTTGGCACTTGGGCGAAAAACTACGTTTCCGCAAAGCGACCGGCTGGCCGGAAGCGACACGTTGCCCGCTATTGATTCGCACTCCGGCGATGACCGAGCGTGCCGATTGCCAAAGCGTCGTGAACTTGATCGATCTGTACCCGACGTTGGTCGACTATTGCGGGTTGCCGGCGAAGGACGATTTGGATGGCAGCAGTCTGGTTCCACTGTTGACCGATCCCGGCGGCAAGATCCACAACTACACTACGACTATTTTTGGTTTCCAGCGTGCTGCGATCACCGATGGCCACTGGCACTACGCGCGGCATGATGATGAAACCGAAGAATTGTACGATCTGAAATCGGACCCGATGGGATGGGATAACTTGGCTGGGCAAACGGACTCGCAAATCGAGCAAACGCTACAGCGATTCCGTGAACAATTGCCCCAACAATTCGCCAAGCCGATCGATAAAACGCCGCAGGCGGTCAAAAAGCACGCCAAAGGGCTGAATCGAGATTTGAAGTGGCCTCGCAGCTTGCAGTCGATCAGCAGCGGGCAATGATTCGACCGCCAGAGGATGCGATTTGAGGTCCGCGTACAAACGGCAAACGAAACCTTTGACGCCGTGACGTGTTTCCTCAGAGAACGACCACTTTTCGATCTAATCGCTCGCACGTTCCGGGAGACGACCGGTGATTCTATTGCAAACAAGGCGTGTCGCCCGCACGCTGATGATTTTGTGCTGCCTGTGGGGCACGGGATCCAGCAGTTGGGCTGCTGATCCGGCAGCGAGAGCGTTGACTGGCGAGCAGACGAAATTTTTTGAATCCAACATTCGTCCTGTTTTGGTTCGGGAATGTTATGGATGTCATAGCAAGCAATCCGGCCAATCCAAAGGCGGACTGCGACTGGATACCCAGGCCGCAACGCTGCAAGGCGGTGACAGCGGAGCGGCGATTGTTCCCGGCGATTTAGATGCCAGTCTGCTGTACGGAGCGATCACGCACACCGATTTTGTCATGCCGCCCAAACGAAAATTAAGCGATGCGGAGATCGCAGATTTTCGAACCTGGATCTTATCCGGCGCGGCGGACCCACGGATTGTCCACCCCGTTGATTCCCCTGCGACGGCCATCGATGACCAGACGATTGAACAAGCGAAACGTTCCTTCTGGGCATATCAACCACCCCAGCGCAGCGAGCTGGCGGAGGTTGGCGATGCGTCGGATGATTGGTCGAAAACAACGATTGACCGATTCCTGAAAGCGAAACTCGATCAATCCGGACTGGCACCTGCCGATGACGCCGATGCCCCGACGGTGCTGCGGCGACTGTGTTTTGATCTGATCGGATTACCACCCACACCCGAGCAACACCGGCACTTCGCACTGGCATTTGAGCGAGATCCCGGCGAAGCAATCGCAGTGATTGTCGATCAGTTGTTGAAGCAGCCTGAATACGGCCAGCACTGGGGACGTCACTGGTTGGACGTGGTGCGTTTTGCCGAATCGACCGGACGCGAGGTCAACATGACCTATCCCCATGCCTGGCGTTACCGTGACTATGTGATCGATTCGTTCAACGCAGACAAACCGTTTGACGAATTTGTTCGCGAGCAAATCGCCGGTGACTTGTTGCCAGCAGCCGATGACAGGGAGTGGTCCGAACATTTGATCGCGACAACATTTTTGGCGATGGGAACCAAGAACGTCAACGAACAGAGCCGGGCACAATTTGCCGCGGATTTGGCCGACGAACAGATCGACACGAGCACACGCGTTTTCTTGGGCACTTCGGTCGCCTGTGCGCGCTGCCACGATCACAAATTTGATCCGATTCGCCAAAGCGATTACTACGCGATGGCAGGTATCTTTCGTAGCACCAAGACGTTCTTCGGAAATCCACCGTCGCAGTACGGCAGCTTTTCAGGCCCGCAAACACGCCAGACCAGCAGTCTGATCTTGTTGCCCGTCGCCGACGAAAATCCGATCGGCCGCAGTTACACGCAAGACGAACTGCAGCAACTGCACGAACAAATCCAGCAAAAGCGGTTGGAGCTTTCCCAGCTTCGCCGCGGTAATAACTCCACCGGCGCTGGACCGATGTCCCAACAGATGCGGATTCGGTTGAGCAACGAACTGGCCAGCCTGTCGGCGAAGTTGAGCGTCGTTGATGAACGGGGGGATCCACGCAGTTATTGTATGGGTGTGCAAGACGGTTCGGTCAGCGGCGACGCACCTCTGTTGGTTCGTGGTGAAATCGATCAACCCGCCGACCGTGTTCCTCGCGGCATTCCTGTCGTGCTTGGCCAAATCGATCCGCCATCGCCACGTTCCAGCGGACGATTGGAATTAGCCCGGTGGATCGGCAGTGAACACAACACGTTGGCGGCGCGTGTGATGGTCAATCGAATCTGGCATCACGTGTTCGGCCAAGGGATCGTGCCGACGACCGAAGACTTTGGCATGACCGGCATCGCCCCTTCGCACCCGGCTCTGCTGGACCACTTGTCGATCGAGTTTGTCGACTCGGGTTGGTCGGTCAAGGAGATCGTCCGCCAGTTGGTTTGCTCGCGGGCCTATCGTATGCAGTCAAGGATGGATCGAACCAGTCACGAAAGCGACCCCGACAATCGTTTGCTATGGCGTGCCAATGTCAAACGATTGCCGGCTGAATCTCTGCGTGACGCGATGCTGTCGGTCGCAGGAAAACTGCAAACCGAATCGCCACGCGCGTCCAAGGTGGCTCAGGCCGGATACATGCGCGTTCGTAGCGATCAGCTGGAGGATCCACGAGACCGATTCGCACGTGCGTTTGGCACGATGTTGACTTCTCGAGGTCGCTCGGGTCGGTTCCGTGCGGATCGATTGCGAGAGAGCAACGACATGTCGATCGATAGTGTTTCGGCCAACTATCGCAGCGTTTACCTGCCGGTGGTTCGAGACTTTTTGCCGCGCAGTTTGGAGGTCTTTGATTTCGCTGACCCGAGTTTGGTGACCGGCGCACGAGAGACCTCCAACACACCCAATCAAGCGTTGTACTTGATGAACAACCCACTGACTGTGCGACTCAGTGAATCGTTTGCCAAGCGGTTGATCCGCGAGTCACGAACGCAGCAGGATCGAATCGAATCCGCGTTTCAATTGGTCTATGGGCGATCGCCATCGGTTGCGGAGCAGATGGCATCACAGGAATACCTGGAGCAGTCGGGCTTGTCGCCCCTGTCGGCGTTGTCAACATTTTGCCAATCGCTGTTTGCCTCCGCCGAGTTTCGATATCTGAACTAGCAGAGCGCATGCGCGAAGCGTCCCCGAGGAACCGTTGCGATGTACACACGACGCGAATTACTGAAACACTCGTCAGCTGGTTTTGGCTATCTGGCACTTGCCGGGATGGCATCACGGTCGCAGTTGAGGGCTGCACCGATCGAGCATTCGTCGGTGACCCATCCGTTGGCCCCCAAACCGCCACACTTTCCCGCGACCGCAAAACGGGTAATCTTTCTGTGCATGCAAGGCGGCCCGTCGCATGTCGACACGTTTGACTACAAACCGGCGTTGATTGCCGATAATGGACGTCTCGGCCAGTACGGTGGTTCGCTATTGAAGTCACCGTGGGCGTTTCGTCAACGCGGCCAGAGCGGGTTATGGATTTCCGACTTGTTTCCTAATGTTGCCAAGCAAGCTGATGATCTATGTCTGATTCGTTCGATGCACTGTGACCAACCGGTACACCCCGGCGCGATGACGCAGATGCACACCGGCACGGCACAGTTTGTCCGCCCGTCGTTGGGTGCCTGGACGTTGTACGGTTTGGGCACCGACAACGAAGATCTGCCCGGATTCATTTCGCTCAGCCCACCGGCCGGAAGTTCGCGCAACTACAGCAGCGCATTCTTGCCGGCCATCTACAGCGGTGCTGACGTCGGTCGCAGTGGCAGTCGGTTCGCTCAGTTGTCGCGCTCGGCAACGACGAACAATCCGACCGTTCCCGACATCCGCAACCCCAACCTGACGCCACCACAACAACGTCGTCAATTGGATTTCATCCAAACACTCAATCGCGCCCAGTCGGTCGACGTCAACGCCGCCGCTGTCGAAGGGGTGATCGAATCGTACGAATTGGCATTTCGAATGCAGGACGCGATCCCGGAATTGATGGATTTGTCGGGCGAGGACCAGCGGACATTGGCAATGTATGGTGCCGATGCGGAACCCACGCTGACCTTTGGTCGCCAATGCTTGCTGGCGCGTCGTTTCGCCGAAGCCGGTGTTCGATTCATCGAAGTCACCCATGGCAATTGGGACCAGCACACGCGACTGACCGCTGATCACCAGGCGCGCGCCGAAGCCTGTGACCAACCGATCGCAGCCTTGTTGGCAGACCTAAAGCAACGCGACATGTTGCGTGACACGCTGGTGATTTGGGGTGGTGAGTTTGGCCGCACACCGTCGGCACAAAATGGTGACGGGCGCAACCACAACAACAAAGGCTACACGTTGTGGATGGCCGGCGGAGGCGTCAAAGGGGGCTATAGCTATGGAGCAACTGACGAACACGGATTTGCCGCAGTGGAAAATCCGTGCCACGTACACGATTGGCATGCCACGGTTCTGCATTTACTGGGGTTGGACCACGAGCGACTGACCTATCGCTACGCCGGACGGGATTTCCGGCTGACCGACGTTCACGGCAATGTCGCCCATGACATCATTGCCTGAATTCCTCGCTGTTGCGTTTTTATCGCAACCCGAAGTGTTAGCGAGGGATTTTACCGATTAACGGGATCCCTCGCTGACGCTTCGGGTTACCAAAAACCAATGCCTCACGCGAAAGCGCTGGCTTCAAAACTGACGCGTTGGGTTGATAACGCACCGTCCCCTTTTTCTCGCATGACGACCGGTTGATAGCATCCAGCGACCTGGCTGCCACTTGTCAAAACCGGTGCCTTCCGATCACACTGAACCCTGCAGCCTGTCTCGCCCGTTTTTTCATTCCACCCCGCATAGCGTCATGGACGGCATCACCGAGCCGGTTGTCTTAGTTCTCGGTCATCCGATCGCCGGCAATCCCGCCCAGTTTGCGCTTGAGCGAGCGTTTGCGTCGCTTGATTTGCAGTGGCGAGTGTTGTCCTGTGATGTTTCTCCGGATCAAGTTGCCGATGCGATTGCGGGAGCCGACGTGCTGGGGTTTCGTGGTCTGCTGCTTGACCGCAATCTGGTCGACGCCACCCCGGGCGGCGAATCACCGCGTGATTTGTATTGGCGTCTGCCCGATACACACGATGCTTGGCAAGCCGAGGATGTGTTGGCGATCTGGTTGCGGCAGATGATTCGTGATCATTTTGACGAACTGAAAAAGCCCGTCGGCCCGCTGCTGTGGATCGGTGATCCCAACCCCAGTTTTCCCTCTGAGATCGCGTCGGAACAATCGCAATCTCCGATCGCTTGGGCATCCGCCGAGTCCATCGAACATGCTGATTTGATCGCCATTTCCAAATCGATTGTTGTCGCAGAGTGGCCTGTGTGCAACGATTCGACGCTGGTGATTGATTTTGCGAATCCACCCAACGATGCGGACCAGATTCGATCGCTTGGCTACCGAGTGCTGAGTCGCGAAGAGGAACGAATTGGAGTGTTGACCGAGAGTTTTTATCGTTGGACGGGGCAGCGACCGGGGATCGACGTTCTGACCGATGCGATCGAAGAATACCTAGCGGTCTAGCACGATGACAAACTCCAATTCACGGTCCTTGGTCCGCGCCTCACGTGCGCTTTGTAAAACCGTCGATGCATTGACGTTCGCCGAACCGGTCACCCATGTCTACAACCCGCTGGCCTATGCCAGAAAACCGCACGAAGCTTACTTGGGTCAAGTCGGCGAACAGGTTTCGGTGGTGTTCTTGGGCATGAACCCGGGGCCCTGGGGGATGGCTCAAACAGGTGTCCCATTTGGTGAAATCGCGGCGGTCCGCGATTGGATGAAAATTTGTGAGCCGGTTGGCAAGCCACCGCAGGAACACCAAAAGCGTCCCGTCGAGGGATTTGAATGCAGCCGAAGCGAGGTCAGTGGACGCCGCCTATGGGGATTGTTTCAAGATCGATTTCAGACGCCCGAGGCCTTTTTTGAACATCATTTTGTTCTCAACTATTGCCCGTTGGTGTTCATGGAAGCATCAGCCCGCAATCGCACGCCCGACAAGTTGCCCGCGGCAGAACGCGAGCAACTGACCACGGCTTGTGACCAGCACCTACAGTCGGTACTGCGAACGTTGGATCCCGAACATGTGGTGGGGGTCGGAGTGTACGCCGAAAATTGTTTGCAACGATGTGTGCAGGCGATCGGATTGACCGCCAACGTTTCGCGGATTTTGCACCCCAGTCCCGCATCGCCAGCGGCCAACAAAAACTGGACCGGCAAGGTCACCGAACAATTGCAGCAGGCGGGGATTTGGCCGCAGGGCGACTGAACCTGGGGGACTGGTTTGGTTACATTAAAGGTGATCTATCCGCACACTTCCTGATGAGCTTTCATTTGTGAGCCAGACTGCCAACGAATCGACCGAATTGGTCGCCGACGCACTTCGCAACGACCCTCGGATTGCCGAAGCAAAACGTTTGATCCGTGACGCAATGCAGGATCACGGTTCGCGTCTTGAAATCCGCCCGTCCAGCGATGCGTTGCGAGCTTCATTCGCCGCATCGATTGATCGTCTGACGGCCGTTCGTGGTGGCGATCCGATTTGGCCGTATCTGTCATCTGGAATCGGACGCGGCCCCTATGTGGAACTGGCTGACGGCAGCGTCAAACTGGATTTCATCTGTGGGATCGGCGTGCATGGTGCCGGACACAGTGATCCCGGGATCGTCGACGCAGCGATCGATGCCGCTATTGAGGACACGGTGATGCAAGGCAACTTGCAACAGAATCCGGCCAGCATCGAGATAATGGAGCAATTGATTGGGCTGGCGCAGCGTCACGGGGCGTCGCTGGAGCATTGTTTGTTGTCGACCAGTGGCGCGATGGCCAACGAAAACGCACTGAAGATTGCGATGCATCATGTTTCGACAACGCAGAACACGTTGGCCGATCGCGTGATCGCGTTTGACAATGCGTTTGCCGGTCGCAGTTTGGCAATGGCCGCGCTCTCAGATCGCCCCAGTTATCGAACCGGATTGCCACTGATAATTCCCGTTGACTACCTGCCCTTTCGCGATCCTGCGGATCCTGAACAAAGCCAGCGCAAAGCGGTCGATGAACTGCACCGCTTGCTCAAACGCCATCCCGGTCGATACGCGGCGTTTTGGGCGGAACCGATTGCAGGCGAAGGGGGCTATTATCCCGGCAGCACAGAATTTTTTACCGAGTTGTGTGAACCGTTAAAACAGGCCGGAATCCCGATCATCTTTGACGAGATCCAATCCTTCTCGCGCACCAGTCGCCCTTTCGCATTTCAACATTACGGATTGGATTCGTTTGCCGACATCGTCACCGTGGGGAAAGTCACACAGGTCTGTGCGACGCTGTACAGCAGCGCGATGAAACCGACCGGACCGATCCTCAGCCAGACCTTCACCGGTTCGACTTCATCGATCGCCACCGGAATCGAAATGTTGCGACGGTTGGACCAAGCCGACTGCTTTGGTGATTCCGGGCAGAACAATCAGCGCGCCGACTACTTTGCGACTGAATTAGAGCGGTTGTCACAGAAGTATCCTGATTTGGTTCGCGGCCCGTTCGGCGAAGGAATGATGGTGGCGTTCACGCCCGGCGATGGCAGTTTTGAATTTGCCAAGAAACTGATGATGCGATTGTTCGACATCGGATTGCTGGTGTTTGTTTGCGGTGGCGGTCCAACGCGAATTCGTTTCCTGCCGCCGCCGGCGACGACGACGACCGATCACATCGACCATGCGATTGAACTGCTCGATCAAGGGTTGGCCAGTATCGGTTAACAACGGCCAAATAAAAATCACAGGCTTTAAACGATGACGGTGGACGATCTTCAAGATCTGTATAGCGAACTGCGCGGCAGTCGTTCGGCACCGCCGATCATGGACGCCAGGGCGCTCTTTCTGGAACGCCAGATGCAAGGCTCGTGGGCCAAGTTGGACGAAGCCTACACGTCCTATTGCGAAAGTCGTCAACGAATCCTTCGCCAGGACCCCGACAAACAGGTCGACGCCAAAGCCAAAGACCGTGATCAGCAAATCCGCCGTTTGAAACGCAAACAAGAGAAAGCGCAGCAGATCATCAAACGTTTCGAAGAACTGTTGCCGCAATTGAAAAAGCTGGCCGACAAGCAACAAAGCCAAGAAGCCCGAAAAGCAAAACCTGCCGAGTCCAAGGCGTCCAGGCACGTTCGTCCCGCATCAATCACGCCTGATTTTATTGGCCGGTTCAGTGAATTGATCGGCGACCGCCAACTGGATTTGGTCAGCCTTCATTTTGGCTTCAAACCACTGGCAGACATCAGCGACGTCCAATCTGATGCGGCGTATCTGTTGCGTGAAGGTGACCGTTGCCTGCTGATCGCGGCCGAAGATGGTGCCGTGTCATCATCGGAATTAGTCTGCCGTGACCTGTGCGATCGGGATGTCACCGTGTCACTCTCTCACGAGGTGATGGTCCAACTGAGTGTGGATCGCAAATTGGTATTGCTGCAACAACAGTGATTCTCAATCCGTAAACGGCGACCGCTCAAAAATGATGTCGTCGGACACGCGGGGGTCGCCGGTTCGGGTTAGTTCGTTCATCAATCGACTGTGCAACTGTTGACGCGCCGGCGCGTGCGCCGAATCATCGGCCAAATTGGTCATGCAATGCGGATCCGCTTGGATGTCATACAGTTCCAAACGAGGGCGTTTGCCAACGGCGTATTCAAACGCATCTGGATGTTCATCGCGGTGGGTCACTACCCAGGCCTTGGTCGGACTGGCGTCCAGATCGGCATAGGCGGCAAACGTCCGCTCGGTCAACTCGTTGACACTCGGTAGCACGCCGTCGGCCACCGGGTCAGCGGATGAACTGACACCTGGACCGTCGCCCATCGGCGCACGATCGGGTTCAAAATTGATGATGTACAGATACTGGTCGGTACGAATGGCACGTTGCGGATAGGGCTTGTTGCCCGCCCGTGCCTTGCCGACGTGGCGTTCACGTCCGGTGAAGACCGCGTCGCGTTGCGGGTCGACTTGACCCTGGCGATCACTTTTGAAAATCGGCAGCAAGGAATCAGCCGTCATGGCGGTCGGGATTTCCACGCCACAGGCTTGCAAGAAGGTTGGCGCCAAATCGGGTAGTGTCACGAAATCGTCGATCACTCGGCCCGGCGACTGAATTCCCGCCGGCCACTGAATCGCCAACGGAACAATTGTTCCTAAATCGTACAGATTGCATTTGCCGCGGGTGACACCGGGAATCCCGTGATCACCACTGACCACCAGAATCGTATTGTCCAGTTGGCCGACGCGGCGAAGTTCATCCAAAATCACGCCCAGCGAAGCGTCAAATGCCTGTGCTTCCCCTAGGTAGTCGGCAAAGTCTTGGCGGATGACGTCGACGTCTGGCAGATACGGCGGCAGTTTGCCTTGCAAGTCATCGGGATCGATTCCCCACAGGGTTTTTCCACTGCCGGCGATCCATTTGCGGTGACAGTTTGTCGGACCAAACCAATAACAGAACGGGGCATCCCCATCGACAGATCGATCACCATCGGCATCCAAGAACGAGCGTATGTTCTGGCGAACTTCATCCAGCAGCGCGGCTTTACCGGCGTCATGATCCGCGGCTTTCATCGCGTTCTGAGAAAAACCGTTGAACTTGCGACCGTGCTGATTGAACTCGCGTGATTTACCACCGTGTGGCGCATTGGCCGGCGATCCCGGTGACCAAACTTTATAGGTGTGGCCGATCCGGTACCCATTCTTCTCCAGAATCAACGGGTAAGCAGGGTTAGAGAAATCCCAAATCGCACCCTGCAAGATCGATCCGCGTCCGCAGCGCCAGAAGTGTTGGCCTGATAACAGGGAACTGCGGCATGGCGTGCAAGACGGCGCGCTGACAAAAGCGCGTGTGAACAACAAACCGTCATTGGCGATCGCATCAAAATGCGGCGTTTGAACCACGTCGCTTGGTGTTCCCGGTTCAAGTGCAGCGTAGGCACTCGCATAACGTCCCCAGTCATCGGCAAACGCCATCACAACGTTGGGGCGCTGGGCATGGCAAACGTTGCTACACGACAACAGCGCACAGGAGAATGCAATGAAAAGTCGATACATAGTGTGATCTCGGTGGTTCGATAAACGCAGGCGGCCCCCTAGAATAAACGATCTCCGGACCCGTTTCAGCTTTTGAATTGCCGCTTTTATCGCAACCGCAACTTCAAGAGTTTCAGCTTGGGCTGGTATAGAAAGGACATTTCCCGATGCCATGGCCAACCACTGACGGAATGCGAACGCTGCAAGGTGCTGAATGCGATTTGTTGCTGGCAGCAATCGAATCGTTGACCGAACAACAGGCCGCGGCCTTGACTGCACCGATTGATCCGGCGGTAACCGGAATTCAATGGTTTGATCAGTGGGATGTTGCACAGCGTTTGTGGCTGTTGCAGCAGGTCGGTTCCGCATTGTGTGGGCCGCAAACCATTGTGTCACCGGCTGCAATCTTTGACGCCACCGCAGACGCGATCTTTCACCACATCATCGACTCACTGCGAGAGCAGGGCGATCACCGCTGGCAAGCTCGTATCGAACGTGCCGATCAACAGATCACCGGGCACAATGAAACACCGCCGCCCGATCCGGACGACCAACCATCTTGGGTAAACAGAGTGGTTCGAATTGCCGATTTGATTTTAGGCGTGCGTTTGTATCAACGGGCTGAATCATTTCGCGATGCAGAATTCCAGCGCACGCTACGGTTTCTACATGAACGTGGTCTACCACCAGACTATTTGTCGCGGATTCCGCCACTCTGTTCCACCGCCGATGCCGAGCAGGCGATTCAATGCATTCGATCACTGCGGCGGTGATTTTAAGACCGCATCAAGTGCTGTTTGCGTGATCGCGGTTCCATCGTGCTCAATGGATTGCAGGAACGGGAGTTCTTTCAGGTCGCGAACGCCCTTGTCTGTCACGTTTGTGTTCTCAAGTCCAATCCCGGTCAGCAGTCGATTGCGTGTTAACCAGTGCAGGTCTTCGTCTCGCACGCTGGTGCCGGCAAGTTGGACTTGTTGCAGATTGGGAAGCCCTTGAAGCAATGATAACCAGCGTGGATCAAACGCGTCGGGCGGAAATTCCACTGCAAAAATCGGTTGATCCGATCGTGCTTTGACCATTCGCACCCCGCGTCGAGCGAGCTCGAAAGTGGACCGGCGCTCATCAATTCCGATCCCGGCAACCGCCGGCGTCAGAGGTGCCTGTTGTCCCGGCAGATGTGATTGTGGCAGCAGAAAGGTGTCGATGTCGATCGGTTGAGCATGCCGGTTGTCGTCGAGTACCAGGAACTGATCATCCATCATTCGCCGTGGATCCGCGATGTGCAATTTGTCACCGGGTGCTGCGCTCCGCTCGAAATACTGGCGAAACAACCGTTGCTCACTGGGAAAGGGCACCGCCAGTTCACCCCAGCCGTTGATCGGAACAATGCCGTTGCGCGTGGTGATCTGCGCGCTCGGCAACCAGTCGGAATACAGTACGCCGGCAAAACCGTGGTCCACACATCCGAGATAGAACCCCAGGGGATACACCAAGCAGACCGCAGCGATCAACCGCTGCGCCGTTTTGCTGACCGGTGTTTCGTTGGCATGCCACAACACCCACGAGCCGACGGCAGCCATACACAGGTTCCATGGAATCACACTTTCATTCCAATCGATCAGCAACAAGAACAACACGATCCCCAGATGAATCGGCACGCACAGAATCGCTGCCCAGCGGGGGCGAAAACAGGCGGCCAGACCCGCCAACAACTCGGCCGTTGCGACACTGATCGCAAACGGTATGTACCACGTGTCCGCGTCCAGTCCGGTTCGCTGGAGCAACCAGTGTGATGCAAATCCCATCCAATCCGGCGACAGGAATTTGTGCAGTCCCGCCCACAACCAAGTGGATACGATCAACCACCGCGTCAGCACTGTCAGTCGCGGCAGAGCGCACACCGACATCAGCAGCGCGATCAAAAAGAACTGGGGTTGCAGACGATATTGATCGCTGACGGCCGCTGCAACCAAAACAATCCAGTGGAACACGATGCCCTGGGTCGGGAAAGCGATCACCACAATCGCACTCAGCAGCATCAACCAACCGAAAGAGAATTGCGGCAGATCGATCAGCGGTAGATGTGGTACCGCGTCGCGCACGTTCCACAACGGCCAAGTGATCCACACGGTCCAGATCTGGCAGACGACTGCGAACCACAACAGGCCAGAACGGACCGTGAAACTCATGTGGTCACGCGGTGGCCATCCCACCAGGCATCGTTACGGTTCCAAACCTCCTCGGGAATTTCTTCCTGGATCGGTTGTTCATCGTCCCACTCTTCACTGATCACCCGGTGGGCTGCATTGAGTGTTTCGGCCGCGCGTTCTTCGGTGCTGATTCGCCCATCGGCAGGCTCGCGTTCGTACCAAGCCCATCCGATTGCCGGCCGTGCGGTGCGTGGCGGTTCGACAGATTCCGGTTCCTCGTCCAGATAGACCGTCTCCACGCGCCGACGTGGTTTGGGCTTAGGTTGGGGCGGTGGCTGTGGCGGACGCGTTTTCTCCACCACGACCACCTGCGGTTCGGGTTCCGGCGCTGGCGGTGCTACCGGTTCGGGCTGTTTTTCGATCACGACGACCTGCGGCAACGGGTGCACGATGGGAGCCGCTGCGACCGGTTCTTCGACCACCTCTTCTTCCTCAACCACTTCTTCATATTCCGGTTCGTCGTAGACCTGTTCTTCTTCCTCGACGTATTCCTGTTCGTATTCGGGCTCCGGTTCCAACTCGATTGCCGGCGGCGACAGAATCGTCGCCCGCCCCGGTGCACCCTGTGGCGGCAGTTGACGGACTTCGACGTCAATCGAATGGAAAATTTCCGCGATATGGTCGTGGCAGGTGAACATCAATACCTGATGCCCCAGTTCGGCGAACGTCCGCAACGTCCGGGCGGCATGCAACGCGCGATCGCCGTCAAAATTGACCAGCACATCGTCCAACACCAGCGGCAACATCACACCACGGCGGGCATAGGCGGCGGCCAGCGACAATCGCAATGCGATGAAGACGGCTTCGCGCGTCCCGCGGCTGAGGACTTCCAATGGCAATGGTTTGTCATCGTGGGTGTCAATTTTTAGTTGATTCGTTCCCAGCGGCGTCCAAATCCGTGTGTACTTGCCGTCAGTCAATTGTGACAGGAACGACGATGCCTCGCGCAACGTTTCCGGCTGGCGTTCACGTTCGAATTTGCCACACACTTCTTCCACCAAACAACTGGCTGCGGCCAACGTTTGCCAGCGCGCGGCGACGGTTTCGATTTTCCGATTCACGCATCCCAGTTCTAACTGGGCGAACATCAACCGATTGTCTTCGGCCAAGTGTTTCATGTCGGCTGCGGATTCACCGATCTGCGTTTGCAGTGTCGAAATCCGCTGGTGTGTTTCGGTGGTACGTGCGGTCAGCATATCCCAGCGTCGTTCCAGATCAGCCTGTGTTGCTCCCTCGATCTCTTGGGCGATGTCGTCGTAGTTCAACCCTTTGGCGATCATCGAACGGATCTGTTTGTCGACCGCCGCCTGTTCAGCACGCAGTTCGAGCAAGCTGGCTTTGCTATCGACCATCTGATAGAACTGTTCGGGCGTTGCGACCCCGCATTTGGCCCATAACGCTCGGCGTTGTTGTTC
This sequence comes from Stieleria tagensis, assembly GCF_024129865.1. Taxonomy (GTDB): domain Bacteria; phylum Planctomycetota; class Planctomycetia; order Pirellulales; family Pirellulaceae; genus Stieleria; species Stieleria tagensis. The sequence continues at coordinate 7,094 of NZ_JAMYFE010000089.1, read as the reverse complement.
GCCGCGTTCGATCGCACGCGCATGCGAAGCGTGGTGGCGTTTCAGTTGGGCATCCTGATCTTTCAGATCACGGCGACGTTTGATCCAGTGTTGTTGGCGGCCGACTTCTTCTTGAAGATGATTCAGTTGTTCCAATGGCCCGATACGACTGGGGCGGCGGACGGCCGCGGTGGAGTTCGCGTCACCCTTTTTGGCCTGCGAAGAATGATCGGAATCCGGCATGCCCGACTCTGCCGCGGCACGCTGTTGGTCGGCTTCGCTGATCTCCAGTGATTCGGTGTACAACGCTTCGATTCGCTTCGCCAAACTTTGGCGTTCACGTTCCCGTTGGTCTTTCTCCGCTTGCAATTCTTCCAATCGACGCAAACTGCCCTGCAAGGTCTCGTAGCCTTCGCTCAGCTTGCGAACACTGCGTGGCGACATCGAATCGGCCAGCCCGAGTTTTTTCAGCGTGTTCGACCATTCTTTCCGCGCCGCTTTGAGCGACTCGGCCGACTTGACCGCTTTTCCGCGTGCCGATTCGTACGACTGTTTGGCGGCAGCGTGTGAATGATAGGACGGGACCGCGGCTTCTAAATCAGCCAACAACAACTCGGCCTGACGAACTTGGAATTCCAACGGCTGGTTGCTGCTGGGAAGATGAGATTGCACATCGTTTTGCTCGGCTTCCAGTTCGCGAATCTGTTTTCGCAGCGTGTCGATTTGGCGGTCGCAATCATCACGGTCATGAGCCGTTGAACGCTGGCCGTTTTGTTTGCTTAGGAAATACACCGCCAACGACATCGCGCCAAAGACCAGCCAGATGATGCCGGCGGTCGGCGTGGCGTCACCCGATAGAAACCAGGTGATCCCCAACAAGTGCGAGAACGCAACGATCAAACAGCACCCGCCCAACACAAAGGGCAATCCCATCAACAGCAAACTGTCGATCGGCAACACTTCGGCGGTCGAAAGATCCACCGACTCGTTTTCCAACGAACGATAGTGCCGTTTCAGTTTGTCAATGTGCTCGCTTAATTGCAGCGCCCTGCGCAGCGAAGCCAAGTTCTCGTTTTCTTCGCGAATCGCTTGTTGCAAATCGGCAGAACGAGTCCGCTGTAGCACTTCATTGAGTTCTTCATCAAAGTGCTCGACACGCTTCTTGTGCTCAACGCCTTCGGAGCGTGATTGTTTTAGCAAGAACAGGTGTTCTTTGACGCGTTTGGCCGGCCCTGCGAGCGCCGCTAGGGTTTGCCGCGACAGATCCGGCATCTGCGAGGAATCGCCGTCCAACAACGCCTGGCGGTCTTCGTCGCTCAATCCCAATCGTTCGGCGTCGGCCAGCAGTTGGCTGCGCGCTTTGGAAATCTGGGCGTCGACTTTTTCGATTTGATCCTGCAGGGCTTCGACCCAAGTCGCTTGCTCGGTCGCCGCTTCAATGCGACCTTGCAGTTCCAACATCTGGGCGCTCACTGGCAGCTGGGCTGCTTTCTCGCGCAGGGCACGACGTTTGCCTTTGACCTCTTCCAGTTTCGCACGTCGGTCTTCGATCATCGCATCGATCTGCACCAGTTGTCCAGGCGCTTCATCGGGTAAATGCGTTTCGGCTTCGATGGCTTTGATCTCGGCCTGCATGCGCGCCCGCTCGGTCCACTGATCGAAAACACTGACGGCGACTTCGACGTTGCGTGTTTCACGCTCCCAGGTGGTGATGCGTTCGCCCAGATCGTCGATCTCCTGCTGCTGGGTTTGGCGTAAACTGGCCAGTTCGCTCCAACGCCGGCTCTGTCCGGTCAGCTTTTGCACTTCGTCGCGCAATTGTTCACGGCGACGAAGCAATGATTCCAGTTTGTCGGCATCGGTCTTGGCCATCCGCGACGACTGGCCGATCAATGATTTGCGACCGTCACGCAGCGAGCGGATCACATCGACTAGGGAAACACGGTCCAGACCACTGGACAGCTTGTACAACTCGTCGGCCGCTGCGGTGTCGTCCAACGTATTGAGTTCTTGCAGTTCGCGCATGCCGATCGCGAACACATTGGTGAAAATCGGTTCGTCGATTTGTCCCAGCAGCATGCTCAATCGGTGCTGGCCTTGAGCCAACCCGTCTTGCCCGGCCACCGACAACTGGCCCATCACACTGTCGTCGGTCATCTTGGCGTGACGGCGGATTTGATAGCCGCCGCCCGGTCCGGTGACGCGCACCGCACCACCTGGCGTGCCGCCGTAGATCGGTGGCAGATACTTTTCACGACGCTCGGCAGTGAAGCCGTACAGCATCGAACGCAGAAACTGCATCACGGTCGTCTTGCCGGCTTCATTGGGGCCGTAAAACAACGTCATTCCGTCGGGCAACGAATCGACGCTCAATCCGGTCCAGACGCCGAAGCCGTCGATGTTTAGATCTTTGACTTTCATGATTGCTTCACCCAATTTGGCTTTCCACCGCGGAGCAATTCAACGCCCAACAGTGTCGCCTGGTCCAGAGTTTCAGTCTTACGCGTTTGCGGGATCTCAGCCAACAACGTCGTCACGCTATGAGGCAATCCCGGATGTTCTTCCGTCATCGGAAGCAAATTGATCCGCTCGCCGTCGGCTTTGCGGTGGTCGGCGGCGATCCGCAGATAGTCGCCCAGAATCGTGTCTTCATCATGCCACGATTTGGGATATTTTTGCGGTGGGCGAATTCGCAAACTGGTCGACCAGGCCGCCGGCGCCCCATGGCCATATTCACGGCGCGCCCAATCCAATAATTCTTCGCCGTCACCGATCGCGGTTAACGATTCTCCATCGTCGGCAGTGATATCCCATCCGATGATCAAATGGCGTCCGCCGGCATCGTGCTGAAGTCGCACGATCCGTTCGCCGATCAAATTTTGAATGCTGCCGACCGAGGCGATGTCGGCCGCGTTGAGTCGTACGCTGCAATAGCGGAACAGATCACAAGGCGTTTCATGAACGCGAATGTTCCGTTCGGCATCGACATCAATGATCGAATATCCGTGGCCACCGGTTTCATTTAAATCTCGTCCTTGTGGCGTTCCACAATACACCGCGGCGATCTGGCCATCGTTTTCCAGTTCCAGGCGATTGTGTTTTCCACCCAGGCACCAAAAATCAAAGCGGGCTTCATCCAAGGTTTCCAACGTCGCCGATCCATAGCCGACACCGATCGTGAACTCATCACTAGATTCGGATTCAAACCCTGGCACATGCAGTGACGAACGGCCATCACTGCTGCGGCCGACCAGCCGACAAATTGTGCGGCCGCCACGGATCACATCGACCGTTGACGAGCGGTCTTTGGAAAACAACGTGACGTTGGATGGCATCGCTGCCGCCTCGGGCCACTTCTGTGGATCGTCAACGTTGCCCGCCGCCCAATAAACCGGTTTGTTCGCTTGATGCAGTTTTTCAAATCCATCCAGCAATAGGTTCATGCCGTAGGGGCCGGCCGACTGTGGATGCAGCAAGTCGCCCGACAACAACAAAAAGTCGATGTTGTTTGAGAGCGCCGCTTCAAACACGGCGTTGACGGCATCATGCGGTGCGGTCGCCATCTGGTCGCGCAGTGGCGGAGCCAGTTCATCCAGATCTCCGAGTGGTTTTTCCAAATGAAAATCACTCGCATGGATGAATCGAAATGATTCGCCCGGCATCGGTTCCCTCCGTTAATGCTCTGTCGTTCTCGAGCCCAAATCTGACTGCAGCACAGCGCTTTCGTAGCCCTGATTTCACTCAGTCATCACGTCCCTGTCACGGCCCAGTGAGGCAACAAATCCACCACCCTCGGCCGCGCGGCCCTGCGAGTTTAGCGAAAGTTCAGAAAAATCACCAAGCCAGTTTTTCAAATGCGGGCGCGAACACCGTGAAACATTTCAAAGAGTGGAATGCTAGCAAACCAGATCATGCCATGCAGATCGCGTTCGCAGCTAGTGCTCCGTCCAGATTTAGATTTCGGGTCAACATTTCGTGGCGTAAGCTTCCAGCTTGCGATTGGCCCGGTGTGGTGATGGCAAGCTGGAAGCTTACCCCACTTTCAAAAGTGGACGAAGCACTGGGTTGTTCTACGCCCTTGGCGTGAAGAGACCCCAACCAGAGTCAAAACCTTCGATCGGTCGGGTGGTCACGGCGGCCGGGGATAGCCTGCCAGAAACGACTATTATTCCCCGCACCATCGCTTTTTCAGCGTTGCCGCGTCGCCATCCAAGCGGCGTATTCAGTGACGGTGATGATTCCGTCACGATTCGCGTCGGCTGCGACCGGAGACATCAGCATCGCCGAGTATTCCGATTCATCCAGTTTGCCATCGCGATTGCCGTCATAGCGCTGGAAGATCCGCTCGGCGTAGTGAATCAATTTGTCGTCTCGATCTTCCGCCGCCAGCCTCCGCTTCTCTTCCATCGTCCCGTTGCGTCGTTTGTAATCGCTGACGCGCCGGATCAATCGATCGATCTCGAACAGTGCCTGAGTGGCGGTTTCCGCTGGTTGTGATTTGGCAAACTGCATCAACAGCGGCAACATGTCTTCGCTGGATTCTCCCACGATCGACAGCAACGCCAACAGCTTGGGCTGGAAATCCCCTTCACTCATTCGCTGCTTGACCAGTTCGCTGGTTTGATTTGGAAACCGACCCAGGTGATGACTCAGCTCCCGAGCGAGTCGAGCGTCCTGCTTGCCACTGCATCGCAGGTAACAGCGAAACAGAATCTCAACTTGGTCGGCAGGTTTGAGTGTCGTGGCCGGCAATAATTCCAACGCGCGGCTGATTCGATCAATGTCCCACTGGTCGGGCTTGGCGGCCGTCTCGATCACCTGCCGGACCGGTTGATTGAACCGCTCGTCGACAAACTTTCGCTGGGTCACCAACCGAATCAGACTTATTTGATTGGGGTCAGAAAAATCCGCCGCGCGAGAACAGACAAACTCGCGAAATTCCTCTTGGACCTCACTCAACACCGAACTGGGATTCGCATCCTGCTCGGTCGATTCGGTCGATTCGGTCGAAGAATCGGACTGCGCCAGAGCGACTTGGCCGCAGAGCATGACCCAAGTGAGTGCAGCTAAAATGTGTTTTCGCGACATGACTTCCGACCTCTTTGGTTTGAATCTCGTTCCCAGAAAGTCTAACCCCATTGCATCGACAATGTTTCGAGGGCAAGGGGATCGATGCCGCCGCACTGCCCGTTGCAGACGACTTCGCGTCAAAAACGCGAACGAGTGAAGTGAGCGGGGCACAGTCATTACTGCGCAGTAGGCACACCTGAGGCATCCACGAGCGGCGGTTCTTCAACACCCTGCATCGCTTGATCGATGACCGATTGCAATTTCCGCCGCGCTTCCAGATCTGCTTGGTCGGGCTGTTCCACCAGCGTTTCATGCAACGGCGGATCACCGATCCGAAACAAACGACCGTCACGAAATAGCTTGTGAGTCTTGTTGAGTGCAAACACATAGCGTTGGAAACGTTCCTTGTCCCAGCCTGGTCTGGGGTCATACCAAAAAAACGCCGCGTCGCGGCGGGGTCCATCCTGACCGCGCAGTTGAGACACAAAACTGATTCCATCGAGGTGTTTGCCGGAGGCCTTCTTGGCACCGGCCAATTCCAACAGTGTCGGATAGAAATCAGATGCTTCGACGATTCCGTCTGCGATCGAGGGACTGAAGCGACTGGGGCAATGTACGATCAACGGCACGTGAATGCCGGTTTGCCAGGGCATTGCTTTACCGCCGCCGATCGTGCGACCGTCCTGCATTTTCGAAGACACTTCCAGGTGAGTTCCGTTATCGCTGTAGAAGATGACGATCGTGTTCTCGGCTAATTTTCGCTGGCGTAACCCGCGCATCAAATTGCCGACCGCGGTGTCCATGTACTCGATCATGTCGGTGGCGAATCGCAGATCGGTTTCTTGTGGTTTGCTAGGATCCCAATCCTTGGAGCGTGGCGTGGGTTGAAACGGCCAGTGCGGAAGCGCCATCGGATAGTAAACAAACCGTGGTTTGTCGGATGGCTGATCCATGAACGCCAAAATCTTTTCGACCCAAACGTCTTCTCCGTAGCGACCGTCATAGGTCCTCAGTGTGCCTTCGCTGCCGCGAGATCCCTCCAGCATGGTCGGGTTGGCATAGCGTGACTGTTTGTCTTCGGTGTGCAGGGCATGGTAGAGCGCATACTGATCGAACCCGGCGTCTTTGGGGTGCATTCCGGTGCCCCGTCGGGCTGCCGCACCGGGGTAGTCCGGCGGATCATACGATTGCAATTGCCATTTGCCAAAGATCCCGGTTCGATAGCCGGCGTCGGTCATGGCGTGCCCAAAGGTTCGCTCGCCGGGCTTGAGGATGCCGAAGTACGTCCAATTACGATGATTGTCTTTGCCCGTCATCAGTTCGACGCGTGTCGGCGTGCACAGCGGTTGCGAATAGGCGTGGGTAAAACGCACGCCGTCGGCGGCCATTTCATCCAAATTTGGCGTGGCATAAGAAACACCGCCGTAGCACCCCAAGCCTTCGATCCCAACATCATCCGCCATGATCAAAATGATGTCTGGTTGCTCAGCGGCGGTCGGTGGATTTTCAGGTTGGGCACGAGCCGGCAAAGCCAGGATCAACCCTGTGATCAACGACAGGCAAACAGCAGAACACCAACGAAATCTCATTTGACTCTCAACAACAAGGCAGCAACTGGGCAGGCACGATACGACCGCAGCCCACCATCATAACCGTTGGCCCGAGCCACACACTGTTGGAATTCAACCTTTAGGTTGTCGGGCAGTGGTGGCCAGCGGCTCGGACGTCCATCCCAATAAAACGGCCTAGCGTTAGCTGTGTGAGAAAGGCTGACCTAGATTCCCACCATGAAAAAATACGGCAGCAGAAATAGGACCACGATAAATCCGACAACCATGGAGACGAAAATCGTCACGATGATTCGACCTGCGTTGTTCGAAACGGCCGGTCTGGTTTCACCATCGTCGGCAGTTGGCTTGTAGGGATTGGGCTTGCTCATCGGATGATCCTAGACACATTCGGTACGACTACGTGGTAGCCGAATTCAGTCGCTTGCGCGTTGAAGTCGCATTTTGAAGATCAACGCCTGGGGCTGACGCCCAATA
>NZ_JAMYFE010000088.1 GCF_024129865.1 Stieleria tagensis | reverse complement strand
TCTTCACGATGGTCTTCAGAGGATCGTGGAGTTGGATCTGCACGGTTCTGATCAAGTGCTCACGGAACTCTACCTGCACGGCACTGAGCCCAACGAGATCGTGGCCACCGATGTATTTCACAGCGGCGCTTACGAGACAGTCTGGGGTTACACGGACCTGCTCGGCAGCTTGACTTCGGTTGCCAGTCAAGCTTCGGGGGACTGGAAAGTCGTGCATAACATCACACGCGAGTACGGTAGCGACCGTCAGCCCCTCGGCGACACCACCGAAGCGGTCCTTACCTCCACCACCATCTGGGCTGGGCATCACCTTGACGACGATACCGGCCTGCTCGAAGCCAAAGCCCGCTGGTACGATCCATCTTCCGGTCGCTTTATCAGCCAAGACCCAATCGGCTTCGCCGCGGGCGATGCGAATCTGTATCGGTATGTGGGCAATGGACCGACCGACGCCGTCGATCCGAATGGCCTCGAAGAATTGAATCTCTTGGACCATCTGACCGCATCGAACGGCACACGCACCGAAACGCTGCAACTGCTTGATTATGCGATTCAGCTGCGGAAAATCGACTCGCTACAAGCGGCTCAGTCAGAATCGCGCCGGAACCTGTTTGCAGAGTATGGTCGAGCAGCGGAAAACCCGTTTTTATCGAACCGGGGAACGACGCTAGACCAATACCAGTTACTGATTGGCGAGAGCCAGGAATTATCTCGCAATCTTCGGACTGCACGGCAGTTCATACTGGAGAATATCGAAGATGGTGGGCTCGACGAGCTTGAGATCCGCTACCACCGATTCTTGGCTGGAGACGCTGAAGGCGTGGGGCTGACAGGCGCCAATTCTGTCATTGACGCTATGCAGGTGTCTCAGTCGCACGCAATCAACTCGAGTGTTAGCCCGCTGGACTTTCTTGCCGCGGGCGTGGCCCGCGGGCTCGCGACGCAACTGGCAAACGCTTCGAAGGCAGAGTTGGCCACTGCTGTTTCGGCAGCAACAGTTGAAGATGCTATCGCAAACGTTACAATTTTCAGTCCGAGATTGGCCCCAAGGGGAACAAGTTCGTCTAATTCCCTTTGGGTACGAAATGGACGCGAACTTTCAACTGAGTGGGATAATGTACGGCCGCGTTTGAATCGCCAAGTCCATGGAAGTCGGAATAATCCGCAAGTCTACGACGCATTCTCAGATAGCCTCGTTACAGGCCAATGGCACCACGGAGTCATTTCACAACGGCATTTGACCGCAGTCAGTGGTCTAGCCGATCGCGTGTCTCCTTCGCTCGGCAACTCAATTCGTCGTTTTGGTAATGGCAATGTGAAACTGCTATCGCCATCTCAGCATTCTGTCGCAGATGCCTTTGCACATACTCGCGGTTTCACTCCTCCATGGTACGCGAGCGGAACAGTTGTTGGGCCCGGGCAGGGAGCATTCCGATTTAGCATAGGATCTCCTTACCGTACTTGGGTGGGACTGACGCCAACGCAGCGTGTATGGGGTAGCGTGGTCACAGTTGGTGTTGGATACGGTAGCTATCAGTTGGGCGATGGATTGGGCGGCTACGTTTTCGGAGATGAATGACATGCATCTTGTCCGACGTCTCTTAAAACGTGGTGTGTATGGCTACGACAGAAACTCGTTGCATCCTTTTGAGCGTTCGATGATGGACGCGATACTGAACTTGCGGATCGCAAACCTTTTGTTTATGTCCCTACAGGCACAAATCAAAGCCCTAATTGAATTTCATTCCGTGCGTCGCAGTGGAATCCCGGATTGGCTGAATCGGAGAATCGACGGTAGTGCGATCATCGTTGAGCAGGCTCGATTTGTCGGCGCTGAGTACGGACCGCCTCCGCTGAATCCCAATCCATGCTTCAAGTTTGAACTTGAATTGCAAAACGGTATGAGTGGTTCGGTCGTGCTCGTGGTGGATCAAGCGATTCGGCATTTCACTTTGATGCTTCCGTCTATGTCGGAATCCTACTCGGGGAGCGTAGTACGCGTTGTTCCGCACAATATTGCGGATGAGAGCAGCGTGTGGGCATCAAAGGCTACCGAACTCGGACGAATTGGGCCGACGGTTGTTGATGCGATCAGTAACAATGAATTCTTGGAAAATGTGATTGTTTGCCCAGGCGTGGCCTATACCAGTAACCGCTTGTTTGACATCGACCTGTGTGAATCTTATCGGCAGGTACTGCGATTTGCCGATGGAATTCGCGTAAACGGGCTTACGATCATGGGTTCAGTCGAAAAGAAAAATCGCATCTTCGAGGAAGCTGGTAGCAAGTATCTGGCTATTGGAGAGGATCATGACGCTTCGTATGCCTACAAAGTCGAGGGCGAAGCGACAACAGATCAGCTTCTTCGATTCAAACATCAGAGTGCGAAGGCCACGGTTTTGAATAACACATTGCTCGAATTGCTGGAGGAAGCCATGAATTAGTTGCCCCAAACAGTGCAGCGGGTGGGTTGTTCCGTCGCAAAGTCAACGTTGGTGAGTTCGCCGACCTTCCTGTGACTATGAACTTGAAAACGGTTCGTCGAATTGCTGGTGAGGCCGAGATTGGATTCAAGGGAATCAAGGTCAACATAGTTCGCGATCCGGGTTTGAAGGGTCGGGGCATTTTTGGTTACGCCCACCCGAACGGAAAGCAAATCGACTTGTATCCAGATGCTTTTGGAAGCCCCGAAACTCTTGTCCGTACTCTTGGACATGAGCGAACCCATGCGATGCAGTTCCAACTGCACGGCAAGCCGGGCGATTCAGTTCTTGGTGGACTGTTTGAAGAAGCGGCTTATGGAATTGAAGATGCATTCATTTTGCACTGGAGAAGTAGACTCAAATGACGTTCACTAAATGGCTACATCTGATTGGACAAATCCAAGACGCCGGTGGCGACACGAAGGCGATTGAATGCCCGAGTTGTTCAGCACTTGGGTCAATTGACTTTCAGTACGTTGGCAATGCAGAAACCCGTATCGGTTACGTGGCGGTGTGGTGCAAGAAATGCAACTGTGGAATCCAGTCGTCGCGTGCTCAGGCTCCTGACGGCTTCAACCTGATTCCGTTCGGTAGTCCACCGGACGTAATACGGAATCGCATTCCAAACTTCGATCAAGTTGAACCGGTCTCACTCGCTGATTGATCGCTGTTGAAACCGACGGCCAAACGACTCACCACCCGAACGCACTTGCAAGCCGTCGGAACCACAACGCCGCTCGGCTGACGCTTGCGTTCTTGGCGGGTCGCGAAGCGACCGCCGCGACGACACGAAGTCGTAGCAACCTCGGGCCGGAAGCCCGCCACGCTGGACGACCGCGCACCGGAGCGTTAGCGACAGCGACGACAGGATGTCGTCGCAATCTTCGGCAGGAAGCCGCCAGCCTGGACTAGAGCGCACTCGCCGAAGGCACGGCGACCTGGATGGTCGCCGCATGACGTAGCCCGGTGGCAGGACGCCGTCCGGCGGAACGCGACACGAAGCGGGGAAGCAAGGATGAAGGTGGAAGGCCGAAGGATGAATGAAGCACGGACAATGCTTGCCATCCCAAAGATGTAGCGACGTCGCGTGTAGCCGGGTCGTAGCGACCGAACGTAGGGAAGGCGGAGTGACGAGGCACGAGGAACGGAGACCGCACCGGAGTGACCGAGCGGAGACCGGGCGTTGTGAGCGAAGCCGACACGTAGCCTGGATGGCGAAGTGGCGGCGCAGCGAACCGAGGCAAAGCGGAACCGGCCCAGTGAACGCCAGCCAAGTCAATCAAAGTCAAACGGCCAAACGGTGCTGGCCAACCGTTGGAAGTCTCCGGGCCGGTGTAGCGGGATGCCGATAAGGACAGCGGAGCCCGGATGGCGAGTTCCGCTCAAAGAAGGGCGTAAGTGACCGCGACGAGCGTCAGCGACGTAAGCCGGGAACGGGACACTCCATCAA
>NZ_JAMYFE010000087.1 GCF_024129865.1 Stieleria tagensis | reverse complement strand
TCTTCACGATGGTCTTCAGAGAATCGTGGAGTTGGATCTGCACGGTTCTGATCAAGTGCTCACGGAACTCTACCTGCACGGCACTGAGCCCAACGAGATCGTGGCCACCGATGTATTTCACAGCGGCGCTTACGAGACAGTCTGGGGTTACACGGACCTGCTCGGCAGCTTGACGTCGGTTGCCAGTCAAGCTTCGGGGGACTGGAAAGTCGTGCACAACATCACACGCGAGTACGGTAGCGACCGTCAGCCCCTCGGCGACACCACCGAAGCGGTCCTTACCTCCACCACCATCTGGGCTGGGCATCACCTTGACGACGATACCGGCCTGCTCGAAGCCAAAGCCCGCTGGTACGATCCATCTTCCGGTCGCTTTATCAGCCAAGACCCCATCGGCTTCGCCGCAGGGGATGCGAATCTTTATCGGTATGTGGGAAATGGGCCGACCAACGCGACGGATCCGAGTGGGTTAAAGGATCCTTCGGTAACCACTCAAACTTTCGGACCGCATGATAACAATCGAGTCATTCACGCACCCGGCCCTGGGCAATGGATGACCGGTATTTCCCGGATTACCTCTGATTGCATTAGTGGGCGTGATACATACAGCTGTCTATCGTTGCCCGTCGATGACATTGCGTCGCAATGGCTGACCGATGCGCGGACCACGCAAGCCGCAGCGGATTTGATGTATCAGGATATGCGTACCATTATAAACAGCTTTTCTGGCGTAGCAGTAAAACAGTCGGCACTTGCAGCTCGACCTGGCATTCGTCAAGTCCGTTGGGCGGATCGACCTGGATTTTCTCCATTCATCGAAGACACCACACACAATGGAACCCCGTACAAGGTGATATGGAGCTATTCAAGCCGTAAAGGACGTATTGGTGAGATTGAGGCGGTGCAATGGGGCGTCGTGCCCGGAAATCTTAGCGACGAGGACGCCGCGCAATTTTATATTGACGATTTTGAACAACGGATGTCAGCGGCGAAAGTGCAAACGGCAGTTGATGTCAGCCTTATAGCCGGTGGACAGTTCTTAGCGACCTTCCGGGCACTGCGTCTTGCATCGGTCAGCCGGACGGCGTCGCTCGAAGCTAGTCTTGCTGCGCGAACGATGACTAGAAACGAGTGGGCCGCATACTCTCGATTGCAACGAATTGGGCAGCAAGGTGTTGCAGCAAAGGCAGAGCAGGTACTTAGCAACTATATCTCGAGAATACCGGTTGCTGAACGAGGAAATATTGCAACAACGGTGGCTGCATACAATCGAAACAATGGTCTAATTGCTATCGGCACCAATGGTGATATTCCCTCGCGAATCGCTTTACCGTTAGCTCGCGCTGCGGAAGGAGTAGGCGGTGTTGGCCATTCTTTCTCGGTAGTTCAACAGAATGGCCGAATCTACAGGCTAACCGTCGGTCGATGTGCCGAGTTCCACGCTGGCAATCGTTTGCTTCTACGTACACCGGGATCAACGCTATCGGATATTGGTTTTACGAAGGCTATTCGACCTCGCACCGGCGAGGTTATTTCACCTTGTCTGAATTGCGAGCAAATGTATTGGCTGCCTTATCTGATTGGACATTAAAAATGGATGCAAAGACCAAGAAAACGTACCAGAAGATTTTTGGATGGGCTGAAAACTCAGAACGGCCTGGTGGTGAATTTGACTGGTTCGCGGTCGATAAAGACGACTCGGTCGCCGCATTTTCGACGGCTGGATTCGGGCCGGTTCCGGATGTTGTGTTTGAAATAGGGTTGGATGCGTACCTAGGTTTGGTTGATTTTATTGAAAATGCACTCGCACACACGTCGTCGCTCCACAGCGGTGGATTTACTCCGTATTCGGAGCGCGGGATATTTGTTTTTGATTTTCGGGCAAGCGAGTCGGGCCAGTATGAGTTGGCATCTGCGCCTATTGATCCGATTAAGTTTGAACAGCTTGAAAAACTTGGGATTGATCGAGGGGTATTGCCTCGCTTTCAATCGAAGTTTGCAGAAATGAGGACTGTCATTCCTGAAGAACATTGGACCTGTCGCTAATGGCTTTGGGAAACGCTTCGCGTGGGGTCAGGCTCGGGATTCGGGATTCAAGCTGCTTGCGGTCGCGAAGCGACTGCGGCGATGGCAGGATGCCATCGCAACATCGGGCCGGAAGCCCGCCACGCTGGATGACTGCGCACCTTTGTGCGCACCGGAGCGCTAGCGACCGCGACGCACACGAAGTGCGTCGCAATCTTCGGCACGATGCCGCCAGCCTGGAGTAGAGCGCACTCGCCGAAGGCACGGCGACCTGGATGGTCGCCGCATGACGTAGCCCGGTGGCAGGACGCCGCCCGGCGGAACGCGACACGAAGCGGGGAATCGTCGTTGATCTTTCCAATGGTTCAAAGGTTGGAATCAATGAAAGACGTTGCCAACCCAAAGAAGTAGCGACGTCGCGTGTAGCCGGGTCGTAGCGACCGAACGGAGGGAAGGCGCAGCGACGAGGAACGAGGAGCGGAGACCGCACCGGAGTGACCGAGCGGAGACCGGGCGTTGTGAGCGCAGCCGACGCATAGCCTGGATGGCGAAGTGGCGGCGCAGCGAACCGAGGCAAAGCGGAACCGGCCCCAGTGAACGCTAGCCAAGTCAATCAAAGTCAAACGGCCAAACGGTGCTGGCCAACCGTTGGAAGTCTCCGGGCCGGTGTAGCGGGATGCCGATAAGGACAGCGGAGCCCGGATGGCGACCACCGCTCAAAGATGGGCGTAAGTGACCGCGACGAGCGACAGCGACGTAAGCTGGGAACGGGACACTCCATCAACCATCATCCGGCAGCTTGTCTGTCCGGCCAAAGCCCTTTGAAGCTCCGTCAGGCTCCCCGGCAGTCACGGGCCTACCGAACTCCAGCACCCGTGAATTCGCGTCAAAAGCCCGCATCCAACTCTCGGCCATGTTTTTTGGCTTTCGCCGAGCCGGACTGACGCCGTCACCCGTGACCCTCCGGTGGCAGTCCGAGAGAAGGCGACAGACAAAAAAACAAGGTGCGATCGTTAACACCAAGTGCGTTGACTTTAACGATTGATATCGAAGCGGTTTTCTACTTTCGCGGCGGTTGGCCGATTACCGCGCTTGACAGTGAGCGGAAGCTGTCGCGTCATGGAGGCCGGCCGATCCGTGAGGCGATAACGACGTTTTGCCTCTGCACCTTGAAGGCTCTCGACCGCCAACGACAGCCGACAGGTGCGCAGCTTTCGCGGACCCGACGCGGAAAACCGACGCCACATCTCCACCTGAGTTATTCCCAACCAAAAACAAACCCCCAGTAAGGGCCGGGCCACCGGTCTGCGCACAACCAACGGAACCGCCACGATGAACGCAACACCCTTCACTCAAAGACTTCTCGACAACCCACTCGCAACCGTCGCCGACTTCTACGCACAGCACATCAATGAAAACGCCCACGACTTCCTCACGAAGAACTGTCTCTCATCGGATTCAGTCTTGCGCGTCGGCTACTCCGATCGATCACTCGGCAAGCAGATCCCCGACAAACAATCCAAACTCGGTCGGGAGATCCGTACCAAACTCAAACAAGTTGGCATTATCAAGCCCAACGGACGTGAAACACTACGTGGCTTCATCACGCTGCCGCTAACCGACATCCAAGGCAACGTTACCGGCATCTACGGCGAACGCATCGATAAAAAGAACAAGCCCGAACCGCGATTGACCATCGGCAACGGAACATTCAACGCTTCGGCATTGACCAACTTCGATGAAATCATTCTCTGCGAAAGCGTCCTCGACGCCTGGACATTCCACGCCGCCGGTCACACGAATGCCATCGCGATCGAAGGCTCACAACATCAGCCGCAGAGCGTTAGCTCTCGGTTCCCGTCAGGCATCAACCGAATCCTGCTTGCCGGTTCATCCTTCAATGAATCCGTTTTCGATGGCATCGAGCTGATGAGAATCCACTTCCCCGAAGCAATGACGGTCAACGAATATGCGATTCTGAATCAAACCGTTGACGACGCATTGGGTAAACGCATTCGCGCCGCATCGGTCATCGACACTTCCGTAGCGGAAGCCGCCAAGGCTTTCGGCAACTCCTCTGCGCAACCGCCGAAACTCTCCGCGCGTTCCGCTACCCCGAAAGAAACGAACGAGAAACCGCAAGCATCACCGACACCTGCGCCCACGGACGACATCGAAGTCAGTCAAAGCGAAACAGAAGTCACGTTGCGCATCGAATCCCGTCGCTGGCGAGTCCGTGGCTTGGAACGCAACACAACAACCGGCGTGATGAAAATCAACTTGATGATTTTCAATGAGCGCAACGAACGCTTCCACGTCGACACACTCGATCTATATCACTCACGATCACGTCGCGTTTACTTGAAGGAATCTTCGGAAGAAACCGCGATCAGCGAAAACGAACTCCGCAGCGATCTTGGCCGAGTACTGTTGAAACTCGAACAGCTGCAAGAAGAACAACGCAACAATGGCAAAGCGGAAACCAAACCGGTTGAACTTTCCGACGCTGAGCGCAGCGAAGCGATGGAACTGCTCAAAGATGAAAACTTGCTGGATCGCATCTTGAGCGACTTCGACGCTTGCGGGATCGTCGGCGAACGTACCGGCAAGCTGGCCGGATACTTAGCCGCGACAAGTCGCTTGCTTGATAAACCGCTCGGCTTGGTCATTCAATCATCCTCCGCTGCCGGAAAGAGTTCCCTTGCCGAAGCGGTGTTGCGGTTCATGCCGCCGGAGGAACGCTTTAGCTGTTCGGCCATGACCAGCCAGAGCCTGTATTATCTCGGCAACGAAAACTTGAAACACAAGATTCTTTCGGTCGCCGAAGAAGAAGGCGTCCGCGACGCTTCGTACCAATTGAAACTACTACAAAGCGAAGGGCACTTGTCACTCGTTGCAACCACTAAGGAAAGTGGCACCGGGCGAACGGCGACCGAACGCTACGAAGTCGAAGGCCCGGTAGCGCTGGTGATGACAACCACGGCGCTGGATGTCGATCCCGAGTTGATGAATCGTTGCCTAGTCGTGAATGTCGATGAAAGCGCCGAACAAACGCAAGCGATTCACAACATCCAGCGACACGCTGACACGCTCGAAGGTTGGGACAGCGAATCAGAGCGAAAGCGATTGACGACGCTGCATCAGAACGCGCAGCGCTGCCTGCGTCCGATTCGAGTCATCAACCGCTATGCTGATCAGCTAAAGTTCATCAGCAATCAAGCCCGTCACCGACGCGACCATCAAAAATATCTCGGCTTAATTAAGGCCATGACGCTTCTGCACCAACATCAGCGGGAACGAAAACAGCACTCCAAGGATGGCGACTGCTTCGAATACATCGAAGTCACTCATCGTGACATCGCACTTGCGAACATGATCGCGGATTGGGCGCTGGGTCGCAGCATCGACGAACTGGCCGGGCCAACGCGCCGCCTACTGATCGCTCTGTACGATTGGCTCAACACCGAAGCCAAACGGCAAAAACTCGAAGTCAGTGAAATCACCTTCACGCGTCGTCAAGCACGTGAAGCGATCGGCTGGAGCGCCACACCACTACGGATTCACTTAGAACGTCTTTGCCTCCACGAGTACGCCGTTCCCAACGGCGGCGGAGGCCACGGAAAGCTGCGGCGTTACAGCTTGGTTTACGACGGTCGAGGCCGCGAAGGCCAACCGTCAATGGTCGGTCTGATCGACCCGGCCAAGCTGAAAGAACCAGAACCTACCACTACGCCACCCAAGTTGACCGGCCAAAACGCCAGTTGACTCATGGTTGACCCACGGTTGACCGATCCGCAAAACCAACTTAAGTCGTTGATCATCAATGACTAACCGCCGCACTTGACCGATTCGGCCAGTGCAAGGCACCCCTCACGCAAAAACGTACGCACCGATCGTACGTAGCGGTATCTCTGCCGCGCTTCATTCTTCGCTTCTTGATGGATGAAATCTTCAACCTTAATCGTCCGGGCTATCGGTGCGCGCCGGCACATTCGGAGAACGACACTATGTCATCCAATCTCAACACCGTTCTTGCCACTCCCTTCGGCGACGACAGTGACCCGCGCGGCTTCTGGCTCTTGCTGCTTGAGCACGTCGAACACTTGCAGGTGCGCAACTTCGCCGCCGACACCATCCGCATCCGAGCCAACTACGTGCGAGCGTTCGCGCTGTGGTGCTTGGAACGCGACTTAACGCAACCGGCCAACGTCACTAAACCAATTCTGGAAAGCTACCAGCGTTACCTGTATCGCTATCGCAAAGAGAACGATCAACCGCTTTCATGGCGCAGCCAGAACCTACACCTGGCGCAAGTCAATCAGTTCTTCCGTTACTTGGTCAAGTACAATCACTTGCCATTCAACCCGGCCAGTGAATTGGAACTGCCCAAGCAACCGAAGTCACTACCCAAAGCAATCCTGTCACCCGATGAAGTGGAACGCATCCTGGCCGAGCCCGACGCAACCACGACGCTCGGTCTACGAGACCGCGCCATCCTGGAAGTGTTCTACTCCAGCGGCATCCGCCGCGCGGAATTGTGCCGCTTGCGTCTGGAGCACATCGACGTTGACCGTCAAACGATCTTCATCAAGGACGGCAAGGGCCAAAAGGACCGCTACGTCCCGGTCGGCTTGCGTGCATTGTTGTGGATCGCCCGCTACGTCGAGAACGCCCGCGACAAACTGCTGCTTGATCAGAAAGAACCGACGTTGTTCTTGACCAGAGACGGCAAGCCGCTCAATCCCGATTCACTGACCGAGTACGCGCGGAAGTACATTCAATCGTCAGGAATCGAGAAGAGCGGCGCGTGTCACATCTTCCGTCACACGATGGCGACGTTGATGCACGAAAATGGCGCAGACATTCGTTACATCCAAGCGATTCTCGGCCACGAGCGTTTAGAGACGACACAAATCTACACGCGCACTTCGCTTCGCAAGCTGCTTGAAGTCCACGGGCAAACGCACCCCGCCGAACGCCCCGACGACGATTCGGCACCTGAGACTGAATCGAACCAGTAGCCACACTCCTTCCTCGGAGTGATTTACAATAGAGCCATGCAAACGGCTCCGAGAACCCTGCAACGATCGCTCCGCAATCGCGCTCACGCGCGCGGGGCGATCGTACGCGAACATCGCCGCCGCACTTGTGCTGATTCACTCGGCAAATGCCGTCCTAAACGCACTCCATTGCACCGAAGTTGCACTCGGTTGGGGACAATCAGCCAAGACCCCATCGGGTTTAGTGCGGGCGATGCGAACCTTTATCGGTATGTGGGTAATGGACCTACGAACGCGACCGATCCGAGTGGGCTGGAAGTTCTGTTTCCGGCTGATCAGGCCAAGCACATCGAGCCGCTGCTGCGTCGACTTTTTGGGGATAATATTGGTTTCGGGGATTCAAACCACCACGGACTTCGTTATGCAACGGCCTTCGCCGGTGGGGGAAAGATAGACCCCAAATTGCTCGGCTTGATCACGCTGTTCGAGTTAGATCCGAGTGAAAACCGTGATGTTGCTCTTGCACACGTGGCAACTCAGATCGAGAAATATTCATATCACAAAAAGCTTGGCGAGATCGCTGACATATTGAACAGCTTCGACAATGGTGGAGATTTGCTGGTCACAATTGGGGGCAATGGCCTGACAACCACGCACTCGCGACCAATCAACAATTCCCCAACCGGTGCGCATCATTTCCCCGGACAGGGACATACGATACTTCCACACCGAACCCAGGCTCGGATTAATGGTCTACGGACAAAGAATGTTGTAACAACATCGTTGCTCTCGACGATGGCAGATGTTGCCGCAGGAGAAGCGGTGGGAATCGTTGGAAGTAGCGTAGCTCGCTCATTACGCGTCGCCCCAAAGAACGCAGATGATCTGATTACGGTTTATCGAGGCATGGGGCAAACGGAATTCAATGCTCTCTCCCGCGGTGGTCCGCTCCAAAGCATCGCCGAAAGAGCCGGAACCGGGGCGAAGCCGGGCTTTTTCCAAAAGTACTTCCGACATTCAATTGATAGCGCAAATCCGCCGAGTCCTTATGTCTCCTTATCTCAAAGCCCCGGAGCCGCTCGTCACTTCATAATTGATGGAATGCCATCTGGGTTTAGGGGTGCTCTTAAGGACTTCGCAATCCGAACGGGCCTTAGCAAGCCAGTAATTTCCGACGGAAAGGTGCTTGCAAGAATCACAATGCGAAGAAGCGATTTGTCGCGAACGTTTCACTACGCTCAAGACGAGCTAGTTGCATTGGGCGGTACCAGGATTCATTCCATCCAAGCTGTCGCCAACCCAGCATTGCAATCCCATCTGTCATGGAGAGTTTATGCGGGTGCGGCAGGACAGATTGGTGTTGGCGCGGGCGTGCCTTCGGGCGTTGGCTACGGCATTTGGTACGCATACTCGGGAGACGAGTAATGCTTCACGTGATCGTAGGATTATTCTGTACTGTATGGCTGTTTTGTGGTGTTGTCGTGATCGCGATTGGGCTTCGGGATCGGAGGAAATGGAAAGAGCACACACTGGATAATGAAAGAGACGTGCATGATGGTTCAAGCGTAGTCACCGGTGGTCTGATCGCCCTGATTCTCGGGCCGATCGGCCTGGCACTTTATTGCGTTGATTGGTGGAGGAGCTAACGATGTAGAATTGAGCAAGAAAAAGAGCTGCCCCAAACAGGGGACTCATTACTCGACAAGGGCGATTCACGCAGGAAGCTGGAGCAACCCTTGATGCGAGTGAGCAAGCGGTAGGACGTTCCTTCGCAGCTCATGGCTATGACGCTCGCGGTCTACAAACTGCATCTCAGCGAGGCGTTCACGGAGTCCGCACAGCGGACTTGCAAGTGGACGGGCTTGGACGGATTGACGTGTTCACTCCAACAAAGATCAATTCCAAGTCAATATCACGGGCGATTGAGCGGAAGGGAACTCAGGCTCCAATTGTCGCCGTTCGTGGCAATGTCTCAAGTCGAGTAATGCAAGAGACGGCAAATCGGCTGTTCAACAAGACATCGAATCGAGCCAAAGCAATCCAGCAAATTGCTTTTGACAACGATGGTGTTTTGACGTTCTTCACGCGGCCTCAGTAAAGGAAAGTTTGATGCCAAAATTAAAATGCCGCTGTGAAAATGTGATCGACTTGTCCCCTGTCCCCTGTCCAAACGAGCGATTCTTGATCGGGTCAATGGAAATGGAGAACGTGTTTGATGCGTTGGACGAGAATGCGAGTTCTGCTGAAACGATTTTGGAGACTCAAACGCAAAGTGTGATCGTCTGTGATCGCTGCGGCCGCTTTTATCTCAGCAAGGATGACGATTCAAATGAGTACGCTGTTCTGGTTCCGGAAGCTGCCGCGACAAACGACGTGACCGAAGCGATTGATTAACCAGTCGCGGCGAAATCTCGGTTGATGCTCTAACTGAAACCGACGGCCAAACGACTTTCCATCAGGACGCACTTGCAAGCCGTCGGAACCACAGCGCCGCTTGGCAGACGCCTTGCGTTCCCAGCATGAACGAAGTGAACGCGGCGACGGCCACGATGGCCGTCGCAATTTCGGGCGGGATGCCCGCCACGCGCAATTAGAGCGCACTCGCCGAAGGCAGGCGGGCCCGGATGGCCCGCCAATGAGCTAGCCCGGTGGCAGGACGCCGCCCGGCGGAACGCGACACGAAGCGGTGAAGTGTCGTTGATCTTTCCAACGGCTCAAAGGTTGGAATCACCCAAAGACGTTGCCAATGTGTGAAAGTTAGCGACGTCGCGTGTAGCCGGGTCGTAGCGACCGAGCGTAGGGAAGGCGCAGCGACGAGGAACGAGGAACGGAGACCGCACCGAAGCGACCGAGCGGAGACCGGGCGTCGTGACGACGACGATGATGGAGGCAAAGCGCAGCGGGATGCCGGAATCATCGGCGGAGGAACCGAGGGCTGAGCCCGATAAAAACAGAATAGGCTGGATGCCGTCATCCGCTCAAAGAAGGGCGTAAGTGACCGCGACGAGCGACAGCGACGTAAGCTGGGAACGGGACACTCCATCAA
>NZ_JAMYFE010000086.1 GCF_024129865.1 Stieleria tagensis | reverse complement strand
AGTTCCCGCTGAACCAGCACATTGTCACGGAGAGCGGGAGAAAAGGTGCGCGGACTCTTGCTTGACGCTTTTTAGGTCCGTCTTTCACTTCGGTGGCTGAATTCGGTAAATCTGACCTGTTTCTCGGGTCGATGAAGCCGGAGCACTTTCGGCGAGGGCCATTCGGCGCGTCGGTCCGCGGATTCTGAAGACACCGACGCGAGTTTCACCCCGCCCGAACTCCGTTCGGGCGATGCAACCGCTTTCACGGCAAGAAAAGTGATCCTCGCAGAGGTGGTGGCGATCTGACGTCAACTGCTGCAATTTTAATCTTCGTATCTCGTTACCATCGATCCAGCAGATTCCGATCTTTGCGGGTGCCGCCAACGTCGCGACCTTGCGCCATAAATAAGTATAGCCTCGGTATCTCAGCTTCCGAGGTCTGCGAGCAACTGATCCAAATTGCGGAACGTCGGTTGGGTTTGCGAGATGATGAAGTTCTTGCCGCCAGCAAACTGGATTGTGCCCGGACCACCAAGCGGGCTCCACGATCTCGGTTCGATCATCGTCATCATTGTATTGAGAACCAACGAGGACACCGGAGCCGATGCAAACGCCATTGCGACTCGTCGCTGCTCAAGATTTCCTTTCGCTTCACCCGCCGAAACAATCTCGATTTCCATACCATGCTCGAGCCACTGGCAATCGACTTGACCGACCATCAAATCGAGCGCATCTTTTGCCGACACGTGATCCAGTTTTATCGAGGATGCTCGTTGATCAGCGACAGAGCTGGAAACGTCAACTTTTCGATTCAGCTCAGTCGTGAGAGCCTGAGCGAAAATGTCCAGCGTCCCGTCAGAAATCTCGAGCGATACGATTTCGTTGTCGAGCGGATGGGCGTAACGATGAGGGTTTGGTCGCAACGAAAGTTGCCGTGCGAGCTGCCGGTGGATCTGGGGCGTTTGGCGGATCACCACGGCAGTCGGAAGCAGCTTCACGCTCCCGATGCCACCCATCACATCCCAACTCTTAGGCTCCACCGATTGGATCTTGCTCGCCACCGACGCAAAGTCGTTTTTTGGAATCGGAATGCGATACGCAATCGCCACTGCAGCGTTATCTTCAGCAGCGTCTGCCGTCGTGATTACCAATACGGTGCGCATTCGGTACCAAGTCAACTTGTGCTGGCCAAGCATCGCATCCAACTGATCCG
The DNA here is from genome assembly GCF_024129865.1 of Stieleria tagensis. GTDB lineage: Bacteria > Planctomycetota > Planctomycetia > Pirellulales > Pirellulaceae > Stieleria > Stieleria tagensis. The sequence goes on along the minus strand of NZ_JAMYFE010000086.1, from coordinate 128,932 downwards.
CAAGCGACGCGGCGGCACCGCTGGTATCGATCGGTATGCTAGGCGCCAGCCCGATCTCTTCAAAGCCTCGGCGATCAATGAACACGTTAACGTTGATTTGACTCGCGAACTTATCCAACGCTACGTCGGCACCACTCACGATCGCGGGCCCAGCCAAGGTTTCTGTGAGGAGTGCTTCAGCCTCTGCAGCGGATGGCGTCGCCATGTTGGGCTGCTTTGAATCCAAAAATTCCAGATCCGCTTGACTGAGTTTGCTCTTCAGAACGGTGATCTCGCGGCCGTCCGTTGTCGTTAAACGAACGGATCTAGCATCTTGAGAATTAAGCACCGCTTCGACCGAAAAGTTGCCTGTCTTGTCACTCCAGGTCTTTGATTCCTGTGAGAAAGCCTCGCTAGGAGAAAGCAACGCTGCGGCAATCACAACGACGCGGACGTTCACGTTAAAGATGCAGTTCATCATTGTCGTCAACTCGAAAAAGGGGCAATTATGTTCTCCTGCTCAAAATACTATCAAATAACGTCCCGCTGCAATCGTGAGCCGAGCCGCGCGAGGATCGAGTAAAGTTCCCGTCGTAGTAAAATTGCCGCCGTCTGGCAACGACAGCCACGAACAATCAGTCAATCTTCTCCCACCGGTTCCCAAGCCGCCGTGCCTTGCTCACTGCCCTAAATCAAGCCGTGCCGCCAGTGCTTGTTCTGGCAAGCTCAAATTTGCGTCGAACGATGCAACCGCCGCGACTTGAAAATTGACAGCCACACACGATGCGGACCACTTTCTGCCCCTCAACGATTCCTGTGAACAAATATAAGGACCACGTGAAGGGCCAGCTATGCTGTGTTTCCACTTGGATCGTTCATTGCAGGTCGCGCACAAACTTGCGGCGATGGGCTCTACAATCCCGATGCGAATTGAATTCTGGTGTAAAGACTTGAAGTCTTTCACCGCGTATCGCCAATCCGGAAGAAATGTGGAGGTACTAATGAGCAACAATAACCCGGGACAAGGCTGCCTAATGGTACTTTGGTGGTCCTTTCTAGGAGGCGTGGGTGTGACCGCATTGTTTATAATGGGATTGATCGCGTACTCGGAACTGATAACGGGTGGAGAGTTTCTAAGAACTCCGACAGCACACGGCGCATGGGGGCCCACGACGGGTGGGTTAGTGTTGCTGTTGGGTACTCCGACGGCATTGCTCGTTGGAGTACTGATTGGCGCAGCGGTGGGTGCTAGCCATACGAGCCGAAAGTGAAGGACACGCGTACTGTGCGCGACTCGCTATCCGTTTCGCAGCCTTCGATTTATTTTGCTGCATCGCTGGAGAGCGGAAGCGATTCCGGTCGCGAATGAGAGATTCAGAAGCCAGACAGTCAAGTCCACGTCGATTCAAATTGGGTCGGTTACGAAGACCTCCGGTTCGGTTCGCGATCCGTACGCTGCTTGTCGTGATGACCGGTGAAACTTGAGACGCGGAAACGGAGATGCCCACTCAATCGTTTCGGGTCATTGCGCCAAAACTGCGACCAACAGCAGAAGACAGATCAAGAAGGCGCACGCCGCGAACAGCCATGCCCTGCGGTTGCTGAGCCACGCCCATGAACCTGCCCTCGCGTGAAGGGTGGCTGCCACGGTGCCGAAGATGGGGATCCCCCAGATTCCGATCACTATTGGCATGACGACTCCCCAATTATCTGGGTTTTGATTTCTCATCACTGCGAGAAGCGTCAGCAGGCAAACGACGGCATAATAGCCAAAGCCACCGAGCAAGAACACGGTGAATCCATTGGCTCCGATCGGTTTGATCGCTGCTGTTTGAAACGTCTCGTTTTCCGGTGTTGAGGCGATCGGGACTGTGGTGCTGGAACGACGCTTGCTGGTTGCTACGACATAAGCAAGTAGGAGAATTGCCCCCAATAGCAGCCCGAATGGTGGAAGGAAGTAGTAAGAATGCAGCAGATAGAGCGACACACCAATGGCGACCACACCAGCGGCAATCTGCCAGTGTCGATATCGAATGTACGCCGCAATGGCGCTCGTCCCCCAGATCGCGATGTTCAGAACCTGCAGCGGCCACAGCAATGAGCCAGTCCAACCCATTGGGCCAATGCTTTCAAAGGTCAAACCCCAGGTCAGGGCGGCTGTCGTGTAGGCAGCTGCAGCGTAAACAAGAATACTGCGGACGATTGAGATTTTACCGGTTGTTACAAACGGATCTTCGATCGAGTCAGCCGCTTGGCGCCAGCGTAGGGAACTGCAAATTACGAATCCCGCGATCGCTCCGAGGATCGAAAGGAAAAGCGGAATCACGCCGAGCGAAAACGCGTAAAGCGCCAGAAGCTCAATTGCACTGTTCATGCCGCCTGTCCAACCATGCTCGACCGCTCTCCCGGTCGACCCAGGAAACAACCCACTGGGATCGCCGCTCGATCCCCAGATGGCACCCTTGATCCAGGCAAAGATCAGTAGCACCAAATGGACGGATACCACTCCAATAATGGTCCCCTTGATCATCCACGACCAAGTTGAAGATCGCGTGTGCGATAGCGGCGGAGCTGAATCACTGTTCATGGAAATCTCGCGCTGCAATGGCGTAAGGCATATCGGTTTTCTGCCACATGCCGGCTGCTAAAGATCAGAGGTGGGAAAAAATGAATAGCATAAAGATCACCGACCCCGCGGTGACTGTTCCGATAACCAAACCGACGCTCGTCCCCAAAAACGTGCCCGACACATCGAAACCGATGACTGCACCGATAATGCTTGTGAAGCAAACTCCGAACGCAATTCCTGTTGCCAGCGGACGATGGTCGGCACGAGCACCGGCGGCCTCGGCGGGAGTTGCTACCATTCGGCGGAACACCCCTGGCGAGACGGCGGCAAAGATCATGTTGCCTATACGAATTTCCCCCGATGGTTTCAGGGGCCCTCGCGTTTTCGCTCGATCGCCGATTCGGATTATCACTGACAATTTTGATTCGTCTCTATCTAAGTTCATTAGGGCTTGGCTAAGCGACCGTTGAACAGGCATCCGCCTATTACGCCGCAAATGATGGAAACCGGGAACACGATGAAAAGATAGACCATCCACCACCAACTCAACTCAAATGCGTTTCCCAGGGAGTTTCCGCTTGAAAAAAGATCAGGTTTGAACACCCGCAAACAGACGATCATCAGAGTTGCAGAAATTGCAGGGGTGAGCACCCCACCAGTTATTGCAGCCAGAACTGGATGAACTCTGTGTCTTGTAATTGCCGAAAAAACCGCGAGACCCAAGGAGGTTCCTATCAGCCCTCCGAAAAGGCTGGGAATGAGAATATAGAAAACGACATCTTCGAGTTGGCGACAAGCGTTTCCTGCAAAAACGATTGCTAACCCCATGAGTGCGGCAGAACCGAGAACGCCTCCCACCAATGCCGCATGTCTGAGACGAAAAACGCGGCCGTCGGCCTGCTTGGCCAGCACTACAAGCTCTTCTTTATCAAGTTGCATAATCGACTTTCCATCTTCAAAACTTGCGTCGTCCAAGGACTAGCCACGAACTCCAAGACCTCGCACGACCATGCCGATTCCCAAGATCACACCGACCGCCAAGAGTCGCAGTTCTTTTGGAGCTTTCCATTGATTGGCAACGAGTACCCAGGTATACGCAACGACGCAGGCCAAGCAGATTGATACGCCCAGCACGATGAGTGGAACCGACCGTTGCCTGACTTCCTTAGGACCCGAGCCGGCTTTTCTTCCCATTCGGACACGGGCATAGTAAACCAACATATTGAACAAATACGGAGCACCGAGCACCAACATGACAGGGTAAGAAAAATCCAAAAGTTCCCAGGGCGGCCATCGTCCCATCAGCGCACCAATCGCGAAAAATATCACAATTGGCATAAACAGCGAGACAACGATCATCAACGCGGTGAATTTTCCCAGGTTGCGGTCGGCCCATCGATAACCGCGCGTCAGCCTAGAAAGCGGCCGAGCGTTCACCGATTCGTTATTGAGAAACCGTTGTAAGTCAGCCGCCAGTTCACGGGCAGACGCGTACCGTTGGCGGGGACTCTTTTCGAGACACTTCAAACAAATTGTCTCCAAATCCTTCGGTACCTTGGGATTGAGTACACGAGGAGAAATCGGAGGGTCGTGGATGACTTGCCGGAGCGTTTCGAGCGTTGAGTCGGCGACAAAGGGACCGCGACCGGCCAAACAAGCATACAAGACCGCACCCAGTGCATAGACATCGCTGGTGGGACCGACCTGCCCTTGTTCTCCGGAGGCCTGCTTGGGAGACATGTACCCCGGCGTCCCGAGGATCTGCCCGGACTCGGTAAGCTCGGCGGCCGTCTCACCTTCCACCGGAATGAGCTTTGCCAAGCCAAAATCAGTTACATGAGGGCGACCTTCTGCGTCTAAAAGGATGTTCGACGGCTTGAGGTCGCGGTGTAGCGTTCCTCGAGCGTGCGCGAACTCAATCGCTTCGGCGACGGATTTGACAAGCTCAGCGGCCTCACGGGGAGCAATTGAGTTGTCTCGAAGAATCTCCGCAAGAGTCTTTCCCTCGATGAAGTCCATTGTGAAATACGGATGCCCCGCATGCACACCCATTTCATGGACCGGCACGATCGAGGGATGTTGCAACTGCCCTGCAGCCCTTGCTTCGCGGGCGAAACGCTGTTGATCAGCCTCGCTGGCAAGACCCCCACAAAGAATCATCTTGAGGGCGACGATGCGATCAAGTTTCTCCTGGCGAGCCTTGAATACGACCCCCATACCGCCTCGTGCGATTTCCTGCAGTATTTCGTACTGCCCCACGTATTTCAGTCGTTCGCCGATCGCGGGTTTTCCGGTTGCGGCCAAAGCCTTGGAGTCGACCGTGGGCAAAAGCTGGGTATCGCCCGGTACTTTGCTGCGTAGGTCGGCGAGAGCGTTCTGTACTTGTTCCTCATCGTCCAAGAACCGGCAAATCGAATCTGCAGCATGCGGGTACCGCTGACGCAACTCGTCCCGATCGATCGATTCGCCGCGTTCCATCTTTTCAAGCCAGGGTGCGAGCAACGACTCAAACGCGTCATCGTCGGATGCCAGTTGGTTGTCGCTCATATCACGATCATCCGTTCCACCACTGTCACCACCATTATTGATGTCCTATTCATTCGGCGAGATCGTCGACGGCTGAAGAATCCACGATCGGTTAGTGTTGCGGTTGGGTTTTGCTGAGCGACCCGAAAAGCCAACCCAGATAGGCCCACCAATGAAATTCCGATTGGAAATGCACCAACTTTGTCTGCTCAGCGGCGATACTTTCAGTACCAAAAAAATTTGTCGGTGCATCGCACGAACGAAAACCAGCTTCGGACCACAAGGAAGATGGACACGGTCCGCCTGAGAAATCGCAAACGCTGCCAAATGGCAATTCTCCGATCCAACGCCCTTTATAATACAGCGTGGTTCGTGACGTCCGATGACGCTCAAAGCGGCACGATTCCCGGATTTCTGGAAAACACCAACCGCTTGCTTACGGATGTCTATCCAAAGGTCATCTTCTCTGCGACGTGGGCCAATGTGATCGTAGGTTCTTCATGCCCCGATAAATTGTCGCGGCAACGGCCCCCTTTGGCTTGCCCAATCTCTCAGCAATTTGCTCCAGTGGTAAAGACTGTAAATGATGCATTTCGATTGCCATACGCTGCGAATCGGGAAGTTTGGCGATTGCCTGTAAAAGTTTGTCAACGGCTTCATTTCGCGCCGCCTTTGCGCTTGGGGTCGAATCATCAGCGGCTAGGCAGTCACAGAGCCAGTTAGTCGATCGGTCGATGGAGGCATCCAGTGATTGCTCCCTGCCAGCATCTCGTTTTTGCGTTCGAAGTTTGCGCAGTTCATCAAGTAAGTTGTTCATAAAGACACGTTGCAGCCACACGAGTCTCCCGCTTCCTTCAATGGGCGCCGCAGTCTGTTGATTGAATGCTTCCAACATGGTTGCCTGAACAACGCCTGAGAGATCGATCTTGCCGATGAGTTCGGGGTCCAAATGCGCCATTCCAAGCAGACGCAGGTGATCACCATGCTTCTCGGGTCAAAACGAATCGGAATCCATAAACGAAACTCGAAGACTGAATATGAATTGTTTAGCCTATTTCGTTCGATCGACCCAATTCTTGCAAGCCACACCTACGAGAATCTTGCCTTAAAGAAACTCCATTCCCTTGCTGTTACAGCACGACGGTTGGATCATCCTCAGCATTCTAGGCGATCCCCGAACTGCAGGAGACGCGTGACACCGAAGCGGTTTTCGGCCTGCTGCTTGCGCCACCCGGTGGCCGACTCCGGTATTAGTAAGCGAGGCTGAAGTTGGAGACGCGAGACCACCTCCACGTTGGTGATCTTTTTCAGCTGAGTACCCAGATTCCAAAACCATTTCCTTGGTTTTCCAGGAGCCAACTGCGCATATGATCTCTTCGCGTGAATCTTCGAAAGCTGAGCCTGAAAACTTGCACATGGCGCCAAGAAATCAGGAGTTTAGACTTGGCTCTGAGAAACACGCGGTGCTGTAAGTGCGACGGCTAGGTGATGTGCTGCATCACACGGTATTCGCCTGAATCGTTTATCGCGACTTCGACCCAGGGTTCAGAATTGGCGTGGGTACGAAGCACGACTCTATTGCCGGTCTGTTCTTCAATCGACTGTTCAACCCAGGCGTAAAGGCTGCCTCCCAATTGCGCGTAGACACCACGGTAGGGCTTACCCTGTTCTTGAATATGGTAGTCGTAACCGGTCATCAGACAGGTCGTGCTCGCCAGGATTTCGTATGCTTCGACCAGTTCTTCGTCGTCGGGAATATCAAAGGGAAACTCTTCGTCAGTGTCGTACTCGGGCTCAATCGGCGGCAATTCGAAATATTCGTGTGGGAATAGCGGCACCCAATTTACCGCAGGTTGCTCCAGGTTTTCGCCCCACTCGACGGTTCCGCCTTGTTCCCTATCGGTGACCAATTTCAATACACGATTTGAACGCATGTCGGTCATTGGATGAATGGACATGTCAACATGCAACCACTCATTTTCGGACAGCGAATTGGGATTGAAGTACGCCGCCGGTGCGGATTGAGAATCGTCTACTGGAAATGATCGCAAAACAATCAACTGCGGAACCTTTTGACGAATATGCTGGACATATTCTTCAAATTCCAAAAACTTGTCGCCCAATTGTGTTCGCAACCTAATATCAAGCATTCGATGGAAGATTGCATTTTTCAATCCACCGCTACTTTTATCACTGGTATCAGCGCCCACGGCCTCGGCAAGTTTAACCAGATCTCCGGGTTCAAATCGACCGTGCCCAAGCGTCATCGTGACTATCATTCGGCCTCCAGCAAGACTCTGAACTCGCTTTTCTCCCGTCGCCTTGCAACGAATAACGTCAGCAATCATATCGATGACGCGTTCAGGAAGGTTTCTCACAAATGTTAATTTTAATTCGTCGAACTCTGACATTATTTTGCTTCCGGTGCAATGTTGGTGGAGCTCAACATTTTAACACATGTGGGCGTTGGGTGGACCAATACGAACAAGGTGATCAAGACGACTGTATTTATCCAACCTGATTCAGGAGAAAAGGCTCCAGAGCAGAAAAGATTACAGGACTCAAAAGCTGGCAATCACTTGCTCTCCCGCAGGCGGTAACTCACCGGTATCCGAAAAAACTGGCGCAGTCGTTCAGCCAACGCAAGTTTCGCCAACAGGCTTGCACTCTCCGGTGGCCGACTCCGGAGCAAGTAGGCATCAAGAAGGAATCATTAACGTGCCCCGTTGCTGAAGGCTTGCTGGCTGCCATCGCCGTTGCATGTGTGGGGATCACTTGCCACGTTGCCGGATGGATGAGATCTTCATCCGCAGCGGACTTAAAATGTCACGCAGTTCCCCGTGCGAGTGGATGTGGCGAATCAGCGACCTGATGCAGCCGCATATGGCACAAGTCTGGAAGTCTTCTGCAATGAGGTTCGCAAAAGCACCTGGCCGGTCTGTGGCGGGTGTAGCCACAGATGAACACGGATCAACACAGATGAACAACGACGAGTTGAACACGCTGACGAAGCAGGTCATCGGCTGTGCGTTTCAAGTGTCAAATACATTGGGTTCGGGCTTTTGGGAGAAGGTCTACCGTCTCTAGCGATCTGTGTTTATCGGTGTTGATCTGTGGCCAATCCACTCCCTGGTTTTGGCACGGATAGCATGAGAAAAAAAGTAGGGGGACTCTTGCTTGGCGCTTTTTAAGGTCCGTCTTTCACTTCCGTGGCCGACGTCGCGGCAGCGTTCTATGTTGTCGGAAATGGCATCGGTGAAATCACCAACGTCTGGCAACTTCCTGTTTGTCACGAGGGCGAGGGGAGATCTCGCACCGGTGCAGCGATCGATTGTGCGCGGATCTATGCCATGCCCCAGCGGCGGCGCAGTAGCCACTCTGCTGTGAGTGCGCCGGCGAATAGTAGGAACACCGCCCAGCCGCTGGCGGGGCCATCGCCGAGTCGCGTTTTTTCGATCACGGGTGTTTGGGCGCTGCGGCGTTTTTCGGCAATCGTTGCAATCAGTTCCTCGATCTGCTGTGTGTCGAACGCAGCTCCGCCGTGGGCCGAGGTTAAATCGGCCAGCTGTTTCATGTAGACCGGATCGGCCATCGGCCGGGCAAGCTCGCGACTGGTCTCGGTGACTTGAAACGCGACTTCGTCACTTTGAATGGAATCGTCGCTGGCGCGGACCAGCAATCGATAAAAACCGGGCTCCAATTTTGGGATCCGACCACTGATGCGGACGTCGGTCCCGACGGTGGATGTGACCTCGAGTGTTGTTGCTTGGCCGTTGGCATCGATCACACTGGCGGCCAGTGTGACCCCCGATGGATCTTCGCTTAGGGTTTGTAATCGAGCCCGGAACTCGGGTGTGGCGTCGGGTTCGAATCGCCGCAGATCCATTTCCGCGACCACGCTGTCGCCGCCGGATTCTTCGCGAGACATCAGCCACAACATTAACTGACGCCAGAATCGACGGTGTGCTTCGGCCTTTCCCGCACGCCACCAACGAAACGTTTCGTCAACGGCCAACGATGCCACGCGGCCTTTGCCATAGCTGCCAATCACCAACAGCGGTTGTTGCTGTGGGGTCTGTAACAAGACTTGCACACCGGCTGCGACTTTGGGACCGACAAAACGATTGGCACCGGGTAGATCCGGCAATGAGTTCCAAACGTTCTCGCTTCCATCCCCGCCGAGCGCCACGATCGGATGGTTTTTCGCCGCGCGGACTTGGATCGGACCGGCGAGCTGGGCGGCTTGGCGAGCACTTTTTTCAGCCGCTGACAATGCATCGCGAACCGGTTGGCGACGCAGTGCTGCGTCCATTTGAACCGGTAGCACGCTGGCCAGGGGGCCGTCGGCATAGCCGCCGGTGCCATAGGTTTGGAATCCGCCCATCGTGATCAGGCCAACGCCTTCGCCGACGCGCTCCGCGATTTGAGCCAACTGGGCCGGGCCGATCGCACTGGCATCCAGATCACCGATCATGATCACGTCGTAGCGTCCAGGTTGCAGAACGGCGTCCAGCGAAACCGGCCAGTTTTGGTCACCTCGGATCGGGGCGTAGTCCAATTCCAAATCGGGAAAGTGTCGTAGCGCGCGGCGCACGAAGGTTTGTTCGGGGCGGCCGGCGCCCTCCAGAATCAAGATCCGGCCGCCACCGGCGCGGACTTCGACAAACGCCGTTTGCGAATTGTTGCTGGTCACCCATTCGCCCTCTTGCGCGGCGGCGTCGACCTGCAGCCGGTACAGCCCAGGTGCGGGTGCGGTCATCTGGATGTTCATGCCGATGGTTTCGCTGGCCCCGCGAGGATCGATCTGGCGCGAGCGGGCTTCGGTTTTGGAACCGTCACTGGCAATCCACGACAGAGTGACTGGGATTTGCACGTTGGCCAGGCCACTGGTTTCCACCGCGAACGCCACATCGAATTGATTTCCGGCGAACAATCGGAAACTATCGGTCAGATTGGTGACGGCCACATCGCGAGCCGAACCGTCGCTGCCTGGCGGTCCGATCGGGATGGTCCACAAGGGCACCCCCAGGGCGTTCAGGACTTCGGCACCACGTCGTGCTGCGATCGCGTCTTGCGGGCTGCTGTTGGTTGGGTCGGGAGTCGCGGTCTGGGTACCATCGCCGAACATCACCACGCCAGCCAGCGGTTTTCCACCAGCGGCGTCGATCGAATCCTGCATCGCGCGTCCCAGGTCCGTTGTATCGCCGGTGGGCTGACGCGACTGCAGCGGTTGGTCGATGTTGGCGATCGATTCACTGTCTTGGGCATCGCCGATCAAGTCGGTTTGGCTGTCGTAACCCAGCAAACGGACATCCAGGGTGCGGTCCAGTTTCGCGACGCCGGCCATCAATTGGTGTAGCGCGGTGATTTGGCTGGACCAGCGATCGCTGCCGTCGCCGTCCGGCAGCGTCATGCTTTTGGAGGTGTCGACCGCGACGACCAGCGTGGCTGGCGCGGGCCGATTGTCGCTGCGGATCAACGATGGTCGCATTGCTGCAAGCAACAGCACCAAACCGGCGAATGAACGCAGGGCGATCAACCACTTTCGTTTCTTCGGATCGTCGGTAGGCGGGGTGACCATTGCGATCACGCCGACCGTCAACAGCGCCAGCAAGATCGCGACTGTCAGCGATCCATAAATCGGCTCGAGTGCAAATTGTGTCATGCCGCACTCCTGGTAGCGGCAGTGATCGAGGGCCCGGTGTTGGGACGGCGATAGAAGCGATTTGCGAGGATCTGTTCAAGCAGGAAAATGACCAGCGCCAACAACATGATCGGCGACCACAGTGGCACAGAGGGTTGCGACCGACCCGCCGTCCATTCCATTTCGTCCAGCGACTCAATTCGTTTGACCGCTTCATCACCCAACAGCGCCGACAATTGCGACGGCTCGACGCGTTTGGTCGCGAGCTGAGCGCGGGGCAAGTTGATCGTGAATCCCAATCCAGGTTCGTCGCCACGGATCCAGTGGACGCCACTGTGCTGGGGTTGGCCGATCAAGATCCGCTGGCGTGGTTGTGTTTCATCGCCGGATTCGGTTGCCAGATCGATCGGTACCGGCGCAGTGCCCTGAGCCGGAAACCACTGCAATCGCCGTGGTTGGTCATCGGTGGCGGTTAGCGATTGGATCGGGATCGACACCGCGGTGCCGACTGGCATCGACCACGATTCGCTGCTGCGACCCGTCAAGTATTGTGTCAGTTCGCGAATCAAGGCAAATGCGGTCCAGGAACCCGACCGGAACAATTCGTTCCAGGATTCGCCCGCCACCAAGTCAGGAATCGGAGTGGTCAGGATCAACAGCTTTCCGGGGACGTTTGCCGTGGCTTGGATTTCCAACAGCGCCGCGTGATCCATGCCGGCATAGCGCATCAGGGTTTGGCCGTCATCGCCGGGATCGACCTGCCAGTATTGGTAGACGCGGGCATCCTGGAACGGAACACCGCCGGGCGTTTGCGCCAGCGCATTGAGAGCCGGGTGGGATGCGGCGGAGATCTCGAGAAAGGTTCCCGGATCGGGGACACGCCAACGTCTTGAAAAAGTGGGGTAGCCATTGACCTGGACCTGGTCTGCGCCGAGCGCATCGCCGACGGCCAGAAAAACCGAACCGCCGGCGGCGATGTAACGCTGCAGTTCAGGCGTGCCGAGAGAGTTTTCCGGTGGGTCGAGCAAGATCACACCGGCGAAATTCGTCATCGTCGTTGCCGCGAGATCTTGGTAGCTGACTTGCTCGATCGCATACTGTGCGGCGGGGTCATTGACCGGTATCGGCGCCGAGATGCTCCAGCCGATTTCATCGACTTCGGCGGTCCGGTCGCCGACCAGCAACAGCCGACTGGGCGGCAGCACGGTCACGGTGAAGTAGCCGGAATCATCAATTGATAGCGCATCGCTTCCGGTCAGATGAATGGCACCGTGATGCAAACCGACCGGCAGCGGTGGCAGGGTCATTTGCAGTTCCACATTGCGGCCAGGCGAGACTGGCACACTGACACGATCGACCGGCTTGGCGGCGGGCAGCAGAATGGTTCCGTCGCGCACCACCGGCAATGCGGCGTCACTGGGATACAGCACGCATTCGGCGGTGACCTCAACGGTTTGATCGGTTTCTGGTTGATCGGTTGTCGATTCATCCTGGTTGATCGACAGGGTTGTGGCAACGACAACGGGCGTTTCGGGTGCGGGAGCGCGATCGGACAGTTGGGGCACCGACAGGCTTCGATTCACACCTGCAAATCCACCGATATCCCAAAGCGTCACTCGAATTCCCAGTTCGTCGATCAGTCCAGCCAAGCTATTTCCACTGGGTTGGTCGTTGAAACTGGATGCCGGCAGTGCGCTGATCAAAACCAGTTGGCGCGATGGAATCTCACTGGACTGCAACAACCGCGCGGCGGCCTCGAGTCTCGATTCCAACGGCTGCACGACTTCCAACGGTTGCAACTGTTCGACTTTGGAAAGAGCGCCGGCTAAATCCAAGGCAAACGTTGCCGGGGTTGCCGAGCGGTCGATGATCGCCAGCCGACTCTCGGGACTGGCAGCAACAAGCAATTGTTCGGCGGCGCTGCGAGTGCGTGTCAAATGATCGCTTGATCCCTCGTTCCAACCCAGCAGCGACGAATTGTCGATCACAATTGCCAGGGCCACCGGAGTCGCTCGATCGATTTGTGGTTTGGTGCCACTGGCAGCGGTGTATCCGCCCCAGAGGATGGCGATCAAACCGGCGACGGCGGATGTGGCCAGCAACGACCACATCAATTTGGTTTGATTGGGTTTGCCGGCGGCCACCGACGCCATGACCAACGTCGCGATTGCGGCCAGTGCCACGATTCCGATCGTCGACCAGGTCAGCGACAGCGCCTGTGAAATCACGGGGCGGGCCAGTGCCAGGGCCAGCGCAGCCATTGCGGCAATCCGCAACGCCAGCAACCACCAGCGACGCACTCGCAGTTTGCTGCGGTTGGTTTCGAAACGCTGCGTTAACAAACGGACCGATGGAAAGAGGACCTGTTTGGGCTCCTTCCGGGCGATCAGATGCATCACAATCGGAATGCCGATTGCGGTCAGTGCTAGCAGTAGGGTGGCGTTTAAGAATGTCACGAGATGGGTGCGTTAATCCTCCGTCGCACGCTTTCGCATCTGACGCATTTTTTCTTGGTGGTGCCGATGGGTGCGATAGGCATCCAGTCCGGCCAAGATCACGATCACCATCAGGATCAATGCCACCGAAGTCCAGGCGGCAGCAAAGACCAATCCGACGCCGGCGATCGTGGCGGCAAGGATCAGGACGCCACAGATCCCAATCAGTAGGTTGACCCGAGATCGCGATTTCTTGCGGCGCTGCAGATACGATTCGTCTTCGTCGCGGTCCACATCCTCATGTGGCCAACCGCGATGTTCTGTCCATTGCAGCCAGCAGGCAAAAAAGATCAACGTTGAAGCGAGCAAGAGTCCTCCGGCAAACATTCACTCGCGCCTGTTACTGATTCGTCTGGTTGGAAACGCTGCTTTGCGAAATCATCCATTGGTGTGCGACCCAGACCACGGCCGCGATCGATTCACCACTGCAGTTGGCCGGCACGTCTTGTTGCGTGTGCCAGTACGACGGGGCGCCAATGCCGGGTCGCGGGTAGTCAAAATCGATCACATCAATCGTGGGGATCCCGGCGATCTGGTTCAGTGGCAAATGGTCGTCACGCAGTTCATGTCGCTGTCGCATGACAAAGGCCTGGACGCCCAATCGGTCGGCGGTTTTCCAGAACGATCGCGCCACGTCTTTGGCGTATCGCAAACTATTGACTTCGTAGTACAGCTTCAATTCTTTATCGCCGATCATGTCGAACAGGACGCCCGATTGGTAGCCGATCTTAGGTGGCTCGGTTTTGTATTGATTGGCAAAATAGGTCGATCCAATGAAGTAGCGATCGCGGCGTTCTTGCCAGACAAATTCTTCGCCGTCGAACATCACCAGATCAACGCCAATATCGCTGGGCAAGTCATCCAGTTGATTGGCCAATTCCATCAGCCCAGCGGTGCCGCTGGCGCCGTCATTGGCGCCGATGAAAACACCGCGTTTGTTGTGGGGGTCTCGGTCGGGATAGGGCCGCGTGTCGTAATGGGCACAAAACAAGAAACGTTTGGGTCGATCGGGGTGCCAGGAAGCGATCAAGTTTGTCATCTCGAGCGCGGATCCGTCATTCGGATTGCGGGTCTCGAAACCTTGCCGGGTCACCGTGGCGCCACGTTTGGCGAAAAAATCTTCGAGCAATTGCTGTTGCCGCACCATCGCCGGGCTGCCCGATGGCCGAGGCCCTAAATCGCACAGTTGGTTCAGGTAGCCCATCGCCCGGCCGGCATCGTAGCGATCGGGAATCGGGCCCACCGCAGGGCTTTCGGCCACCACGGCGCCGCGCCCACCGACGCCCGATAGCACCGCGATCAAGATCACGACCAAACCAATGATCAATCCCAACGCCAGGAACGTCCATGTCGGATAAGAAGGGCGTGGCGATCCATCACTGGATTGGCGATCGGAATCCGATCGCGGTGGATGATCGCGACGGATCGTTAGCGATTGCTGCCGCGGCTGGTCGGCCAGCGAGTGAGACGCGGAAACGAAGGCTTTGGTCATGAATCAAGTCGGCCGATGCGGTGCGAAACAGTCCGACCGGTCAACTGGCCGCTCAGACAGCAGCCATTGTAGCGCTCCGACAGGTGATGTGACTAGAACAGTCGGTTGTATCCATTGAGCGCTGCGACCCGGTAGGCTTCGGCCATGGTGGGATAATTGAATGTGGTTTCGATGAAATACTCCAGGGTCTGGCCGTGACCGCTCATCACCGCTTGGCCGATATGGATGATTTCCGATGCGTTTGCGCCAAAGCAGTGAACACCCAGCACCTCCAATGTCTCGCGATGAAACAAAATTTTGAGCATGCCAACGGTGGTTCCCATGATTTGAGCACGGGCCAAACTTTTGAATTGACTTTGGCCCACTTCGTAGGGAATGCAGGCCGCAGTCAGTTCACGCTCGGTTTTTCCGACCGAACTGATTTCGGGACTGGTGTAGATTCCGGTGGGGATGTCGTTGATCCGCAAGTTGCCGTCGCAGCGTCCGAGCACATGCATGCCTGCGGCGCGGCCTTGCGTGTAGGCGGCACTGGCGAGCGAGGGAAAACCGATCACATCACCGACGGCATAAATGTGTGCTTTGGCGGTTTGGAACTGTTCGTCGACTTCCAATTGGCCTCGGCTATTGACTGCCAGTCCGATGTTTTCCAACCCCAGGTCTTCGGTGTTTCCGCTGCGCCCGTTGGCCCATAGAAACGCATCGGTCTTGAGCGCTTTGCCGCTTTTCAGGTGCAGCACCACACCGTCGCTGTGTCCTTCGATGCGATCCATTTCCTCGTTGTGGCGAATGATCACGCCTTGGTCACGTAGGTGGTAGGCCAATGCGTCGACGATTTCATCGTCCAGAAATTCCAGCAGGTGACTGCGGGTGTTGATCAAATTGACTTTGATTCCGATGTTTCGATACATCGATGCGTACTCGGTACCGATAACCCCGGCGCCGTAAATCGTGATCGAACTGGGTTTTTCTTCGAGTTGTAAAACGGTGTCGCTGTCGAAGATGCGTGGATGACTAAAATCGACATCGGGCGGGTGATAGGGACGCGTGCCGGTGGCGATGACAAACGATTTGCTGCGGATCGTTTCTGCATCGTCGATCGACACGGTGTGTTCGTCAACGAACCGCGCTTGCCCGAAAAAGATGGGGACTTCGTTTCGATCGTAAAACGATTGCCGCATCGTGACCTGTTTGCGGATGATCGCTTCGGTGCCACGCCGCAGTTGCTCCATGGTCGGGCTGGCATGAATCCCCAGTTCTCGGAAGACAGGATTCTTCAACACGTTCATGGTGTTGGTGATCGTGTATCGCAGGGCTTTGCTGGGAATCGTCCCCCAGTGGGTGCAGCCGCCGCCGATCTGACGGTATCGTTCGGCGACTCCGACCCGCAACCCGCCTTTGCGAGCCTGCATCGCCGCCCCCTCGCCGCCGGGACCCGTTCCGATCACAAATAGGTCAAAATCAAACTCTTTGTCGCTCATCTGTGTCCGCTTCTTGGCTGGAAATTCCGATTTACCCGCATGTGTTTTACGATGTTGATCGCTTGTGTCCAATCCGATGTGACGTTTGCCGACCCCGCTGCGAACCTGAATCGCGTTCTGGCATGGATGGAAACGGCCGCAGAAAAAAAGAAAGATTGTGCGACCGAAGAGGCGGACGTGGTGGTTTTTCCCGAGTGTATGTTGACCGGCTACGCATTTGGTTCACGCCAACACGCACTGGAAGTCGCACTGGAAATCGACGATCCAATTTTTCAAAAACTTGGTCAAGCTGCCCGCCAATGGGGGCAATTTGTGACGCTGGGGTTTTTGGAGTCCGCAGCGGGACGGTTGTACAACAGTGCCGTGCTGATTGGGCCGGACGGGGTAGTCGGTTGCTATCGCAAAATTCACCTGCCGCACCTGGGGGTGGATCGATTTGTGGACCGTGGCGATCAACCCTACCAAACGTTCGCTGCAGCGACACCCCGGCGGGGGCGAGCACAGATCGGGCTGGCGATCTGTTACGACGCATCCTTTCCCGAGCCGATCCGGGTGTTGGGGTTGGCGGGGGCCGACATCATTGCGCTCGGTACCAACTGGCCTGTCGAAGCGGCGCGCACGGCTCAGATCGTGCCGTCGGCTCGCAGTCTAGAAAACCACTTGTATTTCGCTGCGGCCAATCGTGTCGGACACGAAAATGGGTTTGACTTTTGTGGCCTCAGCTCGATCTGTGGACCCGACGGTGTGGTGTTGGCAGCGACCGACGGCGATCAGGAAACGATGTTGCTGGCGGAGATCGATTTGGCAGTGGCACGCAACAAGCGAATCGAGCGGACGGCTGGCACACACATCATCGATCGATTTGCCGATCGCAGACCTGAATTCTACGGATCGATCACAGAGGGTTAACGGCCGTCAAAGTTGAATGGTGCGACGCGGTAGACACCGTTGGTAAAGACCAATGCCAACCAGTTGTCCAAACGTTGAATCGGTTTATCGGGCACGATGATGACGTCACCGTCACGCAGCCAGATTTCATCGGCGGGTGTCGGGCGTTTGCCATAGACTGCGCCTTGCAGATCCAACATCGTCGAAATCAAACGCCAATCCTCGGCTCGTCGAAAGACAACCACTTGACGCATGTTGCCGCCGGGTAGATGGCCGCCAGATTGTGCGATTGCAGCCAACACGGTGGTCGGGCCTTCCAGCTGGATTCGTCCCGGTGCAGCGACCTGTCCCAAGACGTTGACAAAGTGATTGGCTTGTTGCGTCAAGATCGGTTCGGTTTCCAGTCCGACAACCAGTTCCCGGTATCGCAGGTTGATTTCTTTCTTTAATTCCGGCAGCGAGAACCCTTGCACACATAGACCACCGATACCAGGCAAGCGAATTTTTCCGTCGGGCATCACGGTCACATTGAGCGCCTGCTGTTGCAAACCGCTGGCACCACCGACGGCATTGCGAATGTCGTCAGCCAGCGTGTTGGTGCGAACCGGCGTGACATCGATCGATGGTTCGTCGTACAACTTTTTGTAGCTGGTTTCCAAAACTTGGCGCAACTGGCTGACCGTCAACCCGGCGGCGTGAATTTGTCCCAGCAAACGAACCGTGATCGTGCCATCGGGTTGAATCACCAATCCACGTTCAAGGGTGCCGCGCGTCAGATCGGGGTCCGCGACCGATTCGATCAATACTTCGTCGCCGGGCGCAAGCCGGTAGTCGCCTTGGTCTTGCCGCCGGGTGATCAGATAGATCACCTGTAGCTGGTCATTGGGACGCAGTCGATATTCGCTCAGATGCGCATAGCGTGACGGTCCGGCGTAGCCCCCGGGCCCATAGGCGTCAAACGGCTGAGGGGCCATATCGCGCCAGCGTCCCTCCTGGCCACACTGGTCCTGGCAATCGACTGCCATCATGCATTTTGGGCATCCGCCCTGGCAGGGATAGCCACCGGGAACATTGCGGCATCCACATTCGGTTTCGGAGACGGTGCTACCAAACTGGCCCAACATTTCGTTGGTGACCGGCCCGTCCTGGGCGACACCGATCCCCAAGGCTGCTGATCCGGGGGATTGAGCATGTGCCGTGATCCAACCGTTGAGTCCCCCTCCGCAGGCAGTCATCAGTATCCAAGCCACACCCATCAACACCTTCCTGGCGTTCCGGCGACGATCGATTATTTGAGACTGCATGTACAAATCTCGAATTCGCTTTGGTCGTGGTGTGGAAGGTGAAAGACAGGAAACTCGCAGCCGATGAAGCGGGACGGATCGATTTCGACTACCACAGTTTTGGCAGGTTGCCGAAGTAGCGATTCAGATGCGTCTTCATCTTGCTCGTGGAAACCGGTTCGCGCTGGGCGTCAGCGCTGGGATCGCTGGCGGCTGGGTTGAGATCCGACGGAGCATGGTCAACAACAGACCGTGGGAGTTTTGCTGGTGCGGTAGGCGGCGCAGTTTGCGTCACGGGGGTTGCCGCTGGGCCCGGCGGATCCGGCGTTGGCATTCGATAGCCGGCAAACGACGCTTGAGTCGGCTGGGCCGACAGCGATCCGCCGGGTGCCGCCGCGGTCGCGCCGGACAAGTTGACCGCCGGCGAGATCGAAGCAAATTCGCCCGGTGACAATTCGACGATTTCAGGAACCCGGTTGGTCGTCACCGTCGGACCGTTGGCTGCCGAGGATTGTTGGGCCAGTTGCATCGCGGCCTGACGATCACCGCGACGCATCATGATTTGCGCCAGCGCCTGTGAGGCTTCGTCCGACGGTGCCAGTGACATCGCATGTCGCAACGCCATCTCGGCTTCGCTATCCAATCCCATCGATGCCAACTGCATCCCCAGTCGAGTCGCCAGCGCCGGGTTGGTCGGTTGTCCTTGCAGGGCCGAACGGCGTAAACACAACGCGGTTTCTTCTGGCAACCAACTCGCTTCGTTGCGTCCCAGTTGGATCGCGGCCAGCAAGTCCATCGCCTGTGCCGCTTCGACTCGGTTCGCTGCCAGCGGAGCCAGTTTGGTGCGGGCATAGTCCAGGTAACGGTCGGCCGCCACCGTCGGTGTCAGTCCGGGGACAAGTTGGCCGGCCAAGACAGGTGTTTGGTGTGACGAAACGATGCCTTCGAGTTCGCTGGGGTTGACCGACGCACCATAGGCGACAAAGTCACGCGATTCGCGAATGGCTGTTCGCGCCTGTTGTAGATCCGCGGACGATGAATGCGCCGCCGTGGTGGTGGTGGTTGCGGTGGGGGCGGTGACATCGATGCCGGTCGCGATCAACTCCATCGCCTTCCATCCCGATGCTTCAGCACTCGCCCAAGCGTTCACCGAGTATTCGCGGTAGGCATCGTCCAGCAGTGCCGCCGCGCGATCGCTGCAAGAGTCGGGAGTGATCGATTGCAGCCAACTGGGGGCGCCGGCAGGCACACGTCGTGGCTGGTCGGCGTTTAAATCCGCATGGCGTTTGGCGGCCACGGCGATCATCCGAGGCGCAGCTTGCTCGCTAGCAGGCGGCGTTGTCGGCAATTCGAAGTTCTGGCCGAGCTGTGTCGACGGTGCGGGTTCGGCCTGTGTGGCCTGGGGTGCTCGATGGCTCGGTGGCAATTGCGGCAGCCGTTCCGTCGCTACCGGGCGGTTCGGGTCGCTGGGGGCATGGTTGACCACCGGCAGCCGCCGAATGCGCCGCGGCGTCGGGACCGTATCGCTAGAGGGTAGGGAGGTGGCTGCGGGGGTGTCGCCGGCGGGCTGGCTAATGCGGTGCTTGCTTAAAAAGAAAGGGTTGGTGTGCGTTTCCGCCATTGCTGGCGAGGCTACACAGCAGAGTACAGACGCCAACAGCATCGACCGTCGATGGCGTCGTCGTGCGTCGCGTTTCCGCTGTTTCGTGTTCATTGCGTTTCCCTCTCCTTGGCTTCCGTCAGGCTGATCTGACGGGTGCGATCATTTTGGCGTTGTTCGCCGTTGTAATGATCGGACAGGTCGAAACGATGATCCCTGCAATTCCGCCGTCAGCCAGCCGCCATAAGCGGTTGTTGGTGATTGATCTGATACAACCCGCAGAGATCACCAATGATCGGAATTGACAGCAAAATCAAGTCACAACAACGCAAGCAATTTTTTGCAAGCAAGCCGTCTTCGTAGCTGGGCCCGCCAGGGTTCAGACGGTATCGCCGGCGATTGCGGGTGGGCGAAGATTTGGCAGAAGAATGTTCTGCGTGGGAGACCTGCAGCGTTGCTGATCGCTTGGTCGTAGCTGGGCCCGCCAGGGTTCAGACGGTTTCACCGGCGATTGCGGGTGGGCGAAGGTTTGGCAGAAGAATGTTCTGCGTGGGACCTGCAGCGTTGCTGATCGCTTGGTCGTAGCTGGGCCCGCCAGGGTTCAGACGGTTTCACCAGCGATTGCGGGTGGGCAAAGATTTGGCAGAAGAATGTTCTGCGCGGGGCCTGCAGCGTTGCTGATCGCTTGGTCGTAGCTGGGCCCGCCAGGGTTCAGACGGTTTCACCAGCGATCGCGGGTGGGCGAAGATTTGGCAGAAGAAAGTTCTGCGTGGGACCTGCAGCGTTGCTGATCGCTTGGTCGTAGCTGGGCCCGCCAGGGTTCAGACGGTTTCGCCGTCGATTGCGGGTGGGCGAAGATTTGGCAGAAGAATGTTCTGCGCGGGGCCTGCAGCGTTGCTGATCGCTTGGTCGTAGCTGGGCCCGCCAGGGTTCAGACGGTTTCACCAGCGATCGCGAGTGGGCGAAGGTTTGGCAGAAGAATGTTCTGCGCGGGGCCTGCAGCGTTGCTGATCGCTTGGTCGTAGCTGGGCCCGCCAGGGTTCAGACGGTTTCACCGGCGATTGCGGGTGGGCGAAGATTTGGTAGAAGAATGTTCTGCGTGGGGCCCGCGTTTGATTGGCGGTGTGGAACCGATTCACCCGGTGTAATGATGGCAAGCTGGAAGCTTACCCCACTTTTAAACGTGGGAGCACCACTAAGACTTGGTCATCGATTTGGGGCGGACGACGTCTTTGGCCAGTCCGACCATTTCCAAGCTGCGGATCACCCACCAAGACATGTCGTATTCCCACCAGCGGTGACCGTGGGCCGCCGAGCGTGGTTCGGCATGGTGGTTGTTGTGCCAGCCCTCGCCGTGTGACAGCAATGCGACCAACCAATTGTTGCGGCTTTCGTCCCGTGTTTCGTAATTGCGATAGCCAAAGACGTGGGCCACCGAATTCACTGCCCAAGTGCCGTGCAGCACGAATACGGTGCGTGCCGCGACACCCCAAACGTAGTAGCTAGCCGCATAGCGAATCGCTTCTGATCCGCCGCCGATGATGAATCCGACCACGGCACCCACGAGTGTGATCAAGGCGGCATGAGCGAGGAAGACGAAGAACCAGCCGCCTCTTCGCTCCAGTCGCAAGTAGAACGGGTCGCGCAACAGGTCGCGCACATAGCGCTCGTAGTGACTGGTGCGGTCCAGGTCGCGGTTACGGACCAGAACCCAGCCGACGTGACCCCACAGGAAATTGACCAGCGGCGAGTGCGGATCGGGTTGTTTGTCGCTGTGCTGGTGGTGCATGCGGTGAATGGCGACCCACCGCGCCGGCGAATCTTGCAGATTGCACATCCCCAAGATCGCCAATCCGTGCTCAAGCCATTTGGGGCAGGTGAATCCGCGGTGGGTCAATAGGCGGTGGTAACCGATTGTGATTCCCATCATGCCGAACACAAAGTGGCCGGCGATGCCGATGATCAACCCGGACCAAGTGAACAGATAGGCGGCAGTCCAGGGCAGCACTGCTAGCAGGGCGACCAGGTGCACCGCGGTTAATACCGCGACGTATTCCCACAGGATCCGGGTCGGCCGCGTCTGTTCTGGTGGGGCAAGTCGTTGAGGATCGTAGGCCGGTAGCTGGTCGGCGGTGGTTTGGTCGACGGCCGCAGTTTGAACCGTTTGGTCCGTTTCCGCGGATTCGGATCTCGTTTCAGGCGTCACGGGCGCATCGGCGGTGGACATGGCGAGTCTGGATTCGTTGAGGCAATCGGCCAGGTAAGTCTTGCGAAATGGAAAGACCTCCGGCGCGCTCGCCGGGTGACCTCTACAGCTTCGTTCTATGCTAACTGCCAAGTCCCCCGGCAGAGCAATCGGGCAATAAAAAAGCCGTGCGCGAAAAAATTCGCCACGGCTTGGTCGCTTTTAATCAGCACCCCGTGTCATATGGGGGGATGATTTCGCAACCCTGGCTCACACGTTTGAAGTTGCGATTGAATCACAATCCGACGCGTGAGCGAGGGATTTTGGGTGTTAACGGGATCCCCTCGCTGACGCTTCGGGTTACCGAAAACCAGTGCCCCACGGGCAAAAGCACAACGGGCAAAAGCGCAACTTTGG
The DNA here is from genome assembly GCF_024129865.1 of Stieleria tagensis. GTDB lineage: Bacteria > Planctomycetota > Planctomycetia > Pirellulales > Pirellulaceae > Stieleria > Stieleria tagensis. The sequence goes on along the minus strand of NZ_JAMYFE010000086.1, from coordinate 106,376 downwards.
AACTCTCGCGTCGGGCTGTGTTCAACACGAACCCGACTTGCGGCGAATCTGCGATGTGATGGAACGAAAAAAGTCGCTTGCGGTGAGGTCGCCACGAAGAAACAGGGAAACGGCGAGAGAGCCTATTTCTTGTCGTCGTCGGCTTTCTTGACCTTTTTCTTCTTCTTCAACGAGACTTTGACAACGCGCACCTTGGGCATGCCCAGGATGTCGTCTTCCTCGTTGAATTTCTCCAGTTTTTGCAACTGGGCGATCCGCTCGGCTCGGGTCAGCACGTTTCGCGACTTGATCGCCCCGGCTTTTACCTTCAGGCTGCGATCGAGCGTCATGGTAGCTTCCTCGGGGGAGGGAATTTGGTTTGAAAATGATGTTTAGGGCCGCGAAGCGTAATGTCTGGGCCCGGAATCCGCAAGGTTGAGAAGCGGTTTTTTTTAGCGAGACAGGAACAGTCTCTTTTGCAGCAGTCGGGGGGCTTTGATCAGCACCGAAGCTTGGTCGTCTTCGGAATCAATCTGGTTGTCCGGCGTGCTGTCGATATCGAACTCATTGGCGGCCACCAATTCGATCTCCACGTTCTTGATTCCGCGTTGATCGATTCTCAGGTTCAGCACCAACCGCGTCGCTTGGCCGGCATCCAGGTCGCCCAGGTTCCAGCGACCGGTGGTGCTGTCGTAGCTGCCGGATTGCGGCTGGCTGCTGACCAATGCGAACCCGTCGGGGATGGCCACAGCGAATTCGATGCCCGTGGCATCGGCGGGGCCATCATTGGTTGCCGTGAACGCGACTTGGATGGTATCGCCTTCGAGCGGAGTTTCGTTGCTGGTGGTTCCGGCAACCGAAATGTCGATCACCGGCGGCGTGACGCTGGCCGACGCGATGTCGTCTTCATCGGGGTCTCCGTTTCCGGGTGTGCTATTGGGATCGATCTGCTGCGATTGGATGATTTCGGCGACGTTGGTGGAGGGTTCGGCACTGGTCACTGCGGCCACCAACCGCAATTGTTGGAACTGGTCGGCGTCGATCGTTGGGATCGTCCACAGACCGGTGTCGGGATCATAACTGCCGCCGGTGGCGTCGGACGAAACGAATCGCAATCCTGGTGGCAGTGGATCATTGACGACGACTTCGGTGGCATGATTGGGGCCCAAGTTGGTCACCCGAATTGTGAATTCGACTTCGTCGTTGCGCCCGGGCGCGTCGTTGTTGACCGATTTGGTTAACGACAGGTCGGCGATCTGGGTGGTCAGTGTGACCGAGGCTTGGTCGTCTTCACTGGGGTCTCCGTTGGCCGGTGTGCTGTCCGAATCGGGTTGATCGGCGGACTGAATTTCGGCGGTGTTTACGGCGCCGGTGATCATCCCCACGACGGCTTCGATTTGCAGCGTCGGCGTGGCTCCGACGGGGACTTCGCCGACGTTCCAGATCCCGGTGTTGGGATCGTATACACCCAGGCTGGCGCGCGAGGTCTGGTAGGTCAGGCCATCGGGCAGTTGGTCGAGCACCGTGACACCGGTGGCGGTGGACGGGCCCTCGTTGGACACTCCCAATTCAAACAACACGACTTCACCGATGTTCGGATTGTCGTCATCAACGGTTTTGACCAGCGCCAAATCCACCAGTTCCGGTGACAGCGCCGCGCTATCCTGGTCGTCTTCGTCGGGATCGTCGTTGGCGGGGCGACTGTCGGGATCAAACTGGTCGCTGGCGATGATTTGGGCGATGTTGGTTTTGTCATCCACACTGTCAACGCTGGCGGTAATTGTCAGCGTTTCCTGGCCGTCGACGGCGATCATGTCCAAATCCCACACACCGGTTCCGGCGTCATAGGTGCCCGTGCTGACCGTCGATTCGACAACGGTCATGCCGGCGGGGATTTGGTCTCGCAATTGGACACCGGTCGCGATGTCTGGGCCATCATTGGCGACGACGATCGTGAACACCACTTGGCTGCCGACATTGGGCGTGTTGTCATCGACGGTTTTACTGACCGACAGGTCCGCGGTCGCCGGTGTCACGGTGGCGCCGGCCGAGTCGTCTTCGTTGGGGTCGCCGTTGCCCGGAGTGCTATCGATGTCACGCTGGTCGGCCGCGGTGACCTCGGCGTTATTGGTTTCGGCGAAGTCCGAATTGACCATCACAACGATCAGCAGCGATTCGGTTTCACCGGTCCCGACACCGCCCACGGTCCACACGCCGGTGGTGGGGTCATAGACGCCCGAGGGCTGGCTGCGGACGAATGTCAAACCGGGCGGCAGCAGATCGGTGACTTCGACACCGGTCGCCGGATCCTGTCCGTCGTTGCTGACCGAGAGCGTGAACGTGACTTCGTCGCCCGGATTGGGCCGATCGACGCTGGCGGTCTTGGTCAGCGACAGGTCGATCGACTGCGGCATGATCGTGGCGCTGGCATAGTCGTCTTCGGTTTCAACGCTGTTGCCCGGCGTGCTGTCTGGGTCGGCTTGATCGGCGGCGATGACTTGGGCGATGTTGGTAACGTCGTTGATTGTGTCGACGATCGCATTGATCCGCAGCGTCGCGAATGCGTTGACGTCCACCGCGCTGTCTTCGATCGTTTCGGTGTTGACCGCGGTGTTCAAATTGCCGATCACATTGATCCGCGGCACATCGACGCCTTCCAATGCGGTGCCGAGAAATCGGATTTCAATATTGATGCCGCTCGGATTCGTTGCCAGCGAAACTTCGCGCAGTTGGAATTGCGAGGGTAGATAGCCGAGTGCGACCAAGGCATTTGCCGTTTCGCCCAGCGGGTCACTTTGGAACAACGCGATCGGGCTGTCATGCGTGATCGGGCTGTTTTGCTGGGAGAACACCATGTTCCCGCTGGTCGCCGTGAACACTTCGGGGCCGATGATCAGGGTTTGTCGTTCGGTCGGAGCGGGCACTTCGCCGATCGTCCAGACGCCGCTGGCCGAGTTGTAGATGCCAGCCGAAACGCTGTTGGAGACATACGTCAATCCGGTCGGCAGCAGGTCGCGGACTTGGACTCCGGTCGCGTTATCGGGACCGCTGTTGGTGACCGTGATGTCGAACGAAATCTGGTCACCGGCATTGGGGTGGCTATCGCCGAACACCACTTTTTCCAGTGACAGGTCGGCGGATTCCGTCGTGAATGCCACGGAATCCTGATCGTCCTCGGTGGGCACGTTGTTTCCGGGCGTGCTGTCGATGTCGCGTTGGTCGGCGGTCTGGACCTGGGCGCTGTTGGTGCCCATTCCGATCGAATCGACTCGGGTGCGGATCGTCAGCGTCACCGGATCGTTGATCCCGATCGAACCGATGGTCCAAATGCCGGTCGAACGGTCATAACTGCCACGTGACGGCGACTCGTCGATCGACGTGACACCGGCGGGCAATTGTTCGGCGACAGTCACACCGGTGGCCACATCATCGCCGGTGTTGTTGACGGTGATCACAAACTCGATTTCGTCGCCCACCGTCGGCGAATAGTTGTCGACGGTTTTATTCAACATCAAATCGATCTGACGCGGCCGAATTTGTGCGTCGTCTTGGTCGTCTTCGGTTGGATCGCCGTTGTTCGGTGTGCTGTCGGTGTCGGGCTGATCCGACGCAATGATTTCAGCCATATTGGTTTGGAACCCCGCGCCGGTGACGATCGCATCGAGATTCAACGTCACCGACGTCCCAGAAGCGAGGGTGCCGACATTCCAAATTCCACTGACCGAATCGAAGTCCGCCACGCCGCCGTTGCCACTGCCGGGGGCATAGTTGGCGGCGACGAACTGGGTCCCCGAGGGCAATTGGTCGCGGACTTGAACTCCGGTCGCCGTGCTGGGGCCGCTATTGGAAACGGTGATTTGGAACCGGACCGTGTCGCCGATGTCGGGCGACAGATTGTTGACGCTTTTGATCAGTGACAGGTCGGCCGCTTGCGGAGTGATCTGGACTTGGGCTTGATCATCTTCGCCCGGCACATCGTTGCCCGGTGTGCTGTTGCTATCGTCCTGATCCGCGGTCTCGACCTGTGCGGAGTTTGTTTTGACTCCGATTTGGTCCACCGAGGCTTGGATCGTCAATGACGTGCTGCCGTTGTTGGGCAGCGTGCCGATGTCCCAAATGCCGGTGTTGGGGTTGTATTGCCCAGGCGCCGAGGACATCAGGAAAGTCAGTCCCGGCGGCAATTGGTCCAGCACGGTGACGCCGGTTGCATCATTCGGGCCGGCGTTGGAGACGGTGACGGTGAAGTTAACGATGCTGTTCAAATTGGGCGTCGCATCGTCGACGGTTTTCGTCAGGCTCAGGTTGGCGGCAGCGGTGGCAAAGGTGACACTGGAAAAATCATCGCCGGTCCCATCTCCCGGGATGCTGTCGATATCGGCTTCGTTGGCCGCGATGACTTCGGCGGAATTGGTTCGCGAACCGGCGGTGTCGACGATGGCGCGGATCGTCAGCGTTTCCGTCGTGTTCCCGGAAATCGTACCGACGTCCCAGACGCCATTGGCCGAGTTGTAGGAACCGGTCGTCGTGGTCACATCGCCGGGGGCGGCAATCCGCAGTCCGGCGGGCAGTTGGTCGCGAACTTGGACGCCCGTCGCATCCTGGCCCAGACGGTTGGCGGCAACCACGGTGAAGGTGACTGTGTCACCCACATTGGGCAGCACGTTGTCAATCGACTTGCTGACCTCGAGATCGATTTGCTGTGGTGTCAGGTTCACCGATGCCGAGTTGTTGCTGTCGATTTGGTCGGTTTGATCGCTGCGCGTGATCGTGGCAACATTGTTTTTGGATCCCACGGTCGTGACCCGGCCGGTGATCACCAACGTGGCTTGATTGTTTTGGCCTGCGGTCAGCGTGCCGACATTCCAGATCCCGGTGCTGGCGTTGTAATTGTTGCCGGCCGATGAGGACAGGAATTGGACACCGGCGGGCAATTGGTCGGTGACTTGCACATTGGTGGCGTCGGCCGGGCCATTGTTGGTCAACTGAACGGTGTAGTTGATCGTGTCGCCGACATTGGGCGACGCATTGTCGACCGTTTTGGTGATCGCCAATTCGGCTTCGTCATAGTTGTCGAAATCAGCGTTGAACTGCGTCATTGCAAACGCACCGATCAGTTCCGCAACACCGTCGGTGCGACGCCCGCCTTCGATTTCCAATTCGATCGCGGTGATGTTGGTCAGGTCCGCGCCGCCACCGACGCTCTGGAAAGCAGTGAAGGCGACGTATTCGATTTCACGAATGTCGAAGCTAGCGGTTTCCGGGATCGGGACCCGGGCGAAGGAGTAGCGACTGGCGGTGGCCGGGTTGTTGTCGTCGGAGTACAGTCGCAGAATTGCGATCGAGTCATCCGAGTCGCTGCCGGCGACCAGGTTGAAACCAAACGCTTGGCCACCGGCGGTCAAGTCGACGTCCAATCCCGTGTCGTCGACGTTGATGGGGTCGGAATCGATGCCGTCCCAAATCACACGACGTTCACCATCACCACCGGTCAATGAGTCGAAACTGATCACGCCCAGCGAGGAAGCGATTGCCAGTTGCACGCCGCTATCGTCCGAGGCGCTGACGTCGTTGACGACCAAGTCACGCTGGCCACCGATGGCTTCGGGGGCGTTCATTTGGCTGGTCACCGGGATGTTGTCGGCGATGTTGTCGGTGACGGTTTGCGATGTCGAATCAAAGGAATCGATTCGCGTCGACAAGGTGCCGGTCACGTCGTCGGTGGTGATCGTGATCGTCGAAGACACCTTTTCAACCAAATTCCGATTGCTGGGCGTCGTTTGCGCGGGTTGGCGAACGATGTAACTGCCGGCGGTCAGCATCGGGAAGGAATACAGGCCCGAAGCGTCGCTGGTTGTCGTTTGGATCAACGAACCACTGGTGGATTCTAAACGAATCTGCGCATCGGCAATCCGGACGTCGCCGGCATCGACCACATTGTTGTTGTTGATGTCGTCGTAGACGGTTCCGGAGATCGCTGCCAAATTGGTCGCCGCTGCCAACACACGACGCATTTCTAGCGTCTCCATACGCGGGCGAAACGCGGTCGAATTTCGACGTCGTTTGTCGCGCGCCGTTTGGGGACGGGGTCGTCGGGCCGGTGGGTTGGAGGAGCCGTAACGAGATTTCATCGAGGTGCCGGTGTCTGCAAAGCGGTTGATTGGCTCTCTGCAGCAGGCGAGCTCGATTGCTGATTCGTCGACTGACCTGCGCAGGATGGAACACATCGCATTCGGCATCGTCATCTGTGCCTGTCGCACCCAGTTTTTCATCGCCGGCGGGTAACGAATGGCGGCCATTGGGTTGGGGAATTAGCGGTCAGGATGGTCACAACCGACGATCGGGTTCAGGCCCAACGGATTTGCAACCGGTTGAGCCGGCCGGTGCGAGGAACGTCGGTGTGAAACCGGCGCTGGATAAGGATCAGGTTGAATCGCTGATAGCGATAAAATCGGCGAACCGATGTTTGCCGCTGTGATTTTGCCGGGGCTGAGTCAGGCGGCCTTCGCCACGACGTTCATCTGTAGCCAATAGTGTCCCATAGCCCCCCCGGGGGAAGCCTGCACGTAAATCCACTCCAGCCTGACCACACGACGAGCCGAGACAATGCCCCTATTGCTGATGATCAACTTGAAAGGAGGCGTTGGCAAAACGGCCTCGACCGTCGCGTTGGCTGAAACCTTAGCCGAGCAGGGGCAGCGGACTTTGGTGATCGATGCCGACCACCAAAGCATGGCCGGAGAGTTGTTGGTGGGCGAATCCAGGATGATGCAAGCAGAACGACGTGGCAGCACACTGCACGATGTGTTCTTGTCGATGGCCGATGTCGACTTCGATCCGGGCAGTTTGGGACGGTATGTGATTCGCGGTGCGTCGAACGTGCTGGCGACTGAGAATCGATTGTCGGTGATCCCCTGTTCCTTTCGAATCGATGATTTCTTTAGCAACCTGGCTCGCTCCAGTCGTCTCTGTCGCACCTACACTTCCGAGCGAGAAATCCTGGTCCAACTACAGCGCCAGATGCGGAAAATGGATCGCTGGTTGCGAACCGAGTTTGACTTTGTCTTGGTCGATTGCCCACCCAGTGTGGCGATGCAAGTGCGGTTGTTTATGAAAGTCGCTGATGGATATGTCATCCCCAGCATTCCCGACCAATTGTCGATGCGTGGCACGCATAATCTGGTGCAACGGATAAGCAAATATGGATACAAGATGACCGGACTGGGAACACTGTGGACGCTGTATCGTTCGCAGGTGGCATTGCATCGTGAAATGGTACGTGATCCCTTTCCTGGAATTCCGACACCGTTTCAAGCGGTGATCCCCAATTCCACGCGGTTGGCCGAAGCGGTCGACCCTCGACACATCGCGACTGCACAAATCAATTGTGACGCGAAATACACCAAAGAGTTTGCCGGTCGATATCGAGCAATCGCGGACGAACTGATCGAGCGCTGTCGCTCCGCCGGGATCGGTGCCGGACGCTGCAGCGAGTCCGCCTTCATCGGCTAAACGTCCAACGGACTGGGTTTGCTGGCGACCGCGGGATAGATCGCAGCGAGATTGGTACGGAGCGTGCATTCATCGGTTACCCAAGCCGAGTGGTCGGCTGAAACTGTACCTTTTTTGCTGATTGAGGATCCCCCCGATGAGTCGACGATGGAATTTCCGCCGCGACCGGCGTTTATTTGTCCAAGCCGTGCTGATTTGCGTGACCAGTGCCGGCGTGGTCGCCCAAGAAACGGCAACCGCCACCCAATCTGAGACCGAGATTCAGCGACAGCAAGTCGTCGACAAAGGCCTGGCCTATCTGGCGAAATCGGGGCAGTCCGATGCCGGAACGTTTTCCGATCGCGTGGGCCCCGGTGTCACGGCCCTGGCGATCACCTCGGCCCTGCGCAACGGCCGCGACAGCAGTGATCCGATGGTCGCCGAGGGATTGAAGGCGCTCGAAGGATTTGTAAAGCCCGATGGCGGCATCTATGGCAACGGGCGACTGCGGAATTACGAAACCTGTGTCGCGATGTTGTGTTTTGCCGAAGCCAACAAGAACGGGGGATACAACGAACTGCTGCAGCGAGCCAAGGCCTTTGTGACAGACATTCAGTACGGCGACACCAAGCGTGATCCGGCTGATCCGTGGTACGGCGGTGTCGGCTATGGTGGCCCCGGGCGTCCCGATTTGTCCAACACCGGCTATATGATCGAAGCGCTGCGCGCGACGGAAACGGCTGCGGATGACCCTGCGATCAAGCGTGCCTTGGCATTCGTATCACGCTGCCAGAATCTGGACAGCGCAGCCAACGACACCCAGTTTGCGGCCAAAGTCAATGATGGTGGTTTCTATTACGAAATCCCGACCACCAAAATTGATCCGAGCACATCGGAAGAACGCTACACCGCAAATGGAGGTCTGCGTAGCTATGGGTCGATGACCTACACCGGTTTGAAAAGCATGATTTTTGCCGGGCTGACATCCAACGATCCCCGTGTCAAAGCCGCGGTGCAATGGATTTCCGACCACTATGACGTCGCCAATAATCCAGGTATGGGGTCGGCCGGTCTGTATTACTACTACCACACCTTTGCCGCCGCAATGAAAGCGGCTGGCATCAAGACGCTCAAAGCATCCGACGGCAGTGAGCATGATTGGCGCAAGGATTTGGTCGCGGAACTCGCCAGTCGTCAGAACGAAGACGGTTCGTGGTCCAACTCCAATGAACGCTGGTTCGAAAACGACAAGAACTTGGCGACCAGTTTCGCGCTGATGGCACTGGCCTATTGTGATTGAAATGGTGCGACACAGAAACGCATTGTGGTGGGTTCATCTCGGTACACTGGCAACCGTTGTGTTGTGGGCGGCGGTTGATCTGCAGTTTGAACCGATGATGGGGCAACTGGAATCGCTGTTGGTCTCGCCGCTGGCGGCGGTGGATGCTGCGACGGCCCATGTCGGCTGGCAGCGTCCGGCGGGGCTGATCGTGCTATTGGCCCTGGCGATGATCACGATGACAGGGATCTGTCTGCGTTTTGTCATGCGCTCGACCCAAGGCGCGCGGTCCGTTTCCCTGCAAACACTGTTGTCGATCACGGCCATTGCGGCACTGTGGTTCGCAATCGCAAACCACCATCGGTGGGTCGCTTGGCAGGGCAAGCGGATCCGCATGGTCACTCAGATTGACCAGTTGGAATCGATTGCTTCGCCGCTTCGAATTGATTGGCCACTACGCGATGGGAACCTGGCGGAAATGGGGCCGTTTATGGCCTATCCCTTTGGCCGACCGACGACGTTGATTTTGTTGCAATCACCCGCAGTGGCGGGGAACGGTGTCTGTGTCAGCGCCGTCGAGCGGTCACCGGCGGGGGCTATCAAATTGCAATTGGTTGGCGACCAGTCGAGCGACTGGGCCGAATGGCATCCTGAATCAAGCTGTCCGCAATCGTTCGTCGGCGGGCTGGCAGATCAGCATGATTTGGTGTCCGCGCTTTCGCTGGGCCGAGGCTGGTATCTGGTCCGCTACGACGCCTAAACGCCGTCCGCCTCGTCCCGAAAACAATCGTGATGTGCGGTTTTAAGTGTTTTTATCGCACTCGGTTCAGCCAACGGGTGAGGATGCCGCTGGTGTGCGTGGTCACCGGTGGCGGTTGATCAGCGGTTCGTTTTTGTTGCGGTTGTTCAGCGCGATTGACGGCCAGGATTTCGCTGACTTCAAGCGGCATGCCCAACTTTCCTGTGGGGTCGGGCCGATAGGGGCTGGGCAATGTGATCGGGGACTTGGATTCGGGGCCGATGTCGATGTGCACACTGACGTCGTTCATGGGTGTTTCACCGCTCCGGTCATCGTTGCTGTATTGATGGGTCTGGGGCAGCATCGGAATGGTGTCGGTCGACAAACGCTTGATCGGGAGCGCAGGGGCATCTGAATCCGCATCACGTTCCATATGCCGACCGATCAGATCGATCGCCAGCGAACCGGTGTCGGCGCCACGGATCAGATTGCTGAATTCCTGTTGATCGTTTGTCACAGCCACCGGCGGATTGACGGTGGGTTCCGCGGGAACCGTCGCCGCGGCATCGTCGTCCTGCGGCAGCAAGCTGTCCAGCGGCACCAAAGGCTGGCGATCCTCGATTCGGAAGCGACGTAACTTTGGTGGCGCCCCGGCGACCAAGGGATTGCCGATCATCGGATTGCTTTGGACCTGGCCCTGGCGGATCGGAGCCTTGCTTGTTTCGACGTGGTTGTTTTTCTTCTTCGGCCGCATCTGCAGATCGGCCGACGGGGTTCCGGCAAAGGGCGGGCTGGCGATTTGTGTGGCTTGCTTGGAAGGTGCCACCGTCTCTGCCGCGTCAACCGTTCCGGTTAGGACGCATAACAGGGCTGCGAGTTTTGCAGTCGAATTTGCACGCGGAAATTTTTGGGGGGATCTGCTGAGCATTGGTCGCTTCCTTGCTGGTCGAACGACGAACGATACGTCCGGCGTATCACTTGGCGTCGTCCAGCGAGACCCCTGCGGCAAACCGGAAATGCCCGCCCGGCTCTGATTTTCGCTGGCCGCAATCCAATAACGCTGCCAATCGGATGGAATCGACTGAGCATCCCTTTGGGATTGATTGCGCTAACCAACAGAATCCACACAAGTCGACTTAGACGCAGTGATCTTCCGCAGTGATCGTTAAAACGCGGTGCCATCGGCATCGCTGGGCATTCGCCAATCGCCGCGAGGCGACAAACTGACCGAGCCGACTTTGGGACCGTCGGGAACACAGTTGCGTTTGAACTGGTTGCGAAAGAATCGCCGGATGAACACGTCCAGTGTGTCCGCCACGGTGTCCGAATCGTAGTCCTGCTCGAAAGTCGCCTGGGCAGCGAGGTACAGGATTTTTTCGCGAGTGAACCCGTTGCGAACAAAATGGTAGAGAAAGAAATCGTGTAGTTCGTAGGCACCGATGGCGGATTCGGTGTTCTGTCGAATATGGCCATCAGCCGACGGGGGTAACAATTCAGGCGAGATCGGCGTGTCGGCGACGCGGTGCAACAGATCTTTCAATTGTCCTTCAAAAAAGTGATCGGCAGCGTAGCGAACCAGGAACCGAACGAGTGTCTTGGGGATCGATGTGTTGACGTTGTACATCGACATGTGGTCGGCATTGTAAGTCGCCCATCCCAACGCTTGCTCACTCATGTCGCCGGTGCCCAAGGTGAACCCCCGATTCATCAACAGCATCGTTCTGATCCTGGCTTGGACATTTTCAAAGGTCAGATCGGCCGCATCATCGGGCAATTGATTCAACTCGGTCTGCAGCGATTCGGCCGTTGTGGATGCATCGATCGCAATGCCCAACGGCTGGTGCGAGAGGGAATGAAACGTGTCTAGACAGAGTTGGCGAATGTCGATGCAATCACCGCGGATGCCGGTCTGTTCGATCAACTGGTCGGCACTGCTGCGAGTGTGGTCGGTCGTGCCAAAACCGGGCATCGTGATCCCGTGAATCGCGCTGCGCGGCCAACCGGCTGCATCGACCGCTTTGAGAGCCACCAGAAGTGCCAATGTGCTGTCGAGTCCCCCGGAAATGCCGATCGCCAGGGGCGTCGATTTCGGCAGACAGGACAAGCGTTTGATCAGTCCTGCCGACTGAATTGCAAAGATTTCTGCGCAGCGATGTTGTAGTTCAGCGGATTCGCTGGGCACAAAGGGATGCGCATCGACGTGACGAAGGAGTTGTATCGGAGCGCTTCGTTCGTCCCCGCCCTCAAGCAAATCGATGCGTCGGTATTGCGTTTCCAGTTCTTCGGCGGCGTCATCGAATGATCCGACGACACGGCGATCGTGTGCCAACCGCTGCAGGTCGATGTCGCATTGGATCGATGTCTGCTCGATCCATTCGGGTGACAACCCATCGCCGATACGTCGCGACTGGCCCAGCAATGTCCCGTTCTCGGCGATCAAGCAATGTCCGCCGAACACAAGATCGGATGTTGATTCACCAGGGCCGGATGATGCATAGGCATAGGCCGCGATGCAGCGTCCTGATTGAGATTGAATCAGATCCCGACGCCAAGCGGCTTTGCCCACCGTTTCGTTGCTGGCCGACAGATTCACCAACACATTGGCACCGGCCACCGCCGCGCTGCTGCTGGGCGGGATCGGCGTCCACAGGTCCTCGCATATTTCGACGGCGATCACGGCGGGACCGACCGGGAACAGCAAATCGGTGCCGAAGGGGATTTCTTGGCGATCGATTGACACCGTTTCAGGATCCGCCGGGCCCGAAGCACGAAAATGACGGCCTTCGTAAAACTCTCGATAGGTCGGCAAGAATGTTTTCGGAACGATGCCGGCGATTTCTCCGTCCGCAATCACTGCCGCCACGTTCATCAACGAATCTTGTACGACCAGCGGTAGACCAACGATCACCACTGACCGGCGTCCTTCGCTACAGCGGGCAATCCGCACCAGCTGGGTGGCGGTGGCATTGAGCAGGGCGTCGCTGGCAAACAGATCACCACAGGTGTATCCGGTCAACGCCAGTTCTGGCAATACGATCAAGTCGGCATCGGCCGATTCGATTAGCGATTCAATCGCCGTCGCATTGGCCGCCGGATTGGCGACGACCAATTTGGGAGCAGCCGCCAGAATGCGGAAAATTCCGTGTTGAAACAATTCGAAAGGTCTTGAGGTGAGAGGAATCGATCCGTTGCAATAGCCGACGACGCCATTGTAAACCAAGCGATCGTATTAAAATTGCGGCGGCAGCTCCGGATCGGCTGCCGGATGTCTTGCCGACGTCTATAATCCCAGGCGTCTCAACCCGACGGAGTGATCCGAATCAATGGATTCGCGTTGATCTGCCCGTCGAGTTCGTTTTGTCGAAAGCTATCAACCAACTTGATGAGAGAGTGACATGACCCGATTTTTGACTGCCGCGTTCGCGCTGATGATGACTGCATCGATGGCAATGGCCCACTGCCAAGTTCCTTGTGGTATCTACAGCGACCAGCTGCGATTTGAGCAGATGCTCGAAGACGAACACACGATTTCCAAAGCGCAATTGGAAATCAACGCCATCGCCGAAGGCAAGATGTCGGCTCAGGCCATCAACCAATCGGCGCGGTGGGTGACGACCAAAGAAGATCACGCGACAAACATCCAAAATACGATCGCAGCCTACTTCATGGCACAGCGAATCAAACCGGATAGCGAAAACTATGCCAAGACTTTGGTCGCTGCCCACACGGTGATGGTCGCTGCAATGAAGTGCAAGCAGTCGGCTGACCCGGCCACAGCCAAAGCCCTGGAAAAATCAATCTTCGACCTGTACCGAGCCTACGAAGGCAAAGAACCGGATTTCGAGCACACTCACTAGGCGGTGAGTGTCGATTCAAATTTCAGAACCCGATTTTCCCTAGTGTGATCCAACCGGGTTGGGTTTGATCTTGTTCGGCGTTGGCAAACCGCAACGGTTTGCCATTGGTCAACGGGTGCACGACTCTTAGCAGCACCGTGTAGTCGCCCGACAGGCCGGTCGTTGTTAGCGACGCCTTCAGTTCATGGGGGGCGTTGTCTGGCAGGTGACCTCGCATGGCCAGTCCCGGCGCGATCTGACGCGCGGCGATGCTGCCGTGGCTGTCGACCCAGGCAATTTCGGTGGGCCAGTTTGCGTAGAACGGTGCGACACCCTGATTGATCAGTTCCAGTTTCAGTTGACAGGTCGACTGTGACGGGTCGATCGAAAACGTTGCACTGCGAAGATGCAGGTCGTATCCCATGCGTCGCACTTCGGTTTCGGCACGTTGAAATCGTTGCGGCGACGCCGCTTCGCGAAACATGCCGGTGTCCATCAACCAACTGGCGTGGGTGGCGCTGACGCAATCATGAAAGCTCTGTGCCTGCGGTGGCCACTCGGTGCGTTTGTCAAAGATTTTGCCCCAGACCTCGGGGCGGATTTCACCACCGATCGGTTGCGTTTTCCATTTGTCGATTGCCGCGGAACCGGCTGATTTCAACGCCGGCATATAAAACCAATCGTCTTCTCGCCGCCCCGTTTCGATCGTCGCCCAGGAAAAGGAGTCGTCGTGATAGCCGAACGGGCGCGAGGCGTTTTCCGCTTGATAGCCGTGATCCGGCCCCGCCGGGTAACGCAATAAGATCGGGGTGTCTGTGAAAGCAGCCGCGTAGGCGTCGAGCACCAGTTGTTGGGTTTGTTTGCTGGCCCAAAGTTCATTTCGGGGGTAGGTATGCCATTCGCCCCAAGTGCCGAGCAATCCCGCTGTCACGTAGGCCAGTCGTGGATCGCCATCGTAGTTTGCGCCAAAGGCACGGATGAAGTCTTGCAGTGCTGTTCGCAATCCGGCGTCTTCGTAGTCCGGCGTCCGCACGGTCTTGGGTGGGAAGGGCGCCGTGTTGGTATTGGTGTACTGGTGAACCTTCATCCCCTGCGTTTCCAGGAACTCGGGGATGCCCTCATCGTGCCCCGGATACTCCATGTAGATTCGCACCACCGCTTGATTTCCACGGGACGCGATTTTGTCCAGCAACGATTCCATCGGTTGCCAATCGAATTGGTCTTTACCCACCATCAAATCGCTCAGTGGCAGGTAGCTGAATTCCATGCTGTGTGGGAATCGGCCTGGTTCCGGAGCAGCGTAGGGCACCAATCCTTTGAGCGGGTTGTCGACGGGGCTGGGCGCAGCAGTGAGTTCAAAGTGTGGATCAGCGCCCGCCGCTTGGTTGGCTGCGAGCCCGAGAAAACACGATGCGAGACACAGTGTGGCGAATGGCAAACACAAAGGCAGAGACGGATTCATGTCACCGGTAATCGTGAGGCGTCAAAGGCGTCGGGCAAGAGGTAGGACAATTGGCGGATCTGTCGAGTCCCGGTCAAGACGTCCGTCATCACGACTTGCAGGTCCGCGCCAAATTCCGACAGAAACTGGCGGCAGGCACCGCAGGGTTTCACGCCGCCGACACTGGCGATGGCGATGGCAACAAAGTCCCGGTGGCCCTGTGCGACCGCAGTGGCTGCGGCGACACGCTCGGCACAAATCGTCAACGAGTAACTGGCGTTTTCGACGTTGCATCCGGTCACAATCTCGCCCCCGTTGATCCACAGTGCTGCCCCCACATAAAAATGACTATGGGGTGCATAGGCCTGGTCACGTGCTTCACAGGCGGCACGAACCAAACGATCAATCTCACGCGATTTCAGCTCAGTCATCAGCGAACAAAACGGAGGAGAATAGGACACGGCGGAACGAACACAAGCCAATGATCACAACAGCAATGGTCGTGGCTGGACCGGGCTCTCTGCCAAGACGACGGCGTGCTGCAATCGTTTAACATAATCATTCTGATCGGGCCGGTGGCAATGCAATCTCAAAAGGGGCTGGCCGCGTTGCACCGCGTCGCCGATTTGGACCAGTGCCGCGATACCGATTTCCGGGTCGATCGAATCGCCGACCCGTTGTCGTCCCCCACCGAGCAAGACAATGGTGGAACCGATTTGATGACAGTCCAGTGCACTGACGTATCCGTCGCGGTCGGCGTGGATGACCCGCTGGGGTGCCAATGGCAGGTCGCCGTTCCAGCGGCCACCTTGCGCATCGACCATCGCCATCCAACGCTCGTGCGCGGCACCGCTATCAAGTGCCGTGGTCAATTGGCGGGTGGCATCGTCCGCATCCGCCGCCAGTTTCACTGTCGTCAACAAGGATGCACCGAGTGCCAGGGTTAGTTCGCGGACCCGCATCGTTGCGGGACTCAAATCACTGCGGCATTCCAGGATCGCCACCGCTTCGTTGACTTCGATCGCATTGCCCACGGCTTGCCCGAGTGGTTGATCCATGTCCGAAAGCAGGACCGAGGTTGGTAGCCCAGCAGCGGCGCCGACACGTTGCAGCGATGTGGCCAATTCGCGGGCTTGCTCGGGCGTCTTCATAAAGGCCGCCGAACCGACTTTGACATCCATCACCAGCGCATCCAGACTGGCGGCGAGTTTCTTACTGAGGATGCTGGCGGTGATCAATGCTACCGATTCGACGGTCGCCGTCACGTCGCGCAGTGCGTACAGTCGGCGGTCGGCTGGGGCGATGCGCTCGTTGGCACCCACGATAAATGCCCCAGCATCACGCAGCACTTTGTCAGATTGTGGGGCGGCCAGATCGGTTCGGAAACCATTGATTGATTCCAATTTGTCCAACGTTCCGCCGGTCAGTCCCAGCCCCCGCCCGCTGATCATCGGCACATGGGCGCCGCAGGCGGCCAGCAGCGGGGCCAGAATCAACGAGACCTTGTCGCCCAGCCCGCCGGTGCTGTGTTTGTCCACACGCGGCGTTTGTGCCGAAACCTGGCGGTCAAACTCATCGCCACTGTCTCGCATCGCACGGGTTAAGGACGCGGTTTCTTCCGGCGTCATCCCCTGCAGGCAGATCGCCATCGCCAGCGCGGACATCTGGTAATCGGCAACGGTTCCCTGGCAAAATCCGTCAATCAAGAATCGAATTTCGTCGTCGTTCAGCGACAGTCCGTCACGTTTCTTGGCCAGCAGGTTTGCGGCAAACATCGATGATGACCGTGGTATGCGAGATCGTTATAGTGAACGCTACGCTTTGATCGTGCCAAGCAATCATCCTTCTGTCGACGTCAACTAGGAATCTCGATGCCACTTTCCCGTTACCTGATCGCACTGATCTTCTCCGTCATCACGACGCTGATGTTCAGCCAGTGCCTGGCCGCCGACGACCCGCCGGCGGAGGCAGGCGTCGATGCCACCGCCAACGACGCTGCGGATGCAACTGAGCCGCAGAAGGAACAGGAGGCCAGCGAAGGGACCGCCCCGGTTGTCGAAACCGGTGAACCAGCGGCGGCGGAAGCGCCACATTCGGAGATGATTGAGGCGTTGCAGGCGGGGCCGCGCGCGTTGTCGTTGGCATTCCGGATGGCAGCCAAACGCGCCACCCCGTCGGTCGTGGTGCTGTACAGTTATGGGCAAAACGGCGAACAGACCGATGAAGAAGAGGAACCGGATGCGGAGGACGAGCTGCCCCTGTTGGAGCGGGCGGAGATCCCGACGCCGCCGCCGACGACGGAAAAATTGACCGGAATTGGTTCTGGAGTGATCGTTTCCGACGACGGATTGATTATCACCAACAATCACGTGATCACCGGGGCGACGCGTGTGGTCGTGCAAATGCCCGACGAGACGCGGGTGGACGCCGATGTCGTTCGCGGCGACCCGGACAGTGACGTGGCCATGGTTCGAGTGGATTTTCCCGAAAAACTGCAGGCGATCGCGATCGGTGATTCAGACCACTTGGAAATCGGTGACTGGGTGCTGGCGATCGGCAGCCCATTTCGGTTGGAGGCCACCGTCAGCGCGGGAATTATCAGCGGTAAAAACCGCCGGATCGACCGTATCCGCCGCAGCAACATGTTGCAGACCGATGCGGCGATCAACCCCGGAAACTCCGGCGGTGCATTGATCGATTTGGACGGAAAAGTGATCGGGATCAGCACCGCGATCGCTACCCGCAGCGGGTTTTACCAGGGCGTCGGGTTTGCGATCCCGATCAATCAAGCACGTTGGATTGCCAGCGAGTTGGACCGCCACGGCAAAGTCCGTCGGGCTGCGATCGGAACGACACTGGTCGAATTAAAGCCGCGGATTGCCAAACAATTCAACTTGGAACCCTATTCGGGAATCTTGGTCTATCAAGTGATCAAGGACTCCGTCGCCGAGCAGGCTGGGATCGAACCGCTGGACGTGATCGTCGAATTTGATGGCCAGCCGGTGCATGATTCCAATAGTTTACAAACGGCTATTGAACGCCAACCGATCGGTTCGAAGCAAGCAATCACCGTGAAACGCGACGGAAAGCGGGTTGAATTGATGGTCGAACTGGCGACTGTCGATGATCCGACAGGACAAGAATGAGAAACCAACATTGTCTGGGTTTCGCCTCTTTCCTACCATTCCACCGCGGCCCAGCTTCCGGTTACGTATGATAGGAAGACAGTAGCGGGGAAAATCGTCCCCCGTGTTGCCGCATTTGCGTTCGCGTTCAAACCACCTCGATATTCGGATCAGTCACAATGGATAGCCGTTTCCCCGCGCGTACATTTGCCCATTTAGCGGCGCTCGCCGGCCTGGGGGTGGCCTGCCTGACCGTCCCGGCAACCGCGCAAGTCACTGCTGTTGCGCCGGCTGCTGCGGCCCAGGCCGAGACGGAAACGGCAACCGCGCCCCCGCAACCGACCGCCCAAGACCGCCATATTGCTCGCCTGATCGCCCAGCTGATCCCGAAATATCACATCTCGACGATGGCGCTGAATGACGAAATCAGCGAGCGGGCACTTGATTTGTACCTGGATCGTTTTGATCCATTGAAATTGTACTTTTACCAGTCCGATATCGATCAGTTCAAAGCCTACAAGGACAAGATCGACGACATGGTAAAAAAAGGCGATCTGACACTGGCGTACAGCATTTTTAATCGCTTCACCCAGCGTGTCGACGAGCGTGTCGCGGTCGCATTGGAATTGCTCGATTCCGAATTTGATTTCAGCAAGGAGGATTACATCATCGTCGATGCCGAAGCCGCCCAGTATGCCAATTCGCCCGAGGAAGCTCGCGAGCGCTGGCGCCGCCAAATCAAGTACGCATTGTTGGATTTGCGCGACGATGGGACCGAAGGCGATGAGGCGCGCGATCTGCTCCGCCGTCGCTACAAACGCTACGCACGGCGATTTAAAACCTATGACAATGACGACTTGTTAGAAGCCTACCTGACCTCGGTCACCAGCGCGTTTGATCCCCATTCGACCTACATGTCCCCGTCCACCTTGGACGATTTCAATATCTCGATGGGACTGAAACTGCAAGGCATCGGTGCCGCGCTGCGAGAGAAAGACGGCAACACCGTTGTGATGCAAGTCATCCCCGGGGGTGCCGCATCGTTGGACGAGCGTTTGCAACCCGATGACGTGATCGTCTCGGTCGGCCAAGGCGAATCCGGAGAGATGGTTGACATCGTCGAAATGCCGCTGCAAGACGTCGTCAGCTTGATCCGAGGCAATGCCGGAACCGTCGTCCGTTTGGGCGTGAAAGTCGGCGGCAAAGGCACGCTGGAGATTTATAAACTGGTGCGGGCCCAAGTCGAATTGGAGCAGTCCGCGGCACGTGGCAAAATCATCGATCACGAGATGCCCGATGGCACCAAGCAGAAAATTGGCTTTATCAATCTGCCGAGTTTCTACATGGACATGCAAGCGGCTCGTGAAAACCAAGCCGATTTCCGTAGCAGCACACGTGACGTTCGCCGCATCCTGATGGATTTCAAAACCCAAGGTGTGCAAGGCGTCGTGATCGACCTGAGCCGTAATGGTGGCGGATCGTTGACCGAAGCGATCAACCTGACCGGGTTGTTCATCAATCGTGGTCCTGTCGTCCAAGTCAAAGACTCGGGGGGGCAGATCAACCAATACAATGACGAAGAACCGGGAACCGTGTGGAGCGGCCCATTGGTCGTGCAAACCAGCAAGTTCAGTGCAAGTGCCAGCGAGATTTTTGCCGGTGCGATCAAAGATTACAATCGTGGCATCATCGTCGGTGACCCCCAGACCCACGGCAAAGGCACCGTGCAGACGCTGATGGATCTGGCCGAACGTTTGTTCGGGACCCAGCGAGCCAATTACGGCGCGCTGAAAGTCACCCTGCAACAGTTCTACCTGCCCGACGGCGAAAGCACCCAGCGTGATGGTGTCGCCGCCGACATCGTGCTGCCGAGTCTGACGCAAAAAATGGATGTGGCCGAAGGCGACCTGAAGTATGCCTTGGAAACCGATCGCATCGATGGGGCGCGGCATGACATCTACAATCTGGTGCCGACCGATCTGTTGACCGAACTGCGGCAAAAATCCGAGCAGCGAGTCAAGGCGGACGATGAGTTCATTGACCTGATTCGGCGGATTGCCCTGTTCGTGAAACAAAAGGACGAAGACACCGTTCCGCTGGAAGAAACCGCGTTCATGGAGCGTCGCAAAGAATTGGATGCTCAGAAGGAAGAGGAAAAAGAAGAACTCGAGCAGGAGACCGATCAAGAGGTCTATCGCGATACCTTCTACAACCGCGAAGTCATGAACATCACCGGTGATTACATCGAAGGTTTGCAACGTCAGCAGCTCGTTCAATCCCGCTAATCGCCAACGGTTGTGGATCTTGTGAAAGATCCTACTCTCCTTCTTGAACGATCAGCCGTTGAGCGCTAGCTCACGGTTCCTGGTGACTCGCATTGCAAAGTCCGTGGAACCGGATGCTAGCGCGTGCCGGCTGATTAAATCAACAGCCCCTCACGTGTCGGGTTGTGATAAAAGCACAACTTCATACCTCTGGAAAGGACGGTGAAATCCGTCAATCAATCTCCAGCACGCGGGCCGGGTTGTGACTGGTCCAGCGGTCGATCTGCGGCTGCTGCAAGCCGAGCTGACCGCGGAGCATGGTGATCATCTGAGGCATCGTCGTCGCACAGCCGGCGAAGTGTTCGCGGCCTTCTGCCCAAGCGGCTAGGTCGTCGTCGACTTCGACGGTTTGCCCGGCCAGTCGATATTTGCCAGGACCTAATCCGGCCGCACTGATCGCATCGGTCACAATCACCACATTCTGATCAGGGATGCAACGCAGGTAATTCGCCAGCGCGAACCAAGGCACGTGGTGTCCATCGGCGATCAGTGAAATCACCAATTGGTCGGCTAGCGAGAGAACACGTTGGACGATGTTGTCATGGCGATGTAGCTGTGCCGGACAACCGTTTCCCAGGTGCGTGTACATCTTCAGCCCGACATCGATCGTCGCCTGCATCTGGTCGATCGTCGCGTCGCTGTGACCGGCGGCAACCACAACCGATTCACGCGTCAGCCGCGCGGTGGTTTCGACCGCTCCGCCGACCTCCGGTGCCAGTGTGAACAATCGCACCAATCCCCGCCCGGCATCCAGCAGACGCATCGCTTGATCAACGTTTGCCGCGACCACTTGACCGGAGGGATGGGCGCCAACAAACCCTGGTTGCGAGCTGATAAAAGGGCCTTCGACATGAATTCCAGCGATGCTTTCGGCGATCAATGCATCTGATTCAACGGCGTCTGCGATTCGGGTGATGCGGCGAACCATCAGCCCCAAATCGTCGGTGATGATGGTCGGCAGGAAACATTTCACGCCGTCGTCACGCATCGCCAAACAAGCCGCAGCGATCATCGTTTCGGTCAACGTGTCGTCGTTGAAATCGACGCCGGCGTAACCGTTGACCTGTAAATCAACCGAACCACTCACGCAAATTTCTCCATCGAAGCTCTTGTATCGGCTTGCAATTCGCTGGCCGCTGCATCATCAATGATCAGCGTTGCCGAGGGGTGTTCCCGTAAAATGCTGGCCGGAATTTGCGGGCTGATCGGATCGCAGAGTGTGGCGCGAACCGCAGCCGCCTTGCGTTGGTCGGGAACGCTGCAATAGATCGATTTGGTTTTCATGATCTGTTTGATCGACATGCTGATCGCCCGTGTGGGGACGGTTTCGAGCGACTCGAACCAGCCTTCACCGACTTGTTGTAGACGGCATTCTTGATCCAAATCAACGATCAAATAAGGATCGTCGGTTTCAAAGTCAGCCGGCGGATCGTTAAACGCCAAGTGACCGTTTTCGCCGATCCCGACCAGTGCGACATCGATGGTGACGGCCGAGATCGCCGCTGCCGCGTCACGCAGGGTTGATTCCGGATCGGCGTCCCCGGCCAAGTAGTGAAACGATGCCAGCGGTACCTGGTCGACAAATCGTTCTTGCAAATAACGACAAAAGGACGCCGGATGATCGCGGCCGACGCCGATGTATTCGTCCAGGTGAAAGCCATGCACTCGGCTCCAATCCACGTCGGGTTGGGCGGTCAGTTGTGACAGCACCTCAAACTGCGACGCACCGGTAGCCACGATTAAATAAGCCGCACCACGTTGTTGGATCGCTTGCCGCAAATCGGACGCCGCTTGTTTTGCCGCGTATTGCCCCATTGACTGTGGGCTTGAGGTAACAATGGTTTTCACTGATATTTCGTTACAATCACGGGAGGAATTTGGTCGACTCTACACAATAAGGGTGGCTCATTTGGCACCCACTGCCGTTTGATTGCTTTGCTAGCAACGATTGACATCGTACCACTTCATGCCCGAGTGCTGCCACCATGCCTGATCTTTCGCATCGGATCCGAGAGTTGGGGCTATCAGTTGAACATTGGGCCAAGGAGCATCGGTGGCTGATCCGCTACTCGCATTCAAAACGTGTGCGCGATCAATGGATGTCGCGGCAGAAAGCGAAGGCCGACAAATCCAAGTTGTCGGCGCAGCCCGCCGGATGTGCCACCAAGCGTTGTCTGTTGGATTTGCAACGCATTGCCAACGACGGTGAACAGGGGCGTCGCTTTCACGCTTTAGTCACCCTGTTACAGCATGGCGGGTACGAGTTGTCGCTGGTGCCTCGTTTGCAGTTCTTGCAAACCGGGCATCGTCAGTACAAAGCCAGCGCGCTGACGAACATCCAGCCGTTTTGCGACTCCGACTTGCATGCCGACCAGGCGCCGTTTGATCTCTGTTTATCCGATCGCTGCGACCGGCATCCGCGGGCGCGACGGACCATGCGTGTGATCACCTCGACCCGGCGGCCACTTTCGGACAGCGATTACGCTTTGCCCTACAGTTTTTTTCCGTTGGTCTGGGACCACCACTGCGACGGCAGCTTCGATGGCTATCGTCAATCGCCGCGGACTTGGCGACTGTTCTTTGCCGGTCAATGCACGCAGGAAGGTTATCGCGGCATCAGCAAGTACCCGCGTTTGCAGATCTTAGACCGGCACAGTGTGATCCGTTGTGCCAAACAGCACTATGCCGATTTGCTGCTGGAGATCACGTCAGATGAATGTCTGGCGGATGCGCGTGCGATACGTCACGCTTCGTTTGTGATGATCGACAATGCCAACTATCGCACCGATCCGGCGGATTGGTTCGGGCTGCTTTCGCAGTCCGATTTCTTTCTGGCGGCGCCTGGTGGCGACTATCCGTTGTCACACAATGCCATCGAGGCGATCGCGGTCGGCACCATTCCGGTGTTGGAATATGAATCGTTGTTCACGCCCGCGCTGCGTGATGGCGAAAATTGTGTGACCTATCGCGGTGCCGCAGGGCTGCGTGGAGCGTTCGATCGGATTGCCGCGATGTCACCGCAACAGATTTCAACGCTGCGTCGCGGCGTCATCGATTACTACCAGGATCATCTCAGCCCGGCAGCCTTCGCCCAGCAGTTGGAATCCCAGCGGCACCATCGGTTGCATCTCTACAGTTACCTGACACCGGCCACTGTCAAATCCGCCGCTTAGTTTCTTTGCCGCTGGGGCGGCGAAGTTGCTATGCGGTACGTCAGTCATGGGATCGACGGTGGGCGAGGCGAGGCCTGGTTGTTTCGACGTTGGGTTTAGGTGCGGATATGGCCGTCGCCGCGGACGATGTACTTGTAGGTGGTCAATTCTCGCAGTCCACAGGGGCCGCGGGCATGGAACTTGTCGGTCGAGATGCCGATCTCGGCACCGAGCCCGAACACGCTCCCGTCGTTGAAACGCGTGCTGGCGTTGACCATCACTGCGGCGCTGTCCACGCCGCCGGTGAATCGTTCGGCCGCGGCGAGGTCTTGGGTGATGATCGAATCGGTGTGGTGTGACCCGTAGCGATTGATGTGGTCGATCGCGTCATCAATCGAATCGACGACAGCCACGCTGATGATCGGCCCCAGGTATTCCGTTCCCCAATCCTGTTCTCCCGCTGCGGTGGACTTGGCGATCCACTGTGCGGCGGTTTCGTCGGCGCGAATTTCGACGCCTTCGTCCAACAAGCGTTTGCTGATCACCGGCAACGCCGATTTGGCAATGGAGCGATGAACCAACAGCGACTCACAGGCATTGCAAACACCCATTCGCTGGCATTTTGCGTTGTGAATGATTTTCGCAGCCATTTCAATGTCGGCCGACTGATCGACGTAGACGTGACAATTGCCGTTGTAGTGCTTGATCACCGGCATGGTGGCTTCGCTGGTGACCCGGCGAATCAGCCCTTCCCCGCCGCGGGGGATCGCCACATCGATCAGTTCCCCGAGCGACAGGAATTCTCCCACCGCAGCTCGGTCGGTGGTTTCCACCAATTGCACGGCATGTTTGGGCAAACCACATTTTTCAGCGGTCTGGGCCAGCACCTCGACGATCGCGCGGCTGCTGTGGATGGCCTCTTTGCCGCCGCGCAAAATCACAGCGTTGCCGCTCTTGACACAGATCGCCGCCGCATCGGCGGTCACGTTGGGGCGACTTTCGTAAATGAAGAACACGACGCCCAAGGGCACGCGTTTCTTTAACACTTGCAGCCCACCGGGACGGGTGAATCCGTCCAGAACTTCACCGATTGGATCGGCCAGCATGCTGATTTCTCGCAGCGCGTTAGCGATTGCCGCGATTCGGTCGGGATTTAAACGCAGTCGATCGACGGCCGCATCGGTCAGCCCATAGTCGTCGGATGCTGCTAAATCGGATTCGTTGGCGACAATGATTTGTCCGGCGGCAGCGACCAGGGCATCTGCAGATTCCAGCAGCCAGCGGTTTTTGATCTCCGCATCCAGGGTGGCAAGTTCGGCCGAGGCGCGTTTCGCGTTGGTGGCGGTTGTGAGACAGTATTGGGTCAGATCGACGCTGGGGGCGGCCGTGTTCATGATGGACGGTGGGTGCAGGCATTCAGGGAACGGGCGAAGGCAGCGGGCGGGCGAAGAAGGGGAAACGTCGCGACATTTCCATCACGATTTGCCCTGCGCTGTGTACTACCATAGCCGAGATGGCAATCTTCTGAACCACAGGGTTGGCCAAATCCCCCACCGGGAAATCGCCACAGAGTGTCTCGCGTTGACGATCGAGCGTTCCACCGATACGGTTTATCAGTCTTGTCCGTCCCCAGATTCCTCCTCCACGTTTTCGAGCTTATCGACCGGTATGAAATTTCTATTTCTCGGAGATATTGTTGGAAAACCAGGCATGAACGCCGTTCTGCAATGCACCCAGCGGATTCGTGAAGAGCTGGATTTGGACTACGTGGTCGCCAATGCCGAAAATGCCTCGGACGGGTCGGGGTTGATGCCCAAACAATTTGAGCAATTGATCGACAGCGGGATCGACGGAGTGACGTTGGGCGACCATATCTTTCGTCGTAAAGAGATCATCCGGTCGCTGCAAAAGAGCGATCGGATTGTGAAACCGGCCAACTACCCGCTGGCAGCTGCCGGTCGTCGCTGGACGCTGATCAAACGGAGTGGCCGTTCGCCGCTAGCAATCGTTTCGATCATGGGCCGGGTCTTCATGCGGCCGGTTGATTGCCCGTTCCAAGCCTTGGATGAAGTGCTGGAAGAGATCCAGCCGCACACCGATCAAATTTTGGTGGACGTGCATGCCGAGGCCACCAGTGACAAACAGGTCTTGGGCCGCTACCTCGATGGCAAAGTCACCGCGGTGTTGGGGACGCACACGCATGTGCCAACCGCCGACACCTGTCTGTTGCCCGGCGGCACGGCGTTTCAATGCGACGTCGGGATGTGTGGCCCCTACGACAGTATCATCGGTCGCGACATCGAACGCGTCACGCAAACGACGCGGACCGCAGAGCCCTGTCACTTTCACGTTGCCACCGGAGACGTTCGGCTATGTGGAGCCATTGTGACGTCAGACGAAAACGGGCGGGCTACGGAAATCAAACGGTTCGAGCAACGCGTGACGCTGAATTAAACGCGTGATGCGGAACTAACCGTGAACGTGCAGGTGATTGACCACTTGCAGATTCCCGGCCAACGGCAAGATCGCTTCTTGGGCCAGTTGCTTGTGATAGAAGCTTCGCACGCGCCCATGCAGTTGCAGTTCGTTAGATTCTTCGTCGACCCGCAGTCCACGTAGTTCCGGTACGGAATTATTGGCCAGCACAGCCGACGCCGCCGTTAAAATTTCTTTTGTTTCCGTCGTCATCATTGTTTTCTGCGTGAGGCGTGGAAGCGATCGTTATTCAAATATCACACATCACAAAGAAATTGCCTACACGAATCTGAATGAAATCGTGGAACCGATACAGCTTTGTCGCGGTCGTGGAACATCCAACAAGCGCAATGCAAGCGATCGAGCGCAACGACAAAATTGGTATCTCAACTACAAGCGGTAACATACGTCACCTAGTTGAAGCAACTTTTGAATTGATAGCAAAACAGATCAAGAAACAAAATTTGCCAGCTTGCTCGATCCGCCTTGACCGCCGCAAAGGGGCGCGCGTATCTTCCCGCCATCGCCGTTGAGCTTGGCCTTGGTCAGCGACGCGGTGATGACGATGTGGCTTCCGGCGAGATCCTGCACTGGCACTTGAAAGCGAAATATCCGTTCTTTCAAGTTGCTGCGGACGAATCGTTGTTGCTTGTTCGATGGACCGAATCAAGCGTGGCGATGAAGGCGGCAAGGCACTGGCATGAGCGTTCGGCAGGTCCCGGCAAGGAAGCGGGCGACCCTGTCGGACCACCTTTGTTTCTCGCATTAATGCGGGGAACCAAAACAATCCACCGGCTCCCGGTCCCAAAGCGCGTTATCCTCCGCCCCCCTAGGATCTCGTACTGGACCGGGGGCTTTTTTATTCTTCTTCCCACTCTGGGAATCGTGCGAACGCCTCTGGCGGTTGCAGCAGATCATGCCATGCTTGGTCATCCGAGAACGATGCGGACGCAGTTGGATCGGCCGGTTGATCGCTTGCGAATTCCCCATCGACCCATTCGTCATCGACGATCACCGCTGCGAGTGAGCGACCGACAATGATCGAGGTTTGCAGTTCTGTAATCAGAGTCGACTGGGGGCATCCGTTGCGGATCGAACCGAGTTGCGGTTCGAGTTGATGGCCCACCTGCCAGTTCAGGTTGAACTGGTCCGATAGATCACATAGCAATTGAATCAACTGCATCATCACGATCAACGATTCATCGTCCGATCCCGATTCGGTCAGCGGCAATTCGAATCGTACCGCCAATGGATGTCCCGGGTTGGTGTCGAATTGCGGCGCAGCGAGTGGCCAGTCTCGACGGTCGCAGTGCGAGTGAAACTGTGCAGCCACTGCGTCGTGATCCAGCGACCCGTTGGCGCAATCGCCGTCATCGCAGTGGCCGGAACAATGGAACAGTAGATTCATTGGGGAAAACGCAATCCATGGTGGGGGCATTTTCGCTGCGACACCGTCGCCGCCCAGAACGTTAGACTGACGTTAACTTCGTCCACTGTGCCGTCCATCTTTTGGGAAATTGATTCGTGAAACGCTTTGATCGGTTTTTGTTCGCACTATTCGGCTTGTCGTTGCTGGCGGGATGCACGTCAGAAGTCGCGGTCAATGCACCGGTCGAGTCGTCGCAGGCCCGCGCGTCGGCCGACGAGTCACTCGACGGAGAGTCGCTGGATGCGGCGATTGAATCGGCGGCCAAGGTGCGCCGTGACGGCGATGGGGCGATCATTGAAGTCGATCTTCGCGAAAGTCCGTCACTGGAAGTCTTGTCACAACTACCTAAGTTACCAAAGCTGCGCAGCGTTTTGCTCTCTGGCACTGCATTGACCGATGCCGAGTTAAAAAACGTGGGGCGGATCAGCAGCCTGGAAAACCTGGATCTACGCGGCTGTGGGGTCACTGACTTGGGGCTGGCGACGTTGACGGATCTGGGGCATTTGAAATCGATCAAGTTTTCCGGCAGTGATGGCGTCACCCAAGTCACCGATGTGGGGCTGGAAAAGCTGAGTGCATTAAAAACGCTCAAGGTCATCGCACTCGATTTCCTGCCGATCTCCGACAAGGGACTGAAATCGATCGCGAAGCTGACTGAACTGCGAGAGTTATATTTGGCGGGGACAAAGATCACCGACGCCTCGGCGTCGACGATCGGCTCGTTTTCCCAGTTGTCTAAACTGCGGGTGGCGTCGACAGCGATCGGTGATGCGGGAGTGACTCAATTGGCGGGTCTGTCGGGCCTGGTGGAGTTGGATGTCAGCGATTGCCCGGGGATCAGCGACAAAGCCTTGCCGGTGATGTTGGGGATTGGCAAATTGACCAAGCTGAATCTTTACAGCACCGCGATCGGGGATGCGGGCTGGGACCTGGCGGCCGAGCAGCTGCCCGGCGAGCCACCGCTACAGTGGTTGAATGTCGACAAGACGCCCTTGACCGACGCATCGTTGGCAACGATCAGCCGATTCCAAGGGCTCACGTTTTTGCATCTTGGTTCGACCGCGGTCACCGACGCAGGGCTGCCATCATTGGCCGACCTTGAAAAACTGCAGAAGCTGATTGTGACGCGGACGGCGGTTACCGCTGATGGGGTCAAGCAATTGCAGTCCTCATTGCCGCAGACCGAGATCCAGTTGGAATATGTTGCGGGCAAATAGGGGCTTCGGTTTGCATTGCTTTTCGCGAACCTTGCTGCCCCCGTCCAAATCGATCATGTTACGCGATCCGAATGATCAGAGGGCGGGGCGATCGCTCGGCGGCTTCGGCCACCGGGAGGAAAGTCCGGGCTCCGCAGGACAGGATGGTCGATAACGTCGACCGGCCGCGAGGCTAGGGAAAGTGCAGCAGAGAACAGACCGCCGAACGGTCCGCGAAGGCGGATGCGTGGTAAGGGTGAAACGGTGCGGTAAGAGCGCACCAGCGGCCGAGGTGACTCGGTCGGCTTGGTAAACCCCATCCGGAGCTAGACCAAACAGGGTGCAGAAGCGGTCCGCTTCGCAATGACACTCGGGTAGGTCGCAATGGAGGCGGCGAGCAATCGTCGTGCACAGATAAATGGTCGCCATCAGCCTGGCCGTCCTTGCGGCGGCCTGGTTGGTACAGAACCCGGCTTACAAGCCCTCTGATGATTCGGGTCTTTTGCCAACTCACCAGTCGGACGGACTTAAGAGCGCGCCTGCACTCCGGACAGGCTCCAACCGCTGATTCCCATTGCGTTGCGGCGGGGCAATGTCCTAAACCCAGAGCCAAACACTTTGAGTGGTTCATGGACATCCGCATCTATCTGACCTGCCTTTGGCCAGGGCTTAGCGAGCTTTGGTGGCGAGGCCGATTGTCGGCGCTACCGTTGGCGATCGGGTTCGCTATCGGTCTAAACTCATTGTTGGTACTGAAATATTTGTACCCGACCTGGTTGGATCCGTTGTTGGTCCGCTCGGCATGGTGGGTGGGCGCGATCCTGTGGGTCTGCTGGAGCGTCAAAAGCGTGCGTGAGTTGCCGGAACTGTTGTCTCCGCGTGCGGTGACCGACCAACCGGACCGCTTTGACGAGGCGCATCAAGCGTATTTACAGGCGGATTGGCCGAATTGTGAGCGGCTGTTGCTAGGCATTTTGGCGATCGAACCGCGAGATCCGCCGTCACTGTTGCTGTTGTCAGGCGTCTACCGTCATACAGGGCGATGGGAGCATGCGGAGTCGCTGATTAGCGAACTGGAACGACTGGAAGTCGCTGCCGCGTGGGAAATCGAAATCGAGGCCGAACGGGCGCGAATCGAGCAATTTTCGCATCCCGACGATGAGCATGAGGAAGCGGAGGATGACGATTCAGAACCTTCGCCGGATTCATCGACCCAGCCACCGGCAGCGGATGCCGGCGGCGATGCTGCCGATTTGACAGCGGCCTAGCACCATTGATTGGGGGGCAGGGGCGGATGGGTTTCGACCCCGGAATCTCACGCTAGTAAAAAATGCAACCTTTTCCGTTGCCGGTTTGACATGCCAGTGAGGGGGGGCGGGAACAACGTGACGAGCCCTCGCGGTTGCTCGCAAAACATTTTTTTCGACAGCCAATCGCGTTCATTATTGTGTCGATTGAGGGATTGTTTCGCTGTCACTCCTATCCCCCAAAATTTGTAAAACCGATAGAATCAAGATCAGCCGGTTGACCGCCGGGCATCTCATCTCCACCAGCGCCTCAGGTGGGGACGCATTCCCGAATTCGCTTGATATGGCGTACGGTTTGCTGTTATGGGATGGACGAGGAACGGAAACGAATGACTCGCCAAGATGACAGTCCCGCTGTCATTTGAATTTTAAGAATCGCAAGACCGTTTCGACGGTGTTGAACGAACCAACCCTTTCGCAGTGCCCGTTGGATTGCGTCAGGGAACACACGCCGGGTAACGAGACTAACAAATGTACGAACGATTTACCGATCGCGCTCGCAAGGTCATGCAATTGGCCAATCAAGAGGCGCAGCGTTTCAACCACGAATACATCGGCACCGAGCACATCTTGCTGGGGCTGGTGAAAGAGGGCAGCGGCGTCGCGGCCAACGTGCTGAAGAACTTGGACGTCGATCTGCGAAAGATCCGGCTGGAAGTCGAAAAGCTTGTTCAAAGCGGACCGGAAATGGTCACGGTGGGCAAACTGCCACAGACCCCACGGGCCAAGAAGGTCATCGAGTATTCGATGGAGGAAGCTCGTAACCTGAACCATAGCTATGTGGGTACCGAGCACATCCTGTTGGGCTTGCTGCGTGAACAAGAAGGCGTCGCGGCTCAAGTCTTGATGAACTTGGGATTGAAACTGGAAGACGTCCGCGAGGAAGTCCTTAACCTACTCGGTCACGGTCTCGACGGCGCCGAAGTTGGCGAGCGTGGTGGACGTGGCAGCGAAGAAGGCAGCAGTAGCGGCACGTCTGGCAAGAGCGGCAAGAGCAAGACACCGGCACTGGACAGTTTTGGCCGTGACCTGACCGAACTGGCTCGCAAAGGCGAACTGGATCCGGTGATCGGTCGTGCTCGTGAAATCGAGCGTGCCATTCAAATTCTCTGCCGTCGAACCAAGAACAACCCGGTGCTACTGGGTGAAGCCGGTGTCGGTAAGACCGCCATCGTCGAAGGGTTCGCACAGAAAGTCATCGAAGGCGAAGTCCCCGAGATTCTGGCCGAAAAGCGAATCGTCGTGTTGGACTTGGCGATGATGGTCGCCGGTACCAAATACCGCGGTCAGTTCGAAGAACGCATCAAAGCGGTGATGACCGAAGTCCGTCGTGTGAAGAACACCATCTTGTTCATCGACGAATTGCACACCTTGGTGGGTGCCGGTGGTGCCGAGGGTGCGATCGATGCCGCCAACGTGCTCAAGCCCGCCTTGGCTCGTGGTGAGATCCAATGCATCGGTGCGACGACGTTGGACGAGTACCGAAAGTACATCGAAAAAGACAACGCGTTGGCGCGCCGTTTCCAAGAGATCATCGTCGAGCCGACCAGCAAAGACGAAACGATCGCAATCTTGAAAGGGTTGCGCGAACGCTACGAAGAACACCACCGTGTTCAAATCACCGACGACGCTGTGGTTGCAGCGGTCGAGATGAGTGAGCGTTACATCACCGCACGTTGCTTGCCGGACAAAGCCATCGACGTGATCGATGAAGCCGGCGCGCGGGTGCGATTGCGAACCATGACCCGTCCACCAGATTTGAAAGAAATCGACGAAGAAGTCGAACAGCTGAACAAAGAGAAGGAAGACGCGGTCGCCAACCAAGACTTTGAAAAGGCTGCGAACCTGCGTGATCAAGCGGAAAAGCTTCGCAAGAAGAAAGACCAGATCACGCAAGATTGGCGTGAGAAAAGTCAACAAACCGATGGCGTCGTTGACGAAGAAGTCATTGCCGAAGTGGTCAGCAAGATGACCGGCATTCCATTGACGCGTCTGTCGACCGAAGACAGCTTGCGTTTGATGAAGATGGAAGAAGAATTGCACAAGCGTGTTGTCAGCCAAGATTTGGCCGTCACCGCGGTTGCCAAAGCGGTTCGCCGGAGTCGCAGTGGATTGAAAGATCCGCGTCGACCCACCGGTTCGTTCATCTTCGCCGGACCCACCGGTGTCGGTAAAACGTTGTTGGCCAAAGCACTTGCCGAATACATGTTCGGCGACAGCGATGCGCTCGTGCACATTGACATGAGCGAGTACATGGAAAAACACAACGTCAGCCGATTGATCGGTGCGCCTCCCGGATTCGTCGGTTACGAAGAAGGCGGTCAATTGACCGAGAAAATTCGCCGTCGTCCGTACGCGGTCGTGCTGTTCGACGAAATCGAAAAGGCTCACCCGGACGTCTTCAACATGATGTTGCAAGTCATGGAAGAAGGCCGGTTGACCGATTCATTCGGACGCAACATCGACTTCCGAAACACCATCTTGATCATGACCACCAATGCCGGTGCCGAAGCGATCAAGAACGAGTCGGCATTCGGGTTCCAAAAATCGGACAATGACGCCAGTTACGAATCGATGAAGGTTCGCGTGATGGAGCAGATTGAGCGTGTGTTCCGTCCCGAGTTCTTGAATCGATTGGACGACACGATCATTTTCCGCCACCTGACCCGCGAAGACTTGAAAGACGTGATCGATTTCGAATTGTCAAAGGTTCGCGAACGTTTGCAAGATCGTGGTCTGTCGTTGATCCTGCAGGACGAAGCCAAAGAGTTCTTGATTCGACGTGGAACCGATTTGGACTACGGGGCTCGGCCATTGCGTCGCGCGATCGAGCAACGAATCGAAGATCCGCTCAGCGAAGAACTCCTGCGTGGTGCGTTCGAAGGCAAGGACACGATTCTGGTCAAAGGGATCTTGGAGAATTCCGATAGCGAGCGGATCCAGCCAGAAGACATGACTGTCACCGACGAAGGCAAGATGATCGATCCCGACGGCAAGAAAGTGAAGGTCGTCCGGCTTGAGTTCCATGGTGAAAACCGTGGTGACGCCGGCGCCAAAGAGGAACCGGTGAGCGCGACGATCGGTGACGCCGACAAGGGCGACTCAGAATCGGAAAGCTGATCGTCGTTCTCGCGACCAGTCGATCACCATCAATATCAACCCCGTCGGTTCCATGCCGGCGGGGTTGTTTTATTGCCACAGCAAGTACGTGACACTGCCAACGGCGATCAACAGCACGGAAAAGCAACCTGATCGAACGCTGTCGACGCTGGACGTGTTTTTCGGGCCTTGATCGGGTGCCGACACGTGATCCGTGGCAGGTTGATTTTCCATCGCCTCCACCGCATTTTTTGCGTCAATCAATTTGCAGCCCATCCACTCGCGATAGAGTTTTACCGCCTGCAATTTTTGCCCCTTCGCCAAGAGGTCCAGAATCTGACCGCGTTGATTGCTGCTGATTTGATCGGGCATGTTGGTGTTGCCAGGGGTTGGAGAGTGTTGGGCAGGAATCCAGAGACAATAAGTTTGCCATTTTTGTCAACATCCGGCGGGAAATGTGGCGGATGGACCGACCATCATCTATATCTACCTGGTGTCTGGTGGAGCGCACGGGACCGTTTTTGTTTTAAAAACCTATTCTTGAGAGAGATGACAACGATGCGAAAGAAGATCACCAACGGATTGGCCTGTTTGGTTGCGACCGCGCTGATCAGTCTGCCGGTATTGGCGGCCGACGAAGACGGCGACAAGGAAAAGCTGGCGACAAAGCAAATCATGAAAGATGCGTTTAAAGGGCCGCTGCTGAAAAAGGTTGCTGCCGGAGAGGCCAGTGAAGAAGAGACCAAGAAGCTGAACGAAATGTTGGTCGCGTTGTCCAAGAATGAGCCCAAAAAGGGTGATGCGGAGAGTTGGAAGAAATTCACTGCCCCGTTGGTCGCTGCCGGAAAAGCCGCGGTCGAAGGAAAACCCGATGCTGGTGCGATGCTGAAAAAAGGCGCCAACTGCAAAGACTGTCACAAGAGCCATAAATAACGGTTCAGGATCGACTGAACCCTGGCGGGCCCAGCTACGGGATACACCGCCAGTGAGTGTTCCAACAAGCGTTAGCCGACGCTTTCGCCCATTCGGGCGGCCAGTTTCTTAAGTGTGACGCTACCATCACCCTCGATCAGTTTTGCATGAATCAAATGCGGTTGATCGGGGGTTTTCCATGCGCTTTCCAATGCGGTTTGAAACTCTGTTTCGGTGGCGACCAAATGGCTTTGCCCGCCGCCATAAACGGACAGCAGTTTCCCGTAATCCCAAGGCTGGATTTCGTTGTATTCCCATTCGCCGGCGTGCAGGAATCGCTCGGTGCCGTAACCATGATTGTCCAGCACGATCACGATCGGATTGTGTCCATAGCGGATCAGGGTGCTGAGTTCTTGGCCGGTCATTTGAAATGCCCCGTCACCGACCAGAGCAACCACGCGGTGGTCCGGACGCGCCGTTGCAGCGCCCAAAGCTGCGGGAACACTGAATCCCATCGATGTGTAATAAGCCGGGCTCAAGAATTCACCGCGCTCGTGGATTGTCAGTTCGGTCGCGGCAAACAGGGAATCACCTACATCGGCGATGACAATGGTGTCCGCGTCGATCAAGCGATTCAATCGGCCCATCATCCAACTGGTTCGCAAGCCGTCATCGCTGGCGGCTTCGACCACGGTTTGTTGCGACTTTGTTCGGACCAATGTATCGGGAACCGTTTGCTGTGACCTCGACAGCCCCGATTCACACAAACCACGCAAGAACTCCTTGAGCCCCACGTTGTGGTAGTGGTGGTGGGAAATCCGCAATGCTTCGCTGGTTGCATAGACACAGCGCGTGGGGTCCAGGTTGGCGGAAAAAATCCCCAGATTGATGTCACTCAAAAATGCGCCCAACATCAAAGTCAGGTCGCTGTTTTCAACGAACTGTGTGACCGCTTGGTCGCCCAACGCACCTTCGTATAAACCGATGAACAACGGGTGCCGTTCGCTGATCACACTTTTGCCCAGCATCGTCGTTGCGATCGGAATATTGGCGGTCTCGGCCAGTCGCAATAATTCATCTTGCAATCCAAACCGGTGCAGTTCGACGCCGGCCAAAATAACGGGGTTCGTCGCCGATTCGATTCGCTGCCGTGTTTCGGCAATCGCTTCGACAGTGGCTTGGGGATCGTTTTCGAATACCGAACCACGATAGCCATGGGCGATCGGGGGGACGACGTGAACCATGTCGCGTGGCAATTCCAAATACACCGGGCGTTTAAAACGATCGCACGCATCGAGCACGC
Source organism: Stieleria tagensis (assembly GCF_024129865.1). Lineage (GTDB taxonomy): Bacteria > Planctomycetota > Planctomycetia > Pirellulales > Pirellulaceae > Stieleria > Stieleria tagensis. Next base: position 71,292 of record NZ_JAMYFE010000086.1, on the reverse strand, counting down.
GGTCGATTTCCGAAAACGCGGTCAGTGGGTCGGAGAGTTCGCTGCCGGCGATCGTGAATTTTTCAAACACTTCGTACTGGGTTCGGAAATCGCGGACCATGTGATGCAGTAGCGCGCCGCTGGCGCGTTCTTTCAACCCCGGCGATCCGGTGACCACCACGACCGGTGATTTTTCCGCATAGGCACCTGCGATCGAGTTACAGACACTTAATCCGCCGACGCAATACGTAACACACACCGCGCCCATTCCGTTCAACCGCGCGTAGGCGTCGGCGGCAAACCCGGCGCAATCTTCTCGCGTGCAACCGATCATTTCGATCGGGCTTTTTTCCAATTCGCTGTACAGAGACAGCACATAGTCACCGGGGATGCCAAACATGTGGCCGATCCCATAGTCCTGCAAACGCTGAATCAGATACTGACCGATCGACACGTTCGCGGTGACACGTCGCAGATCGTCGCGGTTGGATTTCGCAGCGGTGTTCGTAGGGTGCGCATTCATTCCAATGCCTGGGCAGTGAGTTGAATCGAGATCAGGCCGAATTCGAAACATCAAAACATCGGCGTTCCAACACCATTCTACCCGTTCACAACTGTCGCGTTGCATCGACCAGGTCGATCTGGAAATCGTCCAGGTAGAACGTCGATGATTTTGGATCCGAAACGATGATTTCGACGCGCAGTGGGACAGTGGTTTCATCACTGGCTGAAATCGAAAATTCATCCTGACACAATGCCCAATCGTCGCTGTTTGCGGGCATCGGGATTTTCAACAACGTTTGTTCATCCTGTGCGATTTGAATTTCAACAGCGCTGGTTTGGTTGCCGTTTGATTTGACAGTTGCCGTCAACCGATAACGATGCCCCGGCGTTGCCGGGATCGTTTGACGCAGTCGCCAATCCGACGTGGCGTGATCGGGCTGGGTGCGCTGGATCATCAACGATGAATTTCCACCATGGCTGATCGAGGAAGTGATCGCCAGCGGAGGGCTACCCGTGTGATCGCCAGCGGACAATCGATCATTGGAACGGATCGGTTGCAGTTCCCAATAACGTTCGATCGGCAATTCAAAATCGGCGCCCAGTAGGGGCAGCGTGGCCGGTGGATGATCGCTCGCGGAACGCAGGATTTGATTGACCGAGGCAACGGGCATTTCAGTGATCTGATCGAGGAAAAATTTTAACTCAGACAGCTGCTGTTTAATGGTCACTTGTTCTGCTGCCGGGATCGTTTTCTTTGAACGGCGGATCAACTGCGAGGCCTGCTGCCGTGTCATCTCGACAAATTGCGATAGATCGCAGGCCGGTTCCAATTGTCTCGCTTGGCGGATCGCGTCCAATGTTTCATCGAATTCGGCACGCGTCATTGCATTTTTTCCTAAACCCAACCAAGCCGTCGCGCGTAACCGATGCGAGACCTGTGCCCCGATGACTTGGCGATACCAACGATCAACCTGCGATGGATCGTTCTGTTTGTTCTGTTCTGCGATGCGAGCCGCACCGATCAGGCAGACCGCGTCGTCGGGCGATTGGGCGAGCGCCGCTTGGAAATGCTGTTGGGCCTGTTTCCGATTCTGATTTCGCAGCTGGCACCAACCGGCAACCCGGTGGGCTCGCCAATTGGTCGGGTCGAGTGAGACCGCTCGATCTGCCCATTGCAGCGCGGGGTCCAATTTTCCACGGACGTATTCCAAAGATGCGATCAACGCCGATCGGGTTCCCAGTGTGGGGTCAACGGCAGTCGCAGCGAGGATCTGGTCCGATGCTTGATAGGCAAACTCGATTGCTTCTGTCCGCCCGCGCAGTTCGTCCAAGTGATAGAACGGGCTGTCGATCGTCTTTTCCACATCGAACGCCAAGTCCACTGCTTTGAAAAATGCACCGATGGCCGCTTCGTCTTGTCCCAGTTCGATGGCGGTTGCACCGAGGTGCCAGTACACCCAGTGGGCAGCCGGCGCAAGTCGTCTGGCTTGGCTGGCGTCACGAAAACTGGCGCGCAGAAGTTCTCCGGCACGCTGCCGCTGACCGGCTGTGGCCGAGTGGTGATCCCGCATCAGTACGGCTTGCCGCAGTGCGACGGTCGAGCGATCGGCGTGGCCAAAGGCGGCATCGGGACGGATTGCGATACAGCGGCCGTACTCCGATCGCGCCAGTTCGTAGTGTTCAATCGCAGCATCGTAGTCGTCTTGGCGTTCTGAGTGCTGGGCCAACAAAAAGTAGGCTTGCGCAAGGGTCAACCGGATCCAATAGTCATCCGAGGCTTCGTCGGAGACACGGCGGAGGGTTTCCAGGGCAACGTTCAAGCAACGCAGGGAGGGTGAATCGGATTGCGGAGGGGCAAAGCGATCGCCATACCCGCTGAACCAAGACCGATAGGCTGGGTCGACGCTGGCAATCAAACTGAACACGGCCAACGAGCGGCCGTCATCTGGGTTCTGGGGCGGTCCCAGTTCACGAGCATCGATCCGTGTTCCGCGGCGCAAGCGTGCTGAGGCGATGCTGCCTAGCCAACGCGCCGCTTCACCCGGCCGAAACGTGTTGATCCGTTTCGTCAGTTCGACCGTCGCCTGAGCTTGGCTGGCGCCGACATTGGTCGACAGAAAACTGCGGATGATTTTTAGGATGCTGGGCATTCCGCCGGCCGAATCGCCGCCCATCGCGATCGCCATCTTTTTCAAATAAATCAAATCAAGCGCCGTTAGAATACGGTACACCTGCCAACGCAATCGGTCGCTTTGTAGGGGCGTTAAATCATCGTCGGGCAATTCCTGCCACCAGGTTTGGCTATCCCAAACCCCAAGTTGTTCCAATGACTCCTGAAGCAGAATCGCGGCTTCGGTATCGCGAGCCAGATGATCCAGGTCCTCACCGGATTTGTACAGGGATTCGAATTTGCCAAGCCGAATCAGTCGCTGCTGTTGGGCCAATCGTTTGTTTCGGCGCAGGGCCAACGAGTCTTGGTTTTCCATCCGATCCAAAGCGACGCCCAGCAGGGCCGCCGCATCGGCGTAGCGGCTGTCGCCGAGCGCGGCTTCGGCACGGTCGATCGCCGCATCGGCCGCCGCAACGGCTTCTAATCGACGCGTTTGTTCTTGTAGCTGAATCTGTTGCTGGTCGGCTTCTTTTTGGCGTGCTGCGACGACCTCACGCCGATTCATTTCTTGGCGAATTAGCAGCCCAGAAATGGTCGCCAACAGCGTCAGCAAGCAGCCGACCGCCAGCGCCGCACTGATCGCTCGGTTTTTGCGGGTCCAACGCAAGAGTCGATCCAGCGGCGGATCGGGAAAGACACTGACCGGTTGATCGTCCAGATAGTTCTGTAAATCGTCCGCCAACTTGCCCGGGCCGGAATATCGCTGCTGTGGATCGATCGCCATGGCTTTCATGACGATCGCCTGTAGCGGCCGAGGGACGTGGGGGCAGGCCGTCCCGGGAGGCTCAAATTCGCCGGCCAGGATCCGCCGGATCGTTGACTTCAAATCGGCTTGACCCATGTGTGGTGGTCTGCCAACAAGAACGAAATACAGCGTCGCTCCCAAACAATAGACATCTGCGGGAGGACCGATTTGCTCGGTTTTTCCAGCCGCTTGCTCAGGGCTCATGTAGCGCGGGGTTCCCATCGTGGTTCCCTGCTGAGTTTGTTCGACCGACGAATCGTTCGCCGACGGCGGACAGAGTGTTGCGTCGATTACCGATTGTTCCTGGTCAATTGCCGGTGACGTTGGACTGGGCGCGGCAGATTGGTCGATCCGCTTGGCCAATCCCCAGTCGACGACCAGTGTTTGGCCGTAAGCACCGAGCATGATATTGGCTGGTTTCAGATCGCGGTGAATGACATGTTTGCTGTGTGCATAGTCGATGGTCTGGCACACGTCGACAAAGTGGTCCAGCATGCGGCGCAGCGAAGCGTTGTCGTACCAGGTGCCTGGGGCAATGCATTCGGCGACCACTTGTTCCAACGTGCGACCACGAATGAACTGCATCGCATAAAAAGGACGCCCGTCGGCTTGGTCGCCCAATGAATAGATGGGAACAATTCCGGGATGTTCCAAGTACCCGGTGATCTCGGCTTCGCGTCGAAAGCGGGACTCCGCATGGAGATTGCCTGCCCATTCGGGACGCATCTGTTTGAGCGCGACTTCGCGCCCAAGTTGACGGTCCCATGCCACCCAGACTTCGCCCAGTCCGCCGAGTGCGTGCTTGCTGCGAATCTCGAATCGCGACGCATCGCTTGTCGGCGTGATCGCAGTGGCTTCGTTGCCCGATGGCGCATCGTCATTGCCCGTCGACCGGTGGCAGGACTGTGTCGCGGTGCCAGCCACTCCGGGAAACAACCCCGAGGATAGAAAACGGTCCTCGTCGGTTTGGATCAATGCCGCGATCAGCGATTCCGCCTTTTTCCGCAGCGCACTGTCGCCTGCACAGACGCTATCCAAGTAAGCCCGGCGCTTTTCCGGATCGTCCAAGGTGAGAGCGTGCGTTGCGATTTCATCAAGGTCCATCGAGATATCCTATCGGAATCGCTCGGACGCAGCACTAGAGCGCGGCGGTTTCGCTGGTGCCAACCAGTTTACCGAACTGGTCTAGGATTTCAGTCAGACTAACAGCGGGCCGCTCGCCGTCAGCCTGGCTCAAGCGGCGGATGGTTTCCATCGATAGAATCCCAGCGGATCGATATCGGATCCCACTGACGACCGGATCGGCCGGGTACATGCCCATCAACACGGTGCGATTGAATTGGATGTCGGCTGAAATCAATGGGACGGGGGAATTCAATCGCATTCCACGAGTTTCCAAACGATGCAGATTGGTTCTTGCATCACTGGTGACAAACACTTTGATTTCCGGTTCATCAGCCGTGCACTCCGGCGTCAGATGCAGCAACAATATTTCAGTGATCGTTTCTGCTCGGTCGGATGCACCGGTGACGGTCTGGTCTTTCTTGGCGAAGGTAAACGCCAATGCCAGCGTTCGACCGACGATGTCGCTGGCCGTTCCGGATTGATTCACATCCCCGACGACACCGAGAGCGCGAAATCGACTGACCGAGATTTTGATCATCGGTTCGGCATCAACCGTCATGCCGGGGCGATCGAGTTCAAAAAATGCGGCTTGGCAATCCGTACCAAAATAGGGGCGATTGTTGGCATCGTGATACAGCACCGGCTGGACCGCCAAACGGTGATCGGCAAAGTATTTGTTGACTTGGCCCCGCGTCACCGCAGGCAGTTTTCGTGGCCCGGATTGATCAAATTCCAATCCGATCGTCAGCACGGTCAGCCGTCCCAGTGTGCCCGTTTCACCCGGTCGCGGTTTGGAAAGCGGTGGGGAGACCGTGACACCGGAAACCAACAGCCGGCAGGCCCGGTCGCGTGAATTGGTGTACGCCTTGCGAACTTCCGAGCGCGCGTAGGGGAATTGACTGAACGAAGTCACCTCGTCGCGTGCCGGCGTGGCGCCGATCACGCCGACTCGCAGTGACAGCGGGCTGCGCCCCAAGTTCACTTCTTGGTCGCCGTCGAGTTCCGAGTCTTTGCTGGCGGTGGGGGCACCAAAGCTGCCGAGTGTCATCTCACGCAAGGCTTCGCGTTTGGCCAAGGCATCGGGGTCTTCGACCGTCTCGACCGTCGGTTGTTCGGCAACCGAGACATTGAATTGGTTTTGAACGACATAGGTTATCAAATAGATCGCCAGTGCAAGTCCAGCCAACACGGTCAGCAGTTTCAGATGTTTTTGGTCCATCGATCAGGTGTCCGACAAAGACGTGGATGTGAAAATCGAACGCGAAAAATGTTCAATCGAATGAGCGAGTAATTGAGCCGCTCGGTGACAGTGGGGCGACGGTGATGCAAAACGCAGGGACCATCCTATTGGTCCGCCCATCTCCCAGATCGTCACCGCGAGTTCACCACCGGCTTGCAACGGAGCCGACATGCCGACGTTGCGAATCGGTGTGTCACCAACGCACGCACCATCAACGAACCCGTACCGCCGGGAGAAACGAATGCTGGACAAACAGGTTAGGCTGGCCGTTGGCGTAAACCAACCCATTTGTTCGACCAGTCGCAGGGATCCGGGAATCTTTTCAACGGCGCCGATTCCATAGGCTAATTCACCGGCAATGCGAAGTGAACGGACGGCTTGGATCTGTTGGTGAACCGAATCCAAAATGCTGGCCGCGGTTTGATCCGCATCGATTCCTAATTCGTCGTGTCGACGGCGAACAAACGCGAAACCGAGATGGTTGGCCGAACTGCGGCGATTAGACCAGCGACGCATCTGAGTCGGATTCATCACCATCACATACTTTCCAGCTGCCGCGCAATGCGGCGAAACCTGGGCAATTGCATAGGCCGTCGCGGCGACCGCATAGTCGTTCAGGGGAATTTTGTGGTTTCGCAGCGCGATTCGTAGTTTGCCGGACAATTCTGCCTCCAGCTCAAACGCCCAGGTGTCCGAGGCCACCGAACGCAGTGGGTTGGCCGCGGTGGGGGCATCGCCGGATTCTTTGGCAACCGGATCAACGACGTCTTTGCTGACCCGGACGTTGCGGCCACGAATCGTCTGCCAGGTGTTCCGAAGATCTGGAAAAGTGGTTTCGCCGCGGCGGTCAGTTGGGGAATGGGCAGGTGATTCCCCACCGGACGGTGAGATTGATTGGCCATGAAGCTGGGCAAAGAACTCACCGATCACACGAGCGGCACCCACACCATCACAGGCACAATGATGGAAACGGAATCGGATGGCGGGATAGTCGGTGTTGTTGGACACCAGCAGGCAGGCGCCAACGCCCTGACGCACGTCCGGTGCGGGGACGGATGTCGGATCTGTCGTCGGTTCTAACGAAACGATATGAAAACACTTGGCGTCATCGATCGGCGCTGGCACCCAGTGCTGACGCTTGCCTGATCCGGTGAGTCGCCAAAACAGTCGATGGTGACCAGCGACAACCGCCACCCAGGCGTCCCGCAATGGATCGGGACCGACCACGCCGTCCAATTCCAGTGTCAAATCAAACACCATTCCGCTGCCGTGCGAAGAACGCGAAAAATATCGCTCGATCACGGAACTGGGCAACGCTACATCTCCATCGAAACGGCTGGCGTGATTAGACACGGATACTGACCCCACCGTCGACGACGATGGTTTGTCCCTGGATCAGATCGCTATCGGGGCCGGCCAGGAATGCGACGACATTGGCGATATCTTGTTCACTTAACCGACGCTGACCAACCATCATGCGATCACTTGCCGCATCAACTAAATCACTGGCACCGGGCATCGTCGCGATCGCTTCGGTCGCGATGATCCCGGGCAACACACAATTGAAATTGATGCCTCGGTCGCCGAGTTCCAATGCCAGATGTCGGATGAGCGATTCGAGTGCGGCTTTGGAAGCGCCGATGGCTCCGTAGTGAGGCACCGCCCACTGCGAACCATGGCTACTGACGGCAACCAATTTTCCATGGTGTTCCGACGCCGAGAGCGCTCGCGCGGTGGCTTGAGCGACCCACAGCACGGCCGAGGCATTGATCCGCAGGGTGGCTTCGAGATTCACCGGACTCAGGTCCATCAGGTCGCGAAACCCACCTGCCGCCGCATTGTTGACGACGATATCCAAGCCGCCAAATTGGTCCGTGACTTGATCGACCATCGCCGCCACGTCGTCTTTGTTGGAGACATCCGCGCGGACCAACATCAACGATCCGCCGACCGCATCGATTTGCTCCGCCGTTTGCACGGCTTGAGCTTCCGAATTCAGGAAATTGATCGCCACACTGGCGCCACGACGTGCAAGCTCCACGGCAATCGACCGGCCGATTCCTCGGCTGGCACCGGTGACAAGGGCTCGACGCCCGGCAAGGTCTTTGGAGGTCACTGTTTGGGCTGTTGGCGAATCGGTCGATGTTTACAAATGAGAACGCCCATTCTAGTTCGCCCCCCTGATTGGCCAACACCACCGTCGGCGGAGCGTTGATCGAAGGCGAATGAAACTTGGTCGAGTTTGGCGAATGTCCGGTTTGTTCGACTGTTAACGGTCTGGCGGAACCGGCTAGCCCAGCCAGCCAACCCGGTACCCGGTCAGTTCTGCGATCAGGTCGTTGTTCAGGCCAGCCGCAACGACGGACAAAATTCCACCGCTTTGATCCTCGGTTTCGGCCAGCCATCTCGCCACGACACGCAGCGGTTCACCGGGCTCAGGCAACCGTCCCAGGCGAATTTGTTCGATCGAAACCGGAAGACTGGCACGCCGCCCGACGAAGCCGGCCAACATCCCGGCGGCGTACAGCATCGCATCCATGGTCGCCGGCGATGTGATCCATCCCGACAATGGCCGGTCTTCACCCATCAAGTGCGCGGGGCTGGCGGCCACAATCGTCCCGATCGCGACGGGCATCGAATCCGATGCAGGATCGATTGTGAATCCGATGCTGCGCAAACAACGCAGCGACGGCCCGTGGTAGACCGCTGAATCGGGCGGCAGGTATTCAATCGGCTGCTGCGACAGTGAAATGTCGCGCAGCAATGCGTTGTCGTCTAGCTGATCCAACGTCGCTGAATCGGCAAAGTCCAGCGAGGCACAGAAATGTTTGCGCTGGGCTTCGACCAAACGACCATCGCGACGACGCAGGTCACAGGCCAGCGTCCAACGATTGGTTTCGGTGGGGTCACGAACCAATTCCACCGCAAACGCGTCCTCGCCGCTGACCTTGAGTGGTGCGATGGCACGCACGCCTTGGATGGCAGTGACCGTGGGGACGTTGCCACCAGAAAGAGTCTGCTGCAACAATCCGGCCTGGGCCAATATTTCGGTCGCGATCACCAACGGTAACGTGGGCTTTCCACCCACCAAATGCTCTTTCAAAAACAAGTCTCGCGCCGGGTCGAGTGTGACCGAAAACGATTCTGTGTCGGCTGGCAGATCGACATCGCCGCGACGTCGGTTCGGCATCAACAGCGGTGCTGCGAACGAACGGTCGTCTTCTCCGGAATGAAAGAATTTGCGGATGTAGCGACGGTCGGTGATCAAGACCTCGCTGGCATCGCCGCCCTGTTCCATTTCATTCAGAAAATGCGTCAGTCCGTCAGCGGCCGGCATGAATTTCATACCAATCATGTCCAACGCCAATTTGGCTTCGGGTTTGGTTGCCATGCCGACGTCACCCCAGGCGTGCCAGTGAAAGGTCACACACCGTGTTTGTGGGCGTTGTCGCCCGAGGTTTCCGATCAATTTGGCCAACATGTCATTGGCGGCGGAATAGTCGGTGTGCCCGTTGGCGCCAAAGCGTCCGCTGATCGAACCGAAGCCGACGAACCATTCCAGTGGATCGTTGCGGGTGGCGCTTGCCAGGGCGACGGTGCCGTCAATCTTGGCGCTCAAACATTGGTCGACTTTATCCGGGCGCTTTCGATCAAACCGTGCATCTTGTCCTGAACCGGCACCCTGGATGACGCCACGAATCGGACCATCAGTCGCGCGAATCGCTGCAACGGCGGCCTGCACCGCCGCCGGGTCGGACACGTTCACGCAATGATATTGGGCGCGGATTCCGCGTCGTCGGCATTCACACAGCGTCAAATCGATCTCGATCGCTTTCTCAAATTGACGCCAGAACTTCACCGGGTTTTCGCCCGCGGCCTGTTTCTGTCGCATCACCACCCGACGCAGATCACCGCGATCGCGCAAGGCGTGCTGGCGAGTTTCATCATCAATCTGCGGTGCCGGCGCCATGCCCAATAGGTGCAACTTCAAATCGTGCCGCTCGGCCAACTCCATCGCCGTCATGGCCGTGATCCCGCGCCCGCCACCGGCGACGATCCAATTGCCACCACGCGTCAACGGAAACCGTGTCGAACGCGCCGTAGTGGTGCCGAGGAGCGGAAGCGGTGCGTGAGTGACCGCCACAGCCGACCGCTGTTCCGCGGCCACCACGACTTCTTCGTCATAAGACGGAACCGCCAGTTCGCGCCAGATTCCATCCACGATCTCGTCAGCGCGACGGTCCTGGGCAGCATCGACGACCAGCATCGGTGTGTCCCTGTGGCCACGCATCCACGCTTCGATCAACATGGCTTTGGTCAGTCCCGCCATCGCACCGGATTCACTCGATCGGTTTTCCGGCGCAGTTTGTCCGGGTGGATCAAAACCAAACCACCCGCCGTTGCGGACCACTGTGACCAAACTGGATTGATCCATCCGATCATCATCAATCGCACGTTGCATCCAACGCTGGCAAATCCGGTACGGCACCTGAAGCGCGGACTGTCGTCGCCCGGTGAAGGCCGCGGGGTCATCCACCGACCAGTCGGCATCGGCGTCGTGAGCGGTGGTCAGGAATAAATGGGGTGTGACGCCCAACTGCCAAAGAGTGTCCAGTTCGTCGTCCAATCCATTGCATTCGGGACGACGTAATCGTTCCGTCGGCACACCCGATTGCGCCAGTCGATCCACGAGCGCATCGGCAATTTTGTTGTCGCCAACGACTAGAGCGGCGCCGCTGAATTGCGGCTCTCGAGGCATGCCATCACGGCGCGGCGCGGATCGCATTCGCAGCGTGAACCGGTGGGTCCCCTCGGACGGGACATCGATCGGCAAATCCGCGAGCAGGGACGCCGGTGGACTGTTTGTCGTCGAGCTAGCTAGCGGAGCAGGCGTTTTTTTTTTACGGCCCTCGACTTGGTCCATGATGAAATCATGGATCGACGCAAGTGTCGGGAAATCAGCCAATTTCAAGTCGCTTTGCTGAATCGGAGGCAATTCAAATTGCTGTTCCAATTCACCTAATAGCTGAGCACGTTTGATACTGTCCACGCCGAGTTCGGATTCCAAGTCGGCTTCCATGTCGATGATGGATTCATCGTATCCAGTTTGGTCAACCAATAAATCGATCATCAACTGACGCAGTGCGTCGGCATCAACATCGGTTGATGCGTCGGCGGTCGGTTGGCGAGTCTCCGGGGCGTTTACAGTAGCGCCCGACGGTGTGACTGCAGCGGGGATCGACGACGAGAAAGCTGGTTCATCGACTGGGATCAGCCGCAGAATATCGGCCATCGATTGGAACTCGGCCAGTTTGACATCTTGGGTCGTCAGCTCCAGCCCGGCCCATTGCACCAGTTCGCCGATCAACTGTGCTTTCTTGATGCTGTCTACGCCCAGTTCGGCTTCTAGATCCGCATCGAATTCAATGATCTCGGGCTCGTAACCCGTCAGATCAACCACCAAATCAAACAGGAACGAACGCGCCGCGTCGACGTTGGCGGTTGGTTTCGTCGCGGTTGCCACGGTGGCCCCAGCCAGAGTCTCCCCCGTTGGTTTGGCCGGAGCGATGGCGGGACGGGGCTGGTTGCCGCTCGGCATCCCCGGTTTGTCGCGTCCGTTGGCGTTGTCCGGGGCTCGCCGGCCGCGGCGGGTGACATCGATGACGCTGAAGCGGTTCGCTGCGGTCGCGGCGGCGGAGCTGGCCGATTTCGAGTGGTGGCCATTGGAGGATGGCATCCGCGTAGCGGGCGCGGCGGTTGACTGTCCGGAATTCGATGTGATCACGTGCGATGCGACGGGGTGCCGGGTGAACAGCTCGCTGGCCAATTCCACGAAACGTCGGTTGGTCGCGATGTCCAAACCCGGGTCGTCGGCGCTGATACAGATGGCTTGACTGCCAACGGTGGCCGCTGCTAATCGAGTCAACACGTTGCCGGGACCAACTTCCAACAACAGTCCACATCCGTCTGCAACCAGTCGGCTGACCGCGCCGCTGAATCCGACCGGTTGGATCAATTGATCGATCAGGTTGGCATGGATTTCACTTGGCTCGGCCAGGTAACGATTCTGGGTCGCTGATAGGAATCCGAATCGCGGCGGTCGTAGTCGTGCGCCGGATTGCCGAGCGGCCAACATCTCGCGGGCTGGCTTCATCGCCGGCGTATGAAACGCCGCCGGGACGGGGATCACGACCGAGGCAACGCCAGCAGCGGAAAGATTCGACTTTGCCGCGGCAATCGCTTCGGGGGTTCCAGCGATGACGGTTTGATTCGGCGAATTATGGTGCGTGATTACACAGGGGCTGTGGTGGGGGCGCAGGATCGAATCGACGAGTGACGGTTCACCGCGCACCGACAACAACTCACCGCGTGGACCGCCATGCATCGTCACCGCGTCGCTACGCGATTTGGCGAACTCAATCGCACCGCGGGTGGACATCACGCCGGCAGCCCAGGCCGCCGTGCATTCACCAAAGCTATGGCCGAGTACAACATCGGGGCGCATCCCGCTGCGCAACAGCGATTCGGTCAAAGCAGTACCGGTCGCCAACAACCAGGCCTGAGTCCACCAGACATCGCGTCCCAAGCGGGATTGGGGATCGTGCAGCCGATCGCCAACGGGTTCGAGTTGTAGAGCGGCTAAATGTTGGTCAAATTCGTGAATCGATTCCAAGCACTGTGGGTCCAAATCGAAGACGCGCGGAATGGCAGCGTATTGCGAGCCTTGGCCGGGGAACGTCCAAGCGACGCGAGTTCCCGTCAGCGGCCCCAATTTGACAAGCCCAGCACGTTTGGCGACGGTGCCACTTTGTCCGCTCGCCATCGGACCGCTCAACAACGCTTGGGCGGTTGATCGAATTTCGTCTTCGCTTGCCCCCGCAATCACCGCGCAGCATTCGCCGCCATCCTCTGAAGTTCGCTGATTTGCCGTTGTCGATCCCGTTTGGGCGACCGATTGAAGTTGGTCGCCCAGCGCTTGTGGATGGTGCGCGTGCAAACAGACCGACAGGACCGAATCAGACTTGCTGGCAGAATTCGTCACGGGAGAAACACGGGCCTTGATGTGGAATCGGCTTTGATCAGGGGCGTCCACGTGCTGTCGAGCAGACGTGGTGGATGCGGGTGATTGGTTCAGATCAGGGTGCGAGACACGGACATTGATTTGGTAACCATCGGAAGCAGTTTCGGTGATTGTTGCGGGTTGCCGCAGAGGTTTGTCCGCCGCAGCGATCGTCGTCGCGATGACTTGCACCAATCCGTGCCCACCGCCGAGGTGTCCGAGTTGATCCACAATCTTGTGAGACGAGATCGGATTGCCGCTCGGACCTGGATCGCAATCGTTGGCTCTCGCCGCGACCACATCCTCGGCAAACGTTTCGCTGATCGAGTCGATCGTGCCGAGAATCCGTCGGTTGGCTTTCCTGGCATCGGAAAGCCGTTGTAACAAAATGATTGCTACCCCTTCGGCAGGGAAGATGCGACCGGGATCACGCAGCAATTCTTGTCGCGAAGCAGAGGATGCCAGTCGTCCATTTCGGAATAATTGTTCCAATGCGACCAGATCCAGCGACCGTTGGGCCGTTCCACACAGTACGGCATCGACGTGTCCGGCGGCCAATTGTTCCGCGGCGGTCAGCATGGCCAGCCCACTGGATGCTTCGTCGGCATCCACCGCGCAGGCACCGCCCATCAAATCAAAGGTCCGTGCGATTCGCGATGCCAGCGTGCTGGCGGTGAATCCGCCGGTTTCATCCAGCAAAGCCGGATAGGCCGCGAGGGCTGTGCGGCGATAGGCTTCTGCCCATTGAGCGGCTTGTTCCTCTGCCACTCCCTGTGCAATCGCTGCACGCTGTAGGTGACGACAGATTTCTGGCAGTCGCAAACCGATTTGAAGTTCATTGCTGAATTGCCCGCCAAACATCGTCCCAATCGTGACGCCGACGCGTTTGCGATCGATCGACCAGTCGCCGTTGTCAAATTCATCGACCGCTTGGCGAACCGCCTCGATCAACATCAATTGTGCCGGGTTGGCATTGGCCACAATCTTGGGAGGAATCCGGTACGACTGTGCATCGAATTTAAAGTCTCGTACGTATCCGCCCATCGCGTGTGGCGCATGGTAGTCTGCATCGTCACGTCCCAGCCCAATCAACTTGCCGTGCGATGGGGCGTCCGAATCGATTGGCCAACGATCGGTTGGTGGCGGTTGTAGATGACTTTGTTCGCTGGACAGTAATTGTGCCAAGGCAGCGACGGACGCTGCACCGGGCAAGACCAATCCACGGCCCACAATTGCAATCGGCTCGTCGCGTTTCGCCCGTGATCGAACTCGCACCCGCTGGTCCCGCTTCGTTTGGCGGGACGTTCCGACTTGTTCAAACACGGCGTGGGCGTTTAGGCCACCGATTCCAAACGCGTTGACCGCGGCGATCCGACTGCGATCTCGGTCGGTGGCCTGCTGTGGCCAGGGACGAACCGCGTCAACCACATTAACCGATCCGTTTGCCCAGTCGAATGATGGAGTCGGTTGTTGGAAGTTGATCGACGGCGGGATCTCGCCGCGACGCATGGCGATCAAACATTTCACCAGCCCGACCAATCCGGCGGCTTCCAGCAAGTGGCCGAGGTTGCTTTTGACACTCCCGATTGGCAATTTGCCGCGGCATGTCTGTTTCAGCAACGTGTCCAAACTTTCCAGTTCCGTGGCGTCACCAATTTGCGTGCTGGTGGCGTGGCACTCCAAGTAATCGATGTCGAGCGGCGTGCTGTCGGGCACGGCTCGCCGCATCGCCATCTGTTGCCCTTCGCTGCGCGGTGCCCACAACCCTTTGCCCTTTCCGTCGGACGAAATGCCGACGCCATGTAGGGTGGCCAGCACCGGCATCCCTGCAGCAACCGCTACGCTGCGTTTGGCGATCACCACCGCAACGTAGCCTTCACTGCTGACCAAACCGCTGGCACGCGAATCAAACGGGTAAGACCCAACGGCGCTACAGGCACCGGTTTGAGAAAACAGGGCCAGGTTATCGACGTTATTAAAGGTCGCACCGCCGACGACAGCCAAATCCAAACGTCCATTGTTGATCGCCGTGGCCGCGTGGTGCAGCGCGATCAATGACGACGAACAAGCCGCATCGATGACTTCCCGGCGGCCACGGAATTTTAATAGCCTGGCCGTCAAGGATGCCGCGGAATAGGCGTTCAATTCGGGATCGCTGCGGTCGGTCCGTTGCGGAC
This sequence comes from Stieleria tagensis, assembly GCF_024129865.1. Lineage (GTDB taxonomy): Bacteria > Planctomycetota > Planctomycetia > Pirellulales > Pirellulaceae > Stieleria > Stieleria tagensis. Next base: position 56,292 of record NZ_JAMYFE010000086.1, on the reverse strand, counting down.
GGTCCCGGCGGATCGCCACGGTGACATCCTTGCGGACGCGGCGACGGACGGATTGGGGCACCGATTCAGCCGCGGTTTCCGAGACGAATCGTGTGGCCGCTTCGGCCAGTGTTGCCAGCGCAAGCGCTCCGCCCTGTTCGGTGCCACCGCTGTGTCCGACGAACACGCCAGCGCGCCCCAAGTCGATCGCGGGGCAGTTGCCCAAATTGGCGCGACCGATCGATGCATCGACCGCAGCTAAAGCGACCTGTGCAAATTGGCGATGCGTCAGATCAAACTGACCGAGAGTTTCGATTTCGCGTTCGATGGACAGGTCGCTGGGACGAGGATCAACACAACCGCCGATTTCGGTGTACGTTTTGCCGGGCGTTCCGGGCGTCGGATGTAGATACAGTTCTCGATCGAGTCGATCGGGCGGAAGCCGGGTGATGGCTGATTCACCGCGGTACAACAACTGTTCGAATTGATGGGCGTCGTCGATACCACCGGGCAATCGAACTTCGTAGCCACACAGCACCACATCGTCGCCGTCTTCGGAATCGGGTTTGAATTCGGACTCGGTGCTGACCGGTTGGCTGATTCGCGACGAGGATTGCTGGACCGAGGAATACTGGGACCTTAACATCGCGGCCGGTTTCGGTGCCGACCAATTGTTGACCATTTCCAACAACACGTCCGTGCTGATTTTTGGCGGCGGTGGCAGCGGCGTTTCGGCAATGACCCGATCGATGTGACGACGATCAAAAACCGGGTCGTCGCGAAAGTAGGGCAGGAAGGTCGCGACAAAGGGTGCCGCGATCTTGTCAATTGCTACGCGCTGGGTAGCCGGCGACACCGGACGTGCCGATGCCTGTCGCGCCGATGTCGGGCGTGATGCCAAGTAGTCTGCGGTTGCACAGCGGAACGCAGCGTCCAAGTCACGGATCGCGGTTCCGCCATCGGCCGTCAAATGATAGGTCTGGCCGTGATAGGCCGGATCGGAAAGAATCGTTTCCAGCGCGGCTGCGATCCAGTGGACATCGACAAGATTCTTTCGTTCCTGACCGGCGAAGCCCAGATCGCGAAACCACTGGCCATCGGCGGGCAACCCAAATCTCGCCGCCAACATTTGGTACATCGAAAACGCGCCGTAGATCGTTCGGTCACCGGAAACCGGGGTCAATCCGATCGGATCGATCACGATGGAGGGACGGTACACGGTCAACGAACGAGTGCCGGGGCGGTCGGTTAACCAAGTTTGACGCAGCAACTGTTCAGCTTGGACCTTGCTGCATTCGTAGTCGTTGGCAAATGCTTGCCCCACATCCGCGTCGGTTTCCAATACCCGTCCGCTGCGTGTGCCACAGACGTAGGCTGTCGAGACATGGTGAAATTCGTTGATGTTGCACTGCCGCGCCAATCGCAACACGTTCTCGGTGCCGCCCAGATTGGTGCGATAGGGTTCTCCGTCGGCGTTGTCGGCGGCGGGGGCAAAACTCAAACTTGCGGCGCTGTGCAGAATGGCGTCGCAGTTGCTGTTGATCCACGCCGTTGCAATCGTGTCGAGACCCAATTGGGGTTGATTCAGATCGCCACGAAATACGATCGGACGGCGGAGCGTCGTCTGCCAGTGTTGCTCGAACGGGGCCAGAACCTGGTCGATCCGCTGTTCGGCAGACCATTTGCCTTTCTCACGTGCGATCACCGCACAGCGACGACCGGATCGTATCAATCGCGCCAGGACGCTGGCGCCGACCATACCGGTTGCTCCGGTGATCAGGAGCATCGATTGGGATGGATTGCGCTGCATGAAGAATCGTAGGACAAGGAAATCCTGTGACGAAATGAATTGCCTCAGATTTGGCCAGTCTATTCGTGATGAATTGAAAGTAAATCATGTCCCGGGAAAGCTCGCAAATACGGATTCGCTCGCCCCGGGCTGTAGGGACGCGATAACGGTGCCGCCACCGCCGTTGGCGTCGCATTTTGGAGGTTTCCGCTGTAATCCAAATTCATGCAACTAGACTTTCCGCAAACGCTTTGCACGCTCTCAAGCAACAAAAATAGCACACAATGTCAATCGATTCGCCGCGAATTCAGTTGCCGGCAAGCCCCGACCAGTCGTTGCGTTGTCTGTTGATCCAGCCCGAATTTGAGCAAACCAACTACTGGAATTTTGTCGAAAGTGCCAAAGCCATCGGTGCCAAAGCCACTGCGCCGCCGCTGGGGTTGATGACAGTGGCGGCGCTCTTGCCGCAATCTTGGCAATTTCGTTTGGTCGATCTAAACGTCGCGCCGTTGTCCGACCAGGACTGGGAGTGGGCCGATTTGATCTGCACCGGCGGCATGTTGCCCCAGCAGCCCGGTATTCTGAATTTGGTGCGTCGTGCCAACAGCGACGGAAAATTTGTTGCCGTCGGCGGACCCGATCCGACGAGCCAACCACAAATCTACGAGCAAGCCGATGCGGTGGTGATGGGAGAAGGCGAAGCAACGATCGGGATGTGGTTGGATGCCTGGCGCAGCGGCAATCCCAACGGAGTGTTCGAATCGGTGACCAAGCCGGACGTGACCAAAACACCGCCCCCACGATTTGATCTGATTTCGTTCGACGATTATTTGCACGTCGGACTGCAAACTTCGCGAGGTTGTCCCTACAACTGCGAGTTCTGTGACATCATTGAACTGTTCGGCCGACGCCCCCGAGTCAAGACGCCCCAGCAGTTCATTGGCGAATTAGACCAGCTGTACAATGCCGGCTATCGCGGTTGGGTGGATTTCACGGACGACAATTTCATCGGCAATCGCAAATTGATCAAACCCTTACTGCTCGCACTCAAAGAGTGGAACAAGTCACACCGCTATCCCTTTGTCTTTTCGACCGAAGCGAGTTTGAATCTGGCTGACGACAAAGAATTGCTGGAATTGATGCAAGAGACACAGTTTCGTTATGTCTTTTTAGGCATCGAATCTCCCGATGAAGAAACGCTGATTCACACCCAGAAAAAGATCAATACCGTCGCTCCAATCATCGATCGCGTGAGAACGATCTATGATCACGGGATCTCGGTCGCAGCCGGATTGATTATCGGATTTGATACCGAAAAACCTGGGACCGATCGGCCGATGATTCGGTTCATTCAAGAGAGCGGGATCTCGTTGGCAATGGTTGGACTATTGAGTGCGTTGCCCAACACCCAACTGACACGTCGACTCAAACGAGAGCGGCGGTTGATCGATGCCAACCATCAATGGATCGACGACCCGAATGTGTCCTACGAACTGCGCAGCAATGAGTCCAAGGACCAGACCGCTAGCGGATTGAACTTTGTCACGATGCGTGACCGAGTGGAAATCTATCGTGAACTACGGTCGATCATTCGCGCGGTGTATGCTCCGGACGCCTTTATGGCTCGTGTCATGGACACGACAAAACGAATGAAGATTCGCAACAAACACATTCCCAATCGTTGGGAGTTTCGACGGATGTTCCGCGGATTTCGAACCATTGCTTGGCGAATGCTTGCCGATCGGCGAACACGCTGGTTGTACGTCAAGAACTTCTTGCGCGCGGCGATGATGGGGCCGACGAAGTTCGAGTATGCGCACACCATCATGGGCAGTTATCTGCACTTTGATGGACAAACCCAAAAGATCCTGGTCGCGCTGGATCAATCGATCGAATTCGCGGAAAACCATGCGACCTATCCGATGAGCGTGGCTGAGATTCCACCGGAAACAAGAACGATCGAATTGCCGGTTTCGTCCTGCACGAGTATTGGACAATCGCTGTGAGTGGGATCTTTGACCAGATCCGCTACGGATTGGTCTTGAGGTCGACGTGGCTCGCGTCGTGGTATGATTGCGACTCAACTTTTTCGCGTTGGGTGGCCCAAAATGAATCTGTATCAAAAATGGCTTGGTATTTCGGTTGCTGACAAGTCTCCCGATTTCTTTCAGTTGTTGGAGATCAGCCGCGAGGAACGCGATGTTGAAACCATCAAGGCGGCCGCCCTGGTACAGATTCAAAAGTTGCAACAGTATCGGAATGGGCCAGATGCCGAGAAGTGCGCGAAACTGATCGCGAGGGTCAAAAAGGCCTATCAAGTCCTCGCCAATCCAACGCTGCGTGACGAGTATCTGAAACGATTGCAGGCCGCCGAACAGACTGCCCAACAGGGCGCCAAACAAACCGTCAAACAAGCGCCCGCGGATCGCCCGCCAGCAAAGGCACCGGCTGGGGGAAAAACAAACCGCCCAAAACAGTCGATCGCACCGCAACCGGTGGCGACTGCAGCGAGTGATCTGAAACAGGATCCGGCGAACAAACGCAGCATGGTAGTCCCGGCGATCGCCGTGGCAGCGATCGTGCTGGTCGCCGGCGGCCTGGGATTGACGCGGTTCCTATCCGGTTCTGCCGACCCGGCCGCTACCACTGCAACGACGATGCCGGCGGTCCGCTCGCAGCAGAATTCTTCTGCCGAACCATTGGTTGCTGAACCGTCGCCCAGCGTCGATGACACCCAGCCAAGGGAATCCATTGTCGAGCCCACTGAACGGAACCAGCCCACTGAACGGAACCAGCCCAGCGAATCGGAGGATCCTGGCGGCGTTGACGCAACAGCATCCGTTGCCGTCAACGACTCGGTCGCTGCTGCCGAACAAACAGTCGAAACCGAAGTGACAGACGTATCGATGTCGGCAAACGTCGTGACGGCGTCCAGCCAACTTGCTCGGTCTGTCTTGGCAAAACACTGTTTTCGCTGTCATGGTGAAAACGAAACGGATGAAGGCGGGTTCGGTTTTGTCCTCAATCGCGAGAAATTGATTTCCTCTGGATATGTCCGTCCGCGTGACCCCACGCAGTCTCTACTGCTCGAGCGGATCACATCAAAGGATTCTCCGATGCCGCCTGAGGGGGAACAGCCACGGCCAACTGCGGAAGAAACCAGCGTGATTGAAAATTGGATTCATGGCGGTGCCGAGGCGTTTGAAGAATCCACGCCGATGCCGTTTCTAGCAAACGATGAAAAGTATCGTTTGATCGCCACCGATCTGGAGCAGGTTGAAAAACGTGATCGCGCGTTCCAGCGGTATTTCACTGTTGATCATTTGGCCAATGCCGGCTATTCCGCAGAGGAACTGAGTGTCTACAAGCGGGCGCTTGCAAAGTTGCTGAATAGTCTCTCGTGGAACCGAAAGCTGGCACAACCAGCGGCGGTTGGAACGACAGGGGCGATCTTTCGAATTGATCTGCGAGATTTGAAATGGACAACGGACAGCTGGCAACAGATTCTTCAAGGCTATCCCTACGGAGTTTTGTTTGATTCGCTCGCTGCGTCCTATGTACGCAACGAAACGGGCTGTGAAGTTCCTCTCGTTCGCGCCGACTGGTTCGTTGATTCTGCGTCACGTCCGCCGCTCTACCATACGCTGGCTCAAATCCCTGCGACCGATCGAGAGTTGGAGCAATTGCTGCGAGTCAATGTAAAAGAAAACATTGATCAGGCTCGGGTGATGCGAGTCGGATTCGCACGGTCAGGCGTCTCTCAGCACAATCGCATGATCGAACGTCACGAATCGATTTTTGGCGCCTATTGGAAAAGCTATGATTTTGCCGGATCAACCGGACGGAAAAACCTGTTTGAAAACCCCCTGGGACCGGGGACGATCAACGGAACCTTTGACCATGATGGTGGCGAAATCATCTTTCAGTTGCCCAACGGAATGTTGGCTTACATGCTGACTGATAGCGCTGGCAATCGAATTGACAAAGGCCCAACGAGCATCGTCAGCGACCCTCGCCAGCCCGATCGCGCGGTCGTCAACGGCGTCTCGTGCATGTCCTGCCACTATGGCGGTTTTATCCAAAAGGCCGACGAGATTCATCCTCATGTGCTGGCCAACCAGGCGGCCTATTCCCGTCACAAAGAAATTAGTGCGTTGTATGGGAATGACCAAAAGGCGCAGGACGCGATGAAAACCGACACCCAACGGTACCTGACCGCGTTGTCGAGCGATCAGATTCAAATGCCGCGTCCGACCCGCGCTGGCGAACCGATCGTCCTGGTTTCCACTCGCTACAGGAACGAGATCGATGTGCAACTTGCGGCGGCGGAGTTGGGGCTACCGCTGGAAACGTTTGCTGTCCAGCTCGGCAACATCGCTGTGGCGGATCTGAGTCGCAAGATTGGCGTGTGGAAAACGACCGGCGGTGTCGTCAAACGCGAAACCTTCCAACAGGTCTTTGGCAGATTGACACAAGAGTTGGGCCTTGGCGCTGTCGCGTTGGTTGCAACCCCGGTCGCTGTGAAAGAACCTGTCGCGGCAGACCCACCCGGCCCGGCCCGTCTCTCCAATCTTCCCTTCGGCGTGAATCCCGCTGTCGCGGATGCGGCATTTTCGGCGGCTCAACGCTCGCAGCATTCTCGCGACTCGAAAGAGGCGGAAAAACTTTTCGTGGAAGCGATCCGAACGGCGGTGAACCTTCGGTACCGGATCCAGGCCTGTGAACAAGCGATTGGAGTGTTCGAACGCTCCGATCGAGTCGAGTTGTTGATTGACGCTCACAAGATCATTCTCGATGCCTGCCGCAACCCGGCGGAGATCGAGCGAGCGCGAGTCAATTTTTATCATTCGCTAATCCGATTTGTACAAAAATCTTCGAACAGGTTCAGATCAACCAATGGTCAAACGCTTAGCAACAGTGGGAGTTGGGGCGGGGATTTCCCCAGTTCGGTTTCCACTGCGATCGCGATGACCTTTGAACCGCAGTTGCAGAAAACGCCAGATCATGAAGCCACTCTGCGGGTGCTGCAAAGCTACTATCAACGCATCAGCGAGCATCCAAAGAAGCGACTTGCCGTGCTGTTGCAACTTCAGGAAAACCACCACAAACGTGGCGCAACACTTGATCTCGAATCGACGATGGATCTGGCCACGCTACTGGCCGAATCCGGTGAGAACGCCCAAGCGGCTCAGATCTATTCGACACTTGGGGATCAATTTACCGGGTCTAGGGCGGCAGCATTCTTGTTGTTGGAAGCCAACTGTTGGATCGCTGCGAAGGAATCGTCAAAGGCTGAGGTGGCGCTGAACAAGTCGTACAAGCAATCTTTGAGCGACCAAAAGATCACCATCACCGGACTGCAAATGGCACAGATCGGCGACGCCTACAGCGCCATTGATCAGACCGACCAGGCCGTCGAAAGCTACAAGCGGGCACTGCGATTCGAGAAGAGTCCCACACAGTCTCAACTGGTCCAGCAGAAACTTGCAAAACTGGTCGCTGCCTCACGGCCCGCCGCTTCGGTACCGCAGGTGGAGGAGTCGATGGACGATCTGTTGGATCCTAAACGCAAGTTTCGGTTGGAAGCCCAGAACTTGGAAGATCGTTCGTCCGGCGGTGCACTGAGTGTCTTTCTAGCGATGACCGCTGCGGCCGATGCCTGGATCAAAGCCGAGGACGCCGAACGAGCCCAAAAAGCGTTGGTCAAAGCCGTTGCCGCAGCGCGCCGCATCAAGGATTACAGCACGCCGCAAAACCATGCAAAATTGGCAGATCTGTTTCGCCGCAATCATCAAAACCAAGCGGCAATGGACCACTATTTTCAAGCGCTTCGGTTTGCGAAATCCGCTGCAGAAATCGACAGGTATCAAATCGAAATCGATGCGTTGGTTGAAAGCGATCCGACGTTGAACCCGGCCGACGATGCCGCGTTATTGACCGATGCCAATTACAAGTATCGCGTCCAGGCGCGCCAGGCCGAAGAACAGAAGTCGTATGATGCTCAATCCAAGGCCCTGAATTTAATTCGTGCCTGTGGATTTTGGCATGATGCCGGTGATCCAGAAGACGTGCTTCGTTGCGGCGAGCTGGCGGAGGCATCGATCGCAAAAATGGTTTCTGATTCGCCCTATCCGCCACAGGAAGGTCACTATGCTCAGCTAGCGAAAATCTATGTCGAGGCCGAATTGCATGAACCCGCCGTGCGTTGTTTCATGGCCGCGCTTGCGTTTGCCGCTCGTGACGACCAGGCCGTGACGTACCACCAACAGGCCACCTCGATTGCCGAACGTCACTCTATCGCCATGCCGAAACTGGATGAACAGGCCGCTGCAAAACTGGATCCACTGAACCGTTTTCGTGTCCAGGCGCGCAAGGACGAGCAATCCGCCACGCAACAAACCGGATCCGGTTTGTTGTATCAACTGAAATCCGCCGCCAAGAACTGGATCAAGGCCGATGAAACGGCCGAAGCGACCCGAGTCGTAAACCTGTATGTACGAGAGGTTCTAAAGGATCCCAGCGATTCCAGTTTCGAACGCAATTGTGTCGAAGCGGGGGATCTGTACCTGCAACTCGATCGCAAGGATACCGCGCGGAAGTGCTACGAAGAAGCGATCAATGCATGCAAGTATGATTCCCGCAAACGGTCGATCCAACGAAAGATTGACGCGCTAAACGATGGGGGTGAATAGGATTTGGTTGCTCAACTGGCGGGCGTGATTTTCTTTCCCAGCAAGTTGATGGTGACCGTGGCCTTGCTGTCTTCTTCGGGGATCCAATAGCCATCGCCGACGGTTGTCGGTAGCGTGACGCCATCGGTGAGCGAGTGTTGGTCGTCCAGGTGAGTCGGCAAGGTTTCGATACTGCTGACTTCACAGGGCCGCCCCTTGGCAACGTTCTCGTCGCGCAAAAAGACTTGGATTTCTGCCAGCCCGCCCCCGCTTCCACTCCACTTCATGACTTCGACCGAAACCGTGTCGAACATCACATCGGGCAGACGAATCGGGGTGTTGGGTTGTTTGCGGTTTAGTTTGAGATTCTTTTTTGTCCAGACAACTTTTGAACCGCTCAGCAATTGAAGCGTGACCGAGGTGGTCAAGCGTTGATGAAGTTTTTGGTCCGACGGCAGATTCCAAATCACGATTCCCATTTGGCCGCGGCTGCCATTGAACTTTGATTTCAAGTCAATCAAATCGATTTGCTGTCGATACTTTTCATTGGCATCTGCGATCGCATCGCGATGATTCTTGAGACTCGCTGCGACGGTCGCCTGGTATTGCCGATCGGATTCGTTGCGACTGACGGTGGCTTGCTGTTGGATCGCCATGATCGCGCGTTGATGGTCCGTTTTGGACTGCGCTGTGATGGCGTTGATGGCAGCGGAGTATTCCGCTCGCCCAAACACCTTTCCATCGGCAACCAATTCTTTGGCTTGCCGAAGCTGCTGTTGATAGTGCGCCAACTGGCTGCTCGCCAGTTTATCGGCTTGGTCGCCCAGTCCTTTGTCACGCAGCTGCTGAACGCCTTTTTCGATCCCAGCGGTCGCGTCGGATAGCTGTTTCAGGTACCGCGCTGATTCGTCGGCTTGGGTGGCCGCCTGTTGCGCCAACGAACCGTGGGCGCTGAACAAGAAAAGACCAAGAATAACAATCGTGAAAATCGTCGTGTGGCTGCGGTTCATCAGAATCACCGTCGAAAATTGAACGACCGCCTAAGCGGGGAACTTTCTGGCGGCCATTCTACACGATTTGATTCTGCGAACCGGTGCGGGGTCGTTGCGACCAGGATCTTTGGAACGCTGGCGGGCCCGGTGAGGGGCGACACCGCCAGTGAATGTTCCAAGTGATCCGAATCGATCAACCGTTCGCTAAGGCACCATTAGTTGCCAAAGCCCCCACCGCCACCGCCGATGCCACCACCGCCGCCGCCGATGCCACCACCACCGCCGCCGATGCCACCAGCGCCACCGCCACCTGCGCCGCCGGTTTCACCGTCGACGAAGTTGAAGGTGGAAACGTCACCGATCTGCGAGAAGAACGGTGCCGGCGAGATACGGACGTAGCGTCGATCGGCAGAAATAATCGCCAGGGTCGACATCGTCGCTCCTTCGGGCAACAGCGTGATCTGCGGCTGGAAACCGACAGCATTGCCGCGTCCGAAGAATGGGTTGCCGGCGTTGCCGCCAGTGAACCGCTGGATGTCTTGGTACAGATCGTTCAAGACCTGGTTGGAACTGCTGCCAGGACCAGCGAATTGACCTAGCAACTGGCCATTCAGGTCACGTTGCACATCACGCAGGTGAGCCAATTGAGCGTCACCCAGTTTTTGTTTCCGCTTTCCGTCTTTGACTTCGAAAACGAACAGAGCATTCTTTTCCGTCAGCGGAATCTCTTTGCGAATGAATTTCTGGGCGGGGCGTCCGGCGTCCGTGACGATTTCGACGGTCGCTTGTCCGGTCGACACTTCGCCCCAAACCTTTCGAACCAGCAAACGATACTGGCCGTTGAAGCCTTGCGGGCAAACATAGGTTTCCGAGACAGTGCCGTCGCTGCTTTCGCCTTGGCCGGGATAGGAATCGCCTAGCAAGGTACCGCCGCTGGCACTGGAACGATTTTCCAGCGAGCAAACGGTTCCGCCGGGTTCTTCGACTGCCAAATCAATGTCGGCGTTACCGGTCCAGGAGACGCGGATGACGACATCATGCGAGGCTGCGGTTTTGAGTTCTTCACCGAACTTGGCGGCATCTTCATTGCGACCCGATTCGATCAAGTCCGCATAGGTGCTGCGGGCAAGCAATCGCGCCTTGTCAACGACGGGGCTGAACTCAGCCGGCCAAGCTTGGGACAACACGCCTTTACAGGCCCAGGCGATTGCCGCATGGTCCTGCAAGTGTTCTGCCAATCGCAGTCCCATTACATAGGGTTCACGACGGTTGGAATCCATCTCGGCAACTTGTTTGCACAATCGCAGTGCGGCCGCATCCGAGCCAAGGTCTTCCAATCGACCGGCGACATTCAAAACATCGTCGGGGGTTTCGGCAAAGTCGACTGCGGACAATAGGGCACGTTCGACTTCCGATTTCTCAGCCCCAGTCGCAGTCAATGCAATCGCATAGGCTTGATACATCCATGGCTGAACCTGACCGGCCCGAATTGCCTCGCCAATCACATCTCGCGACTGACCGAACCATTCGACGGCCGCTTCGGTGTCGCCTTTGGATTCAGCCACACCCGCCTTTTGACTCATCAATGCCACGGTTGCTCGAATCCGTTGATCCAAGATCGTGACCTCGCGAACATTGTTCAACGTCACGCCGGCAAAGAATTCCTCCCATGCTTGGGCACGGGTCTGGCCTTCTTTGGCAACCACTTTGATCGGCGTGATCTGATCTTGTTCTGCTTTGGATAGCGTGTCGGCAGGGACCGAGTCGCTTGCAGCGGTTTGACTGGGAGCCGTGGCTGTGGTTTTGGCATTCAGTGCAGCGTTGTCGGGGACGACAAACATGCCGCCACCGCCGCCCATGCCGCCACCCATACCACCGCCCATGCCGCCACCCATGCCGCCGCCCATGCCGCCGCCCATGCCGCCGCCCATGCCACCGCCCATGCCACCGCCCATGCCGCCGCCCATGCCGCCGCCACCAAGGGAGACGATCGGTACGACCAAGTCGCCGACGGGATAGACTTTGGTGACCAAGTTGTCGTCAGCTGCTTCACGCGTGGTGATCTGCATCACTTCGTCTTTGATCAAATACGTCAAATCCAAATCACGCAACATCAGCCGCAGGAAGGAACGCAAGGTGACGTTCTTCAGGTCGATGTTCACGCCTTGGTCGGCATCGATTCCGATTTCTTCCAAGGCACGCGTGTCGATCACGATTGGGATCGCATGTGCGTTGCTGATCGTTGCGATCGCTTCGCTAAGCGGGGTTTCGATGAACGTTTGCGAGGTTTCATCGGACAACGCTGATTCGATGCGGCGTTCGGTTTCGTTGTCACCGACCAATTCAATCGAACCGTATTTTTCCAGACGACGACGGCTGAGTGCCTGCCAAACGTCCGCTTCGGGATACAGGATTGGAGGTTCGTCGACGAACGGGATGTTACTTTTCAAGACCAGCGAAAATGCATCGACGAAGTTACGCTCGCGCATTTCCGTGTAGCGCCGGTCACGATCATAGGTTTGCAATGCCAAGGGGTAGTCGGTGAAGTGACGACCGGCAACCGAATCTTCGGTGATCGAGTCACCGGAAATCGCCGCGAACTTCAGCGATACGTCGCCATCGGCTTCGGTGTAACGTCCTTCATCGATCAACGCATTCATCTGTTGCGACAACGTTTTCAACGTGGCTTCACGACGAAAGGTTTCTTGCAACAATCGAGCGGTGGCTCGTGCGGCTTCGTCTTGAGCGACCAGGTTGGCTTGCTCGGCGGCGAAACGCCCTTCGGCACCACTGGCGCTTTGGATTGCCGATTGCAACTGGCTTTCCAAGTCCTGACGCAGTTTGGGATCGATGTCTGGCAGCGATTGCACGCGTGCCAAAACTGATTTTAACATTCCGGCCACGCCGGTCGGGTCGCTGCGAAGTGCGCGTTCGGCTTGCAGCAACGCCGCGCGAACCTCGGCTCGTAGACGGCCGTTGGCAGCATCTTGTTGAGCCTGGATGCGATCAAGCAATCCACCGCCACGCTCCAGGATTTCGTCGTCGCCGACAATTCTGCGCGAAGGCGGAACATTTGGGAAACGATCGGCCGGTGCCGGCGCTGGTGCCGCTGCAGGGGGCAGTGCCGGTGCAGCTGCGCGTGGTGCAGGAGCGGCGGGAGCGGCCGGTGCCGGTGCAGCAAATGGGTCGTCACCAGCGGGTGCCGCGGGTGCGGGGGCCGCAGGTGCCGGCGTCGCAGACATCGGCGGCTCGCTGAACGGGTCGTCAGCAGCGGGGGCTGCCGGTGCCGGTGTGCTCGGCTCGCTGAAAGGGTCATCACCAGCAGGTGCTGCGGGTGCCGGTGTAGCGTCCGGTTCGTCACCAAAAATGTTGTCGAAGGGAGAATCGTTTTGAATGATCAACGACGTGCCGCTGGCGTTTTTCAATGCTTTGGCCTCTTCATTGTTCGCGTCGGCTTCCAACGCCATTTCGGCAACGGCTTTGGCGCCTTTTTTGTTGCCGCGACGCAAAGCCAGTTTTCCGGCGCGAACCAATTCGTCCGATTGGGTGGCCAATCCATTTGCCGCGTGACGCAGCAGATTGCTACCGGCTGACGGCAATGTCAGGCCTTGGTTCTTTCCAGCCGCGGCGACCAGACCGGGTAGAAATGCAAAATCAGGATGGCTGGTTTCGACCGCAGCATCGGCCGTGATGGTGACGTTTGCTGTCGGCGTGGTGCCACGCAGGACCAATTCGACCGAGTCGGTTTGCTCGCCCAATTGACCGATCAAAATCGAATCGCGATCGACCCGCAGCGGTGGCAGGCGATTGCCCTGGGCGATCGTCATCGACGAGGGCAATTGAGCTTCGTCGATCCAGATTGCTGATCGGGTTGCCGATTCGGTGACTTGACGGGCGATTGCGACCGCAGTGTTGCCGTCGGCTGTGTTCACGACGCCCAGCACACCACCGGTTTGATTGGCCAAAATTGCCATCAATTCGATATTGGCGGTTGGGCCAATGACAACGCTGTGGACGGAAATGTGGTCGGCACGAAGTGCATCGACCAGCCCGGCAAAACGTTGCTGGTTTTCGGTGGCGTCGATGGATGCACCGTCACCGATGTAAATGATCGAGCGAGTGTTGTGTCGGGGGGCAGCCAACAACGGACCACGAACCGCATCGATCACGGCCACCATGTTGGTGTTGCCCAGCGGCAATCGTCGGTTCAAGTTGTCCAAACCCGTTTTGACGGCACTGTCGCCGACGGGGGACAGTGTGGTCGACATGGCGACAGCATCGACATCGGCAGCGAAAATCTGGACGCGGTCGCGCTGACGCAACGTGCCAATGACTTTACCCAACGCGGCCAACGACTCGCGGCGGAATTCGCCCGATTGGCTTGCTGAGGTGTCGACGACGACGATCACGTCGGCGGCCGGTTTCTGAACTTCGCTCAACAACGCATCATCCGCGGACGGCAAAATCGATGCGGCGAAATAGGTCGCCTGATCATCGCCGTCTGCCTGGCTGTGATAGCTGGCTACGCGAACCTGGGCCGAGCTCTCGGTGGAGTCGGCGGCGGTGGCAAAGGACACCATCGGCATCGTCAAAGCCGCAAGGCCGACGAAACGGCGCAAACATTGCGCTGGCGTGAGTGTGAATTTGAGTTGACGTGCGACGTCTCGCATCTGAATTTTCTCCGCGGTGCTTGAAAACAGCCTTCTGACTGTCTTCATCGGAACAACCGTTCTGTTTGCTAAGTTCCAAACCGGCCAAAAATCCAGCATTTTGTGGGTTTCTGGACGATCAAGGGATGAGGGGACGAGATCAATCGGGAAAAATCTCTTTCCAGAGTCTATTTCCGCTAAATTGTTCTCGCTACGAAAAAAAACGCCTTTCGCCCACTCCGTCTAATCCAACCTCCGATTGTATGTGTTGCATTTTGCTACACCTGTATCGGAATTGATCAGCCGGAGTGGACGAAAGACAAGCCAAACCCCGGCAATCAAGGGTTAAACGCGATTCTCGTGCCAAATCATCAGCGTTCGAACTCAAATTTCGAAACCCCGCGAATTTTGCTGGGCAATTGCCCGCGCACGATGACTTCGGTCACCTGCTGTCGATCGGGATCAAACCGCCGACTGCTGCGTTTGTCGGTGAACACTTCCTGTGGCAGCACCAATTGCTCGCCGGGTTGCAGCGGGCTGGCCTGCATCAGCAGATAGCCATCGTTGAGTTCGATTGCCAGATTTCGAATCGGTTGGTCCAAATCACTGCGGATGATCACCACCGGGGTCAAAACGGCCATGCCGCCGCTGACCGTTTCCACCGGTTCGGCCCCCAAGGTGACGGTGACCGGTAGCGGCGGTCCGCCCACACTGTTGGGAAACATGGCGTAGACCGCCAATCCGACGCCAATCATCACGGCAAATGCCGCGATCATCGCCCGCCGTGAGAGCTGGGCCGTGGGCGCCACACGGACGATCTCACGCGGTTCAGAATCCGGATCGGGAGTCGACTCGGTCATGTGATTTGGCTGCTGCGGACGAGCTCGTGGTGCGTCAAAGCCCAAAATCTACGGTTCATCTGTTTACGGCCGACTTGGAAGCCCGCCGTACCCGACGGTCGAACGTTGACGCAGCACTGAGGAGGATTGGTTGTTCAATCAAATGGTTGTGCAATAAAAAAAGCCGGCCGACAAATCGTTAGACCTGTCAGCCGGCAGTTGCTTCGACCCGTCGGCGGCAAAATGGAGCCGCTGGGAGAAACGCGTAAGTCTGAGCGTGCTACTGCACTTGCCGTTGATTGACTTAGGCGAACCCTGAAAATGATCCCTCTGCCGAATTAGATAGATCGAAGCGGGCGAGGCCTTATTCAGACGTCGCCGGGTAAGTGTAGGCCGCTGGCAGCTGACAGCAAGATCAGCATTGCTGCGGCAACCATCCCATCGGCGTTTCCGGACGGTCGACGTGATGGAATCTGGCCACGTTTGACACGGTTTTTGGCTGACATAAACCCGCTTCGCTGCTCTGCAACGCCGACAAAAAAATCCTGTCGCAACTGCTTCAATTCGTCTCTGTACCCAACGGGACATTTTCGTCGCATTTTTTTAAGTCACATCTGACTCGCTGCCACGCTTGGTTGGCTGAGCCCCCCATTGAACGTTTTGAATTTCGGCTTTGATCGTAACCCGACGCGTCAGCGAGGGATTTAGGGTGTTAACGGGATCCCTCGCTCACGCTTCGGGTTACCAAAAACCAGTGCCCCACACAACAACGCAACTTCAATAACTGAACGACCGCCGCCGTTCCACAAATTGGACCCATCAGCAATGAATTTTGTTTCTCAGCGCTGCGACATGACCGCCAAGGGTGTGATCGCGATCGTCGTGATCCTTGGATGGCTCGCACCGACCCTGCATGGTGACGAAGCCCAGAGCGAAAACCTGTTTAGTGAAATCACCATGTCCGAGACCGTTGCGGCTTCGGTCGCCGGAAAAGCGATTCGTGATGACAGTACCCTTCGTATCCTGGGGGCGCGGGGACTGACGCAACTGCTGCAATCAAAACAGATCCAATCCGACACCCAGTCTCAAACGGTCGTCGTCGCAGCGGGTGACCTGGTGACCGGCGGTATTGATTCGGACGAACGATCCCTGTTGTTGTCGGTCGATGCCGAAGCGGGGCAGATCAATCTGCGAATGCCTTTCCGCCAATTCGATTCATCCACCGGACTCGACGGCGAGAGCCTGATGACCCTGTTCAAATCCATCGCCCAACTACCGAGCATCCAATTGTCCGCGACCGAAAACGCGCTGACGCTGCACACCTCGATTGACAATCAACAGGTGACGGTCGACCAACTGCGGACCGCAGCGAAGCGACTGGTGTCCGCTGCCGCGACGATCGCGCCTCCAAAGTCCGCGGTGGAACGAACCACACCGGTGGCGGCTGCCAAAAGCAATACGTTCTCAATTTTGGGGACTTGGTCGGCCAAAACGTCTGCCACCGACGCCTGGGCGATTCGCTTTGACAGCGACAAACAGTTCGTGATGGTGCACACCCGCAACGGCAAGAACTCAGTCTCCAAAGGCAGCTATCAAAGCAGGGACAGCAAACTGGTCATCAGTGAAACCGACGGCGTTACGTTGCAAGGATCCATTGACTGGGTGTCAGCGGAAAAATTTCAATGGACGCTGCAAGACAAAAATGGAAAAGCGCTGACGAAGTTAACCTTTGGCAAGCAGTGAAACCCTGTCGCCTACTTCACTGAGGCCGGCGACAGGACTTGGCTCTTGTTAGCTGTTCAAAATGGCTTGGATCGGTGTGCCTTCGCTGCGTTTGAGCGGTCGGCCGATCGGCGTTTGCAGTTCTTCTTCGAACGGAACATCGAGCGCCGCCAAAATCGTCGCGTGCAAATCACCGACAGTGACCGCATCGGAGACATCTGCCAGTGGTTTGTCGGCATCCAATTTTGGATCCGCAGCGGTGGCCCCATGAACTCCGCCGCGTCGAATCCCAGCCCCGGCGAGAAACGTAGAAAATCCATGTGGCCAATGATCCCGTCCCTCTGCCGCATTGATTTTGGGTGTGCGGCCAAACTCGCCACCGCAGACCACCAGCGTGCTATCGAGCCGTTGTTGTTCCTCCAATCGTCGCAGCATCGCTGCGAGTGCGCGGTCGAGGATCTCGCAGCGGGCTGATTGCAGCGTATGGTTGGTGACGTGTGAGTCCCAGCCCGACAAAGTGATTTCGACGCAGCGGACGCCGACGCCGATCAAGCGTGTCGCCGCCAGGCACCCGCGGCCAAACGGTGTGTCGCCAAAATCATCCAATGTGGATTGGGATTCGTTGGAGACATCAAACGCGCTGACTTGCTCGCTGGACATCATCCGCAGTGCCGCTGCGGTTGACGATTCATGCAGGGTTCGGTTTTGGTCCAGGTCGCGCAGCCGTCCCCGGCGAAATTGATCTTCCAGCCACTTCAGATCGTCCATCCGCCTTGCGAAGCGACCTTCGCTGACACTGGATTTCAAATCGGGGACCGGATTTTGCGGATCGCCCATCTTAAAGGCGTCGTAGATCGGGCCGAGATAGCCACCGCGGGCTGGTGAATTTTCTGGCAGGATGGAAATGTGCCTTGGGATATCCAATTGCGATGGAAACTCATGACACAAAATCGAACCGATCGAGGGATGAACCAATGTCGGATCGGGTCGGTAACCGGTTTTGATGTTGTAGATCGCGCGTTGATGATCGCCCTCTTTACTGGTCACGCTGCGGACGAGACTGCCGAGATGCATTTGTTGGGCGATCTGCGGCAACGTTTCGGCGATTTGCAGATCGGGAACGCTCGTCGAAATCGCTTTGACATCTCCGCCGTAGCGAGTGCCGGGATGTGGATCAAACGTTTCCAATTGACTCGGGCCGCCCTCCATCCACAACAAAATCACACTTTTGGGTTTTCCCGCCGGAGTGATCCCCGTGGCGTCGGCCAACGCCAAATGACTTGCTATCGTCGACAGCATCGCGCCACCGGCAGTGGCACCCAGCAGGGTTCGCCGCGACAGGTGAGCGTGTGGGTCGCAGAGTAAGTGATCGTACATTAGTGGTTCCAAGCAAATTCAGTGCTGTTGGCAAGCGTCCAGAAAAAGTCTTCGATCGTTTCACTGCGTTGATCGCAATTTGCCAGCCGCTGGGCAAAGTAGTCTCGTTCGTGCGCGTGGGGATATCGGTTCAGCACACACAAGAACACGGTGTCCACCGCTTGCCGGTCGTCGGCGGCAAACATGTTGATATGCGACGCTGTGTTCAGGACCGGATTGGAACCTCCGGCTTCGCGAAGCATTTTTCCATTCAGTAACAACAACCGCTGAGGAATGGTGACGCCATCATTGCTGAACTCATTCTCGCCCAAATCACCATAACGTTTCAAAAAATCGTTGATCGAACCAAAGCGAATCAGCTGCACCAGCAACGATGACTGACGATCGATCGATTTGATCCGTGATGCTTGAGCAATGGAGCCGGCAACTTGTTCGGCTCGCAATCGAGTCAGCGGAAACACCGCATGCTGCGACTCGTGCTGCGCCGTGATTTCAAACGTCGCAGTGCTGGCCGCGCGAAACGCGTCGGTTTGAGTGATGATCTGGATCACCCGTCGAATGTTGCGGTGTGTTTGGAAATCATTCACGATCGGATCCAGCATCGCCGGCAGCGGTTCGTCCAGCGGTAGATTATCGACTGATTCGGTGGCAGATTGCCCGAACAACAACGCCCAGAATCGCGACACGGCGGCGCGAGAGAATTGCTGGTTATCGCGATGAGTGACCCAAGCGGCCAAACGCGATCGATCGTCACCCGTTTCGGGCAGCAATTCAGGCGAATACGGTACCGCAGGCGTCACCGCAACTTCCTGGTCGGTGTCCAAGTACTGGTACTGGTAGTCTGCCTGGCCGGTTTGAACACCTTGCAAGCCGCTTGTTTTTGCGGCGCTGTAGAAGGCAGCGAGTTGATGAAAGTCCGACTGCAGGCCTTCGCGCGGGTCATTGGGATCACCCAGGCTGACATTGCCCAAAAAGTCGCTGTGGCATTGCAGACAATCAATTCGTAGTCCCAGGAAGGCGCGGCTGGTCCGGGCCGCCAAGCGAATCGGATCAGGATTGCCATCGTTGCTGTCGAATGTGACGGTCAGAAAATTGACTTCGGGGCGATCCGTCCACAATCCTTCGGCGGTGATCAAATCGCTGACGATGTTGTCGTAGCGTTGGTCGGAAGCCAATTGGTCCGACAACCAATGTCGAAAGCGGCGACGACGATAGACAATGAAGGGGCCTTCGTCGGCGCCGACGATGTATCGTGCCCAACGTTCGGCCCAATAGTCGTGGTACCGCGGATCATTCAACAACCGGTCTAAATGTGTCGCTTCTCGTTCCGATTCGGGCAATGTTTCCAACTGCCGAATCTCCTCCAGCGATATCCCGCTGCCGACCAGCGCCAACGACATCCTTCGGCAAATCGTCAACCAATCTGCCGGCTCGGCTGATGCAAGCCCGCTGTGCAATAATTGCTCGCGCCGCGCTTGGTTGACCGCTAGGATCACTTGCGACAGCGAATCCGTGGACTGCGCATCATCGATCGCGGTGGCACCCAGCTTGGTTTGCTGGGCAGCGACGACTGTGGGGTCAGCGGGTTCGGATGGTTTGGACAGCCCCGAAGCCATGTATCCCAGTGCCACCAGCATCAACAGCCCGAACCAGACCCATTTCGCGATCGTGATCAAGGCGGGTTTCATGGTGTTTTCGGAGGTGGGGGTTGGCTGGCACGGTTAATAGGTACGACGTTATTATCCACTGATGTCAGTCCAGCAGGTGAGTCAATTCGGTATCAATTCGCAACCGAACGACAAATCTTGGCAATCGGCCGACTGATCTTCCAAAATCAACCCAACGTCCGTCGACGGCAGTCGGTGGGGCATAGCAATCAACCCGCGGACGCACCGGTATGTCAGAAACGGACTTTTTCTACGAGGCCTACGACCGCGACGACGTGGCCTATGGCGACGTTCCCTCGCAACCGCTTGCCGCCTACCTGGCCCAGGTCCGGCCGACCGGCCAGGCGCTCGATTTAGGCGCCGGTGCCGGTCGCGACACGATTTCAATGGCCCGCGCGGGTTTGCGAGTGCTGGCGGTCGACCTCAGTTCTCGTGGGGCCCAGCGGATCGCACAGCGGGCCGAATCGGCCGGGGTCGCCGATCGGGTGCAAACCTGTGTGGCCAATGTCTGCAGTCTTGAAATCCAAACCGCCGCCTACGATGTGATCTGCGCCACCACGGTGCTGGACCACGTGCCGGCCTCCGACGCGGCACGTGTCTGGGCAAAAATGGTTCACGGATTAAATGCCGGCGGAGTGATCTACGTCGAAGTCCATACGACCGAAGATCCGGGCTGTGATGTGGCTCCGGGCTGCCACAGTGACGCGCCGACCAGCGAGACCGCCGGCGCGGTGATCAATTATTTTGCGCCGAACCAATTGGTCGATTGGGCAACCGCAGCCGAATCGCAGCTACGCGTGTTGCGTTACGAAGAACGTTTGGAATGGGACTACACACACGGACCGGAGCACCAACACGGCAAAGCCATTTTGCTGGCTGTGAAATCCGGCACGCATCCCAACTGGTACGGCCAGCCCGCGGCCTTTCCACGCCGCGAGTGAACCCAACGGTATTTTGACGATGCGCTTCATTTGGAAAGGCGATTTAGCGCAACGTCAAGACTTTGGTCATTGGATCAGATGGCCCTGACAATGCACTAGCCGCCGAATCGGACCACGTAGATTTGTGGCAGATTGCCGTTGACCAGATCCCACTGATCGCCGCGGTTGTCGCTGGTCCATAGCCCGCCGGTCGACGACCCCATCGCCAACGATTGACCGGATGCATCAACGTCCAAGCCGTGACGAAAAACGATGTCGTAACAATGTTCTTGGGGCAACCCGCTGCGCAGGGTTTGGAAACTGGCGCCTTGGTCGTCGGTTCGCGTCACCACCAATTGCGCGTCGCAGGGCACCCGGCATTCATCTTTCACCGCCGGCACAAACCAAGCCGTTTGATCGTCGTTGGGGTCGGTACAGACGGCGAACCCGAACGTCGATGGGCCGGCTGATTCGATTTCGCGATAATGGTTTGATCCATCGGTGGATAAGAAAATGCCGTTGTGATGTTGAACCCACATCACGTCTGGATTGGATCGACAGCACGCGAGTCGGTGTGCGTCTTGAATTTCTTGTTTGAATTGCTCGTCCGGCGGCATGAATTCCGCCCGCAGTCCTTTGCCAATCAAACTCCACGACTCGCCGGCATCTTTGGTTTCCCAAATCCCACCGCAGGAAACGCCCAGGGTGACGTGCCGGCTATCACGGGGGTCGACACAGATCGAATGGATGCCGGGTTCATCTTTGCCACCGCCGAACCATTGCATTCGTTCGTCACGTTGCCAAAGTGATTCGTTCAATTCCCAGGTTTCACCGTTGTCGGGTGAATAGAACAGGCCGCCTGGGATCGTTCCCGCCCACAGACCGTTGGGGCGGTCATGGCCGGCGGTTTCCAATGCCCAAACCTCGGACAAACTCGCGGGCTTGGTGGACGGCGGGACGTTGGGGTCAAAGGACGGCATTGCGATCACCGCGCCGCTGGGATAAACCGGTACGGCGACTTCTTCCCAATGGTTGCCGCCATCGTCGCTGCGGTGCAGTTTGCTGCCGAAGTGGCCAAGCGTTAACGACGCATACAGCACATCGCTACGCGGATCGTGCAACAGCATCGTCACGGTGTGTCCCAAGAAATCGACACGGTCAATCGTCCAACCCGATCGCCCACGCCGCAACGTGAACAGTCCTTTCCGAGTTCCCAAGTGCAAGGTTTCTGACATGAAACAGATCCATCCACCAAAAGAGTTCGTTTGCTGTATTACCCGCCCGAGAGCGCTTGCATCACATAGACTTGGCTGTTGGGGCCCAACGGCGTGTCCAGATTCTCACGTTGATGTAACAACTGACCATCAATGAAGACTGCCACATGTTTGCGAATGCAATCTTGGTCATCCAGAATATAGCCACGGGCTTGAGGATTGCGTTTAAAAACCACGTCAAACAATTCGCGAATCGTTGCCGCCTCCAAAGTTTCCGTCGGACAGTCGACATGCTGTGCCAACTGAGATGTAAATTCAACGGTCACCATCAAAGTTCTTCCAGAAATCGTTGTGCGAGCAATTGACCGATACCGTCTTGTCACGTTTTTAGCGTGGGCCGGACCCACGAATGTCACTTTGAAGCCAGCGCTTTTATGGTAACCCGAAGCGTGAGCGAGGGATTTAGGTTGTTGCCGGGATCCCTCGCTGACGCGTCGGGTTACCAAAACCAATGCCTGACGCAATATCGCAACTTCAACGATTGTAGCTAGCCTGTTCGAGACCGGAAAGTTTGCTGCGTCCGCAACGGTCCGGCGGCGATTGATATGGTAGCCTATCACCCCGCACCCGCCCCCTTACCTCTCCGCGAGCCCGCCTGATGAATCGTTTTGGAAATCTGGATCGCCGTCAATTCATCGCCGCGGGCGCTGCGGCAACTGCCGCCGCCTCGCTTTCGATCCCGCGGCAGGTCTATTCAGCTGCCACCGACCGAATGAAGGTCGCGTTCATTGGTGTTGGTGGTCGCGGTGGAAGGAATTTGCAAACGATCGCAAACACCGGTGGCGTGGATGTCGTCGCGGTCTGTGACGTCGACACCCGTTTTGCCGATCATGCCGCCGAGCAATATCCGGGCGCCCAAACCTTTCAAGACTATCGCCGGCTGTACGACGCCGTCGGACAACAGATCGATGCGGTCGTGGTCAGCACCACCGAACACACGCATGCGTTTGCAACGATGCCCGCACTGAAACTGGGCAAACACGTCTACTGTGAAAAACCGCTTGCTTACAACATTGATGAAACCCGGCGAATCACTCAGGCCGCAGCGGACGCCGGGGTCGTCACACAGATGGGCACTCAGATTCATGCCGGTGACAACTACCACCGCGTCGTGGAACTGATTCAGTCCGGTGCAATCGGCGATGTCAGCGAAGCCCATGTCTGGGTCTCGCGAGCTTGGGGTTTGCAAACCAAAGCCGAAGCGGAACAGCACAAGGATCGATTGTTTGTTGATCATCGACCAACTGAATCGATGACACCCCCAAAGCACATCGATTGGGATCTGTGGCTGGGGCCGGCGCCAGCGCGACCCTATCACGAAGTCTACTTTCCCGGCCCCAACTGGTACCGCTGGTGGGATTTTGGCAACGGCACGATGTCTGATCTGGGCAGCCATTGGAATGATCTGCCCTATTGGGCGCTGAATCTGGACGCGCCGCAGAGTGTGCAGGCATTTGGTCCGCCGCCGCATCCCGAGATCGCTCCGGCGTCCATGAAAGCGGTTTATGAATACGGGGCACGCGGGGATCGGCCCGCGCTGCAACTGACTTGGTACCAGGGTACGGAAAAGCCCCTGGCGTGGAGCAGTGGGCAGATTCCGCAGTGGCCCAGCGGCGTGCTGTTTGTCGGCAGCAAAGGCATGTTGTTGTCGGACTACAACAAGAACCTGCTGTTGCCCGAGCAACAGTTCGCCGATTTTGAAGCCCCCAAACCCTTTGTCCCCGATTCGCCTGGCCAGCACGAGCAGTGGGTTTTGACGTGCCAAGGTCAAGGCAAAACCGCCAGCCCGTTTTCCTATGCAGGTCCGTTGACCGAAGCCAATCATTTGGGCAACGTCGCGTTTCGCGTCGGGGAAAAAATTCGTTGGGATGCCGCGGGCATGCGCTGTATCGATTGTCCCACCGCCGATCCGTTTATTCGCCGGGAACCTCGATCCGGTTGGTCGCTCTAGGGCCGCCTCGGTTAGGAAGACCATCACATGCTGATCTTTGATGCCCACCTGGACCTCAGCCTAAACGCGCTGACCTACAATCGTGATCTGAGGATGTCGATCGCTGACATCCGCAGCAACGAACGTGGTTTGAACGATTTGGGTGGCCGCGGCCACGGCACCGTCTGCTTTCCTGAACTTCGGGCTGCCGGTGTCGGTATCTGTGTTGCCACACAACTGGCCGGATGCATGAAACCCGCGGCAGCAGGCGGCGGCTGGAATAGTCCCGAACAGGCATGGGCGATGACTCAGGGCCAACTGGCCTGGTATCGCGCAATGGAAACCGATGGGCAATTGCTGTCGATTCGAAATCGCAGTGACTTACGATCCCATTTGGCGGCGTGGGCGGATGATCCGGTCAACACTCCGATCGGCTACGTCCTTAGTCTGGAAGGTGCCGATTCGATTCGGACGTTAGATGATTTACCGGCGGCCTATGAACAGGGACTGCGTGCGATTGGGCCGGCGCACTACGGCGTTGGTCGCTACGCGTTGGGACACGACCAATCCGGCCCCTTGTCGATCCAAGGTCGCGAACTGATTCGGCAAATGGATCAGCTGGGAATCATTTTGGATGTCACCCATCTGTGCGAAGAAACGTTTTGGGACGCGTTGGATTGTTTTCAGGGGACGGTCTGGGCCAGTCACCATAATTGTCGTGCTCTGGTCGACGATCCACGGCAGTTGAGCGATCAGCAGATCCAGGCGCTCGCTGAGCGGGATGCCGTGATCGGCATCGCGTTTGACATTTGGATGGGGGTACCCAACTGGATGCGTGGTCAAACCAGCCATGACAATCGACCGGGAGCGGATTTGGCGGCACTTGCCAACCATGTCGATCATGTTTGCCAACTGCTGGGAACGACCCAGCACGTTGGCATTGGAACGGATCTCGATGGTGGCTATGGAACGGAACAGACCCCTGCGGATCTCGACACCATCGCTGATCTGAATCAATTCATCGCCATTCTGCGGCGCCGCGGTTACAGCGACGATGATCTTCAGGGGATCAGCCACGGCAACTTTATTCGTCTGCTCGATCGCACCTGGGATTGAGAATGGATTGTCCGATTGAAATCACTGAAACGCCCAGGAGAATTCATTGAACGTTGTTGATGGCACGGCGACGCCAAACGAACCCGATCCGCCGGTCGGCGGATCGTCAAAATCATTGTTGGACCATTGTCGTCATGAAATGGTCTGGATGGCGGCGCTGTGGACGGTGCTGTTGGTCTGGGTGGTTGGCTGTTGTTGGTCAATCGGTTACACGCCGCCTGGACAGGTCACTCCGTTGGTGTGGGGCATGCCGGCATGGGCGCTGTGGGGAGTGTTTTTGCCCTGGTTGGTGGCGACCGTCGCAACGATTTGGTTCGTCTTGTTTCGCATGATCGATGATCCATTGGGCGAACACGTGGCCGCAGAAAACGGCGCAGAACCCGACGAGGAATCTGATGCATCTGCTGGCTGAACGATCCAACGCCGCCCTGCTGACATTTTTGATCTACACCGCTGCGGTTTTCTTGTTGGCTGTGTTGTCGGGACGCGTTTCCAAGGGCAAAGAATTTGTCGGCGAGTACTTTCTGGGCAGTCGCGGTTTAGGGGTCTGGGCGTTCGCGCTGACCTTTGCCGCAACCAATGCCTCCGGCGGCACCTTCATGGGTTTCCCGGCATTGATCTACACCCATGGTTGGACGCTGGCATTTTGGATCGCCGGGTTCATGGTGTTGCCATTGTTGTCGATGGGATTGATCGGCAAACGACTGAATCAGGTTGCCCGCAAAAGCCAGGCGGTCACGATCCCCGAGATTTTTGGCTCGCGGTTTGAGAGTGCTGCGGTCGGTTTGGTGGCGACCGGATTGTTGGTGTTTTTCATGTTCTTCTACTTGCTGGCTCAATTCAAAGCCGGCGGCAAAATCCTGAGCACACTCTTGGCCGATGAGCCCGCGTTCCAAATCGCGACCGCGTCGATGTCGCGAATGACCGCGGACATCCCCTGGGTCAACCAAGCCAGTGGTGACTACTTGGTGTGTTTGCTGGTGTTCTCGGTCGCGGTGATTGGGTACGTGGTTTATGGCGGGTTTCGCGCCGTGGTTTGGACCGATGTGATGCAGGGCGTGGTGATGTTTGTCGGGGTCATCTTGATGCTTGGGCTGACGCTCTATCAGGTCGGCGGACTGAGCAACGCCACCCGCAAGATGGCTTTGATGACGCCTCCGGAATTTGGCCACGCGGTGATCCGTTTGCAGCAACCGGCATCGACCGACCGGTTGTTGCCCAAGGGAACTTGGGTGCGTCAGTCGGATGATGCGTTTCGATTGGCGGATTTGGCGATTGTTCCGCAAGGCCAGTTGGCCAGTGAACCCGTGCCCATCTTGCGTTTGACAACGGCCTTTGAAATTGAAAAGACCATGACGGATGAGATCGCCAAGGGAGTCACCGTCGACGTGACGGAGATCACGCCGTATCGCTATGGTGCGGGACAAGCTGGCGTCTATGTGTCCAACCCGGGGCCGAGTGCGACCAGTGAGATTGGTTTTCTGGCAATCGGAACGGCATTCAGCTTCTTCATTTTTTGGCCCTTCACCGCGACCGGGCAACCGGCCAACATGATTCGTTTGATGGCGTTCAAAGAGAGTCGAACACTGCGTTATTCAATCGTCACGGTGGCTGTCTATTACGCCGTGATTTTTTTTGCGTTGATCGTGATCTTTTGTTGCGCGCGGGTGTTGATGCCGGGAATGGAAATCGACCCCGACCGCACGATGCCTGACCTGGCGACGACCGTCACTGCCAATGCCGGCGTGCCTTGGTTGGCAGGTCTGTTGGTTGCCGCACCGTTTGCGGCGGTGATGTCTAGTGTCGACAGTTTTTTGTTGCTGGTTTCATCGTCGATGGTCCGCGACATCTATCAAAAGCATCTCAATCACAACGCCCCCGAACGCACGCTGAAACGCCTTAGCTACACCGTGACGGTGGTGATTGGAATTTTGGCGGTGTTGATGGTGATCAACCCACCGACCTATCTACAAGATCTGATCGTGTTTGCCAGTGGCGGATTGGGAGCTTGTTTTTTAGTGCCGATGTTGCTGGCGCTGTACTGGCCGTCGGCAACAGGCGGTGGCATGATCGCCGGCATGTTGGGCGGCACGCTGATGCACCTGGCACTGACGATTTGGGGTTACCTGGAAATCGGCCAATTGCGGGCCTATGAATTCATGGGGCTGAATCCGATCCTTTGGGACTTGGCAGCATCGGCCCTCGCAGCAATCTTGGTGTCGCGCTGTGGGACGGTCAATCGAAAGCTGTATCAAAAGTATTTTGCGTGAAAACCTTAAGCATCGCTGAAAGGCGTCCCACGGGCGTGTCACTGCGGTGCCGCGGTCGCGTCTACAAGCGGGCGCTGTTGAGTGACCAAGAACGCGAGTAAATCGGCTGCTTGCTGGGCGGTGAACTCGGCCAATAATCGGTCTGGCATCACTGATTTGTCCATCGGCTTGATCGATTCAACATCGTCCATCGCCACCACGTGTTGCTTTCCAGTCGGGTCAACGATTTTGATCGAATCATCGGTTTCGGCTGTCACTAGGCCAGACAGGATCCTACCATCAATGGTCAGAATCAATTTGCCCCGATACTTGTCATCAATTGTTTGCGATGGCTGCAACAGACTTGCCAAGATTTCGGCGGGTGTCCGTTGGACTCCGATGCTGCTTAGGTCCGGTCCAACGGTCTGACCCTGGTCGCCGATACGATGGCATTGACGGCAGGAAACATTGGCGGATTGGAAATAGATCGCAGCGCCGGCCTGGGCGTCGCCTTGCATCGCCAGCAAGGCATCAGCGTTCACGTTGTTGCCCAATCGTTTGACACGGCGCTCTGGGGGTAGGAAACGCTCGAACAAATCACGGATCATCGAATCGGAGTGTTGCGCGGCGATCTCTGCCACTGCCAACCGGGTCTGGTACGGCACCGATTGATCGGCACAGGCATGCGCTAAACGTAACGCATCGGAAGTCGATTTGATCTGTTGCTGAATCTGTTGTTGCCACTGCGAATCTGCTGGTCGAGCATCCTGCAGGAGATCCGCCACGGGCTGGTCAGCCGCCGGTTCATCGCTGGTCGGGTCGAGCGACGTGATCCAATCGTGGATCAATGCCGCGCCCTGGTCATCGATCAACGAGGGACCGAACTGAGGCATCCGACCGCGCCCGCTTTTGATCAGTCGATAAAACAGCACACTTCGACAGGGATCACCGGGAGCGATCACCCTTGCATCGGGCAACGCAAATGTTCCCTGCGTGGGCAGCGCATCGACCACGCCCATTTTTTCCAGCGGGAGCGAACCGATCAGTTCAAACGCGGCGGTGCCGCCACCACCGAATCGGTGACAGTGCGCGCAATTCATGTGCAGGTAGCTGCGTGCGCGATCCTGCAGAGAAACCGTTTCGTCATAGGGCGATGCGATCGGATCGGTGTCGGCCGCTTTGTTCTGTAGCAATCCGGGTTCCAAAATTCCTGATTGAGCGAACCGTTGCAACTGGTTGCCGCTGGAAAAGGGATCGTCGCGATTGAGTTGATTCAGTTTAAATCCATGGACCGTGCCGGCGTTCCAAAAGTGACACTGCAAACACTCATCACGACTGGAGTGGTGCCAGATCTGTTTGCGAATCCCGGCGGGCTGATCAGGATCCAAGATTTCAATTGGACGGTCGCTGGCAACGTTGTCTTGTAGAACCGCATCGGTTTGATCGTCATTCCAGATGTAGTTGTAGGCGTTCCAGTCATCGCCATTGCGATGCAAGACCTGGGTTTCCAGTCGGACTTTGTCCTGGGGTTTGCTGGGATCGGGTTGATAGAAAACTGTTTTTGCCAGTACCGCGTCTTGAGGAAATGAAAAATGGCCTAGCACCTGCCCGGTGCGCCAGTCCGGTTTGTCGAAAATCCCGACTTGTGCTTGGCCGGGGATCGCCACCCATTGTTGCGATTGGGTGTGATCGGCCCAATGATGGGCGTTGATGGCGTAGGGTAGCACGCCGGGTGCGGCGATTTGCTCGGCGGTCGATGCAAACAAACCCGTTTCGCTTAGCCGGCGAGGGAAATCAGCTTCGGCCGCGGCGGCATCATTGGGCTGCAGGCGGTGAATCGATCCATCAAATCCGACCACCAGGACTTCGCCATCGGTGTCCAATGCAAAGCAGATAATCCGCATCGAGGTGTCGGCGAGTTCTCGTTTCCAAATGACTTTTTCACCGTCATGCTTCAACCCCCAAATCTTGCCGGTGATCCAGTCGCCATAGATGTAGGCATCGACCAGTTCGGGCAACCGCGGCGAATTCCAAAAGTAGCCGCCGGTGATCGATCGGGCTTCCAGGTGGGAGTGTTCGGCCATCGGCGGAGTGATGGGGGCGGGCCCGAGTTTGCCATTTTCTTTGACGACTTGACTGCCTTCCATCAAGCTCCACCCATAGTTGGCTCCACGGTCGACACGATAAATCATCTCCATCATTTCCCAGCCCACGTCGCCGGTCCACAGCGTGTCGGTCTTGGGATCAAACGCCATCTTCCAAGGATTGCGAAATCCGAACGCCCAGACTTCGCCCCGCGCACCGGGAAGATCGACAAAGGGATTGTCATCGGGAATTCGATAGGCCAGTCCATCGGCCGATTGATTCACATCGATCCGTAGTACCGACGCAGCCAAGTCGCTGATGTCCTGTCCGGTGTCTTTGAAGTCTGGCGGATTAGGGCGGTCGCCGTCACCGATCGAAATGTACAAGTAGTTGTCTGCCCCGAAGTGCAAGC
This sequence comes from Stieleria tagensis, assembly GCF_024129865.1. Taxonomy (GTDB): domain Bacteria; phylum Planctomycetota; class Planctomycetia; order Pirellulales; family Pirellulaceae; genus Stieleria; species Stieleria tagensis. Next base: position 26,621 of record NZ_JAMYFE010000086.1, on the reverse strand, counting down.
TGCCGCCCGAGTGGCCGCCACCGATCCAGGAAATGATCACTTGCTCTGATGCCGGATCCAGCACCATTCGTTCGGTGTCGATGACTTTGAACCGTGACAATCGCGTCCCGTCGGGTGTGTCGGTGCTGACCACATAACTGATATAGCACCATGGCTGGCGAGGGTAATCCGGATGAAACGTCATCCCAAAAACCTGGCGTCCAGGCATCGGCAACGCCTTCAAGTCAATCGCGTCTTGGATGTCTCGATCGGCCTGCTTGGAAAACGAAACGATCTGGCCTTTGTTGTCCGCAACCAACCAGCGGTCCGTGTTTGGGACCCGGATCATTTCGGTCGGTTCGAATAGCGGTACGTCCGCAAACACCTGTGTCGTGGTGTACGGGTTGGGCGGATCGGGGGTGCCGTGGATCTGTGATTCAGTCCACTGGACACGCGTTGGGGACTGCGCCAGACCATCCTGCGGCATGCCAGCCAAAACCCTGATCAACAGCATTGACGCGATCACGATCAAACAACGAAACCAAGCAATTCCAGTGAACATGTATATCATCGGCGACAGAAAAGAAGAAAATCTGGACGTGTCAGCAATCCTACCAAGCCAGCGGCCAAGCGTGTGCAGGTTAAATTGCCGGGTAGGCGAAGTCGAACCAGGCGCGCGAGCTTGTGAGGCTGAGACTCTACTAGAATGCAGTCGACGATCCACTTGATTGCACGTTTTACAGAACCGAACGGAATGCCAGTGATGTACGGAAAATCAATTCGATTCAGCTTGCTTTGGTTGCTCATTTCAGTCACCCCATTGGCGGTCGCAGCGGATCCAGGTGGGGCTGAGGACAGCGCGAACGCTGCCAATTGGCCGCAGTTTCGTGGCAGTGACAGCGATGGTGTCGCGGCATCATCGCACCCGATGCGCTGGAGTGAAACCGAGAATGTGGACTGGTCAATTGATGTCGATGGCGAGGGTTGGTCTTGTCCGGTTGTCTGGGGTGACAACGTCTTTTTGACAACGGCGGTGCCAATCCCGACCGATGGCGACGCCGCAAATACAGATCCCCAGGAGTACCAAAGCGGATCAGCGGGGCGGCGACAGGAACTGACGCGGTTGAACTACCGCTGGGACGTGGTCTGCATTGACGCCAACGATGGAACCGAAAACTGGCGTCAGACGGCACACACCGGCCACCCCACCATCCCACGCCACAGTTCCAATACCTATGCCACCGAAACGCCACTGACCGATGGACAGCGCGTGTATGCCTACTTTGGGATGACGGGGTTGTATTGCTACGACATGCAAGGCCGATTGCAGTGGTCCAAGAATCTGGGCAGCTATGAGATGCGCGCCGGGTGGGGAACCGCCAGTTCGCCGACCCTGCATGACGGCAAACTGTTTTTGCAGATCGACAATGATGACCAATCGTTCATCGTTGCCATTGATGCGGCAACCGGCAACGAAATCTGGCGCGCCGATCGAGATGAGAAATCCAACTACAGCTCGCCAATCATTTGGCAAAACAGTCAGCGTGACGAATTGATTGCCGGCGGTTCAGTCTGTCGTTCCTACGATCCGATGACCGGCAAACTGCTGTGGCAATTGGAGATGGAGAAAGGACGCAGTTCCGCGACGCCATTGGCGGTTGAGGATCGCTTGTACGTTGGCACGGAACTGCGCAACCGAGGCGGAGACGATGACGGCGGCGGATACTTGTTCTGCATCCGTCCGGGCGGTTCAGGCGACCTTAGCACGCCGCCCGATCAAGCAACGAATCCAGCGGTGCTGTGGAAACAGGAACGGTCTGGGATTCAAATGGCTTCTCCAGTCCTCTGCCAGGGCTATCTGTACTTGCCCGAGCGGCGCAGTGGGATGGTTCACTGCTTGGACGCAGCCACCGGCGAATCGGTTTACAGTACCCGAGTTCCAGGTGCCAGGGCGTTTTGGGCATCGCCCTGGGCCAGTGGTGAACAGGTTTACTGTGTCGATACCAGCGGCACGACCCATGTCATTGCGGCCGGACCGAAATTCAACGTGGTGGCCAAAAATGAAATCGATGAATTGACATGGTCCACACCCGCGATCGCCAACGGCGCCATCTACTTCCGCACCGCATCAAAGCTGTATCGAATCAGCAATTGATGCGAGAGCTGAACTCCAACCCGTTGGAGTTCAACCTTTAGGTTGTTTCGGGTTGGTTGCAGCAGTCGTGACCTGACACGCTAAAGCGTGAACTCTGGCGGTGATTGGTTCCAACCCGTTGGAGTTCAACCTTTAGGTTGTTTCGCGTTGGTTGCGGCGGTTGTGCCTGACACGCTGAAGCGTGAACTCCAACGGTGACTGGTTCCAACCCGTTGGAGTTCAACCTTTAGGGTGTTTCGCGCTGGTTGCAGCAGTCGTGACCTGACACGCTAAAGCGTGAACTCTGGCGGTGATTGGCTCCAACCCGTTGGAGTTCAACCTTTAGGTTGTTTCGGGTTGGTTGCAGCAGTTGTGCCTAGCACGCTAAAGCGTGAACTCCAACGGTGACTGGTTCCAACCCGTTGGAGTTCAACCTTTAGGTTGTTTCGCGTTGGCTGCAGCAGTCGTGACCTGACACGCTGAAGCGTGAACTCTGGCGGTGGGGATGGCGACTATTTGGCTTTGTTGCGTTTGGGCGTGGGGACTTCTTTGCTGGGCAGCCAATTGCCGAATTGCTGTTTGATGTCAGTGTTCTCGGGTCGATCGGCTATGTTTTTCCATTCGTAGGGATCCGCCGCGACGTCGTAGAGTTCTTCGTCGCCATTGGCATAGCGGATGTAGCGATAGGCTTCGGTTTTGACCGAATGATTGCCGCGGCCGTGTGTGGTGATCGCAGGGATGTCCCAGGAATGTTGCGGATCGCGCAGCAACGGCACGATGCTATGTCCACTGACGTAGTCTGGTTTGGGAATCCCGGTTAGCTCACACAGTGTCGGATAGATGCACATCAAATCCACCGAACGATTGCAGCGGGTGCCGGGCTGCGTCAGGCCGGGGACGGACCAAATCATCACCGTCCGTGTGGTTTCTTCCCACAACGCAAATTTGCGCCAGTGTTCTTTTTCGCCCAGCGACCAGCCGTGGTCACTCCACAGACAGATGATCGTGTTGTCGTTGTTGGGGCTTGCCTCGAGCGCGTCCAGCAATCGGCCGAGGTTCATGTCGGTGTACGTGCAGGTCGCCAGATAGGACTGGATCGCTGCTTTCCATCGCCCACTTTTCAGAAATTTTGCGTGGTCTCCGTTCGGGCCGGCCATCCTGACCCCGGCCGGTGGAATGTCAGCCAAGTCGTTTTCGATATGCGGCGGCAGCTGAATGGATTCCAACGGAAAGGCGTCGTAATACTTGCGAGGCACGACGAAGGGTAGATGGGGCTTGTACAGTCCACATGCAACAAAAAAGGGTTGGTCTTGCGGCTTGGTGATTCGCTGGATGCAATAATCCACGCTGTGCCAATCCAACAAATCTTTGTCTTTCAGTTCGGGATGTGTCACGTCCGCGTGGTAGCCGTCCATCTTGTCCACACCCGGACCGTCTAGCTTCAGTCCGTCATTGGACATGTACTCGGACCACTCGTTGTCGTAATGCTGCATCGAGTGATAGATCTTTCCTGCTCCGGCGACGTGGTAGCCTGCTTTTAAGAATTGCGCGCTCAGGCCTTCGCCATCCGCCTGATGATTTTTCCATTTGTCACCATTCTTGTAGCAGCCACTGACCCACGGTCGCTTGCCACTCATCAACGCACAGCGTGATGGCTCACAGGCCGGGACCGCGCAGTGTGCATTGGTGAACGTCACGCCCCGACGTGCCAAGCGATCAAAGTTCGGCGTGCGGGCCTGGGGGTTGCGTTCCAAGTGAGTCAGCCAGTGGTTCAAATCGTCGACCGCAATGAACAGCACATTGGGCCGGTCCGCAGCATGGGCCAGCCCGGACAGGCAACACAGGATCAATCCAGCAAGGATGCGTTTCATTGGAATCAGTCTTGGTAGGTGTGCGGGGACAGAGTATTCGCAGACAGATCAGGAATCACCATTCTATCGCAAACGTTGGTCCCGGCGGTCAGCCAGCTACAGGGGGTGATCCAAATCCAGTGGTTCGCCAAGTTTGGCCGCGTGGTCTGGCAGCGCGCGGTATTCGCGGATCATGATCCAGCCGGATAGGGCGACGGCAGCGATCGCGGTTTGTGGCGTCCAGCAGATAAAGATCCCCATCAACACTTTGTCGAATTCGATTCCCAATCGGATCCCGAGGGTGATGGCGATGGCGATCATCACAAATGTCAGCGGCGTCAGGATCGCGACACGCTGCTGCCAGTTCAATTGTCGAGGGATGAATGCGATGGCGATCAACGCGATCGGCCCTAACGCGTAGATTCCGGCGAGCAGTTCGACGCGCGGCGTCAACGTCTTGACGATCGCGGCCGCTAGGGCAGCCAACACTGTCGCGATCAACAGCCCACGCAGTGAGAATTGAATCTTCAGATCATGGTGTGACTGAGACACCAGACGCGTCATGATCTGGTTCAATGTATGGCGGTTGGCGATCGCGATCACACCCGCGATGGAGCCCAACACAACCGCCAGTGCCAGGCACACGATGAACGGCAATACGTTCAGATGGTGTGCTCCATAGCCGCCCGATTCTCGCCAGATCGTCAACGGAAATCCGATCGCTTCGTCATGGGGATCCAGTTTTCCTAGCAGTCCGCCCCAACCTTGGCTGCGAAAGAAAAACGACAGCGCGTTGGCAGTCCCAATGATCAACACGCCCAGCAATAAACCCCGTACCATCCACGACAATGCAGAATCATCGCGGATCAGTGCATTGGGATGCTGGTTTGGCTGTGTTTTTTGGTTCGACGACATCATCGGCACCTGCGGTAAAATGGGGATGGCGAAGTGGTGGTCTTTCTACGTGATCATTGTTTTGGTGGTTTTCTCTAAAAAAGTTGTTAACCAATCGAAAATCGGGGGAGTTTATAGGCATGCAACCGTCCGAGCACCAAAACACCGACGATTCTGCGATTGTCACGCTGCTGACCGAATGCCAGCTGCCGTTGCGATTGTATGTCCGCGCGTTGATGCCCGGCGACAGCGCGGCCGGTGACGTGATTCAGCAGGCGAATTCAAAAATCTGGGAAAAACGCTCGGAATTTGAAATTGGCACCCAATTCAAGGCCTGGGCGTTTGCAATCGCCCGCTTTGAAGTCCTTAATCATCGCAAAAAACAAGCCCGTGATGCGAGAATTCAGTTTTCAGATGAACTGGAATCAACCATCGCAGCCGAGCTGCAACAGGTCGACGATGGCTTTCTGCAGCGTCAGCAAGCCCTGCGTCAGTGCCTGGAATTGCTCAAGCCGTCCAATCGTGAGTTACTGCTCGGTCGCTATGCGTCGAAACAACCTCTGGCGGATTTTGCCAGCCAACTCGGCCGGCCGGTCGGTAGCGTCAAAGTCACATTGCATCGCTTACGGACTTCCTTGGCAGACTGTATTGAACGACGGTTGGTATCAGCAGGAGAAAGCCGATGAATCCTGATGAACGATCCCTCCTGATTGACTCGCTGTTGGAAGGCCAGATCAGTGAAGCAGACCTGCTGCGGTTGGAGGCGGAATTGACCGTCGATGCCGAAGTCCGCCAGGAATACTATCGTCGGCTGCAACTGGACTTGTTGCTCGAGCGAGAGGCGTCAGAGGCCCCGGGTGACTGGGATGCCGACATCACTGTGCAGGCTTTGACCAAAGCCCAGACTGACTCGCGACGAATCACATGGGTCGCGATGGTTGCGTTGGCCACCGCAGCGTGTTTGTTGATCGCGACGTCTTGGATGTTGTCGCGTGATCGGGAAAACACCAACCAATCCACTGCCGGAATTATCGCCGCAGCCACCGTGCCTCAGGCGTCCTCCACCGAGCCGTCGGCCAACGGGTTCGCCGTTCTAAGCGGCCAATCCGGTGCTGTCTGGGATGGCGATCCGATCGGCAATGGAGCATTGGTACCCGAAGGCAAATTGCATTTGAAATCCGGATTGGTGCACCTGGAACTGTTCAGCGGTGTGCAGATGGTGATCCAAGGCGACGCCTTGTTTTCGGTGGATTCGCCGATGCAAGTCTCGCTGGTGCGCGGCCGAGCGCGAGCTCACGTCCCCGAACCCGCCCATGGGTTTCGCGTGAAGACAGCCTCGGGCGAAGTGGTCGATTTGGGCACCGAGTTCACCGTGGATGTCGATCAAGACAGCGCCCGAGTGAAAGTGGTCGATGGCGAAGTCGAATTGCAGTCGACCGATGCCTTGACCCGACGTTTGACTGACGGCCAGGCCATGCAATTGACGGCGGCTGGATTCGCCGACCATTTGCCACAAGAGGAACTCAATCTATTGGGACCGGCGGCATTTCAAAATGAATTGGCGCAGCTGCAATCGAACCAGTTCAGCAACTGGCAGCAGTCTCGCGAACGCCTGCGTCTTGATCCGCGTTTGATCGCTTACTATCAAGTCAATCCTGATGCCGGTTGGTCGCGCCAGTTGGTCAATCAGGCAGCCGCAAACCCCAACGCCGCAGGTGATGGAGCAGTGGTTGCCGCCGAACGCACCGAGGACCGTTGGGGACGCAATCAAGGCGCACTGGATTTTAGTCCGATGGGCAGCCGTGTCCGAGTCTCCGTTCCCGGCGAACATCGCGGTTTGACCCTCTGCTGTTGGGTTAAAATCAATAGCTTGGACCGCTGGTACAACTCGTTGTTCCTGACCGACGGTCATGAATCCGGCGAACCGCATTGGCAGATCATGAACGACGGACGATTGTTCTTTTCCGTCAAACCGCCCGATTCAGATCAGCTGGATCCGCAGCTTCTGCAACAACAAATTTTCTACTCCGATCCGTTCTGGGATACCTCGTTGAGTGGTCGTTGGATCATGTTAACGACGGTGCTGGATGTGGATCGGAAACGGGTCAGCCATTACTTGAATGATCGTTCCATCGGCAGCCACCACGTCCCCGAGGCGTTGCTGGTCGATTCCGTGAAAATTGGTTCGGCGTCGATTTGCAATTGGAGCGAGCCGATGTACCGAACGGATGCAAAATTTGTCGTGCGTAACTTGAACGGCAGTATGGATGAATTCGCACTTTTCTCCGGTGCGCTTTCAGAGCAAGAGATTAAAGATTTGTTCCAAACCGGAAACCCGCATGAGCACTAACCGAACACCGGGACCCTGCATGATTTCCCTCTCAAACCGGCAAATGACCGTTCCCTCGATCCGAGCAATCGCCGGCGCTGGGCTGCTGACCGTGATCGCAGCGATTTCGCCGACCCAAGCCGCCGACGACGTAGCCGTCCCACCACCGGTTGCTGACGCGGCACCGGCGCACGAACAGGTGGAACGCGATTTCACACTCAAGATTTTGCCGCTTCTAAAAGATAAATGTCAGGGCTGCCACGGCGCTGATCAAGAGGACGTCAAAGGCGAATTCAGTGTGATGGGGCTGGCCGATCTGCTACGCGGCGGAGAATCGGAAGAACCGGCCGTCGTGCCGGGCAAACCGGATGAAGGAACCTTGTTGTCGGCGATCGCCTGGGAAGGCATGGAGATGCCGCCGAAAGAAAATGACCGCCTGACGCAACAGCAAGTCGATCTATTTCGTCAATGGATTAAACAGGGAGCTCCCTGGCCGGACGAACAGACGCAACAACGTTACCGAGACGAAGAGCGAATGCAGGTCGAGACTGCGGACGGTCTGATCGTCACCACCAGTGGCGGCACGTCACAGCAATGGACCGATCGTCGCTACCAACCCGAGGACCTTTGGGCGTGGGGCAAACTGAAATCCAAATCCGAGTGTCTACCGGTGGATGTGGCGGATCAAAGCGAGGCGATCGACTATTTCGTCTCTCGAGCATTGGACGCTGCCGGATTGCAAGGATCCCCCGCGGCATCACCGGTCGCGCTGCTGCGTCGGGCGACATTCGATTTGACCGGTTTGCCGCCGACACCCGCCGAAATCGATTCCTTCACCACCGCTTGGCAGCAAGATCCCGAGGCGGCTTGGTCCGCGACGATCGATCGCCTGTTGTCCAGCCCTCGCTATGGCGAGCATTGGGGACGGCATTGGTTGGACATCAGTCGCTACGCTGACACCGGTGGCATGTCCAATGACTATGAACGTTCCAACATGTGGCGCTACCGCGATTACGTGATTCGTTCGTTCAACAACGACAAACCGTACAACGAATTCATTGTCGAGCAGATCGCCGGCGACGAATTGGCTGACGAGTCTGTGCGTGCCCGCAGCGGTGGCGACGAAGCTGTGGTCAAACAGACACAACTCGATGGCGACTACACCCCACAGGAAGCCGAGTCGTTGGTGGCGACCGGGTTCCTACGTCTGGGGCCCTGGGACAATGCGATGATCGAAGCCGACGAAGCCCGGCAAATCTATCTCGATGATCTGGTCAACATCACCGGACAAACGTTTCTGTCGACGACCATGCGTTGTTGCAAATGTCACGACCATAAATTTGATCCGATCCCGACGCGCGACTACTACCGCATGTATTCCGCGTTTGCGACCACGCACATGGCCGAACGCAAGGTGCCATTTTTGGCGGACGAATCGCGTGATCGATTTGACCAAGGCCGAGAACTGGTCAAGAAAATGCTCGACTTCGCCGTCGCTGAAAAGAACAAGTTGGTCGAAAAACGCGAAACCGCGGCACGCAAATGGTTCGAAGAACACAATCTGCCCTACAAAAATGAACAGCAACGCAAGGACCTGCCAGACGAAGAAAAACCAGAACGTCACGTCGGACTCAGCTACGTCGAACAAGGACAGTTGAAAGTTCGCGAGCAGGACGAATGGATTTGGCAGCGGCGTTTGGAACGCTACCAGCCGATGGCTCAGAGCGTCTACAACGCAGAGTTCGGCGGGATGGCATGGAATGGTGCCCGCAAGTTGCGGATCAACCCCCAGAAAAAGAAAGACCAAACCTTGGTCAATCATATTTTGATCGGTGGCGCATTGACGGCGTTTGGTGATCAAGTCGTGCCCGGCGTCTTGAGTGCCGTTTCGTTGCCGGTCTCAAGTGGGGCCGACGATCCCTATCTATTGACCGACGCTGTCCAAGGACGACGTTTGGGGCTGGCGCGGTGGATCGCTGATCCGCAAAATGCAATTGCCATTCGCTCCATTGTCAACCGCGTCTGGCAATATCACTTTGGTGTCGGCATCGCCGCCAACGCAAATAACTTTGGTGCCAAAGGGGCAAAACCCTCTCACCCCGATCTGTTGGATTACCTATCCAGCGACTTCGTCGAAAACGGTTGGACCATCAAACGATTGCATCGCGTGATCATGATGTCCGACGCCTATCGCCGCAGCACCACACCTGTTGCAGTGGAAAAACTAGCCGAGGTTGATCCTGACAATCGTTTGTTGTCTCACTTCCCACGGCGAAGACTGACTGCCGAGGAATTGCGTGATTCGGTGTTGGCACTGACCGGCGAGCTGCAGCCCAGCCAAGGCGGTGTGCCGATTCGGCCCGAGATCAACATGGAAGTTGCGTTGCAACCGCGGATGATTCAGTTTTCACTGGCACCGTCCTACCAGCCCTCGCCGCAAATCGAACAACGCAATCAGCGAACGATCTATGCCTACCATGTTCGTGGCATGGCCGATCCGTTTACGGAATTGTTCAACCAACCCAATCCCAACGAATCCTGCGAACTACGCGAATCCGCATCGGTGACCCCGCAAGTGTTCACACTGCTAAACAGTGACATGATGACCGATCGATCGATCGCGATGGCGCTGCGGTTGCAAAAGGAGTCGGAGGAACTGCCGCGGCAAATCGATCGGGCGTTTCGATTGACGTTCGGCCGCGCGGCGACGGAATCCGAATTGGAAAACCTGGGTCGATACGTCTCTGAAATGGTCGATTATCACCAGACGGTGGACCCCAAACCGGTCGTCTATCCGGTCTCTATCACTCGGTCATTGGTCGAAGAGTTCTCGGGCAACGTATTCGAGTACGAAGAAATCTTGCCGGTTTTTGAGCACTACCAGCAAGACAAGAAAGCAGCCGATGTCTCCCCGCAAACACGCGCACTGGCCGACATGTGTCTGCTGCTTTGGAACACCAACGAATTCATGTACGTCGACTGAGTATTTCACGCCTGAACCTTTCGCCATCGAATCATCAAACCACTCCTTTCACACGGTCCAATCCTATGCACGCAAGTCGTCGATCTTTTTTGTACGGTCTGGGCGCGACTCTCGGATCAGTCGCCCTAACCGATCTGCTGGCCAGCGAAAATGCGGTTGCGACAGGCCCCCTGTCGCCCAAGCAACCGATGCTGCCGGCGAAAGCCAAAAATGTGATCATGTTGTTCATGGAAGGCGGCCCGGGGCAAATGGATACGTTTGATCCCAAGCCCGAACTGACTCGCTTGCACAAATCGGAATCCAAGCTGACGGCCGGTCAAGAAACGGGATTCAAGTTTTTTGTCGGCAGTCCATTCGGGTTCAAACATGCTGGTGACAATGGCATCGAAATGTGCGACCAGTGGGAACACCTGGCAGATCCCTATGTGGCCAACGAATTATGCAACTATCGTGGTTGCCAGGCCGAGTCGTTGAACCACCCCGAAGCCTTGTTCCACATGAACACCGGCAGTCGATTGGGCGGTGACCCCGCGTTGGGAGCATGGGCAACCTATGGTTTGGGAACGGAAAACCAGAACCTTCCAGGCTACGTGGTGATGACCGAATTGGCATTGCCTCAAGGCGGACCAACCAACTGGAGCAACGGCTTTCTGCCGCCCTATTACCAGGGAACGCGTTTGCGTCCGGAAGGATCGCCGATCTTAGATCTGGCACCGCAAGGATTCAAATCACGCGAACACCAGCGCAGGGCGCTCGACGAACTGGCGCGTCTGAACCAGGCTCACCTGGAATCGCTTTCGGTGGCCGACCAAAAACTAAGTGCCCGGATGGAAAGCTATGAGTTGGCCTTTCGGATGCAAACGGAAGTTCCCGGCGTGATCGATCTGTCGAGTGAAAATCAAGACACGCTGGACATGTACGGATTGGATCAAAGCGAAACGGAAACGTTCGGCCGTCAATGTTTGATGGCGCGACGGTTGGTCGAAAGCGGTGTGCGATTCGTCCAGATTTTCAGCGGCGGCTGGGACAGTCACGACTATTTGGAACGAGGGCATTCGGCGCGCATTAAGAGCGTCGACAAACCGATTGCCGCACTGATCCGCGACCTGAAACAGCGTGGGATGCTAGAAGACACGTTGGTCGTTTGGACGGGTGAGTTCGGCCGAACACCGGACAACAACAAACGTGGCGGTGTTTATTCACTTGGACGCGGACACAATAACATGGCGATGACCATGCTGATGGCTGGCGGGGGTGTGAAACCTGGCGTCGTGGGCGCAACCGACGAATTGGGATCCACCGCAACCGAATGTGTTCACCCGATTCGCGACTTCCACGTCACGCTGTTGAAATTGTTGGGACTCGATGACAACAAGCTGACCTATTTTCATGGCGGACGCTACAAACAGCTCAGCCAATTCGGTGGCGAATTGATTCCGGAATTGATTGCTTAGCAATGGCGATCGCGACGCTCAATTTTTGAAGTTGCGCTTATGCGTTGGGCATTGTTTTTTGGTAACCCGACGCGTCAGCGAGGGATCCCGTTAACACCCAAAATCCCTCGCTCACGCTTCGGGTTACCGTAAAAGCGCAACTTCAAAACTGACGCGTCGGGTTGCGATCAAGACGCAACTTCTAAACGCACACGCCAGCGAACGCTTCCGATTCGGCAGAGGGTTGTGAGTGCACTCGGTGATCGGTCACAATGTGGGGCAACTGTTTGACCATTCCCGCCGTGCTACGAGACCCCGCCATGCCGCGTTCTGTATTGATTGTTTTGCTGACGTGTTCGTCGTTGATTGCAGGATGGAGTGCATGTTCTGCCCAAGAGGGCGCGATCCAGGCTCGGATCGATGATCAGGCGCCCGGTTGGCGTTCGCTGGGGCCGGATGATTTTGAAAAGGTCAACAGTGCGGATGACACTTGGAATTGGAAGGACGGTGTGCTGCACTGCACCGGGCTACCAATCAGCGTATTGGCGACCAAGCAATCGTTCCAGAATGTGGAGATTGTGGTCGAATGGATGCACGAAAAATCGGCCGGTAATTCGGGGCTGTTCGTTTGGGTGACACCGGATTCACTGGCGCGATTGCGAGCCAAGGGAAAACCGGGGTTGCCGCACGGGATCGAAGTCCAAATGCTCGATCATGGATACACCGCGATGATCGAAGCCAGGGGAAAGCCAACGGACTGGTTTGGCACCAATGGCGATGTGTTTGGCGCCGGCAGAGATCTCAAGCCGTTTCCACCGACGTCGCCGAATGGCCAACGCAGTTTCCCACGCAAGCACCTGTGCAATGGTCATGGGAGCTGGAACCACTACTACATTCGCGCGATCAACGGCGAAGTCCGCTTGTGGGTCAATGGCGAAGAGGTTTCCGGTGGAAACGGGGTGTCACCTGCCAGCGGTTACCTGTGTTTAGAAAGCGAGGGGTCGCCGATCCAATTTCGCAAATTGCGTGTGCGAGAACTTCCCTAACGATCTTCGTAGGGTCGCGGGCGAAGCTGGCGGAACAAGACTCGTTTTTGATCCGGCAGCGAGTAATCGAATCCGCAGTTCTGCAGAAAGGACTCGGACGAACTGATTGCCATGATTTCCATCACGCCCAATCCGGCGGCGCGATCCACACACATTTGCACCAGTCGTTTGCCGACGCCGAACCGCTGGTAATCCGTGTGAACCGCCAGACACTGTAGTTCGGCCAGCTTGGCGCTGTAGACCTCGACCGCTGCGAACCCGACACAGCGTTCAACGGCGGCGGATCCTGTTTGGTCTGATGCGTCTGTTTTCTCCATCGCCACGAATCCGTGACGTGTCAATTCGACCAATTCGGCCTGTGTCCGCGAGAGCAGCAATCGCTGCATGACGAACGGTCGCAGCATCGCGTGGATCGCGGCGACGTCGTCCGGTAATGCTTGACGCAATTCCAATGAATCAGGCAGCGGATGCGTGGGAGGCGGTTCAGGGTTCATCACGTCAAGCCATCCTCAGTGAACTTGGACCGGGTTGGTTGCCTGTTTGATTGTTTTCCGCAGCAATGCCGTCGGGGCGTCTTTGCCGGTGAACAATTTGAACTGATAGGCAGCCTGGCGAACAAACATGTCAATGCCGGTGATCACGCGGCACTGGGCGCGCTTGGCGTATTTGATCAGCAATGTGTTTTCGGGATTGTAAACCGTATCGAACACAACCATGAATTGGTTCAGCGCCGATGCATTGAAGGGCGATGAATTGACGTTGGGGTGCATGCCAACCGGTGTGCCGTTGATCAACAGTTGCACTTTTTGGTTGTGCCGGTCTTCCCACGGGACCACGCGGCAACCGATGTCCGATGCCAGCAGTCGGGCGCGTTCCTCAGTCCGCGATGTCACGACGACGTCCGCTTGCCGTTGCTTTAATCCCCAGGCGATCGCTCGCGACACACCACCGGCACCCAACACCATCGTCGTGACACCTTGCAACGCGTTTTCTTTGGGATGATCTTTTTTGTCGAGTAGTTCGACAATGCAATCCATCGCGGCACGGTAGTCGGTGTTGTAACCGAGTCGGTCATTTTCGTGAAACACCATGGTGTTGATTGCACCGATTCCCGTGGCGCTCGATTCGGCTTGGTTGCAATAATCGAGCGCACGTTCTTTGTGTGGAATCGTAATGCTGACACCGCGAATGCCGACGTCATTGACCCCATTCATGAAGTTATGCAAATCGTCGTGCGGCACCCGCAACGGCAGGTAGCGGGCGTTCATCTCTTCCGCTTTAAAAGCAGCGTTGTGAATCATCGGACTGTAGCTGTGTGCGACCGGGTCGGCGATGACACCAAACAACTCGGTTTCGCTGTTGATGTTTTTCACATCGTACATCGTGCTCATTTCTTTCCAGTTCAGCTGGCCGGGGGCCATTGTTTTATCCGTGCTGAACGTGGCATAGGTAAATGGCGCGCCGAAGCGATTGGCTAGGATCCGCGTGATCGATCCGATCTCGCCCATGCACAGACCGATCGTTGGCACTTTGGCGTTGCGGATCAGCTCGAACATGCGAACGTTGTCGGTGAACGAATTCGCCATGGTTGCAATTTTGACGATGTCGGCGTCCTCCTCCGCCATCGCAGCATGCAAGTCTTCCAGATTATCCGGAGTGCCGGAAAAATCGTGGTAACTGATGATCCGTTTGGTGTTCCCGTATCGCGGGATTTGAGACGCGATATCGGCTTCGATATCAACGTATTCCGCGCCGGCGACGATTGCCGAACGCAGCAGCATCAATCGGTCTTGCTCGCTTTTCGTCCACCGCCCACCATCCTGGCGGCGGCGTACCGTCATCACCACCGGACCAGGGCGATCATCCATCAGCCGTGACAAATTGACGGCGCGGCCGATGTAATCCAGACGCAATTCGACGAGTTCGGCCCCTTGTTTCACGAGCTCTTTGTGTTCGTTAATCATCCGCGTGTGGCGGCTGCGACCGAGGCTAACACAAATCATGGAGTGGTGATGTCAAAGAAAGGAAATCGGGCACGGTGTCTGGAATGACGAGTGCGTATAATAGATCGGGTAGTTTGCATCGAGCAGGGGGGTTTTTGATTTCTTACCATCTGCTGCAATGAGTCTGCCGGAAGAATAGGCGTCATCCCGTCACCCCAACCGTTTTTTGACCATGTCAATGATCCATTTTCCCACCACAGGCCTACGGACGTCGGGCGCACCTTCCGCTTTGTTCCAGAGCGTTTGGATTGCCGCGGGGTTCATCCTGTGCAGTCTAGTCGCAGATCAATCATGGGGGGCAGATTGGTTGTACCCCCGTGGTGATGCAGCGGCGTCGGGAGCCACGGCGTCCCAGTTGCCGGCCGAATTGAAGGTGGCCTGGGAATATAAAGCTGATGAAGCCATCGAGACGACTCCGGTTGTCAGTCGCGACCAGGTCTACACCGCCGATGTGATGGGCACGGTTTACGCCCTCTCGCGACAGGACGGGACGCTGGTCTGGAAAAAAAGTTTTGACACCGGATTTCTCGCCGCGCCAATTGTTGCCGACCAGCAACTGATCATCGGTGACATCGAAGGAAATGTGTATGCGCTGGCGATTGCCGATGGAACGCAGCGCTGGACACAAACCACCGCGGGTGAAATCAGCGGCGCAGCGGCGCTCTACAAGGACAACGTGTTGGTGGCCAGCCAGGACGGAAAGCTTTATTGCTTTGCCGCTGCCGATGGAAAACCACAATGGACCTACGAGGCGGATGATCAAATTCGCTGTTCGCCGACCGTCGCGGGGCAGTTGACGTTTTTGGGCGGCTGTGATGCCAAACTGCACGTGGTCGATTTAGAAACTGGCAAGGCGGTCGGCGAGCCATTGCCGCTGGCGGGGCCGACCGGCAGCACGCCCGCGATTCAAGGCGATTTTGCGGTCGTTCCGGTGATGGACGGATCGGTGTTTGGGTTCGATTGGAAAGCCAATCAGCAACGTTGGCGCTATGAAGATATGGAACAATCGCAGGAGTATCGTAGCAGCGCCGCGATCGCGGGCAATGTGGCCGTCGTCAGCAGTCAGCGTAAACACGTCGACGCAATTGACCTGACGACGGGAAAACGCATTTGGCGTCACACACTGAAACGGCGTGCCGATGCGTCACCGGTCATCGCTGGCGATGATGTTTGGGTACCGGCCACCGATGGACGGTTGCTGCGATTGTCGTTGGCCGACGGAACAGAGCGCTGGGTGTTCGAAATCCGCGGTGGTTTCGCGGCGGGCGTCGCGGTAACGGACACCGAGTTGTTCGTCGCGGATGACAACGGCATCGTCCGTTGCTTTCGCTGACCGTTAGGGATGGTGTTTAGCGGTGATCGCCAACACGGCATCGTGCAGCGTGCTGTTGGACGCTGCGATGCTCGATTGCACCAGCCCCAATGGTTGCCCGCGACCGTCTGTGATCGTTCCGCCGGCTTCGGTCAAAATCAATTGACCGGCGGCAAAGTCCCAAGGCGAGAGTTTGTATTCGAAAAAGGCGCCAAACATTCCGCTGGCCACGGCACACAAATCAAGCGCCGCGCCACCAAACCGGCGAATGCCGTGGATGTCGTGGCTAAAAAATTCTTCGACCGCTGCCAGGGTGGACCGCATCATCTCGCCGCGGTCGTAGTAAAACCCACAGCCGACGATGGCGTTGGAAAGCGACGGGGCGCCGGAGACTTTGATCGGCGCGTCGTTATGAAAGGCTCCACCACCAAACGTTGCGGTGTACAGGTCGCCGCTGATCGGGTTCAGCACCACGCCGACCGCGGGCCGTTGGTTTCGATAGTAGGCGACGGAAACCGCAAAATGCGGAATGTGATGTGCGAAATTATTGGTGCCGTCAAGCGGGTCGATCACCCACAGATGCTCGGCGGTGGTGTCACCGACCAGGTCTTCTTCGCCCATCAGTTCGTGATCGGGAAAGGCTTCCGAGATCACGCCAGCGACCACGGCCTGGCTTTCTAGGTCGGCGTCACTGACCAGGTCATAGGTCTTGCCACCGTTGGCGGATTTATCGCGCAGTTCGACGCCGTCACGCCAGTAGCGTTTCAGCACGTGCCCACCGGCAGCGGCCGCGGACTTGGCAACATCCAGAATGGAATCGAGATCGCTTGTCATCGTTGCAAGGGGCTGGGGTTGATCCGACCCAGCGCGGCGGTGACAGGCAGGGCGCCGGAAGATCGACGCACCCGATCGTGGAAGTGGGGGCGGGCTACCGTTCTCGGTACGTGATCCGACCTTTGGTCAGGTCATAGGGCGACAGTTCGACACGAACCTTGTCGCCGGGCACGATGCGGATGAAGTGCTTGCGCATCCGTCCGGCGACGTGCGCCATCACTTCGTTGCCGGTTTCCAATTGGACTCGGAACCGGGTGTTGGCGAGGGCTTGGGTAACCGTACCCTCGACTTCGAATGCTTCTTCTTTCTTTCCCAACTGATTTCCTAGGGGTTATCGTTTGCTGAACTGGACACCACGACGGGCACCACGCAAACCAGGTTTCTTTCGTTCCTTCATACGCGAGTCTCGCGTCAGGAATCCGCCGTCACGCAGAGCATCGTGCAGCGATTCGTCATAGCTAACCAATGCTCGGGCCAGTCCCATTCGCACGGCGCCACTTTGTCCGGTCAGCCCGCCGCCATTGACGCGAACCAACACGTCCAATTTGCCTTCGAGCTCCGTGGCGACCAACGCCTGCTTGATCGCAGTTTGGTCTTGGTCATTCACGAAGTACTCGTCAAGCGGCTTGCGATTGATCAAGATTTTGCCTTCACCGCTGCGGACCCGCACACGTGCAACGCTGCTCTTTCGTCGCCCGGTTCCGAGGGCGTCGCCATTGATCTTGTCTTTTTTGATCAGGGACATCAGTACAATTAATTTAATGAGTCAATAGAGGGGGGAATGGCCGATCACTGGCTGCGAGAACTCTTACGAGGAGATCTTTTTGCCTTTGCGAGCCAACGGCTTCGGGTCTTGTGCGATGTGCGGGTGATCCGGACCCGTGTAGATCTTTAGCTTTTTGATCATTTGTCGAGCCAGCTTGTTCTTTGGCAGCATGCGGCGAACAGCGTGGTAGATCAAATCTTCCGGTTTGCGTTGCTGACGATCGCCGTAGCTTTCCAGTCGCAATCCCGGGTGACCGGTGTACCAAGTGTAGTGACGAACGTCCATTTTGCGTCCGGTCATGCCAACTTTTTCAGCGTTGGTGACGATCACAAAATCACCACAATCAACGTGTGGCGTGTATTCGGGGCGGTGCTTGCCCATCAAGACGACGGCGATGTCGCTGGCCAAACGACCAAGGACTTCATCGGATGCATCGACGAGGTGCCAGCTCTTTTCAACTTGGCCGGCTTTGGCCATGTAGGTAGGTTGCGCAGTCACGGGAACAGTTCTACTGAAAACGGAAAATGTGCGGTTGGGCGAACAACAATGTGAAAGCTCGCTGAAAAATCACGCCTCCGGCTGCGATGCAGTCGGGATAGGACGGCACAATTTCGCTTGGACGCAGAGCTGATCGAGTTCGCGAGTTTGCCGCTGCAAAAAGATCGTTGTCGGACCTTCGGCGGCGAATTCGGAAGGGTATCGGCAGCGTTGCCAATCGGCAAGGGCTTTTCACTGTTTTCAGCCCTGAAACCGACCCGGTTTGAGTAATCGCAGCATTTCCTGCCTCAGGGCCGCGTTTTTGGGCCGGCATTTGCAGTCTGAACGCAGAGATTCATCAGCCAGATTCATCAGCCGTTGAGCGCTCGCTCACGGTTCGTTGTTGCAGATAGTGCGTGACCCCGCGGAACCGGACGCTAGCGCATGCCGGCTGATTGGCGCGGTGCTGGCGTGACGAATTGGGGCTAAGAGGGTTCTCCGAAACGTTGCAGGTAATCCGTCATTCGCAATTTCTTGCGGGCGCTGTCACTGGTCATGTAGCGAAGTTTGCCGAAAACAGGCCGCTGCGGCCCCCAAGCCCGATCGTAGCGGCCGAGCACCCAAAAGATGCCGCTGTACGAATTGGGGTCGCGGCCGTCCAAGGCGTATTTGTTGTTCAGCTCGATCATGATCCGCAGTGCCTCGTCCGGCGTGGGGGTCCAATGAAAGATTTTTTTGCCCCACAGCATCCGCATGTAGTTGTGCATCACCCCGGTCTGGACCAATTCCCGCTGGGCGGCATTCCAGACTTCGTCGTGTGTCTGGGCGGTTTCGAATTGTTCCAGCGAATAAAGCTGCGGACGCGGATCATCGGCCGTTTCCGCCAGCGATTTTAACGCCCAGTCGGGCAGTGATTCCAATTGGTCGTACCGCTGGGGCTCGCGAAACGCCAAATTGAATCCCATCTCGCGCCAGGTCAAAATCTGATCCAAAAACGCTTCGGCGGCGGGACTGGTGTTCCAGAAATCGTGATTTTTGCCGTTTGCATCAGCGGCCTGGTCGGGAGTCCAGTTTTCTTGATCCAGTAGCCGTTGGACCACTTCGGCAGCTGCAAGGTGGCCAAAATGCAGATGGGGGCTGAGACCGGAGGTGGCGTTTTCGTCCGGGTGGTTTCGGTCGTCGCCGTATTTACCAAGCTGGTTGACAATAAAATCCTCCAGCCGCTCTGTCGCCGCGACGCTGCCGCCGCTGACTACCGGGCTGGGGGGAACGGAGTGATCGATGGGGAGGGATGCTAGGCCGCCGTCATCGAGCAAGGCGTCGATCTGGGCCGGTTTCCAGCGCCGCTGGACCGCCGACGGCAATGCCTTGAGCGTCGGCAAGTCCAGATCCGCCAGCGGATCGTCGACCGGCATATCGACCAGACAATCCAAAATGTTTTTCTGCATCCAACGGCGGTAACTGTGTGCCACGGTGAAGGTTCGCTCGGGCAGCGCCAGCGGCACGACGCCATTACTGTCAACGAGTTCCAGCGCCGCCGGCAAGCGATCTTTGACCGCATCGATCATCCGCGGCAAAAAGAAACAGGGGTACTGATCGGTGACCACCGTGCAGGCGTTTTGGGCTAGCTTTGCCAACAGTGGCGATCCCCGCCCGGGCTTGGGTTCAACGTAAGGGAAATACGTGACAGGGCGGTCGGCAAAGGCCGCCTGGTTGTCACGCATTCCCTGGATGATGAAATGGTGGATCCGGTCGCTTGCCCAGCGATAGCGTACGCGGAGCGGTTCGAAGATCAGCAGTGGCTTGCCCAGTCGACGCGCTTGGTCGACGGCGTGCTGTAGTCCAAAATTGTAGCGGGCTCGTCGGCTGGCGATCATCCAATACAGCACATAGTCGCGGTCGTCGGCGATCGGATGCGAATTGGCTGCGGTGATGCGGATCGCAGGAACTGGCATGGTGGCAATGGATGATGGAGCGAGTGTAGAACAAGCGTGGCCTGTGATCAGTATGGAGTGCCAGCAAGCGGCAATCAGCCCGAATCGTCCGGCGGACAATCAATTGGATTTGACAACTTGAATCGACATCGACTGCGTAAGAAGTTGCCGCTGCTGGGCGTGCTGGCGTGGCTGGCCGCACTGCTGGCCGGCTATGTGGTGGGGCTGGCCTGGTTCCAAGCACAGATTTATCCACAATATTCGTTCGCCGATTTGATCGTGCCGCGGCTGATCGATGCCACAATCGTTAGCTGGTTGATCTACTTCTGTAGTTCGATCGGCAGTTTCTTGAATGTCGTTGCTTGGCGGCTGCCTCGCGGTGAAAGCATCGGCGGGCGATCGCGTTGTCCGCGTTGTGCGTGCACGCTGAATAGCCGTGACAACGTTCCTGTGCTGGGATGGATTTCCCTGGGCGGACGCTGCCGGTTTTGTTCTCTGCCGATTTCACGCCGTTATCCGATCGTCGAAGCGTTGGTGGGAATCTCGCTGACCGTGGTGGGCGTTTGCGAAATTTACTCGCTGTCGTTGCCAGGCCAGATCATGCATTGGCACGGTGGCCCCCTCTGGGCTCCGCACGTCACACCGATTTTGTTGGGGATTTTGACTTACCACGCGGTGCTGCTGTCGACGCTGTGGGGAATGGCATTGATTCGCATCGACGGCGCGCGACTGCCCAACGGTTTAACCGTTTTCGCAGCCCTCGCCGCGATCGTGCCGATGCTGGCGTTTCCCACGTTGATGATCGTGCCCTGGCAAACCACGCGACCCTCTCTTTGGTCGCCCCACGGGCTGTACTTTGATGCGGTGATGCGAGTGGTGACGGCCTTGGTCGCCGCGGCGTTGTTCGGCCGGGTGCTGGCCAAGGGGCTGTGTCCGTCGGCGGACCTGAAACTGAATCCGCTCGGCAGTGGCACCGCGCGACTGGTTGACCTGATCGTGATGCTGTCGATTCCAGCGATCTTGATCGGTTGGCAATCCATGCCCGCACTGGTGATCGCGTCGGCAATTCTGGCATTCCTGACGCGTCCGCTGTTGAACTGGATCCCCATTAACGATGGTCCCAAAGGCCAGATTGCGGCGCGCGGTGCGATGGAGTCGTTCTCGTTTGCGCTGCCACTGGCGACCACGTTGCATCTGGCGCTGTGGCGAATGCTGTGGAGTGATCCTTACTGGCCGAGCGACCAAAGCAGCCGCAACGTCATCATCGCAGCCGCGGCGGGGGTGTTGCTGGTGCCGTTGTTCTTGCGACAGCGAGTGGCCGTCGCCGGGCCGACACCGGTCGCTCAAGATGATGCCGACCCGCAGCCGGCTATCACTGAAAGCACCGCCATTGAAAGCGCTGGCGATTCAGCCGACGAATTGCCACAGGATCATGGCGATGGAGAATCCGATCACGGAGATCATCGTGGTCAGCACTCCCCAGGTGCGTAGCGTCTGGCCTTCGGACATCTGGAAGTAGCGTGAAATCATCCAGAACCCGGAATCATTGACGTGTGAAAACCCAGTGGCACCGGCGGCAATCGCGACCGTGATTAGCGCCAATTGCGGTTGATTCATGTCGGTGACAAAGTTCGCCATCAATCCGGCCGCGGTCAGCATTGCGACGGTCGCCGAGCCTTGGGCGATTCGGATCAGCGTGGCGAACAGCCATGCCAACAACAGCACCGAGATCCCAGAATCGGTGAACAACACTTCCAAGGCGTCGGTGATCCCGGTGGCTTTGAGCACACCCTTGAACACGCCGCCGGCGCCGGTGATCAGAATGATGATGCCTGCCGGGCCGAGTGCTTTGGTGGAAATTTCCAGCAGGGTGTTGCGATCCACGCCGCGGCGTGTGCCAAGGAAATACAGGGTGACCAGGGTTGCGGTCAGCAACGCGATCACCGGGTGTCCGATGAATGTAATCGCTTGGACCAGCGGCGACGCATCGGCCAGCGCCGCGGTCAGTTGTAATGATCGTTGGTCGCGCGTCAGTCCTTCGGGCAGCCCCGACGCGACCCACTGTTCGACGATCGTGTTTGCCAAAATCATGCCGATCGGCAGCACAATCAAAAACAGAATGAACCCAAATGACGGCAATTCGACGTTGTCTTCGTCGGAGACGATCGGGGCCTCGGGGATCGGAATATGGATGCCTTTGGACAATTTGATGCACATCCATGGCCCGCATAAAATGG
Source organism: Stieleria tagensis (assembly GCF_024129865.1). Classification (GTDB taxonomy): domain Bacteria; phylum Planctomycetota; class Planctomycetia; order Pirellulales; family Pirellulaceae; genus Stieleria; species Stieleria tagensis. The sequence continues at coordinate 4,410 of NZ_JAMYFE010000086.1, read as the reverse complement.
CTGTCGGCAGCCCCACAATCACACCAAACAAGATCACCCAGCCCAAATTCACGCCCAGCAGATAGGCGACCGCGACCGGGCCGGGGGTCGGCGGCACAAAGGCATGGGTGACAGCCATTCCGGCGACCAGCGGCAGTCCAAAATGCAGAAACGGTCGCTTGGTGTCGCGGGCCAACGCGAACAGCAACGGCGCGAGGATCACCAGTGCGACATCCAAGAAGACCGGGATCGAAATGATGAATCCGGTCAGCAGCATCGCCCATGAAGCGCGCTTGGGACCAAATATTCGCACCAGATTGTTCGCCAGCGACTGTGTGCCGCCGCTGTGTTCCAGAATCGCACCAAAGATGGCGCCGATCCCGATGATCGTGGCAATGAATCCTAGCGCGCTGCCCATGCTTTGCACAATCGTGTCGGCGACTTGGGTGATCGGTACCGCGTGGGGGTTCACCAACCGACTGGACGCCGCAACGACCACCGAAACAACCAAGAGCGACAAAAACGCTTGCAGTTTCAGTTGCAGAATCAACACCAGCAACAGTGCGATCCCAAACACCAGCAGCGCGATCAGCGGCCCCGCCGGTACCGGAGCGACCGATTCCGCCGCCGCTTCGGATTGAGCCAACAGGGCACTGCCAGAAAGTGTGTGCAGCGAGAAATGAAACAGGCTGGAGAGACCAACGGGAGCGTGCAAAACTGGCGAAATGACGTCGATCAACGGAGGCACCGTGCGAGGGCAAACGGAAAGTCGGATGGCGGCGATGAAACAGTGAGACGCCCCGGGCGTCGATCGTTGCAGGCGTTCAACAGAGCCATTGGCGTTGGTTCATCGAGAGCGGGGAGTCTAGGCGGGGCGGGAGCGGGGGTCAAGAATTGGCCCTTAACGGCGGCCAGTGGTCGCCATCACGGCTTGGTCAGTTGTGCGGATTAGGCAATCCTGCAATCAATTGCATTGCACGGATTGCGTATTTAACTCAGGGGCTACAATAGAGGCGGATTTTTAACGCCAAGGGGAGAGCTGTCCGCTTCGCTCTACCGCTGGTTCCCCCAATCGTTCCCACTGCATTGCCGGTCTTTGATGAGTTCCACGATCAAACTTTCCGATCATTTCCACAGTGAAAACTGTGCCATCTCATTCGAACTGTTCCCCCCGAAGACCGACGAGGGGATGGCGTTGTTGGAAAAGAATGTGGAGCGTCTGAATGCGTTCGGTCCTAGTTTTTTCACCTGTACCTACGGGGCCGGCGGATCCACGCAATCGAGAACTCTGGATGTGGTCCAACGGGTGCGTCAGATCACCGGACTGCCGGTCGCGTCACACCTGACCTGTGTGGGCCTGACGGTCGAAGCCCTGCGTGATTATTTGGGCGAAGCCAAACGGCGTGGCGCGGATTACATCGTTGCCCTGCGCGGCGATCCACCCAAAGGCAGTGAAACGTTCGAAGCGGTCGAAGGCGGTCTGAGCTATGCCAATGAATTGGTGGAATTGATCCAAGACAGCTATCCAGGCGATTTCGGGATCGCTGTGGCAGGTTATCCCGAAATCCACCAAGAAGCGCCCGACGCGCAAACGGATTTGGACAATCTGAAACGCAAGGTCGACGCCGGCGCCGACGTGATCGTGACCCAGCTGTTCTACGACAACATCGATTTTTATCGGTTCCGTGATGCCTGCCAAGCCGCCGGGATCAACATCCCGATCGTACCCGGCATCTTGCCCGTGACCAATTTCAAACAGGCTCAGCGAATCGCCGGAATGTGCAAGGCACGGATTCCCGATGACATGGCTGCCTCGATGAATTCAAGTGACGATGCGGACTATCAATTCAATATCGGTGTCGACCATGCCCGTATGCAAACGATCGATCTGATCGAAAACGGCGTGCCGGGAATCCACTATTACGTGCTGAATAAGAGTGACGCTGCGGCACAGATGTTGGATGGTTTGTCGCTCGGCTGCAAATCCTAGCGAGGGAATGATTCCAGCGGGACTTCGCGATACAGTTCCAGCATGCTGGCGGCTTCGTTGATCCGTTTTTTGCCGGCGTCGCTCAATTGGTCTTTGAACGTGTAACGCGACTCGAGCGTGCGCTGTTGGCCGTCAGACTCGATTCGCAACAAAATGTTGCTCGGGACCAGGCCGTCGTTGCCGATGGTGCGGCCGAGTTTCATCCGCGCAAACGGCGGCGTGCCCAAACTGCGGATCAGATTCACGCGGGCGACCCAGTCGGTGAATTCGGCAAACCGCTCGGGCTGCATCGGCGAAGTCGGCGTGGTGGCTGTGGCGTCATAGCGGTAGCCGGCGAATGTCACGCGGTAACCCTTTTGTCCCGGCGCAGGATCGGGTTTTGACTCGGGAGCGGCGGCCATGCCCAATCGTTCTTCGATGCCTTCGTTTTTTGCGTATAGCCGGACTCGTGCTGACGCGTTGACGATGTCTTGATTGTTAATCGTGGTTTTCTCGTGGGTCGACCGCGACAATAGAATCACTTTGGATGCAACCGGATCAACCACGGTGACGTCACGCGGTTCGGAGAGTGCAAAGTCATACGCTTTGCCGTCGTCAAACAGCACCAAATGCCGGTCGAGCTGTTGGCCTGATTCAGCGTCCAAGATCTCAATCGTGACCTGAAATGCGGCGGGCGGATCGTCGGCAATCGCTAAGCGAGGAACCAAGGCCAGCCACACCAGAGTCAATGGAGCCAACGACATTGGAATCATTCGCCAACGGGGGCGACGCTGCAGTCGCCGGGGCTGGCCGGACGAACTCTGGGTGTGCTGTTGTGAATGCCGCATGCTAGGAACGTTCTCGACGGTGACTTGGTGGATCGGACGGTGATCTAGACATTTTCACGGTTCAGAGCGTAGAAAAGGTGGGCGATCGTGGTCTAGAGCAATGTCGCCGGCCCCCTCTCCATCCCCCCCGCAGTGGTTTTCCATGCGCCGCACCCTGTTTTTTATCCCCCACGAAATCGCCGGAATTCCGGTGTTTGGACTCGGGTGGGCGCTGGCCATTTTGCTGATTGCCTTGGTCGCGCGATTGGTTTGGGCCAAACGGCAATACGACCGCTATGGCAACCAAGACGGCGAACACCGGCCACCGTCGGTCTCACAGGTGCTGGCCGGTGAAGGCCTGTTTTGGGGAATCGCCGCGGTGCTGCTGACGGTGGTGCTGCCCGGCGTGGAGTTGGAAAACGTCAACGGTGATCCGGTTGGGATGGCGATTCGAGGTTACGGCGTGTTCCTGGTCTGCGGAGTGATGAGCGCCGTGGCGCTGGCGGCCTATCGCAGTGGCCGCAGCGGTCTGGATCCGGATTTGATCTACGCGCTGACGCCGTGGGTGTTCATCGGTGGAATCATCGGCGCCCGGTTGTTCTACGTCATTCAATACCGCGACGGTTTCATCGCCGACACGACGCTGCAAACGATCAAGAATATGTTGGCGTTCACCGAGGGAGGCCTGGTCGTCTACGGTTCCTTCATCGGCGGTTTTTTGGCGTTCATGATTTTTACGCTGCGTCGCAAGGTCCCCGTGCTGCGTCTAGGCGATGCGATCGTGCCCTGTATTTTCCTGGGCGTGTTCTTTGGTCGACTCGGATGTTTGTTGAACGGCTGCTGTTACGGTGGACGTTGTGACGAGGGCTGGGCAGCGTTGCACTTCCCACCCATCACCAAGGTCTACCAGGAACAACTGACCAGTGGCGAACTGTTGGGGATGCAGATCGCCGAGCGGAGCGGAGTGATCGAGTCGGTGGCCGCAGGTAGTGTTGCCGATGAGTTAGGGATCAAGGTCGGAGACGTTTTTGAAGCCGGTGATTTTGATCGCCGCCCGTTCCAAGACGCCGATCCCGATTTGGCGTTCGAACAAATCCAGCCGGGGTGGATGATGCGGGTTTCGGGCAAGACCTATGTCCTGTCGCCAGATCAATTGCCACCGCGCGCGCTGCCGGTGCGGGCCGCCCAGCCGATCAGCAGTCTGTCGGCGCTGGCGTTGTGTGGACTGCTGTGTCTGTTGTCCCTGGTGATCCATCGCAGCGGTGCATTGATGTTCCTGGGGTTTGCATCCTACGCGGTGTTGCGATTCGTGCTGGAAATGGTTCGCGTCGATGAATCCGGTCAATTCAATACCACACTCACGATCTCGCAGTGGGTCAGTGTGTGTGTGCTGTGCCTTTCGATCGCCGGATTGATCTGGGTGTATTTCATCCGCGACGATTCAGAGGATTTACCCGCGCCCACGCCAATCGCGTAGCACAGTCGTCCTCCCGTAGCCGGATTCTCTCAGCCCGGTTCTGCCGTTTTGAAGCCAGCGATTTTCATCACAACCCGACGCGTAAGTTTTGAAGTTGCGCTTTTACGGTAACCCGACGCGTCAGCGAGGGATTTAGGGTGTTAGCGGGATCCCTCGCT